>NZ_JBIUBE010000008.1:0-155931 GCF_044593395.1 Streptomyces sp. NPDC052301 | reverse complement strand
GCCACCGAGGAAGCCGCCCCGGCGACCAAGCCCCGCCGCACCCGCAAGACGGCCGCAGCCGCCGAGGCCGTGGTCGACACCGCCGAAGGCACCGAGGCCGCACCGCGCCGCCGCACCCGCAAGGCCGCGGAGCCGGCAGTCGAGGCCGAGGCCACGGAGGCCAAGCCGCGCCGCACCCGCAAGACGGCCGCCACCGCTCCGGAAGCCACCGCGGCGGAGACCGAGGCCGTGGCGAAGCCCCGCCGCACGCGGAAGACCGCAGCCGCCGCCGAGACGACGGTGGACACGGCCGAGGCCACGGAGGCCAAGCCGCGCCGCACCCGTAAGACCGCTGCCGCCGCCGTGGACACGGTCGACGGGGTCGAGGAGGCTGCGGTCAAGGCTCCGAGGCCGCGGCGGACCCGCAAGGCCGTCGCCGAGGGGGTCGCTCCGGAGATTCCGGCGCAGGCCACCGAGGAGCCGGAGGCCAGGCCGCGCCGCCGTACCCGCAAGGCAGCGGAGCCGGTCACGGAGGCCTGAGCCGACGCGCCGAGAACGGCGGCGACGCCGGCACGGTGAGCCGTAGACGGCCCGGTCCACAGCAGTGGGCCGGGCCGTCGGCGTTCCCGTCCTCACCCTGCGCGGCGCACGCGCACGCCCGGTAGCCTCTCCCCATGAGCAGGCCCGCGACCTTCCTCCCGCCCCCCGGCGCCCGTGCGTACTCGCTGCGGACGGCGCGCGGTGCGTTCGCCGTCGTCGACGCTCCCGTGGCCGACGGGGTCGAACCAAGGGGTGTCGCGCTGCTGCTGCCGGGGTTCACCGGCAGCAAGGAGGACTTCAACCCGCTGCATGTGCCGCTCGCGGAGCGCGGGTACCGGACGGTGGCCGTGGACGGGCGCGGGCAGTTCGAGTCGGACGGGCCCGAGAGCGACGAATCCGCTTACGCGCAGGAGGAGTTGGCGCGGGACGTGCTGGCGCAGGCGGAGGCGCTCGGGCAGCCGGTGCATCTGCTGGGGCACTCGCTCGGCGGGCAGATCTCGCGTGCGGCGGTCCTGCTCGACCACACGCCCTTCCTGTCGTTCACCCTGATGGCCTCCGGTCCGGCCCAGATCTCCCCGTCCCAGCAGCAGCGCGTGAAGCTGCTGCGGGACGCGCTCGCGGTGATGGGCATGGCGCAGGTGTGGGACGCGATCCAGGCGATGGAGACGCCCGAGGAGACCGAGACGCCCCGGCTCGACGGCGGGCTGGACGACCGGGACGATCTGCGGCGCCGCTGGATGGGCACCAAGCCCGCCCAGCTGCTCGCCACCGGTCGCCAGTTGTGCACGGAGCCCGACCGGGTCGCCGAACTGGCCGCCGTACCACTGCCGTTCCATGTCCTGTCCGGCGCGCAGGACGACACCTGGCCGCTGCCCCTGCTGGACGACATGGCGCTCCGGCTGAACGCACGGCGGACGGTCGTCGAAGGTGCCGAGCACTCCCCCAACACCGACCGCCCGCTCGCCACGGCCCACGCGCTCGCCGGCTTCTGGGACGGCGTCACCGAGCGGGACTAGAACTGCGCCTGCAGATGGTCCCAGAAGCCGTCCCGGAGGGCGCGGCGCAGGTCGGCCTGGCCGCGCAGGGAGTACTGCAGCAGCCCCTCGGCCTCGACCAGCAGGTCCTGGTCGACGGAGCCGGGCAGGTAGGGGTGGCCGGGGAGCAGTTCGGCCATGGCCTCGCGGCCCCGGGAGGCCAGCCACTTCGCGGCGATCTGGGCGCCGACGAAGCGGACGTCGTCGCGGGTGGGGCGGGTCCCGGCGGTGGCCTCGTAGGCGGCGGCCGTGCGCCGGGAGACGTACGGCTTGAAGAACTCCAGCTCGAAGGTGCGCTGGCTGTCGACCTCCCAGAGCAGCGGGTCGGCCTGGTTGCGGCCCTCGGGGGCCTCGACGCCCCACAGGTGGACGCGGGCGCCGTAGCCCTGCGCCGCCTCGACGGCCGAGACCAGGTCCTCGTCGCCGCCGAGCAGGGCCGCGTCGCTGATCGCGCGGTGCCGCGCCAGTGACTCCAGGTCGCTGCGGATCAGCGAATCGACGCCCTTCTGCTGGTTGTTGGCATTGAGGTTGCCGAGGCGGACCTTGACGTCGGGGAGTTCGGCGATGGACTGCTGCTCGGCGGTGTGGATGCGGCGGCGGGCGCCGTCGTACCAGTACACGCGCAACAGGCGGCTGTCCGCGAAGATCGTGCGGGCCTTGTCGATCAGCGCGTCGATCAGGCCCTCGGCGTCGAGGTCGAAGGCGCGGCGGTCCTCGGTCCCGGCGATCAGCCGGCCGGCGGCTGCGTACAGGTAACCCGCGTCGACGAAGATCGCGTGGGTCGAGGGCGTCTTCGCCACCTCGGCGAGCATGCGTTCCAGCAGCTCGTTCGTGCGGTCGATGCGGGCGCCCAGGGCCGCCAGGTCGTCGTTCATCTCCTCCATTGTCCCGGTGGTCACGCTGCGAACACAACCGGTCCCGGTCGGTCCCGCGGGGTCGGCTTACCGCTCAGTAGTTAGACGTTCGAAAAATTTCTTTAGCGTAGGGAATGTTTGTAACATGCGACGCGTTCCATCAGTACGACGCCGGATACACATCCGGCGCACCGAGTAGTTCTCCGCAGGAGGATGACCAGACGAAGGGAGAAGCCCATGCGCTTCGAAATCATGCGACTCGACGAGGTCGACGGCACCACCGTGGACAGCACCGTCGTGGACGCCGCCTCCGTCAACCGGATCGTTCAGCAGGCCGCCGCGATAGGGCAGCGCCTGTGGATCCGCCCGGCCGAGACCACGGCCTCATAACGGGACTTCCCCACTCAAGCCTTCCGGGGGAGCCGAGACACGGCGCTCAGCTCCCCCGGATCACCTGAGTGATCCCGTTGATGATCTGCTGCACGGCGATCGCGGACAGCATCATGCCCGCGAGCCGCGTCACCAGGACGACACCGCCGTCCTTGATGACCCGGATGATCAGCAGCGAGTAGCGCATCACCAGCCACAGCACGACGTGGATCGCGAGGATCGCGGACCACACCGATATCTGTGTGGCCACACTGCCGGCCTTCTGCACGGCCAGGATCACGGACACGATCGCACCGGGCCCGGCGAGCAGCGGCATGCCCAGCGGTACGAGCGCCACGTTCACGTCCTTGGTCTGCTTCGGCTCGTCGGTCTTGCCGGTGAGCAGATCGAGGGCGATCAGCAGGAGCAGCAGGCCGCCCGCGATCATCAGCGCGGGGACGGACACGTGCAGGTAGTCGAGGATCTGGTGGCCCAGGACGCCGAAGGTGGCGATGACCCCGCCCGCCACGCAGACGGCCTGGAAGGCCATCCGCTTCTGCACCTTGGCCGGGCGGCCCGCGGTCAGGGCGAGGAAGATCGGGGTGATCCCGGGGGGATCCATGATGACGAAAAGGGTCAGGAACAGGGAGCCGAAGACGGCGATGTCGAACATGCGGGAGGTACTGGCCTTGCTGAAAGAGGAAGAACTACGGGCGTGAGCTGGTCCGGGGCGGGCCCCTGAGGGCCGCGCGCCTCAGGCTCCGCCGGTCCCCGGAACCGGGAACGCGCCGGTCGCCCGCCGCGTGATCTCCCCGTACACCTCGGGGTCGGTCGTGTACGCGCCGAGCGACACGGTCTTGCGGCTGCCGTGGTAGTCCGAGGAGCCGGTGACCAGCAGCCCCAGTTCCTTCGCGAGGCCGCGCAGGCGGGCCCGGGCGTCCGGGTCGTGGTCCATGTGGTCGACCTCGAGGCCGTCGAGACCGGCCGCGGCCATCTCGGCGATCGCCGACTCGGGGACCGTACGGCCGCGCTTGGCGGCGGCCGGGTGCGCGAACACACAGACCCCGCCCGCGCCCTTGACCAGCCGGATCGCCTCGAAGGGGTCGGTCTCGTGCTTCTCCACGTAGGCCCGTCCGCCGTCGGCGAGCCAGTCCTCGGTGAACGCGTCGCTCACCGTCGGTACGACACCCAGCTCGACCAGCGCGGACGCGACATGCGGGCGCCCCACGGAACCGCCGCCGGCGATCCGCTCGACCTGCTCCCAGGTGACCGGCACGCCCAGCGCGTTCAGCTTGGCGACCATGCCCTTGGCCCGCGGCACCCGGTCGTCCCGCACCAGCTCACGCTCGGCGAGCAGGGCCGGCTCCTCGGGGTCGAAGAGATAGGCCAGCATGTGCATGGAGATGCCGTCGATGCGGCAGGACAGCTCGGCCCCGGTGACCAGGGTGAGCCCCTCGGGCACCGCGGTGATCGCCTCGGCGTGGCCGCGAGTGGTGTCGTGATCGGTCAGCGCGACGACGTCCAGTCCGGCCGCGGCGGCGTTGCCCACCAGCTCGGCCGGGGTGTCCGTGCCGTCGGAGGCCGTGGAGTGACAGTGCAGATCGATGCGCACTCGGACTCCAGGCGATGACGGTCGGAAGGGGACACCTAAGGATAGCGGGGTTTTGGAGTCCGCCTGTCACACCCGCACCCCGGCAGCACCCTTTACCGCACCGGCCGAAGGGGCGCGGGGAACCGCGCCGGCAACCGAGGACGGACCGGCAGCCGCCGGCACACGGAACCCCCCGCCCCGGCAGGCGTCACGGCCGGAGCAAGCGCGGCGACAACGCCCCGAAGGGCACCAGGTCCAACTCCGCCCCGGCGTCCCGCAGATCCGTCAGCACCAGCTCGTCGTACATGAGCAGACCGGACTGCTCCGGCCACATCACCGCCCACAGCCACATGCCGAGCGCCTCCCCCGCGAAGACCGCGCGGTCGTCGGGGGTGCGGTAGACGTGCCAGAGCGGGGTCGGGCGGCCGGCGGCCAGGACCTTGGCCTGGGGCGGCTTCTCGATGTTCATGAACGACCCGGGGTCCGGGCCGTCGATGCCCGCGTACCGCGCGCCGAGTCCGACGCCCAGCTCTTCGGCGACGAGGATCAGCTCACCCGGGCCGCCGAGCGGTCCCGGCCCGGTGCAGGCGACGGCGGTCGCCCGACCGCCGCTGCGGTCGTCACCCGCGTAGGCCACACCCGTGAAGAGCCAGCCGACCGGCAGCGGCCACGGCATCCACACCGGGACGTGCGTGCGGTGCACCACGGCACCGAGGGCCTCGACGCTGGGCGGGATCACGGGCTGCAGCGGATACACCGTCCCGTGCACATCGCACTGCCACGAATCGGCGAAGAGACCGGGAGCCCTGACCCGGCCACCACACTTCGGGCAACTGGGTTCGCCCCTCATAGGGCTCCACGGTCCTACCCCTTTCCGCCCGCGTCAAGGACGATCACCCGTCCGGCCGGAACAGCCGATCGAACCGCCGACCCGGGAAAGTAGATGTGCCTTGCATTAATTAGGCGAGCTAACTTACTATATGCATAAACCAACTATCTTGGCGGACGGGAGAAGCACATGGACCCCCTCGACGCGGGAAATCAGGGAGGGGCCGCGCGAAGCGCGCCGGACCAGGGTGGCGGCGGGCGACGGGAGGGCGGCACCCTGCGGCAGCCCAAGGCGGTCTGGGCCACGGCCGGCGCCTGTGTCGTCGCCTTCATGGGCATCGGCCTGGTCGACCCGATCCTGCCGTCCATCGCGCAGGGCCTGCACGCCACGGCCGGCCAGGTGTCCCTGCTCTTCACCTCGTACTTCCTGATCACCGCGGTCGCGATGCTGCTGACCGGCTTCGTCTCCAGCCGCATCGGCGGCCGCAAGACCCTGCTGGTCGGCCTCGCCCTCGTGGTCGTCTTCGCGGGTCTGGCCGGTACGTCGGACAGCGTCGGCCAACTCGTCGGGTTCCGGGCCGGCTGGGGCCTCGGCAACGCGCTCTTCGTCTCCACCGCCCTGGCGGTGATCGTGGGCGCGGCGGCCGGCGGCAGCGCGGCGGCGATCCTGCTCTACGAGTCCGCGCTCGGCCTCGGCATGGCCTGCGGCCCACTGCTCGGCGCAATCCTCGGCAACATCAGCTGGCGCTACCCCTTCTTCGGCACGGCCACGCTGATGGCGATCGGCTTCCTGTGCATCACGGCGTTCCTGAAGGAGCAGCCGAAGCCGGCCCGCAGGACCTCGGTCCTGGATCCGCTCCGGGCGCTCGGCCACGGCGGCCTCGCCTCGGCGGCGGCCTCCGCCTTCTTCTACAACTACACGTTCTTCACGGTGCTGGCCTTCACACCGTTCGTGCTGAACATGACCCCTTACCGCTCGGGCGCGGTGTTCTTCGCCTGGGGTGTGCTGCTCGCCGTCTTCTCGGTGGCCGTCGCCCCGCGGATGCAGGCGCGGTTCGGCTCGCTGAAGGTGCTCGGCGGCTCACTGGTGCTGCTCGCGGTGGACGTGCTGGTGCTCGGTTACGGCGACCACACCACCGCGATCGTCTGCACGATCCTGTCCGGCGCGTTCATCGGCATGAACAACACCGTCTACACCGAGCTGGCCCTCGGCGTGTCGGACGCGCCGCGCCCGGTGGCGAGCGCGGGCTACAACTTCGTCCGCTGGTTCGCGGCGGCCGCCGCTCCCTACTTCGCGCCGAAGATCGAGGAGTGGAGCGACATCCACGTGCCGTTCGTGGTCGCCGCGGTCACCGCGGTGGTGGGCGCGGTGGTGGTCGTCGTACGACGCCGGGCCCTCACCCTCCCCCACTCTCGACTTCGCTCGAGCGGGGGGACCCCCATGACCGAGGAGCTTCAGCCGCGGCACGCGGCCGAGGACGGAGTCGGCGTCTTCGCCAACTGACCGGTTGGTCACGCCCCTTGGGTGAGCTTGCTCACTCCGGCTCAGTCCAGGGGGACGGATCCGCGGGCCGGGTCCCGCAGATCCGTCCCCCTGGTGAGCCAGCGCTCCTGGAGGGCCTGGGCGCCGTGCACCCGCTTCCAGGCGGCCTCGTTCGGCGTCATCGGCAGCAGCGGCAGGAACCGTACGGGGTCCATCGGCTCGTCCAGTTCCAGGTCCTCGACGAGACCGCCGGGCTCGGCCACCAGGACCGAGGTGAAGGGCGCGCCGGGCCACAGCGGCTCACCGGTGTCCAGGGAGGCGCCGGGCGCCACGACCAAGCCCTCGACCTGCGGGGAAGCCGCCAGGACGGCGAGCGGCCTGAGCACCTTGTCGGTGTCGGCGACACCCGCGCGGACGGACAGCACCAGCTCGGCGCGCGGTCCCTCGACCGGATCGGCGAGCATCGCGGTGGGGTCCGTCATGGGGCGCGCCGACATGCCGAGGGTGGCGTACCGGACGATGTCCCCCTCGCTGAATCGGAGCACCTCTATACGGTCCGTGCCGAGGAAGGTGACCGCGGCGCGCGCGTCCGGTTCGCCCAGCGCGGTGGCCAACCGTGCCTCGACCAGAGGAAGAACATCAACCATGCGGTGAGCATAGAACTCGTCAGCAGCGGGCAAAGCGGCGCCTTGACACTTGGGCGGCTGCTACGCTGAGCCGGTGGTTCGGGGCAGCACGCAGAAGCGTCGCTATCGAGTCCCGACGCCGATGAGACTCCCTTACGAGGGACCGGCCGGAGGAGGTGGGGCTGTCATGGATCGAAGTCGACCTGGTAGTACCACTCGCTCTTCCGGCCGCTGATGTAGTTCCTGGCTGGCTGCCGCCTTCCCGTGCGCGTCGTCCGTTCGGAAGAGCACCTCGTTTCGCTTTGCCTGATCCGTCTGATCCGAATCAGTTCTGCATCAGTGGCTAAGTCGCCACCGCGACGGTGCGGTGCTCCCCGCTTTGTGGACGTGCCAAACATCCGCAGTCGAGGACGTCCCCATTCCGGGTAGTTCCACCCGTCGCCACGCGCTCTCGCCGCCCGCCCGCGAAGGAGCCTGCCCATGTCGATGATCCGCGACCTGCGCGCCGTGGTCCGTCCGTCGTCCCGTGTCTCGCTGCGCAAGGAGACGAGCGCGTCCTCGTACGACACGACCCGTGACCCGGCCATGCCGTCGGCCGTCGTGGACTGCGCCGTCTACCGCGACGGCACCCGTGTGGCGAGCGACACGCCGCTGAGCCCGCACGAGGCGATGCGCCTGGTGCGCCGCGACGGCGGCTTCGTGTGGATCGGGCTGCACGAGCCGACCGAGGCCGAATTCGCCGGTATCGCGAGCGAGTTCGGGCTGCACCCGCTGGCCGTGGAGGACGCGGTGCAGGCGCACCAGCGGCCGAAGCTGGAGCGCTACGACGACTCGCTGTTCACCGTCTTCAAGACCATCCACTACGTCGAGCACGACCGGCTCACCGCCAACAGCGAGGTCGTCGAGACCGGCGAGGTCATGTGCTTCACCGGCCGGGACTTCTTCATCACCGTCCGGCACGGCGGCCAGGGCTCGCTCCGGGCCCTGCGCCACCGCCTGCAGGACGACCCGGAGCTGCTGGCCAAGGGCCCCTCGGCCGTCCTGCACGCCATCGCCGACCATGTCGTGGACGGTTACATCGCGGTCGCCGACGCGGTGCAGGACGACATCGACGAGGTGGAGACCGAGGTCTTCTCGCCGGGCCGCAGGGGCGGGGTCTCCCGTGGTGTGGACTCGGCGCGGATCTATCAACTCAAGCGTGAGGTGCTGGAGTTCAAGCGTGCGGTGGCCCCCCTGCTGCGTCCGATGCAGCTGCTGAGCGAGCGGCCGATGCGGCTGATCGACCCGGACATCCAGAAGTACTTCCGGGACGTCGCCGACCACCTCGCCCGGGTCCAGGAGCAGGTACTGGGCTTCGACGAGCTCCTCAACTCCATCCTCCAGGCCAACCTGGCGCAGGCGTCCGTCGCGCAGAACGAGGACATGCGCAAGATCACCGCATGGGCCGCGATCATCGCCGTCCCGACGATGGTGTGCGGGGTCTACGGCATGAACTTCACGTACATGCCCGAGCTGCACTGGAAGTACGGCTACCCGGTGATCATGGGCATCACGGTCGCCCTGTGTGTGGGCATCCACCGCATGCTGAAGCGCAACGGCTGGCTGTGAGCGGGCCTGGATAGGGTGAGGGCCATGACAAGCGAGCTGCTCGACCGGGCCCTCATCGAGGAGGCCTCCAAGAAGTCCGGCCTCATCTGGGTCAAGGGCGCCGGCGCCCCGGCCGCGCGTGCGCTGTGGCACGTGTGGCACGAGGGCGCGGTGTGCCTGGTCGGCGACGGGCCCGGGGAGCAGCCGCTGGAGGGGCTCACCGACGGAGGCACCGCCGAGGTGACCGTGCGCAGCAAGGACAAGGGCGGCCGGCTGGTGACGTTCCCGGCGACGGTCTCGGAGCTGGCGTCCGGTACGCAGGAGTGGGAGGCGGCCGTCGCCGAGCTGAAGGGGAAGCGGTTGAACGCCCCCGACGGCGAGGAGATGCCGGCCCGCTGGGGCCGTGAGTGCAGGGTGCTGCGCCTGGCTCCGGCGGGGTCCGTGGCGCCGTTGCCCGACGGCAGCCTGGCGTCCCGCCCGGTGCCGTCCGCCGCGACGACGCGCCGGCCGGTCCCGGCGGGACTGCCGAAACTGCTGGCGAGGCGGCGGAAGAAGTAGCGCCGGGGGCCGAGGGAGTCTCCCACCGCCGGAAAGGGACGCCGCGGCCGAGCACCGTCGCGGCGCAGGAGTCCGACGGACCGGCGTCCGCGACGAGAACACCCGAGCACGGGCGCCGGCGGCCGGATCGAGTGAGCACCGGCCGGCGTCGTCCCGCCGCGACCGCGCCCGGCCACCACGGCGGGGGCCGGGGGTGCCGAACCGGCCGCGACCGGCGGGTGAGCACGGCTCTACGACGTGGGCAGCTGCCGTCCGTAGTCCACCGTCTCCGACTTGGCGGGCTCCGTGACGGCGAAGTCCTTGCCCCAGTCCGTGAAGCGGAGCGTGCCCGCGTCGCCGGCGCGTACCAGGCGGAGGGGGTACGGGGTGCCCTGGAGGGAGACGTCCAGGGTGCCGCCGGAACCCTTGTCGCCGGTGATGCGGATGGTGCGGGTACCCGACTGATCGTGGTGGCCGTCCGTCGCCAGCGTGCCGTGCAGTGTCAGCAGACCGTCGAGGAGGACGTCCTTGTCCGTGAAGCCGCTGAACTTCTTGTACGCGGGGTCCCCCTGCGGCACCTTCACGTACTTGCCGTCCAGCGTGCCCGCGGCCCCGTCGCCGCCCTTGCCCTCGGCCTGCTGCCAGAAGTCCGAGTCGGCCTTCAGATACAGCTGCCGCCCGACCCGCAGCAGCTTGAAGGTGGCCCCCTGCGAGGTGACCGAGCCGCTGCCGCCCGCGGCCTTGAGCCGCATGTCCAGCTGGTACGTACGCCCGCTGGTGACCACGGTCCCGGACAGCCGTACCGCCGCTGCCGCGTCCGCCGCCGCCCGCGTCTTCGCCTGGATCTTCGCCGCGGGCAGCTTGCCCACCCCGTTCGTCCCCGCGTCCGGATCGCCACCGCCGCCGCATCCGGTCAGGACCGCGGCCCCCGTCACGGCCAGTGCGCACGTCGCGGGCACCAGCGCGGCACGGCGAGGACGGCGGCGGGGCATCGCAGTCACAGGTGGGGTCACCTTCCTGACGGTTCCTGAGCGGCGTACGGCAGCGTACCGGTGCCCCGGCAGCCCGGCGGAGCCAGTCCGTCCGGACCGCCCACCGGGGCGTATCCGATCAGGACGGGCTAGCCTGAAGCGCACGCGAGCGGGCACTTCTGAGCAATTCACACGAACCCCACGCAAAGGAAGCACAGCCATGGCAGCCGGCGCCCCCCGGATCTTCGTCTCGCACCTCGCCGGGGTCCCCGCGTTCGATCCGAACGGCGAGCAGGTGGGCCGCGTGCGCGACCTCGTCGTGATGCTGCGGGTGGGCCGCAGGCCCCCGCGCGTCCTCGGACTGGTCGTCGAACTGGCCACCCGGCGCCGCATCTTCCTGCCCATGACCCGGGTCACCGGCGTCGAGTCCGGGCAGGTCATCACCACCGGCGTGATGAACGTCCGCCGGTTCGAACAGCGGCCCACCGAGCGGCTCGTCTTCGGGGAGCTGCTGGACCGGCGCGTCACGCTGGTGGAGACCGGCGAGGAGGTCACCGTCCTCGACGTGTCCGTGCAGCAGCTGCCCGCCCGCCGGGACTGGGAGGTCGACCGCGTCTTCCTCCGCAAGGGCAGAAAGGGCGGCGCCTTCCGGCGGGCCAAGGGCGAGACACTGACCGCCGAGTGGTCCGCCGTCACCGGCTTCTCCCTGGAGGAGCACGGACAGGGCGCCGAGAGCCTCCTCGCCACCTTCGAGCAGCTCCGCCCCGCCGACCTCGCCAACGTCCTGCACCACCTCTCCCCCAAGCGGCGGGCGGAGGTCGCCGCCGCACTCGACGACGACCGGCTCGCCGACGTCCTGGAGGAGCTGCCCGAGGACGACCAGATCGAGATCCTCGGCAAGCTGAAGGAGGAGCGCGCGGCGGACGTCCTGGAGGCCATGGACCCCGACGACGCGGCCGACCTGCTCGGCGAGCTGCCCGAGGAGGACAAGGAGCGGCTGCTGAGCCTGATGCAGCCCTCCGACGCGGCCGACATGCGGCGCCTGATGTCGTACGAGGAGCACACCGCGGGCGGTCTCATGACCACCGAGCCGATCGTGCTGCGGCCGGACGCCACGGTCGCCGACGCCCTCGCCCGGGTCCGCAACGCCGACCTGTCCCCCGCGCTCGCCGCGCAGGTCTACGTCTGCCGGCCGCCCGACGAGACACCCACCGGCAAGTACCTGGGCACCGTCCACTTCCAGCGGCTGCTGCGGGAGCCGCCGTACTCCCTGGTCAGCTCGATGGTCGACACCGACCTGCAGCCGCTCGACCCGGACGCGGCGCTGCGGGTCATCGCCGGGTTCTTCGCCACGTACGACATGGTCGCCGCGCCCGTCGTGGACGAGTCCGGCTCGCTGCTCGGCGCGGTCACCGTGGACGACGTCCTGGACCACATGCTGCCCGACGACTGGCGGGAGACCGAGTTCCACCTGGACGACGAGGGGGTGGGGACCTATGGCTCCTGAGCGCGAGACCGCGACCCGCGAGCGCACCCCCGCGGGCGCCACGGCCGCCACCCGGCCCCGCACGCCCCGTCTGGACCAGCCGCGCCCGCCCCGCCGCCGGTTCCTGCCCGAATGGGACCCCGAGGCCTTCGGACGGCTGTCGGAGCGGATCGCCCGCTTCCTGGGCACGGGACGCTTCATCGTCTGGATGACGGTCGTCATCATCGCGTGGGTGCTGTGGAACATCGCCGCGCCCCGCCATCTGCGCTTCGACGAGTATCCGTTCATCTTCCTGACCCTGATGCTGTCCCTGCAGGCCTCCTACGCGGCCCCGCTGATCCTGCTCGCGCAGAACAGGCAGGACGACCGCGACCGGGTCAACCTGGAGCAGGACCGCAAGCAGAACGAGCGGTCCATCGCCGACACCGAGTACCTGACCCGGGAGGTCGCCGCGCTGCGCATGGGCCTGGGCGAGGTGGCGACCCGCGACTGGATCCGCTCCGAGCTGCAGGATCTGATGAAGGAACTCGAGGAGCGGCGACGACACGACGGGCACGGCGGGCATGTCGTATTCCCGGCGGAACGGTCAGACCGGTCACCGGGACGTGACACAGACGACCGCTGAGGGGCATCCCGAACGCCCCTCGGCGCGCCGTACCATCGTCCTTATGGCTACGGAAGACGCGGTGCGCGAGGCACTGGCGACGGTGAACGACCCCGAGATCAACCGCCCGATCACCGAACTCGGGATGGTCAAATCGGTGGAGATCGGCGCGGACGGAGCGGTCGCGGTCACCGTGTACCTGACGGTCTCCGGCTGCCCCATGCGCGAGACGATCACGCAGCGCGTCACCGAGGCGGTCTCCCGGGTCGAGGGCGTCACCCGTGTCGACGTCACGCTGGACGTGATGAGCGACGAGCAGCGCAAGGAGCTGGCTAACGCGCTGCGCGGCGGCCAGGCCGAGCGCGAGGTCCCCTTCGCCAAACCGGGCAACCTCACCCGGGTCTACGCGGTCGCCTCCGGCAAGGGCGGCGTCGGCAAGTCCTCGGTGACGGTCAACCTCGCGGCGGCGATGGCGGCCGACGGTCTGAAGGTCGGTGTCGTCGACGCCGACATCTACGGTCACAGCGTGCCGCGCATGCTCGGCGCCGACGGCCGTCCCACCCAGGTCGAGAACATGATCATGCCGCCGTCGGCGAACGGCGTGAAGGTCATCTCCATCGGCATGTTCACCCCGGGCAACGCGCCGGTGGTCTGGCGCGGCCCGATGCTGCACCGCGCGCTGCAGCAGTTCCTGGCGGACGTCTACTGGGGCGACCTCGACGTCCTCCTGCTGGACCTGCCGCCCGGCACCGGTGACATCGCGATCTCCGTGGCCCAGCTGATCCCGAACGCCGAGATCCTGGTCGTGACGACCCCGCAGCAGGCGGCGGCCGAGGTCGCCGAGCGCGCCGGTTCCATCGCGGTCCAGACCCACCAGAAGATCGTCGGCGTGGTCGAGAACATGTCCGGCCTGCCCTGCCCGCACTGCGGCGAGATGGTCGACGTCTTCGGCACGGGCGGCGGCCAGCTCGTCGCCGACGGTCTGACCCGCACCACCGGTGCGACGGTCCCGGTCCTCGGCAACATCCCGATCGACGTCCGCCTCCGCGAGGGCGGCGACGAGGGCAAGCCGGTGGTCCTGACCGACCCGGACTCCCCGGCGGGCAGCGCCCTGCGGGCGATCGCCGGGAAGCTGGGCGGACGCCAGCGGGGCCTGTCGGGCCTGTCACTGGGGATCACGCCGAAGAACAAGTTCTGATCTCGCACGTCTGCGATCTGCGGCTCCGTCACCGGTCAGCTCTCTGACCAGCGGCGGAGCCGTCGGCGTTTGTCATCGTCGGTCATCGCCGAGCACCGCCGGACGGCCCAGAGACGGCCCGAACGGTGGCGCCGGGTGTGCCCCTCGATGCGAAATATGGGCGCGATGGTCGCTAAGGTCTGCTGGGCTGGTTGTCCGGCCAGCGGGGGATGGTGTCGTGCGGCTGTGGTCGCGGTGGTTGCTGTACATCGCTGCTGTACGGCTCTCTCACCACTGCATCCAAGCTACGAACTCTCGCCGCGCACGGCCCTAACCATCTTTTCTCGCGTCTTCGCTCATAGCCCGGGCGAGGGCATTGACCGCGCGAGCGTCGAACGTATCCGGGTTGTCGGCGAGGTGATTTAGTTTCTCGCGCAAGGTATCGTGCGCCACGATTTGAGCCTTGCGGACCGTTCTGAGCAGTTCACCCTTGGACGTTCGGCGGGCCCCCTCTTCGCCCTCACCGCAGAGCGAGTAGTTGACCAGGGCTTCTAACGTCTCTCCGTATAGCAAGCGCCTTTGCTTCTGGAACTCAGCATTGCGCTGGGTGCTTGACTCGTAGACAGGACCGCCAGCTGACTCCCTGGCTTGCTGTACTGCAGAATCTGCTGTCGCCTTGGCCTGCCTCATGCTCACCAATGCCACGGACATCGTTCCCAGCATCGCAATGAGGGATGTCGTGACTGTTGCGGTATCACTCATGACCCCTGCCATTATCCACTGCTGTATCTAGTAGCCGGGGGGCTTGCTATGAGCGATGAGGGCCCCTGCGGTCACTGCGAAAAGTCGGAGAGGGTTTACTAATGGCCACGCGTGGCTCTCCCTCTTGCCAAGTCAGGTCATAGTCCATGGGCATCATCCCAATCCGCCCTAGTCGCCAACCTAGATAAATGCACCGTTGGGTCAGAGACGTCAGTGCAGACTCATCTGGATGGGTGACCACCGCGTGCAGTTGCTGCTCCAGTCGCTCGGTATCGATCTCCAAAACGGGAGATTTCACCTGGCCGACGCGACCGATGTAACCCAAAATTGCAGGCTTGATCGTGAGGAGCGCGGCCAGAACGATGACAACCGTTGCGGCTGGCCAGGCGACGGCCTTGGTGATCTCAGCACCATCAGCAAGCAACATGCTCCAACTCTGAATGCTGCTGACGCGGATCTCGTCAGGCTCTCCGCCTCGACGCGATGAATCACTCGTTGTTGTTAACCGACCTGATGATGGCGGCTTGGAAGGCAGCGGTGAACACACGGTTCCCGCCAGTCCACGCTGCCGCTGCCCTGCAGTCTCCCAAGCAATCGACCGCAACCATTTCAACGCGCAGTACTGGCGCCCCGCGCTGCTGGCCGGCGGAGTCGAGCCGGGGCCAGGTAACGGCATGCATGCACTACGGCACTTCTATGCCTCTGTGCTGCTCGACGCCGGGGAGAGCATCAAGGCTCTCAGCGAATACCTCGGACACGCCGACCCGGCGTTCACGCTCCGCACGTACACGCACCTCATGCCCAGCAGCGCCAGTCGGACGCGGTCCGCGGTGGATGCCCTCTTTGCGGAGTCTTCGCGCCCTGACGGCCCAGAGGCGGCCCCTGAGGCCCGGAAAGGGCAGTGACCTGCTGCTTTACCCGAAGAACAAGTTCTGAGGGCTTGTCAGGCTCTGTGCCCGCAGGGGGCGCCGGACACCACCGGCGCCCCTTTTCCACGCGGAGGCGGAAACGTCACTCACCGGGCAGCGGAAACGCCGCTCACGCGTAGGCGGACACGTCCTTCACCACGGCGAATCCGAGCCCGTACGCGCTCATCCCCCGCCCGTACGCCCCCAGATGAACCCCCGCCTCGGTCGTACCGGCGAGCACCCATCCGAACTCCGACTCCCGGTAATGGAAAGAGGCCGCCACCCCGTCCACCGGAAGCGAGAGCCTGGACCACTCCGGACCTTCGAGATCGTCGGCCAGGGCCCACGCCGTCTCGGTCTGCTGGTCCAGCCAGTCGTCCCGCAGGCTGTGGTCCATCTGTCCGGGCCAGGTGAACGACAGCAGCCCCACCCCGGCCAGCCAGGCGGCGGAGGACACCGACGTCGCCTCCAGCAGGCCCGTACCGTCGGCGCTCCGCCGGGACGGATGCGCGGCGACGGTCACCACGACCGCGAACTTCTCCCGCTGTTCTCCGGCAGCACCGGCCTCACCGCGTACGGAGGGCTCGTCGCCGTGCCCGATCGAGCCGTGCTCGACGGCTCCGTCGGCCGCCGTACCGACCTGCATCAGCCAGCGCGGCCCCGTGAACGCCTCGTCGAGGCCGTACCACGGGAAGGGCGCCTGCAGGTAACCGTCGACCGTACGCCGGGCGGAGGGCATCTGCTGTCCCTCCGCGGCCGGCGTTTGCGCGCCCACCCGACTCGTCGTCTCCATCTGCCCGGACGCCTCCTCGCTCTCGTCGGACCGGGGCGGCCCGCCCCCCTTCGGGCGTACTCCTCCGGTCCGCACAACAACTCGGCAGCATATCCACACCGCTGACAGCCGCAGGGCAGGCGCTGGATGCGTGGGTCGCGCGAAGGGCCTGTTCAGGTCGCGTGGGACGGTTCCGTGCTATGAAACGCGTCACGTGCGCGGGGTGCGCCCCCGCGCGCGTGTCGGCGTCGGTCAGGTGGCGTCCGCGTCGTACGGCGGCCGGTCGTCGGTGCCCGGGTCCTCGGGCTTCTTGGTCATGTCGATGCGCCCGCCGGACGACGAGGACGACGAGGACGAGGCCTCGGTGTCGCGGCCGTGGACCGCGTCCGTGACCTCGGCCATCTCCTTCTTCAGGTCGAAGCCGTTGCGGATCTCCTTCAGCCCCAGCTCGTCGTTGTCCAGCTGCTTGCGGATGAACGCCTTGGGGTTGAGGTCCTCGAACTCGAAGTCCTTGAACTCGGGGCCCAGTTCGCTGCGGATGTCCTGCTTGGCACTCTCCGAGAACTCGCGGATCTTCCGGATCGTGCGCATCACGTCCTGGATGACCTTCGGGAGCTTGTCCGGACCGAAGACGAGCACGGCGAGCACAATGATCGTCACCAGCTCCAGTGGTCCTATGTCATTGAACACCTGACGCTCCTTGCGATGTCCTCGGTCGCTCAACGGTACCCGGCGTTCCTGTCCGACCGGTACCGTCCCGAGGTGAGACTTCTGTCAGTTCTGCTCCGACGCGCCCAGCACGAGTGACACGTCCCGCTCGGTGCCACCGCGTTCGACCACGAGCCGCAGCCGGTCGCCGGGCCGGTGGGCGCGGATCTTGACGATCAGTTCCTCGCCGGTGTGCACGCGCTGCCCGTCGACCTCGGTGATCACATCGCCCGGCTTCAGCCCGGCCCGCTCGCCGGGGCCGCCCTTGAGGACGGGGGGTCCGCCGTTCGCGCCCTTGTCGTCGACACGGGCGCCGTCGCCGGTGTAGCCCATGTCGAGGATGACGCCGATCACCGGGTGGGTGGCATGGCCCTCGTTGATCAGTTCCTCGGCGACGCGCTTGGCCTGGTTGACGGGGATGGCGAAGCCGAGGCCGATGGAGCCGGCCTGACCGCCCTCGGAGTCGGAGCCGCTGTCGGCGGAACGGATGGCGGAGTTGATGCCGACGACCTGGGCGCGGGAGTCGAGGAGGGGGCCGCCGGAGTTGCCCGGGTTGATCGGGGCGTCGGTCTGCAGCGCGTCGACGTACGACACGTCGCTGCCGTCGCCCTTCTCACCGCCGGCCGTGATGGGCCGTTCCTTGGCGCTGATGATGCCGGAGGTGACGGTGTTGGCGAGGTCGAAGGGGGCGCCGATGGCGACGACGGGGTCGCCCACCTTGACCGTGTCGGAGTTGCCGAGCGGCAGCGGGGTGAGTCCGTGGACGCCGTGGACCTGGACGACGGCCAGGTCGTAACCGCTGTCCCGGCCGACGACCTTGGCCTTGACGCTGTCGCCGGTGCTGAAGGAGACGGTTATCGAGCCGCCCGAGGCCGCGGGCGCGACGACGTGGTTGTTGGTGAGGATGTGGCCGTCGGTGTCCAGGACGAAGCCGGTGCCGGTGCCCTGCTCGTCGGAACCGGTGACGTGGATGGTGACGACGCTGGGCAGGGCGCGGGCGGCTATCCCGGCGACACTGTCCGGCGCCCGGCCGGCCGGCACGGCTCCGGCCTGCGGCAGCCGGACCTCGTCGCCGTCCAGTCCGTGGCGCTCGATGTAGGCGCCCACGAGCCCGCCGACGGCCGAGCAGACGAGCGCCACCGCCAGCGTCCACACGAGCAGCAACCGCTTTCCCCGCCGGGTGCGCTGCTCCTGCGTCAATACCCCGACCCCGGTCTGCTGCAAGGGCCCCTGCGCGAGGGCGGCCTGTTCCTCCGGGGAGCCCGCGGCCCAGGGGTCGTAACGCTGCCAGGGGCCGGCGGCGGGGGGTGCCTCGGGGACGGGGGTGGTCTCCGGCGGGGTGGTGGGGGCCGGGACGCCGCCGGGTACGGCGCTACCGGACGCGCCGGGGACGGGAGCATGCGGATCGCGTGCGGACGCGTGCGAGACGCCGGGGGCGGGCGCGTGGGGGACGCCGGGGGCGGGGGCGTCGGCAGGGGTCATGCCGTGCGCCGCCGGGTGCTGTACCGGGGGTGCGGGCGCCCAGGGGCCCGGTTCACCGTAGGGCGGGGTGCCGTAGGGGTCCGGGTCGTGCAGCGGCTTCGGCCGCTCGCCGGGCCCGGTCGACGCGGCGCCCTCGGCTGTGGCATCGGTGGCGGCCCGTTCCGGTGCCGCGACCGGCGTCGGCTTGGCCAGCTCGAAGTCGCCGTCCGCCGCGGCCCCGGCCGGCTCCCCGGTCGCCGGACGTGGCAACTCGAAGTCCGGTCCTGTACCACCGCCGGCGACATCTTCGGCCGGCCTCACCCCCGCCGCTCCCTCCGGTCCTTCCACCGACGGGACACGGTTCCCCTCGTTCATGCTCTCCCCACGGCTGGGCGTGACCGCGCGCTTCGGCGACGGCCACGGAATCTCGACTGCGTGCCCGGGTCGTCGCCACGGGCACGGCGCTCACCGGATTCAACCAGGTTCGCGGGTCGTGAGGCAGGGCCTGGTCAGGGCATTCCGTGCGATGCCGAGGGGGACACCGAGGGAGCGGAGGAGCTGTGGGGGACGGGGGCGGGCAGCAGACCTGAGCCGGTGACTCCGGAGGCCGTGGACCAGTCGGCGAGCGGGAAGGCCACCATGTGGTCCAGGGGGCGTATCAACGGGGAGACGGCGGCGGCACCGGTCAGCACGGGCGCGGTCAGGCTGCGGACGGCATCGATCGGGGCCGGACCGGCGTCGGGGGACGGCAGGCCGGGCACCATCGGCGCGGACATGAAGGTCGGCGCCGCCGCGCTCTGTCCGAGCTGGATGCCGCCCTGCGCGAGCAGTGGTCCCACCGGGCGGCGGCGCTGGGTCTCGGGCGTGGCAGCGCTCGTACCCGCGCCGGAACCCGCTCCTGTACCGGCCGAGCGGGTCGGAACGATGTTGTTGCCCGTGCCGGAGCCACTGCGGGCGTCGGCGGTCACGTCCCCGGGGATGGCGGTGGTCACGCCTCCGAGGGCGACCGCGGCCAGCGACACCGCGCCGGCGGCGGCGGCCGCGAACCGCAGTCCGCGCGAGGCGGAGCGGCCCTCGTCCGGGCGGCCGACGGGATGGATGCGGAAACCGCGCTCCTCGTGCACGGGCGTGTGCCGCGGGCCGGCGGGGACGTAGCCGAACGCGAAGCGCTCGCCGCGCCTCACCCCGAAGACGCCGGAGGTCCCGGAGACGCCGGCCTCGGGGTCGTGCCCGAAGAGTCCGCCGCCGTCCATGTCACCTCCCCCGGGGAGGCCCTGGAGGCGGGCCAGGAGGCTCGCCGACGGCGGGGGCGGGGCCGCCTCCGCGAACACGTTCTTCAGCGCGCGCTGGGCCTCCGCCTCCGCCTTGCACCGGGCACAGGTGGCCAGGTGCGCGAGGACCCGCTCACGCGTCTCATGACCGAGCTCTCCGTCCACCAGGGCGGAGAGGCGGTCTCCCAGGTGCTGCTCTGCGAGGTGCGGCTCCTCGACAGGTTTCGGCCGAGATCCACTCACGCGGTCGCGCCCCCTCCCCCCAGAGCGGGGACACGGGTGAGGAAGGAGCGGCGCTCGGCCGCCCGGGCCTCCGGAGAGCGGTGCGCGAGGGCCTTGCGGAGCTGGGAGCGGCCGCGGTGGATGCGGGAGCGGACCGTGCCGAGCTTCACGCCGAGGGTCGCGGCGATCTCCTCGTAGGACAGCCCCTCGATGTCGCACAGGACGACGGCGGCCCGGAACTCGGGCGCGAGGGTGTCGAGGGCCTGCTGGACGTCTGCGTCGAAGTGGGCGTCGTTGAACAGCTGCTGCGGGGTGGGCTCGCGGCTGGCCAGGCGCTCGGCCGCGTCCTCGCCGAGGGCGTCGAAGCGGATGCGCTGCTTGCGCCGGACCATGTCCAGGAAGAGGTTCGTGGTGATGCGGTGCAGCCAGCCCTCGAAGGTGCCCGGCGAATACGTCGACAGGGAGCGGAAGACGCGCACGAAGACCTCCTGGGTGAGGTCCTCGGCGTCGTGCTGATTACCCGTCAGGCGGTAGGCGAGCCGGTACACCCGGCCGCTGTGCATGCTGACGATCTCCTCCCACGTGGGCGGAGTCCACGCCTGCCCGTCCGCGTCGGTGGAGAAGGTCGCGGTCTGGGCCTCGCCTGCGGCGAAACCGGCGTGGTGGTCAGCAACGGTGTCGGTCACGGATTTCGGCCTGCCCGCCGACCCGAGGAAGCGCCGCAGCACTCCTCCCCGGTCCCCGGGCGCAGCCGCACCTCCCCTGTCGGCTCTGGTGGTGTCCAGTGGAGCCCCTACCATAGCCACCTCGCCCGTTAGCTCCGGATAAGCGGTTTTACGAGAATTTGATACTCGCTGATACGGCTCATCCGGCTGCGTCAGCAGTTGCTCGGCGTCCTGATCCACCTCTTACCCCCCGTCACGTCGCCGGCCGCCGTCTCATCCCTATAAACGCCCGGTCCCATCTGCGGGTTCCCGACGCCAACGGATACAGTCACGCCCAGGCAACCACGGGGACAGGAGAGGGTCATTACCGGCAACCGGCAGACGAGCTGGGCGTTCGCCGACGCCTTTGTCGCCGAGGACGAAGCGCTGCGCTGGGCCCGCGACCGGGCCCGCGAGGCAGGGCTGCGCTCGGTGACGCCCGGCGCCGGCGCCGCGCTGCGACTGCTCGCCGCCTCCGTGGACGCGAAGGCGGTGGCGGAGATCGGCACGGGCTGCGGGGTGTCCGGGATCCATCTGCTGCACGGCATGCGTCCGGACGGGGTGCTCACCACCGTCGACCCGGAGCCGGACCACCAGCAGTTCGCCCGGCAGGCCTTCCGTGCCTGCGGCTTCGCCAGCAACCGGGCCCGGTTCATCCCGGGTCGCGCCCTCGACGTCCTCCCCCGCCTCGCGGACGCCGGCTACGACCTCGTCTTCTGCGACGGGGACCGGCTGGAGTACCTCGACTACCTCGCTGAATCGTTGCGCCTGCTTCGGCCCGGCGGTCTGGTGGTCTTCGAGGGCGTCTTCGCCAACGGCCGTACGGTCGACTCGGGGCCGCAGCCGACGGAGGTGCTGAAGCTGCGGGAACTGCTGCGCGCGGTGCGGGAGAGTCAGGAGTTGGTCACGTCGCTGCTGCCGGTGGGGGACGGGCTGCTCTGCGCCGTCAAGCGGTGAGCACCCGGCCGCCGGGGCCCGTGAACGCGGCTGCCCCGGCACCGCGTACGATGCCGGGGCAGCCGCAAGGGCAAGATCGCAGGGACGTCAGACGACGACCTTCTTGAGGGCGTCGCCAAGCGCCTCGGCCTCGTCAGGGGTCAGCTCGACGACGAGTCGACCGCCGCCTTCGAGCGGAACGCGCATGACGATGCCCCGCCCCTCCTTGGTCACCTCGAGCGGGCCATCACCCGTCCGCGGCTTCATGGCCGCCATGCTCGTTCCCCTTCCTGAAACCAGCTCATCGTCTGCCGAAGGCCCCGGGAGGGCACCCGCGGTCCGGAGCGGACGCACGACACCGGCATCGAACACATTGCTTCCCAGCCATTATCCCGCATCGCAGGACCCGATGACCAACATCGGTAGGCATCGCTTGGGCAACGCGCGCGAGCAAAACCACTCAATTCGGGGATGTGGCTGCGATACTGCGCCGCCGCGCGGACATCCGCCGGCCGGCTCCGCTCCGGATTTCTTTGACGCAGGTCACACGTCGGGGCCGGCCCTCGGGCGGCGATCTCCGCCATGCTGTCCTCAGACAGGGACGTACTGAGCGGTACGTCACCAGCCGCTGACACCGAAGGGGATGCGCCATGGCCGACACCGTGCTCTACGAGGTGAGCGACGGACTCGCGACGATCACGCTGAACCGCCCCGAGGCGATGAACGCGCTGAACATCGCGACCAAGGTCGCCCTCCGGGAGGCGGCGGAATCGGCGGCCGGGGACGCGGCCGTACGGGCGATCCTGCTGACCGCCGCCGGGGACCGGGCGTTCTGCGTCGGCCAGGACCTCAAGGAGCACATCGGGCTGCTCGCATCGGACCGGGAGACCGGCTCCGGGCAGACGATGAGCACGGTCAAGGAGCACTACAACCCGATCGTGCGGGCCCTCGCCGGGGCGCCGAAGCCGGTGGTCGCCGCGGTGAACGGCGTCGCGGCCGGGGCCGGCTTCGGGTTCGCGCTCGCCGCGGACTACCGGGTGGTCGCCGACACGGCCGCCTTCAACACGTCCTTCGCGGGCGTGGCCCTGACCGCGGACTCCGGGATCTCCTGGACCCTGCCCCGGGTGATCGGCCCGAGCCGCGCCACCGACCTGCTGCTCTTCCCGCGGAGCATCAGCGCCCAGGACGCGCTGGAGCTGGGCATCGCCAACCGGGTCGTGCCCTCCGCCGAGCTGCGCGCCGAGGCCGAGCAGGTGGCGCGGGCGCTGGCCGAGGGGCCGACGGTGGCGTACGCGGCGCTCAAGGAGGCCGTCGCCTACGGCCTGACGCACTCCCTCACCGAGACCCTGGAGAAGGAGGACGAGCTGCAGGCGCGGGCGGGCCGGTCCGAGGACCACGCGATCGCCGTGCAGGCCTTCGTGAACAAGGAGAGGCCGAAGTACCTCGGCCGCTGAGCGCTAGCGGGCGGGCTGGCTGTTGCGGCTCACACACGTCTCCAGGTGGTCGTCGACCAGCCCGCACGCCTGCATCAGTGCGTACGCCGTCGTCGGGCCCACGAATCTCAGGCCCCGCTTCTTCAGCGCCTTGGACAGAGCCGTGGACTCCGGGGTGACCGCCGGGACGTCGGCGAGGGTCCGCGGAACCGGCCGGTGGGCCGGGTCCGGCGCGTGGGACCAGATCAGCTCGTCCAGCTCGCCCTCCGCCCAGTCGGCGAGTGCGCGCGCGTTGGCGAGCGTCGCGTCGATCTTGGCGCGGTTGCGGATGATGCCCGGGTCGGCCAGGAGGCGCGCACGGTCCTCGTCGGTGAAGGCGGCGACCTTCTCGATGCGGAAGCCGGCGAAGGCGGCACGGAAGCCGGGGCGCCGACGCAGGATCGTGATCCAGGACAGGCCGGACTGGAAGGCCTCCAGGCTGATCCGCTCGAAGAGGGCGTCGTCGCCGTGGACCGCGCGGCCCCACTCCTCGTCGTGGTACGAGACGTAGTCCTCGGTGGACAGGGCCCAGGGGCAGCGCAGGGCCCCGTCCGGCCCGGGGAGGGCGGCGCCGGCCGTCACCGCTGCTCTCCTTCGGCGGGCCGCTCCTGCCGGGCGTGCGCGGCGGCTCTGGCGCCGGCCAGGGCGGACTCCAGATCGGCGATGCGGGCGTCCCGCTCGGCGAGTTCGGCGGCGAGGCGCCCCAGGGCGTCGTCGACGTCGGCCATGCGGTAGCCGCGCGGGGCGACCGGGAAGCGCAGACCGTCCACGTCGGCGCGGCCCACCGGGCGGTCCGCCGGCAGCGGATCCTGCAGCCGCTCGGGCGCCGCTTCGGGTAGCGGGCCGCTCTCGCCGCCGCCCACCACGGCGAGCGTCACCGCGGCGACCACGACGGCCAGCGCGACGACCAGGAACAAGAACATCACCATCGCCTTAGGGTCCCCACGCTCGATACCGGACGCTGTGCCGGAAGCCGAAACTGTCAGGCTCCGATCGTGCCATGCGACTCTGACAGTTAGGGTCACAGGCGGCCGTACTGCGGGATGTACTAGGAGAGGTCACAGCGGATGCTCAGGCTGGGCAAGCGGGAATTCGGGCCGCACGAGCCGGTGATCATGGCAATTGTGAACCGGACCCCGGACTCCTTCTACGACCGGGGGGCCACCTTCCGCGACGAGCCGGCTCTCGCGCGCGTGGAGCAGGCGGTGGCCGAGGGCGCCGCGATCGTCGACATCGGCGGGGTGAAGGCAGGTCCGGGCGAGGAGGTCTCGGCCGCTGAGGAGGCGCGGCGGACGGTCGGCTTCGTGGCCGAGGTACGGCGGCGCTTCCCGGACGTGATCATCAGCGTGGACACCTGGCGGGCCGAGGTCGGCGAGGCCGTGTGCGAGGCGGGCGCGGATCTGCTGAACGACGCGTGGGGCGGCGTCGACCCCGGGCTCGCCGAGGTCGCGGCGCGGTACGGGGTGGCGCTCGTGTGCACCCACGCGGGCGGTGCCCAGCCGCGCACCCGCCCGCACCGGGTGACGTACGACGACGTCATGGCCGACATCCTGGACGTGACCCTGGGGCTGGCGGAGCGGGCGGTGTCGCTCGGGGTGCCGCGTGAGTCGGTGCTGATCGACCCCGGGCACGACTTCGGGAAGAACACCCGGCACAGCCTGGAGGCGACGCGGCGGCTGGACGAGATGGTCGCCACGGGATGGCCGGTGCTGGTGTCGCTGTCCAACAAGGACTTCGTCGGGGAGACGCTGGACCGGCCGGTGAAGGAACGACTGATCGGTACGTTGGCGACGACCGCGGTGTCCGCGTGGCTGGGCGCGCAGGTGTACCGGGTGCACGAGGTCGCCGAGACCCGGCAGGTGCTGGAGATGGTGGCGTCGATCGCCGGGCACCGGGTCCCCGCGGTGGCCCGCCGGGGCCTGGCCTGAGCGTCCAGGGGGCTCGGCCCCCTGGACGCCCCCGTCGGAGCGCTAACGGGCCGCCTCCTTCGACACCAGGGCCACCGCCTCCTCCACCTCGTCCGTGACGTGGAACAGGAGGAGGTCCTTCTCCGCCGCCTTGCCCTGGGCCACCACCGTGTCCTTCAGCCAGGACACCAGCCCGCCCCAGTACTCGGTGCCGAAGAGGACGATCGGGAAGCGGGTGACCTTCTGGGTCTGGACCAGGGTCAGGGCCTCGAAGAGTTCGTCGAGGGTGCCGAGGCCGCCGGGCAGCACGACGAAGCCCTGCGCGTACTTCACGAACATCATCTTGCGGACGAAGAAGTAGCGGAAGTTCAGCCCGATGTCGACGTAGGGGTTCAACCCCTGCTCGAAGGGAAGTTCGATGCCGAGGCCGACCGAGGTGCCGCCGGCCTCGCTGGCGCCCTTGTTGGCCGCCTCCATCGAGCCCGGGCCACCGCCCGTGATCACGGCCCAGCCCGCCTGCACCAGCCCCCGGCCGAGCCGTACGCCCGCGTCGTACTGGGACGAGTCGACCGGCGTCCGCGCCGAGCCGAACACGCTGATGGCGGGCGGCAGTTCGGCCAGGGTGCCGAAGCCCTCGATGAACTCCGACTGGATACGCAGGACCCGCCAGGGGTCGGTGTGCACCCAGTCCGAGGGCGCCCGCTCGTCCAGCAGCCGCTGGTCGGTAGTGCTGGATGTCACCTGGGACCGCCGTCGCAGGACCGGTCCGAGCCGCTGCTCGTCCGGCGGCTGCTTCTTCCCCTCGGGGTTGCCGGTAGGCATGTGCGCTCCCTCCACTTGCCGGTAGTTCGATCTCAGACTAGATCTGCGCGGGTTACGGAGGGGGGACATGCGCATGTCCGCTATGCGTGCGCCGCACCTTCTCGCTAGGCGGTGAGCCAGCTCCGCAGGCGCTCCTCGCCCGCGAGGATCTTGGCCGTCTCCACGCGCTCGTCCCGCTTGTGGGCCAAGTGCGGGTTGCCGGGACCGTAGTTGACGGCCGGGATGCCGAGCGCGGAGAAACGGGAGACGTCCGTCCAGCCGTACTTGGGCATCGGGGTGCCACCCACCGCCTCGATGAAGGCCGCGGCGGCCGGGTGGGACAGGCCGGGCAGCGCGCCGGGGCTGTGGTCGTCGATCACGAACTCCGCCACCCCGCAGTCCGCGAACACCTCACGGACGTGCGCGATCGCCTCCTCCTCGGTGCGGTCCGGGGCGTACCGGAAGTTCACCGTGACCACGCACTCGTCGGGGATCACATTGCCCGCGACCCCGCCGCTGACGCCGACCGCGTTCAGGCCCTCGCGGTACTCCAGGCCGTCGATGACCGGCCACCGGGGCTCGTAGGAGGCCAGCCGGGCCAGGATCGGGGCCGCCGCGTGGATGGCGTTGGAGCCCATCCAGCCGCGCGCCGAGTGCGCCCGCTCGCCCGTGGTCCTCAGCAGCACCCGCAGGGTGCCCTGGCAGCCGCCCTCGACCTGGCCGTCGGAGGGCTCCAGCAGGACCGCGAAGTCGCCCGCCAGCCACTCCGGGTGGGCCTCGGCGACGTGCTTGAGGCCGTTGAGCTCGGCGGCGACCTCCTCGTTGTCGTAGAAGACGAAGGTCAGGTCGCGGTTGGGGGCGGGGACCGTGGCCGCGATCCGCAGCTGCACCGCCACGCCCGCCTTCATGTCACAGGTGCCGCAGCCCCACAGCACGCCGTCCTCGTCGAGACGGGAGGGGACGTTGTCGGCGATCGGGACGGTGTCGATGTGGCCGGCCAGGATCACACGCTCGGCGCGGCCCAGGTCCGTACGGGCGATCACGTTGTTGCCGTGGCGGTCCACCGTCAGGTGCGGCAGGGCGCGCAGGGCGGCCTCGACCGCGTCCGCGAGCGGCTTCTCGGTGCCGCTCTCGGAGGGGAAGTCCACCAGCTGCGCGGTGAGCGCGGCGGCGTCGAGCGTGAGGTCAAGGGAGGTGTCGGCCATGGCCACGACCCTAGCGCGCGACCTGCCGCGACGGGGTCGCCGTCCACGCGGGCCGGCGGCCGCGCCGTACGGACCCCCCTCGAGGGGTCCTGCGGCCTCCAGTACCTTGTACGCGTGCCAGAGCCGTCCCCCACCCGTCCCAAGCGTCGCGGCCGTCTTTTCCGTTTCGCGGCCGCCTTGTTGGTCCTGTGCGGTGTCGCCGCGTATCTCGTGGTGCAGTACGTCACCGGAGGCGGTGGTGCGCGCGGCTGCGAGGTGGTCTCGGCATCCGGCGACGGGGCGTCGTACGAGTTCACACCGGAGCAGGCGGCGAACGCGGCGACGATCGCCGCCGTCGGCACCGGGCGCGGGATGCCCGAGCGGGCCGTGACGATCGCGCTCGCGACCGCGCTGCAGGAGTCGGGGCTGCGCAACATCGAGCACGGCGACCGGGATTCGCTCGGCCTGTTCCAGCAGCGGCCCTCCCAGGGGTGGGGCAGCGAGCAGCAGATCATGGACCCGACCTACGCGGCGGGCATCTTCTACGCGCACCTCGCCAAGGTCCAGGGCTACACCGACCTGCCGCTGACGGTGGCCGCGCAGCGGGTGCAGCGCAGCGGCTATCCGGAGGCGTACGCCAAGCACGAGCCGGACGCCACGCTGCTGGCGGCGGCGCTGACCGGGCATGCGGCTGCCACGCTGACCTGCGACGGCCGCCCGGACGCCATGGCGTCGGCGACAGGGCCGGACGCGGTACGTGCCGCGCTGGTACGGGACTTCGGGCGGGACGCGCTGCAGGAGACCGGTGCGGAGGTGGGCGGGACGCCCGTGCCGTCGCCGTCGCCCTCGCCGAGCGTGACCGCGACCGCGCACGGGCGGACGGTGACCGTTCCGGTGCCGGAGGGCGCCGAGCGGGACGCGACCGGGCGCGGGGAGCGCGAGCGGGGGTGGCAGCTGGCGCAGTGGGCCGTCGCCAACGCGTCGTCGCTGCACATCCAGCGAGTGTCGTACGCGGGGCGGGAGTGGGTCGCCGGGAGCAGCGACAGCCGGTGGAGGCCGGCCGGTGGGCAGGGGGCCGCCGGGCAGCCGGCCGACGGTACGGCGACGTCCGCGGGGGCCGTCCGGATCGTGACCGGACAGTAGTACGGGGGGTCACTCCGGCGGGTTGCGCGGCGCCGGTCCGCCCGGCCGTCCGGGCGACTTCCGGCGCGGGTTCGGGAACCCTTGGAAATTCAGGGCCGTAAGGATTCTGCGGGATTCCCCGACGATGTTCTTTGCCCGTTTTTATCCACACCTGATAATGCGATGCGTTATCCATTCTTTACCTGGGGCGTCCGCAACCTTCGCGGGCTTCGAGCGGTAGTCACGGCGTCCGAGCCCGAAGACGGGCGCGGACGCAATCACCGACACATCACGTTCTCCCGTCGAATGGAGCATCATGTCCCTCCCTCTGACCCGCCGGATCGCCCGTGCCGCGCTGCTCGTCGCAGCGGGAGCGGCAGCCGGGGTCGGTGCGGCCGGCTCCGCCGGTGCGGCCACGAACCTGCCGGCGGCGACCCCGAACCTGGGTGGTCTGACCGCCCTGGACGGGGCGCACGTCGGCAACACCGTCGACGGTGCCGCGCAGAACGTCACGACTCTCGCGAGCGACGCGGGCAGCAAGGCGGTCAAGCAGGCGGTGCCGGCCGCGGGCAAGACCGGCGGCGGCGCCGTGAAGAAGACGGCGCCGATGGCGCAGAAGGCCGCGGGGGACGCGGCCGGTGCGGCGGGGGGTGTCCTCGGGGACACGGCGTCCACCGCGACGAAGGGCGGCCTGCCGAACCTGCCGGTGCCGGGCGGCCTGCCGCTCGGCGGCTGAGGTTCCGCGGCCACTGAGCCGAGCCGACGGGGTCCAGGGTTCTCCCTGGGCCCCGTTCGCCGTGCTGGGTGGGGTCAGGCGGTCAGGCGGGCGACCGCCGCTCGCACCCTCTCGTCCGTCGCCGTCAGGGCCACGCGGACGAAGTTCCGGCCCGCCTCGCCGTAGAAGTCGCCCGGGGCCACCAGGACGCCCAGGTCGGCCAGGTGGGCGACCGTGGTCCAGCAGGACTCGTCGCGGGTGGCCCAGAGGTAGAGGCTGGCCTCGCTGTGCTCGATACGGAAGCCGTGGGCGAGGAGAGCCGTGCGCAGGGCCTCGCGGCGGGCCGCGTAGCGCTCGCGCTGTTCGTGGACGTGGACGTCGTCACCGAGGGCCGCCACCACCGCCGCCTGGGTCGGCGCGGAGGTCATCATGCCGCCGTGCTTGCGGATCTCCAGGAGCGGGCCGAGGACGGCCGGGTCACCGGCGACGAAGGCCGCGCGGTAGCCCGCCAGGTTCGAGCGCTTGGAGAGGGAGTGGACGGCCAGGACGCCGTCGTAGGAGCCGCCGTTGACGTCCGGGTGCAGGACCGAGACCGGGTCGGCCTCCCAGCCCAGCTCCAGGTAGCACTCGTCAGAGACCAGCAGGACGCCGTGCTCGCGGGCCCAGGCGACGATCTCGGTCAGGTCCTGCTTCGGGACGACCCGGCCGGTGGGGTTCGACGGGGAGTTCAGCCAGAGCAGCTTCAGGCCGGCGGGGTCCAGTTCGCGCGGGTCGTCGTAGACCTCGTAGCCGGCGCGGGCCAGGCGGGCGCCGACCTCGTAGGTCGGGTAGGCCAGGCGCGGGTAGGCCACCTTGTCGCCGGGGCCGAGGCCGAGCTGGGTCGGCAGCCAGGCCACCAGCTCCTTGGAGCCGACGACCGGCAGGACGTGGCGGTGGGTGATCCCACGGGCACCCAGGCGGCGCTCCAGCCAGCCGGTGATCGCGTCACGCAGTGCGGGGGTGCCCCAGACCGTCGGGTATCCCGGCGAGTCGGCCGCGTCGATCAGGGCCTTCTGGATGAGCTCGGGAACCGGATCGACGGGCGTGCCGACGGAGAGGTCGACGATCCCGTCGGGGTGCGCGGCGGCCGTCTTCTTGTACGGCTCCAGCTTGTCCCAGGGGAAGGTGGGGAGCCGGTCGGAGACTGCGGACACGGGAATCAGGCTCACTTTCGTACGGTGCGGCAAACGCCTCGGTCCCGTGCGGCGGTGATCAGGGTGATCGGGCCGTACGGGACCGAGGCGGCGCGGTTACGGGCGGCCGCTTGGCGCTTAGACGGTCACTCGCCCTGCGGCGGCAGCGCGGCGACGAACGGGTGGTCGCGCTCGATCAGCCCCAGCTTGCTGGCGCCGCCGGGCGAGCCCAGCTCGTCGAAGAACTCGACGTTCGCCTTGTAGTAGTCCTTCCACTCCTCCGGAGTGTCGTCCTCGTAGAAGATCGCCTCGACCGGGCAGACCGGCTCACAGGCACCACAGTCGACGCATTCGTCCGGGTGGATGTACAAGGACCGCTGGCCCTCGTAGATGCAGTCGACCGGGCACTCCTCGATGCACGCCTTGTCCTTCACGTCGACACAAGGCTGCGCGATGACGTAGGTCACGCTGTCGTTCCTCCTCGATAGGGCGCTGGCGGGCCTCCTCAGGCTCCGCCGCCTGGCGCGCGGGAGCGCGGCGTCGTCGATGCCCGCCCCTAGTATCTCCGTTCCGGAGCACGATCCGAACAGGAGGGGTGAACTGACCGGTGGAAATCTCGGCGACAGGACGCCTTGAAGTCCGAATCACCCCTGCTGACGTGGGGAAACGGGTGTCGGTACGACGCTTGGGCGACGCGGCGACGACGCCGGAGAAGTTCACCGACACGGTGGGTGTTCTCACATCATGGGACGGTGGCGTGCTCATGATCACACAACGGGACGGGCGGAGTGTCCGGATCCCGGAATCCACGCTGGTCGCGGGGAAGGTCGTACCCGCCGCGCCGGCGCGTCGCCGGGGACCGGCCGCGTCCTATCCGGAGCTGGCCCGGATCGCCTCGCGCGGGTGGCGGCCGGTGGAGAGCGAGTCGCTCGGGGAGTGGGAGCTGCGGGCGGCCGGCGGGTTCACGCGGCGGGCGAACAGCGTGCTGCCGCTCGGCGAGCCCGGCCTTCCGCTCGACGCGGCCCTGGCGGCCGTACGACGCTGGTACGGCGAGCGTGGCCTGCCCGCGTACGTCCAGACCGCCACCGGCGCCGAGGGCACGCAGGAGCTGCTGTGCGCGGAGCTGGAGCGGCGGGGCTGGGTGCGCGAGGTGACCGCCGAGCTGTGGATCGGTGCGTTGGCGCCGGTCGCGGACCGGGCCGAGGGCGCGGAGGTGGTCCTCACCCGGGAGGCGGACGAGGCGTGGCTCGCCCGGTATCAGCGCAAGGGGGTGAGCGAGGTGGCTCTGCGGGTGCTCGGCGGTGGGCCGTCCGTGTGGTTCGCGACCGTGCCCGGTGCGCCGGGCGAGCCGCCGGCGGCCATCGGGCGGTGTGTCGTGGACGGCCGCTGGGCCGGCTTCGCCGCCGTCGAGGTGTCCCCCGACCGGCGCCGCCGGGGGCTCGCCACCGAGGTGATGGCCGCACTGGCCCGGCGCGCGCTCGCCGAGGGCGCGTCGGCCGGCTGGCTCCAGGTCGAGACGGACAACGAGGGCGCCCGCTCGCTCTACACCGCCCTGGGCTTCGCCCCCCACCACACCTACCACCACTACCGCGCCCCGGAACCCCCGGCCGGCGAGCCGCAGCAGGCGCAGGACGCGGCCGCCCCCCGGCACCGGCCGCCGGACGAGCGCCCGGCCGGCCACCCGCACCCGTCACCCGACGAGCGCACGGCCGACCACCCGCACCCGTCACCGACCGCCACGGGTGACCGCCCGCACCCCGAGAACCCGCCGAGCCGCGACCGCCCGGCACCGGATGCCGTCGGCGCCCCGCGGCCCGCGGTGGACGCCTCCCGTGGGCCCCGGTCGGCCGGTGAGGTCGCCGGTCGGGGCCGGTCGCGGGGGGACGTGTCCGCCGCCGCCGGGCCCGGGCCGCATTCCGCTGCCGTCGGTGTGTCGTAGGAACCGCCTTGGAAGGGCATGAGCCTCGCATGCGTCACCCGAAGCTGCCGCCGCCGTATCCGCCGCCGCCGGACCGGGCCGCCGAGCTGCGCCGGCGGTTCGGTCAGGAGGCGCGGTCGGAGCGGCCGGATCTGTCGGCGCTGTGTCTGCTGATCGGCGCCGAGGCGGACGGCTCGCTGGACGAGTCCGGCATGGACGCGGCCCAGGCGGAGCTGGACCGGCTGGCGGGCGAGCTGCCGTACCGGCCGGGCGGGCCGGGTGCCTGGGCGGAGGCCGTACGGCGGCTGCTGGGCGGGCGGTACGAGTTCCACGGCACGCCGGGCGACTACCAGCGCCTGGAGTCCTCCCTGCTGCACGAGGTGCTGCGCCGGCGGCGCGGGCTGCCGATCCTGCTGTCGGTGGTGTGGCTGGAGGTCGCGCGCCGGGCGGGGGCTCCGGTGTACGGGGTCGCGCTGCCGGGCCACTTCGTGGTCGGGTTCGGCGCGCCCGGGGAACAGGTGCTCGTCGACCCCTTCGGCGGGGGGCGGGTGCTGACGGGGACGGACACCGAGCTGCTGGTGGCGGGCGCGACCGGGGCGCCGCTGGACGCCTCGATGCTGGAGCCGGCCGCGCCGCTGGAGGTCGTCCAGCGGATCCTGAACAACGTCCGGGCGTGGGCCACCGCACGGCCCGAGCGCTCGGACGTCGCGCTGTGGGCCGTGGAGCTGGCGCTGCTGGTGCCCTCGCATCCGGCGCGGCTGCGCTACGAGCGCGGGCAACTGCTGGTGCAGCGCGGTGACTTCATCGCCGGTGCCGCGGAACTGGACGCCTACGCCGAGCTGATCGAGGTCGTCGACGAGCCGGCCGCCCGCAAGGTGCGCGAGCAGGCGCACACGGCACGGGCCATGCTCAACTGACCCCTCACAGCCAGCCCTTCTCGCGAGCGGTCCGCACCGCCTCGGCCCTGTTGCGCACCGCCAGCTTCTGGATGGCCGTGGAGAGGTAGTTGCGGACCGTGCCCTGGGAGAGGTGGAGGGTCTGAGCCAGTTCGGCGTTGGTGGCGCCGTCGGCCGCCGCCCGGAGCACCTCGCGTTCGCGTTCGGTGAGGGGGTTGGCGCCCTCGGCGAGCGCGGCGGCGGCCAGGGTGGGGTCGATGACCCGCTCGCCGGCCAGCACCTTGCGGACCGCGGCGGCGAGCTGGGCGGCCGGCGCGTCCTTGACGAGGAAGGCGTCGGCGCCCGCCTCCATGGCGCTGCGCAGATAGCCGGGACGGCCGAAAGTGGTGAGGACGACCAGCTTGACCTGCGGAAACTCCCGGTGCACCCGGGCGGCGGCCTCGATGCCGGTGCAGCCGGGCATCTCGATGTCGAGCAGCGCCACGTCCACACCGTGCGCGCCGACGGCCGCGAGCACCTCGTCACCGCGGGCGACCTGCGCGACGACCTCGATGTCGTCCTCCAGGCCGAGCAGCGCGGCCAGCGCCTCGCGGACCATCGACTGGTCCTCGGCCAGCAGGACCTTGATCGTGCTCGTCATGCCCCGGATCCTACGTCCCCGGCGGGGGCCGTGGGCACGCGGGCGACCAGCCGGAATCCGTGCTTGATCCGGCCCGCCTCCAGGGTGCCGCCGGCCTTCTCCAGGCGCTCGGTCAGACCCGTCAGACCGTTGCCGGGGCCCTTGCCCGAGCCGCCCGATCCGTTGTCCTCGACGGACAGTTCGAGGACGGGCCCGTCCAGCGTCTGACAGCGTTCCAGCCGTACGGCGCACCGGTCGGCGCCGCTGTGCCGGACCACGTTGGTGACCGCCTCGCGCAGCGCCCAGGCGAGCGCGGACTCGGCCTCCTCGGCGACACCGGTCAGGTCGGGCTCGGCGGGCACCTCGGCGGTGACGCCGGCGGCGGTCAGGGCGACCTGGGTGCCGGCGAGCTCCACGGCGATCCGGGGACGCCGGTAGCCGGTGACGGCCTCCCGGACGTCGACCAGGGCCTGGCGGCTGACCTGCTCGATGTCGGCGACCTGCTGCGCGGCCTTCTCGGGATGACCGGGCAGCATGCGGCCGGCCAGCTCGCTCTTGAGCGTGATCAACGAGAGGGAGTGGCCGAGCAGGTCGTGCAGGTCGCGGGCGAGCCGCAGCCGCTCCTCGTTGGCGGCGAGCTCGGCGACGGTGGCCCGCGCCTTGCGCAACTCGACGGTGGTTCTGATGAGTTGACCGACTCCGACCATCGCGAAGCCGATCAGCGGGACGAGGAGCAGGGTCTCGTCCGCCTTCTCGTTCCAGCGCAGTCCGACGAGGTACATCACCACGGTCGCCGCGGGGATCGACCAGAACGCGGCCCGGACCGGCAGGGTCGCCCCGCAGGCGACCGACAGGTAGACGAACAGGCCGAGCCAGGCGCCGCCGAGGGTGTACGCCAGCAGGGGGGCGAGGACGGCGAGGGCCGAGAGCAGCGAGATGACGACGCGTGGCGAGTAGGGCCGGCCGATGTTCCGGAAGACCAGCGTCAGATAGGCGGTGACGAAGGCGGCGAGGCCGATCGCGCCGCCGACCGTGGCGCCCGTGGTGTGGTGGCCGGAGGCCAGGTCCTTCACCGGGGAGCTGAGGAAGACCAGCCAGACGCCGATCCACAGCACCTTCACCATCAGCTCGCGCCGGTTGCGGGGGCCCTGGCCGATCCGCACCTGGTGCTCCGGCCGCACCTCACCGGTCTGCCGGTCTTCCGTCATCGTGCTCACGCCTTCAGCGTGTCCTTCCGGTACAGCCAGGCCGCGCCGCCCGCGAACAGGACGAAGTAGACGGCGAGGACGGCGACGTCCGTCGCGCTCGGGGCCTGGCTCTGCTCGATCGCCCGTCCCAGAGCAGCGTACGCGTGCGTGGGCAGCCACTTGGCGATGTCCTGCAGGATCTGCGGGAAGGTGGTCGAGGGCATCCACAGGCCGCCGAGGATCGACAGGCCGAAGTAGACGATCATCGTGATCGGGCGGACCGCGTCACCGGAGGCGAGGTAGCCGATGGCGACACCGAGCGCGGCGAAGACGAGGCTGCCGGCCCAGATGACCCCGGTGAGGGCGAGCCACTGCCAGGCGTCCAGGCGGACGTGCTTGAGCGCGGCGGCGGCGACGAACACCACGACGATGGACGGCAGGCTCACCACGGCGGCGCTGGCGGTCTTGGCGAGGACGTAGCCGCGCCCGGGCAGCGTGGTCAGCCGCAGCTGCCGCACCCAGCCGTTCTCGCGCTCCTTGGCGATGCGCTCGCTGTTGCCCATGAGGACGGCGGTCAGCGCGCCGAAGGAGGCCATGGAGACCATCAGGTAGGTGGCGACGGTCAGGCCGGTGTCGTCGACCTTCTCGCCGGAGCCGGAGCTGCTGGAGAAGATCAGGAAGAGGATCGCGGGGTAGAGCACCGAGAAGAACAGGAACTTCTTGTTGCGCAGGGCGCGGGCGAGTTCGAGCTTGATCAGGGCGTTCACGACTGCTTGGCCTCCTCGGCCTCCGTGATGGCGACGAAGGCCTGCTCCAGACCGAGGCCGGCGACTTCGAGGTTGCGGGGGTAGACACCGAGGCCGTACAGGGCGTGCACGGTGGCGTCGGCGTCGGACGACTGGACGCGGACGGTCTGTCCCGATATGTCGATGGACGTCAGGAAGGGCAGGGCGCGCAGGGCGGCCTCCTCGATCTCGCCCTCCAGGTCGAAGGCGATCCTCCGGGCGCCCGCCTTGGCCTTGATCTCGGCGGCGGTGCCGTCGGCGAGGAGCCGGCCGCGGTGCAGCACCAGGACGCGGTCGGCGATGGCGTCGGCCTCTTCGAGGTAGTGGGTGGCGAAGAGGACCGTACGGCCCTGGTCGGCCTGCTCGCGCATGGTGGCCCAGAAGGCCTGGCGGGCGGAGACGTCCATGCCGGTGGTCGGCTCGTCCAGGATGATCAGGTCGCTGTCGCCGGCGGTGGCGAGGGCGAACCGCACGCGCTGCGCCTGTCCGCCGGAGAGCTTGTTGACCTTGCGGTCGGCGATCTGCGTGACACCCGCGCGGGCCATCACGTCACCGGCCCGGTACGGCTTCGGGTGCAGCGAGCAGGCCAGCTTCACCAGCTCGGTGACGGTGACGTCGTCCATCAGACCGCCGCTCTGCAGCATGGCCCCGACCCGCCCGGCGACGATCGCCTCGCGAGGGGTGCCGCCGAACAGGCTCACCGTGCCACCGGTGTCGGGGTGCTTCAGGCCGAGGAGCAGGTCGAGGGTGGTGGACTTGCCGGCCCCGTTCGGGCCGAGCAGGGCGACGGTCTCGCCCGGGTACAGCCGGAGCGAGAGCCCGTCGACGGCCCGCACGCTCCCGTACGTCTTGGTCACCTGGTCGAAGCCGACCACCGGGGTGGTGGCGGCCGGTGCCGCAGTTGTCGTCATGGCATCCATGGTCGCGGCGGGGGGACCCGGCCCGGCAGTGTCGCGGGTCCTCGGCGCCGGATGACAGATGTCATACGGAACGGGTGACGGTACGACGCAGGGGGCGCCCGGTGTCGCTGGGCGCCCCCTGTCGGCCGGCGTCCGGCTAGCTCGGGTTCGTGGAGATGACCGCGACCCGGTTGGTCTTGCTCAGCAGCGCCTGGCGGAGCGCGACGTAGACGTCCTGCGGGGTGACCGCCGTCTTCTTGCCGTTGCCGCGGGTGATGAGCACGCCGTCGAAGGCGCCGCCGTAGAGCTGCTTCAGGGCGTCCAGGTCGGGCTTGTCGACCAGCTTGCCGTCCGCGGTGGGCACCACCCGGAGGAACTTCCACAGCGACTTCTGCGGGCTCATCAGCACCGCGTGCCCCGGGCCCGCCGAGACGGTCACGCTGCCGGACATCGCCGGCTTCGCGAACTCCTTCAGCTCGCGGTCGACCTCGGCGTTCGACACCGTCGGCTGCTTGGTCGTCGACGGGACGGTGACCGGGGTCGCGGTGCCCGTCTCCACCAGCGTGCGGTAGGCCTGTTCGACCGCCTGGGTCGACCCGCCCGCGTCGATGGCCTTGCCCGCCTTGCCGTAGACGGCCACGGCCTTGCCCGACTCGAAGGTGATGCCGCCCTCGACCACCGAGCCGGAGCCGCCGCCGGTCTGCTGGAGCGCGGCCTGCAGCTTCTCCTCGTCCACCGGCATCGCCGGGTCGACCACGCGCTTCTGCCCGAAGAGGGAGCCGATGACGTGGACCGGGTTGTAGTCGCTCTTCGCGGCCTCGCTCACCGTGGCCTGGAAGTCGAACTGCAGGCCGGCGTTCTCCGGGGTGATGGTGACCGTCTTGCCGCCCACGGCCAGCTTGAGCGGCTTGTTCACCTGCTTGCCGAAGGCGTCGTCGAGCTTCTTGACCGCGTCGTCACGGGTGCCGCCGCCGATGTCGACGCCGAGCACCGTGGTGCCCTTGGGCACGTCGGTGTGGTTCATCAGCAGTCCGGCGCCGTAGGCGCCGCCCGCGACCACGACCACGCCGACGCCGAGCAGGACCAGCTTGCTGCGGCCCTTCTTCTTCGGCCGGGCCGCCGCCTTGGGCGCGGCGGCCGGCTCCGGCTTGGGGGCCGCGGGCGCGCCCGGCCCGTCGGGGCGCGTGCCGAACGGCGGCTTGCCCGCGCCGGGGATCACCGGGATGCCGCTGGTGACGGTGTGTCCGGAGACGTTGTCCGCGGCCGGCGAGCGGTAGCCGGGCGTGCCCGGTCCGGGGGCCGGCTTCTGCGGGGTGAGGATCGCGGTGTCGTCGCTGAGCCCGCCGCCGGGACCGAGCCCGGTGGGCGCGCCGCCGGGGCCGCCGTGTCCGGCGGGGCCGTCGAGATCGGCGAGGTCGGACAGGGCGCTGCGCGGGGCCTGGGCACCCGGGCCGCCGAAGCCGCCGGCGCCGGACGGGCCGTCGAAGGGCTCGCCGGGGCCGCCGACCGGCGGGACGAGGGTGCTGTCGCCGGTGACCGGGCCGCTGGTGGGGCCTGCGGGGCCGCCCGGACCGTCGAAGCCGCCGGCGCCGCCGGGCCCGCCCGGGCCGCTGAAGCCGCCGGGGGCGCCGTGCCCGTTCGCACCGCTCGCACCGGGGGCTCCCGGGCTGCCGGGGGCTCCGACACCACCGTAGCCGTCGCCGCCGTTCGCGCCCGGGGTGCCGAAGCCCTCGGTGCCGCCGCTCTCCGCGAAGTACGGCAGGTCGTCCCGGCGCGGTTCGCCGCTGCCGGGCGTGCCGGGGCGGGAACCGCCGCCGAGCGGGCCCGCGGTCAGGGCCTCGGTGACGTCGAAGGAGCCGGTGCCGCCGCCGTGGCCGGGGGCGACGGGGCCGCCGGTGGCGCCGGGCAGGCCCTTGCCGTTCGTGGAGCCGGGGCGGGAGGCGCCCGGCACGCTCATGGAACCGACCACACCGCCGGGACGGCCGCCGCCGGGGCGTGCGCCGGTGGTACCGGCCGTGCCGGATGCTCCCGAACCACTCGGACGGGTGCCCGGCGCGCCGGTGGCGGTGCTGGAACCGCCCGGGATTCCGGCTCCGTTCGTGCCGCCGCCGCCCGGACCGCCCTTGGGGGCGGAGGACTTGCGGGGCGCGAACCAGTCGCTCGTCTTCTCCTCGGCCGGGGCCGCGGGCTCGGCGGGGGGCTCGGTGGTGCCGGTGGGCGTCCGGTCGGGCGCGGGCCGCGTCTCCGCGGCGGGCGCCTCGTCCCCGGTGCCCTCGGTGTCCCCGACGGGCTTGCGCACGACGACCGGCGGGATGGGCCGGGATCCGGGGATGTTGATCCGGATCCGGGTCGTCAGCGTGGTCTCGGTCTTCTTCTCCTCCGGACGCGCGCCCGAACGGCCCGCGTCCGTACCGTCGTCGGAAGCCATGGGGGTCCCGTACGGCGGCGTGCCGGAGGGGTATGCGGCTCCGCCGCGCCCGTTGGGCCCGGAGGACGGAGTGTCAGTTTCACGACTCAAGGCAGGTTCTCCCAGTTGGCTCCACCGCCCGTTACGACCTGAACTCTCGGGCGGCTCGGCGGCGCGCACCACCATACTGGCCGCTTCTGGCGCGCAGCCCATGACCGCTGAGGAAACCCACACCGGACTCGCACGCGCGTCGCACGGCGAAGTGGTACGTCACTTGGCAAGTCGGGCAGAGCCGCCGCGAGGTTGCCGCGCGGCGCCAAGGGTGGCGCAGATCACAGCGAGGGCCATGCCGCCGAGCAGGAAGAGATAGGAACTGCCGCCTGCGCCGAAGAGGAAGTCTCCTTCGGGGCGGGTGGCGGTGAGCAGGACGACGGCGACGATCCAGCCGGCCGCGGGGGCGACCGCCCCGGCCCGGCCGCCGGTGGCGTAGGACCCGCCGAGGAACGCCCCGGCCGCGCCCGCGAGGGCGAGCAGCAGCCCGCCCGGGAACCAGGCGGCCTGCACCAGGGCCCCGGCGAGGGCGACGACCGCGCCGAGCAGGAACAGGCCGACGTAGGCGACGGCGCGTCCGGCGGAGGGGGGTCGCAGCGGCTGGGCGAGCAGCGAGCCCTGTCCGTTGTCGCTCATGCCGCCTCCTCGATCCCGGCGAACAGGTCGCTCTCCCCGGGCTGCGCCGTGCCGCGGACCAGCTCGTAGTACTCGGTGGCGAACAGCGGCTGGGCCAGGTTGTTGGAGAGCGCGAAGTACGGCTCGGCCACGGCGATCTGGGTGGCGTGGGCGCGCATCGCGGCGGCCTTGGCGGCGGCGTGCGCGGTGCCGTCGACGGTGGTGGTGATCCGCTCGTCGTCCACCACGCCCGGTACGTCGTCGACGTCGGCACTCTTGTCGAACGGCAATACGGACAACTCGTCCTGGAGGCGGGCGAAGGCGGCGTCGGCGACGGAGCGCGGGACCCGGTTCCAGTAGACCTTCGCGATGCGGTGGCCCCGCTCGGCCGCGAGGTCGACGGCGCGCATGGCGACACGGTGGGCCTGGATGTGGTCCGGATGGCCGTATCCGCCCTGGTCGTCGTAGGTCACGAGGACCTGGGGGCGAATCTGCAGGATCACCTCGGCCAGGAGCCCGGCGGCCTCGTCCACGTCGGCCTGCCAGAAGCAGCCGGGGTCGTCGTTGTCGGGGATGCCCATCATCCCGGAGTCGCCGTAGCGGCCCGCGCCGCCGAGCAGCCGGACGTCCTGCACGCCCAGCTCGCGGGCGGCGGCGGCCAGCTCACCGCGCCGGTGCGCGCCCAGCGCCGGGCCCGCCAGATGCCGCAGCCCGGGCGGGATGACCTCGCCCCGCTCCCCCAGGGTGCAGGTGACCAGGGTCACGTGCGCACCTTCGGCCGCGTACTTGGCCATGGTCGCGCCGTTGTTGATCGACTCGTCGTCCGGGTGCGCGTGCACCAGGAGAAGGCGTCGGGCGGGGAGATCCGTCATGGGACCAGCTTATGAGGCGGTCTCGTCCTGGTAGCGCGGCAGGCCGTCCGTGGAGATGGTCCAGTCGGCGATCGTGACGTCCTCGCCGTAGACGAAGTCCTTGCGGGTGGCGTAGCGGGGGCCGCCGGGGGTGGCGTGGATGTCGGTGAGCACAGTGCCGGTGCCGGTGCGAGGGTCGAAGATCGCGTAGATGGGCGCATCTTGCTGACCCAGTCGTTGTCCGGGTTGGAGCGGGAGACGATTTCGACAGCGGCGATGAGCGTACGAGGGTCGAATGATCCGTCTCCCTCCATGTCCGCCTCGGCGATCACCATGATGTCGGGGCGGCGCATGATGCCTTCTGGCTGCACCTCGACATCGGGCTCGCCTGTGTGGGCCACGATCTCCTCGGGCATGACCTTCTCCAAGCGTTTCCGGACACGGAGCGCGGTGAGCTCGTGCGGCCGGACAGGCGACATCATGTCGAGGACGATCCCTTCCTTGGTGATCTCGAACTTGCCGGGAAGGGTGCCGTCCGTGGACTCGACGAAGTCGCGCATGGCCCGGTACAGGTGGGAAGCGCCCTGCTGTGCGTCGTCCGAGGCGATGGTCATGGCGCTCGCTCCTCGTCGTCTGTGCCCAGGGGCAAGGATCGTCGCTTTCATGCTAGGTGGCCTCCAAGAGATCGGTTCGGCAGCCACGGCAGCGGCCGGGCTCGGGTGCGCGGAAGGGGCGGTCGCAGCCGTCGCAGGTCTGGAACGGGTGCCGTACGGGCGGTGGAGCGGACGGTGCGCGGAACGGAGGTGGGAGGCAGCTGCTCGGTGAGGCGGTGGGCCGGCAGGGCGGCGGGCCGGTGCAGTGCCTCGGGTCGCAGGTCGGCGGTCAGCGCCCGCCGTACGGCGGCGGGACCGACGTCGCGCTCCAGCCAGGCGGCGACACCGGGGGCCAGGTGGGCCGCGTCGCGGGCGGAGAGGAACAGCCGGGAGTCGAGGCGGTGCAAGTCGGCGAGGAGGTCGCGAGGCTTTTGATGTCCACCCGGGCGCCCTTGGGCAGCGACTGGATGTGGCAGGCCAGACCGATCGCCGGGAGGGAGAGGTCCGGGTGCCGGCGTGGCGGGCAGCAGCTCGAACGTCTACTGCAAGTCGGGCGATTGCACAACGTCGTGCTTCAGGTGATGCCGATGGACTGCGACACCCACTCGGGACTGGACGGTCGGATCGAACTGATGAAGTTCGCGGACGGCACCGCCGTCGGTCGCTCCGACGGCGCGTTCAACAGCCGGCCCGTCTCCGAACCCAAACACCTGCGCATCCTCGAGCTGCGATATGGCACGATCCGGGCCCAGGCGCTCTCGCCACGGGAGTCACTGGCCCTCATCGAGCAACTGCTGGGAGAAACATGAAGCTGACGTGGTTCGAGAGCAGCTACAGCGACGGCCCCGATGGCGACTCGTGCGTCGAGATCGCCATCGCCCCCCACACCATCCACGTCCGCGACTCCAAGCACACCACCGGCCCCCGCCTCGCGCTCACGCCGGAGTCATGGGCCCGGTTCGTGTCGTACGCGTCCGAGCGCTGACCAGCGTCCGTCTGCGCCCGACGCGGCCCGCTCAGAACTTGATGCTGCCGATCATGCTGGCGACGTTCGTCGTCAGCTGACTGATCGTCGGGGCGACGGTCGAGGAGGCGAGGTAGAAGCCGAGCAGCATGCAGACGATGGCATGCCCGCCCTTGAGCCCCGACTTCTTGATCAGCAAGAAGACGATGATCGCCAGCAGCACCACCGCCGAAATCGAGAGTGCCACGGCGGCTCACCTCCAAAGATCGCCAGATCTAGATCAGTAGAGCAAATCCATGCAGATGCCAGCAGGTTCATACCCACTCAGCGGTAGTGATCATAACTATCCGTACTCGCGCATCGCTCGGCGCACGGCCGCACAAGGGGGCGCATGGCCAATATGGTCGGGGTATGACGACCGAGCCTGACTCCTTCCCCCGTCGGCACGCCCGGACCCAGCGGTTCACGCTCGGCGCGCCGCGTGCGTTCACCGTGGCGCCCGACGGTTCGCGTGTGGCGTTCCTGCGCTCCGGCTCCGGCACCGACCGGGCCAACTCCCTCTGGGTACTGGACCTTCCGGACGGCGGCGAACGGCTGGCCGCCGACCCGGGCACCCTGCTCGGCGGGGCCGGCGAAGAGCTGTCCGCCGAGGAGCGTGCGCGCCGGGAGCGCAGCCGGGAGGGCGGTGCCGGCATCGTCGGCTACGCCACCGACGCGACCCTGGAGTTGGCGTCTTTCGCCTTGTCAGGGCGGCTGTTCACGGCCGAGCTGCGGGCCGGCACGGCACGTGAACTGCGGGTCCCGGGACCGGTGATCGACCCGCGTCCGGCGCCGGACGGCCGGCACATCGCGTACGTGGCGAACGGGGCACTGCGCGTGGTGGGCGCCGAGGGCGAGGACGACCGCGCTCTCGCCGAGCCGGAGTCCGAGCACGTCACCTACGGCCTCGCGGAGTTCATCGCGGCCGAGGAGATGAGCCGTTCGCGGGGCTTCTGGTGGGCGCCGGACGCACGCCGGCTGCTCGTGGCGCGCGTGGACGACACGCCGGTACGGCGGTGGTGGATCGCCGATCCGGCACACCCCGGACGTGAGCCACGCGCTGTCGGCTACCCGGCCGCCGGCACCCCGAACGCGGACGTACGGCTGTTCGTGCTCGGCCTGGACGGAACGAGCACGGAGGTCGCGTGGGACCGGTCCCGCTATCCGTATCTGGCTCGAGTGCACTGGTCAGAGGCGGGTGCGCCACTGCTGCTCGTACAGGCGCGGGACCAGCGCAGCCAGCTGTTCCTTGCTGTCGACCCGGACACCGGGGCCACCCGGATGGTGCACGCGGACGAAGATCCAACTTGGCTTGAACTGTTCGCTGGAGTGCCCTGCTGGAGCCCGTCCGGGCAGCTTGTCCGGATCGCGGACGAGGGGGGCGCACGGGTGCTGACGGTCGGCGAACGGCCGCTGACCAACGGCCAGTTGCACATTCGCGCGGTGCTGGACGTGGGCGCTCACGACGTACTGGTCTCCGCCTCGGCGGGTGCGGAGGCCCAGGCGCCGGAGATCGGCGAGGTCCATGTGTACCGGGTGAACGAACTCGGCGTGGAGCGCGTGTCGCAGGAGCCCGGGGTGCACGCGGCGGTCCGTGCCGGGGAGGTGACGGTTCTGATGTCCGCGGCACTGGACAGGCCGGGCGCCCTTGTCCAGGTGCTGCATGACGGAAAACCGTTGGCGACTGTCCGGTCGTACGCAGAAAATCCCGGTCTGTCCCCCCGCGTGACCCTCACCCAGGGGGGCGCACGACGAATTCCGTGCGCCGTGCTTATGCCACGGGACTACCACGGTGACGCTCCCTTGCCGGTCCTCATGGACCCCTACGGCGGTCCGCACGGCCAGCGGGTGGTCGCCGCGCACAACCCGCACCTGACCTCGCAGTGGTTCGCCGACCAGGGCTTCGCGGTGGTCGTGGCCGACGGCCGTGGCACCCCGGGGCACTCGCCGGCCTGGGAGAAGGCGGTCCGGGACGACCTGGCGGCCGTCGTGCTCCAGGACCAGGTCGACGCGCTGCAGGCCCTCGCCGGGGAGTTCCCGCTGGACCTGGGCCGGGTGGCGATCCGGGGCTGGTCGTTCGGCGGCTATCTGGCGGCCCTCGCGGTGCTGCGCCGCCCGGACGTCTTCCACGCGGCGGTGGTCGGCGCGCCCGTGACCGACCTGCGGCTGTACGACACCCACTACCAGGAGCGCTACCTGGGCCACCCGGACGAGCAGCCGGAGTGCTACCGCCGCAACTCGCTGATCGACGACGCGGGCCTGGTCGACCCGGCCGAGCCGCACCGGCCGATGATGATCGTCCACGGGCTGGCGGACGACAACGTCGTCGTCGCCCACTCCCTGCGGCTGTCCTCCGCCCTGCTGGCCGCCGGGCGCCCGCACGAGGTGCTGCCGCTGTCCGGGGTGACGCACATGACCCCGCAGGAGGCGGTCGCGGAGAACCTGCTGCGGTTGCAGCTGGACTTCCTGCGGCGTTCGCTGCCCCCGGCGGCCCGCTAGCCGGGAACTGCGCCGACCACGGGCCGAGTTGACCGCGAACCGCGTTAACACGCAGGCAACTCGGCGGAAGCGGCACCGATATACGGACACGGGACGCTGATCAGCGTACGGCCGTGCGGGTGCCGTGGACGGGCCGGGGTGCATCACGTCACCCCGGCCCGTTGCCGTTCCCTCGCGCCGGCTCCCTCGGGACCACCGTCCTCTCCTCCGCGAAGTGGCACGCCGAGTCATGGGCCGCGGGACCGGCGGTGTCGCGGAAGCAGGCGGGCACCGCGAGCGCCGGGACCTCCCGGGCGCAGCGCTCCTGCGCCTTCCAGCAGCGGGTGCGGAAGCGGCAGCCGGAGGGGATGTCCGTCGGGGACGGCACGTCACCGACGAGGATGATGCGCTCGCGCTGTTCACGGACCTCGGGGTCCGGGACCGGGACCGCGGAGAGCAGGGCCTGGGTGTAGGGGTGGGTGGGGTGGTCGTAGATCTCGGTGTCCCGTCCGATCTCCACGATCCGGCCGAGGTACATGACCCCGACCCGGTCGGAGATGTGCCGGACGATGGACAGGTCGTGGGCGATGAAGACGTAGGAGAGGTCGAACTCCGCCTGCAGCCGGTCCAGCAGGTTGATCACCTGGGCCTGCACCGAGACGTCCAGGGCGGAGACCGGTTCGTCGGCGACGATCACCTCCGGGCGCAGGGCCAGACCCCGGGCGATGCCGATGCGCTGACGCTGACCGCCGGAGAACTGGTGGGGATAGCGGTTGATGTACTCCGGGTTGAGGCCGACCACGTCCAGCAGCTCCTGGACCCGGCGGCGCCGCTCGCCCTTCGGCGCGGCCTCGGGGTGGATGTCGTACGGCTCCCCCACGATGTCGCCCACCGTCATCCGGGGGTTGAGGGAGGTGTACGGGTCCTGGAAGACCATCTGGATGTTGCGGCGTACGGCCTTCAGGGCGCGGCCGGTGAGCCGGGTGATGTCCTCGCCCTTGAACCGGATGGAGCCGGCCGTCGGCCGCTCCAGGTTGCAGAGCAGCTTGGCGACCGTCGACTTGCCGCAGCCCGACTCGCCGACGATGCCGAGGGTCTCGCCCGTGCCGAGCGTGAAGTCGACGCCGTCGACGGCCTTCACCGCGCCGATCTGCTTCTTGAAGAGGATGCCCCGGGTGAGCGGGTAGTGCTTGACGAGGCCGCTGACCTCCAGGATCGGCTCAGTGGTCGAGGTCATGCAGGCACTCCCTCCAGAAGTGGCAGGCGCTGCCGCGCTCTTCACAGACCTGGTACAGCGGGGGTTCGTCGGTGCGGCAGACGTCCCGGGCCATCGGGCAGCGGGGGTGGAAGGAGCAGCCGGGCGGGATGTGCGTCAGGTTCGGCGGGAGGCCCTTGATGGCGTACAGCTCCTGGCCCTTCTGGTCCAGGCGGGGGATGGAGTCCAGCAGGCCCCGGGTGTAGGGGTGGGCGGGCGCCTTGTAGATGTCGTGGACGGGGGCGGACTCGACGATCCGCCCCGCGTACATCACGGCGATCCGGTCGGCCACGTCCGCGACGACCCCCAGGTCGTGGGTGATGAGGATGAGCCCCATGCGGTACTCGCGCTGCAGCTCCGCGAGCAGGTCCATGACCTGGGCCTGCACGGTGACGTCCAGGGCGGTGGTGGGCTCGTCGGCGATGACGAGCGCCGGTTCCAGGGCCAGCGCCATGGCGATCATGATGCGCTGGCGCATGCCGCCGGAGAACTGGTGGGGATAGTCCCGCACCCGCTGGGCGGCGCCCGGGATCCGCACCCGGTCCATCAGCTCGACGGCCTTGGCCCGCGCGTCCTTCTTCGACATCCCGCGGTGCACGACGAACATCTCGCCGAGCTGGTCGCCCACGGAGTGCACGGGGTTGAGCGCGGACAGGGCGTCCTGGAAGATCATCGCCATGCCGGCGCCCCGGATCCTGCGCCGCTCCTCTTCCTTCAGCGTGAGCAGGTCCCGGCCCCGGAAGAGGATCCGCCCGCCGGTGATCCTCCCCGGTGGCATGTCGAGGATGCCCATGACGGCCTGCGCGGTGACGGACTTCCCCGACCCCGACTCCCCGAGCACGGCGAGCGTCTCCCCCGCGTCCACGCCGAAGCTGACCCCGTTGACGGCATGGGCGATCCCGTCCCGGGCCCGGAACTCCACCTGCAGGTCCCGCACCTCGAGCAGCACGGCCTCACCTCAACTTCGGATCGAGAGCGTCGCGGACCGCGTCGCCGAGCATGATGAAGGCCAGGACCGTGACGGCCAGGGCGCCCGACGGCCAGAGGAGGGCGTGGGGGGCGTTGCGGATGTAGGGGGAGGCGGCGGAGATGTCGATGCCCCAGGAGACGCTGGGCGGTTTCAATCCCACGCCGAGGTACGACAACGTCGCCTCCAGGGCGATGTAGGTGCCGAGGGCGATGGTCGCGACCACGATCACCGGGGCCACGGCGTTCGGGGCGATGTGGCGCAGCAGGATCCGGGAGTTCGAGGCGCCGAGGGCGCGGGCGGCCTGGACGTAGTCGTTCTGCTTGGCGGTGATGACCGAGCCGCGCGCGATGCGCGAGATCTGCGGCCAGCCCAGCAGCACCATGAAGCCGATGACCGGCCAGACCGTGTTGCTGGTCACCACCGACAGCAGCACCAGCCCGCCGAGGACGACCGGGATGGCGAAGAAGATGTCGGTGATCCGTGACAGCACCGAGTCCCAGAGCCCGCCGAAGTAGCCCGCCAGGGCGCCCAGCACGGCGCCGATGACGGCGACCCCGGCCGTGGCGCACACGCCGACCGTGACGGACGTGCGGGCGCCGTACACCGTGCGCGTGTAGACGTTGCAGCCCTGTCCGTCGTACCCGAAGGGGGCGCCCGGTCCGGGGCCGTCCTGGGCCTTGGCGAGGTCGCACTTCAGGGGGCTGCCGGAGGCGATCGCCGAGGGCCACAGGGAGATGAAGACCAGGAAGACGATGACCAGGGCGGAGACGACGAAGACCGGGTTGCGGCGCAGGTCCCGCCAGGCGTCGGACCACAGCGAGCGGGGTCGGCCCGCCGGGCCGGCTCCCCCCGGTCCCCCCGGCACCTTCTCCAGGGTGACGGCCTCGCTCGCGCCCAGGTCCATCGCGCCGCCCATCCCGGTGCCGGCGATCGCACCCTCGGGCTCGTACGGCTGTTCACGCATAGCGGATCCTCGGGTCGAGTACGGCGTACAGGAGGTCGACGAGGAGGTTGGCGACGAGGAAGACCAGCACGAGGACGGTCACGAAGCCGACGACCGTCTGGGTGTTCTGGCGCAGGATGCCCTGGTAGAGCTGGAAGCCGACGCCGTGGATGTTGAAGATCCGCTCGGTGGCGATGGCGCCGCCCATCAGGGCGCCGATGTCGGCGCCGATGAAGGTGACCACGGGGATCAGGGAGTTGCGCAGCAGGTGCCGGACGATCACCCGGCGCCGGGGCAGGCCCTTGGCGACCGCCGTGCGGACGTAGTCGGACCGCTTGTTCTCCGCGATCGAGGTGCGGGTGAGGCGGGTGACGTAGGCGAGCGACACCGAGGCCAGCACCAGGCCGGGCACGATCAGCTCGTCGATGGTGCCGTTGCGGACCGAAGGACTGATCCACTGCCAGCGGATGCCGAGCAGCAGTTGCAGCAGCAGACCGGTGACGAAGGTGGGGACTGAGATCACGACCAGGGTGAGCAGCAGGACGGACGTGTCGACGGGGTGACCTCGGCGCATGCCGGTGACGACCCCCAGCGTGATGCCGATGACGATCTCGAACAGGATGGCCACGACGGTCAGCCGGATGGTGACGGGGAACGCCGTCGCCATCAGCTCGGTGACCGGCTGGCCGTTGAACGCCGTACCGAAATCTCCGGTGAAGACGTTCCCCATGTAGGTCGCGTACTGCTGCCAGAGCGGCTTGTCCAGGCCGAACTCGCGCTTCAGCTGGGCGGCGGTCGCCGGGTCGCACGCCCGCTCGCCGCACAGTCCCGCGATGGGGTCGCCCATCACGTTCACCATGAGGAAGATCAGCAGGGTCGAGCCGATGAACACCGGGATCATCTGGAGCAGTCGCCGGACGACATAGCGCCCCATGCGGCTCAGCTGACCTTGATCTGGCTGTAGACGGGAACGCTGAAGGGATTGAGGAAGACATGGGAGAGCCGCTGCGAGTAGCCGGCGCTGCCGTTCTGGTACCAGAGCGGGATGGCGGCCATGTTGTCCCGTACCACCTCCTCGGCCTTCTGGAAGGTGGCGACGGACTTGGCGGTGTCGGTCTCGCGGTTGGCCTGGTCGACCAGCCTGTCGAAGTCCCGGTCGGACCACTTGCCGTCGTTGGAGGAGGCGTTGGTGTAGTAGAGCGGCTGGAGGAAGTTCTGGATGAGCGGGTAGTCCATCTGCCAGCCCGCCCGGAACGGGCCGGGCAACCGGTGCTGGCCGATCTTGCCGCGGAAGTCGGCGAAGGTGCCGACGGGGTTGCCGACGCAGGCCTTGTCGTTGCCGAGCGCGTTGTTGATGGAGTTGCACACGGCGTCCACCCACTCGCGGTGCGAGCCCGTGTCCGCGTTGTAGGTGATCTTGACCTGGCCGCCGGGGATGCCGCCGCCCTCCTGGATCAGCTTCCTGGCCTCGTCGGGGTGGTACTCGCAGGCCCTGCCGCACAGGCCCGCCTTGTAGCCGCCGGCCGCACCGAGCACCGGGGAGGTCCAGTCGGTGGCCGGGGTGCGGGTCCGCTTGAAGATGGTGTCGGTGATCTGCTTGCGGTTGATCGCCATGGACAGGCCGGTGCGGACCTTCTGTGAACCGGGTTTGTTCCACGCCTTGTCGTAGTAGGGGAAGGCGAGGGTCTGCAGGATGCCGGCCGGGGTGTTGAGGTAGCGGTCGCCGAGGTCGCTCCTGACGTTCTTCAGCTGGGCGGCGGGGACGTCGTCGACGAGGTCGAGGTTGCCGGCCATCAGATCGGTGTAGGCGGTGTTGCTGTCCGTGTACACCCGGAGCTCGACTCCGCCGTTCTGGGCCTTGTCCGGGCCGGGATAGCCGTCCCACTTCTTCAGGGACATCTGTGAGCCCTTCATGTAGGACTCGATCGTGTAGGGGCCGTTGCCGACGGGCTTCTTCAGCCAGGCCGCGTGGTCGGTGAAGAAGAGGTGGGGCAGCGGGGCGAAGGCCGCGTAGCCGAGGGTGTCGGGGAAGCCCGAGAACTTCTGGTTGAGCCGGACGGTGAAGGTCTGGTCGTCCAGCACCCGCAGCCCCGACAGGGTGTCGGCGCTCTGCGTGCCGTGGGACGGGTGGACCTTGTCGTATCCGTCGATGTAGCCGAAGAAATAGGCGTTCTTCTGGTTGTTCCGCAGGCTCGCCCCGTAGTTCCAGGCGTCCACGAAGGACCGGGCGGTCACTCTCTGGCCGTCGGAGAAGGTCCAGCCGCTCTTCAGCCTGACGGTGTAGTTCTGCGAGTCCGTGGTGACGATGGACTGGGCGAGCATGTTCTTGGCCTTGCCGGTCCTCGGGTCGTACTGCTTCAGACCCCGGAAGATCATGTCGAGGACCTTGCCGCCCTGCACCTCGTTGGTGTTGGCCGGCTCCAGCGGGTTCTGCGGGTCGCCCCAGGAGGAGCTGAGCACCGCACGGCCGCTGCTCGCGCCCACGCCCCCGCCCCCGCAGCCGGTGGCGGCGAGCATCAGCGCCAGCGCGCCGGCGGCCCAGCGGGCGTGCGTCATTCCCCGCATGGTGTCCCTCCTCGTGATCACCCAACCATTACCGGCCAATATCGGCTCATACGACACATACCGCATGTGTGGCGTCCCCGTGAGGGGCCTTTAGGGGGACACGTCGTCCGAATGCAGACACCCGTCGGGGTGCATGGGGACGATCTTGGGTCGAGGGCGCAACACATCTCCGCGCAACGATGCCGAAACGTTGGATTGCGACGCGTCGATGTACGCATTTCGACACACTACCGTCCGCATATCGAACTTCTTGCCCGATTAGTCCAGTTAGTCCAATGTGAAGCACGGATTGATTACAGCGCGCTACCCGCGTAGCTACGGAATGATCAAGTACAGGCAAAGAAGGTAAAGAGAAACCCAAGCCGGACCAGAATTTATTGACCTTGAATGAATTGCGTTGAAAAAGTCCGGCGTAGCCCGTAGGGGAGCGCCCTGCGGAGCCTTGACCCACAAGGCACGGAGCATCATGACCCCCGCAACCCCTTCCTCGGCCGCCCCACTCGAGGTGACCAAAGAAGACAACGCCGCATCGGCGAAGCCCGGCAACCCCAAGGGCACTGAGAGCCGCTCACCGGGACGGCTGGCCTGGACCCGATTCAAGCGGGACCGGACGGGTGTCATATCCGCCCTCGTGGTGATCTTCTTCTTCGTCGTGGGCATCGCCGCGCCGCTGATAGCCAAGGTGTACGGCAAGGACCCGTACACCACGTACGGCATGAACATCCCGGGTCTGCTCAACGAGTTCAACAACCCGGTCAAGCCCAACGGCGGCATCAGCTCGGACTTCTGGCTCGGCATCGAGCCGCAGCTCGGGCGAGATGTCTTGACCTTCCTGCTCTACGGCATCCGCAACTCTCTGCTGATCGCCACCGCCGCCGCACTGCTGACGACCCTGCTCGGTGTCGTCATCGGCATCACCGCCGGCTACCTGGGCGGCAAGACGGACTACCTCGTCGGCCGGGTCATCGACATCCTGCTGGCGTTCCCGCAGACGCTGTTCTTCATCGCCTTCTGGCCCGTGGTCATGGCGATCTTCGTTCCGCCGACCGACAACACCCCGGTCTGGCTGACCGTCACCAGCCTGATCCTCGTGATGACGGCCTTCGGCTGGGCTTCCATCGCGCGTCTGCTGCGCGGTGAGGTGCTCGCCCTGCGCGAGCGCGAGTTCGTGGAGGCGGCCAAGGTCACCGGCGCCTCCCCGGCCCGGATCATCTTCAAGGAACTGCTGCCCAACCTGTGGACGCCGATCCTCATCCAGGCGACGCTCCTCCTCCCGACCTACGTGACCGCGGAAGCGGGTCTCGCCTTCCTCGGTGTCGGCCTCTCGGACCCGACCCCCGACTGGGGCGTGATGATCCAGAACGGCGCCAAGTACTACCAGGACGACATCACCTTCATGCTCTTCCCCGGCCTGGCCATGGTGATCTTCGTCGTCGCCTTCAACCTGCTCGGCGACTCGGTCCGCGACGCCCTGGACCCGAAGACCAAGCGCTGAGTACCTCCCGGCCCGGGCGACGGGGCCCGGCCGGGATCAAGCACCACCTGTCATCCACTACGAACGGGTCAGCCATGTCTCTCTCCCGCAGAAACTTCGTCATCGCCACCTCTGTCGCGGCCGCGGGCTCGACGCTGCTGTCCGCGTGCAGCAGCGGCGGCGGGGGCGGCAACGGCACCCCGAACGCCGGCGCCACCAGCTACACCGGCGCCAAGGTCACCATCGGCACGAAGGCCGACTCCACCGGCCCGGCCCCCGAGATCGACGGTGCGAAGAAGGGCGGCACGATCTACGGCCTCGCGCCCGACGACTTCTCGCACCTCGACCCGCAGCGCATCTACTACGCGTACAACTCCACCGTCGCGCTGCTCCTGCACCGCTGCCTGACCGGCTACAAGATCGACTCTTCCGGTCACCAGAAGCTCGTCGGTGACCTGGCCACCGACACCGGCACCGCCTCCAAGGACAACAAGACCTGGACCTTCACGCTGAAGGAGGGTCTGAAGTGGGAGGACGGCAGCGAGCTGACCGTCGAGGACGTGCGCCACGGCATCGAGCGCCTGTGGGCCCCGTTCGTCACCGAGTCCGGCACCTACGTCCAGATGGCGCTGACCGGCAAGGGCGCCAAGTGGCGTGACGCCTACGAGGGCCCGTACAAGGGCAAGCACCTCGACTCGATCGTCACCGACAAGGCCAAGCGGACCATCACCTTCCACCTGGCCGAGGCGAAGCCCGACTTCAACTTCACCCTGGCGATGCACTCCTACGCCGCCACGTCCCCGAAGCTGGACACCAAGGAGAAGTACGACAAGAAGCCGGCCGCCTGCGGTCCGTACAAGATCAAGGCGCACACCACCGACAAGTCGATGGTGCTGACCCGCAACAAGTACTGGGACCCGGCCACCGACTCGATCCGCAACGCCTACCCGGACGGCTTCGAGTTCCTCTTCGGCATCGAGACCCTCGACAGCACCGACCGCCTGATCTCCAACCAGGGCAACGACCAGTACGCGGTCTCGATCTACAAGGGCGTCCCGGCCGAGCGCATCCAGAAGGTGCTCACCGACCCGGAGCTGAAGAAGCGCACCTTCAACGGTCTGCTGACCGGCACCTACTACTACGCGATCAACACCAAGCGCGTCACCGACCTCAAGGTCCGCCAGGCCCTGATCCACGCCTGGCCGCTGCAGCAGATCCGGCAGATCTACGGCGGCCCGTCCGCCGGTGACATCGCGACCTCGATCCTCAGCCCCGACATCATCGGCTACGAGAAGTCCGACGTGTACGGCAAGCTGAAGAAGCCCGCGGGCGACCCGGCGAAGGCCAAGGCGCTGCTGAAGGAGGCCGGCAAGGAAGGCGTGAAGGTGGTTTACGCCTTCCCGCAGGACCCGACCTACAACAAGACCAAGGTCGTCATCGAGAACGCGCTGAAGGCGGCCGGCTTCACCCCGGTCATCAAGCCGATCGACTCCACGTCGTACTACGACCAGATCCAGCAGATCGACAACAGCTTCGACGTGATGTGGTTCGGCTGGTCCCCGGACTGGCCCACCGCCTACACGATGATCGAGCCGCTGTTCGACGGTGCCGCCATCGGCAACGGCCAGAACAACGTGTCCCAGACCAACATCGGCTGGATCAACGACGCGATCAAGAAGAACGCGGTGATCCCGGACCAGACCGAGGCCGGCAAGGCCTGGGAGGCGCTGGACAAGAAGATCATGTCGGAGGTGGCGCCGATCATCCCCGAGACGTTCACCCGTCGCTTCTACGTGTACGGCTCGAAGGTGGGCGGTGCCCAGTTCGACCCGAACTTCTCCGCGACCCTGCTGTACAAGACCTTCGTGAAGGCCTGACGTACGAATCCCGGCGGGGCGGCCACGACGCCGCCCCGCCGTCTCACCCCCTACGGCATCCCGTCAGGAAAACCCAACTGCCATGCTCCGCTTCCTCATCCGCCGGACCCTCGGCGCCGCTGTGATCCTGCTGATCATCAGCGCCCTGGTGTTCGTCCTGTTCTACGCCGCTCCGCGCGACCCCGCCCGCCTCGCGTGCGGCAAGGTCTGCACCCCCGAGACCCTGGCCCTGGTGAAGAAGAACCTGGGGATCGACCACTCGCTCCCCGTGCAGTACTGGGACTGGCTCAAGGGCATTTTCGTGGGGCGTGACTACGCCTCCTTCGGGCACTGCGACGCGCCGTGCCTGGGTTACTCGTTCCAGAACCGCGAGCCGGTCCTGGGCACGATCCAGGACCGCTTCCCGGCCACGATCTCGCTGGCGCTCGGCAGCTCCGTCGTCTTCCTGGTGTTCGGTGTCGGCACCGGCATGCTGGCCGCGGTGAAGCAGGGCAAGCCCCTCGACAAGATCGCCAGCTCCGCCTCGCTGATCGCGTCCTCGATGCAGATCTACGTCATCGGCGTCTTCGCCACGTACCTCCTGGTGGACCAGCTGCACCTGCTGGACCGGGCCAACTACACGCCGATCACCGAGAACCCGGGCAAGTGGTTCGAGGGCCAGCTGGTGCCGTGGCTGGTGCTGTCGCTGATCTTCACCGCCAACTACACCCGTATGACGCGCTCCCAGATGGTCGAGTCGCTCAGCGAGGACTACGTCCGCACGGCCCGCGCCAAGGGACTCTCCCGCAAGACGGTGTTCTTCCGCTTCGCCTGGCGCGGCGCGATGGGGCCGATCATCACCATCTTCGGCCTCGACCTCGGCACGCTGCTGGGCGGCGCGATCATCACCGAGTCGACCTTCAGCATCCAGGGCATCGGCAAGCTCTCGGTGAAGGCCGTCAGCACCAACGACCTGCCGATGCTGCTCGGGGTCGTCCTGGTCGCCGCGGCCGCGATCGTCGTCTTCAACATCATCGTCGATGCCGTGTACGCCCTCATCGACCCGCGCGTGCGCCTCGCATAAGGAGAGACCATGAGCACCCCCTTTCTCTCCCTGCGCGACCTGAAGGTCCACTTCTCCACCGAGGACGGCGTCGTCAAGGCCGTCGACGGGCTCTCCTTCGACCTGGAGCGGGGCAAGACCCTCGGCATCGTCGGTGAGTCCGGCTCCGGCAAGTCCGTCACCAACATGGCGATCCTGGGCCTGCACGACCCGCGCAACACCGCCATGGACGGCGAGATCCTGCTCGACGGCAAGGAGCTGATCTCCGCCACGGAGTCCGAGCTGGAGAAGCTGCGCGGCAACAAGATGTCCATGATCTTCCAGGACGCGCTTGCCTCGCTCTCGCCGTACCACACCATCGGCGCGCAGATCTCCGAGACGTACCGCAAGCACACCGGTGCCTCCAAGAAGGAGGCCCGGGCGCGCGCGGTCGAGATGCTGCGCCGGGTCGGCATCCCCCAGCCGGACGTCCGTGTGGACGACTACCCCCACCAGTTCTCCGGCGGTATGCGCCAGCGCGCGATGATCGCCATGGCCCTGGTCTGCGACCCGGAGCTGCTGATCGCGGACGAGCCGACCACGGCCCTCGACGTGACGGTCCAGGCGCAGATCATGGACCTGCTGAAGGACCTGCAGCAGGAGTTCGGCACCGCGATCATCTTCATCACCCACGACCTGGGTGTGATCGCCGACATCGCCGACGACGTGCTGGTGATGTACGGCGGCCGGTGCGTGGAGCGCGGCACCAAGGAGGAGGTGCTCCGCAAGCCGGACCACCCCTACACCCTGGGCCTGCTGAACTCGATGCCGAGCCTGAACGGCTCGGTGGACGTGCCGCTGACGCCGATCCCCGGCTCGCCGCCCTCGCTGCTGAACCCGCCCTCCGGTTGCCGCTTCCACCCGCGCTGTGCCTTCGCCGAGAAGGTCGCCGGCGGGCTGTGCTCGACCGAGCGTCCGCTGCTCCAGGTGACCGACGGCCGCGGCGCGGCCTGCCACCTCACCGCGGAGCAGAAGCGGGAACTCTTCGCCGACTTCGCCGAAACCCGGCACCACTGACGGACAGCAGACGGGACTTCACGACCATGAGCAACACGAACCCCCTCCTGGACGTCTCCGGACTGACCAAGCACTTCCCGATCAAGGGCGGCTTCCCGATCCGCCGTACGGTCGGCGCCGTGCAGGCGGTCGACGGGCTCGACTTCCAGGTCGCCGAGGGCGAGAGCCTGGGCCTCGTCGGCGAGTCGGGCTGCGGCAAGTCGACCACGGGCCGGCTGATCACCCGGCTGATGGAGCCGACCAGCGGCAAGATCACCTACCGCGGCCAGGACATCACGCACGCCGGCCGCAAGGAACTCGCCCCGATCCGCTCCGAGATCCAGATGATCTTCCAGGACCCGTACGCCTCGCTGAATCCGCGGCAGACGGTCGGCAAGATCATCGCCGGTCCGATGGAGATCAACGGGATCGACCCCAAGGGCGGCCGGGAGAACCGGGTCCGCGAGCTGCTGGAGATCGTCGGTCTCAACCCCGAGCACTTCAACCGCTTCCCGCACGAGTTCTCCGGCGGGCAGCGCCAGCGCATCGGCGTGGCCCGCGCCCTCGCGCTGGAGCCGAAGCTGATCGTGGCCGACGAGCCGGTCTCCGCCCTGGACGTCTCGATCCAGGCGCAGGTCGTGAACCTGCTGCAGAAGGTCCAGCGGGAGCTGGGCATCGCGTTCGTCTTCATCGCCCACGACCTCGCGATCGTGCGGCACTTCTCGCAGCGCGTCGCGGTCATGTACCTCGGCAAGATCGTCGAGATCGCGGACCGCGCGGACCTGTACGACAACCCGCGCCACCCGTACACGCGGGCCCTGCTGTCCGCCGTGCCCGAGGCGACGGCGGACGCGGAGCCGCGCGAGCGCATCCGCCTGGTCGGCGACGTGCCCTCGCCGATCAACCCGCCCACCGGCTGCCGCTTCCGCACCCGCTGCTGGAAGGCGACGGAGAAGTGCGCGTCGGAGGCCCCGCCGCTGGTCCAGGTGGAGGGCAACAAGCCCGGTCACCTGACGGCGTGCCACTATCCTGAGACGGCGGGGACGATCCCGGCTCCGCGTCTCGCCAAGGACCCCGAGGCGGCGGCCTGACACACCCCTTTCCGTCAGCCGCCCCCTCGCGGAACGGACTGTCACCGGCCCATTGACCCGAGCCCGCGAACGTCCGCTTCCAGGGAACGAAGGCCCGCACCTTCCCAAGTGCGGGCCTTCGCCTTTGTCCCTCCTCCCCCATCGACGCCGTACGGCACGGGAGTTGAGACTCGCTCAAGAACTGCGCCGGAACCTGACGCACCGTTCAGCAACGTGTGTCAGACTGCCGCGGTGGTAGACCAATCGTTCGCCGATCTCTCGCTCGCCGCGCTGTACGACAGCCTCAACCCGTGGGGCCCGGGTGACGACTTCTACCTCGGTCTGGTGAGAGAGGCCCGGGCCGTGCTGGACGTCGGCTGCGGCACCGGGCGGTTGCTGCGGCGGGCCCGGGCCGAGGGGCACCGGGGCCGGCTGATGGGGCTCGATCCGGCCGCCGCCATGCTCGTCCAGGCCCGGCGGGCCGAGCCGGACGTCGAGTGGGTGCTCGGTGACATGCGGACCCGGCTGTGGGACGGGGAGTTCGACCTCGTCGTCATGACCGGACACGCCTTCCAGGAACTGCTCGGGGACGAGGAGATCCGGGTCTTTCTGCGGGCGGTCCGGGCGGCCCTCGGGGCTGGGGGACGGTTCGTGTTCGAGACGCGCAATCCGGCCGCCCGCGCCTGGGAGCGGTGGACCCCGGAGCAGGTGCACGAGGTGACCGCCGCCGACGGGAAGCCGGTGCGGGTGTGGCACGAGGTCCAGGGCGGCGGGCCCGTCGGGGATCGGGTGCGGTTCACGGAGACGTACGAGGGCGACGGCTGGCCGGCCCCGCGGGTCAGCCGCAGCGTGCTGCGCTTCCTGGACAACGGGACACTGCGCAGCTTCCTCACCGACGCCGGCTTGGGCGTCGAGGCGCAGTACGGCGGCTGGGACCGGGAGCCGCTCACCCCCGCCGGCCCTGAGATCATCACCGTGGCCGAGGCAGTCTAGGGCCTCCCCTTCGGGCCGGGCCGACTCCGCCCGGCGCACCGGACCCCGCGGCCCCGGCAAGTCCCCGGGGAGAGGCCCTGGCCACGGCCTCTCCCGGATCGGGGCCTAGTCCGTCGTCTCCTCCTCCAGTGCCACCAGCGCCGGGTCCAGGACGATGTCCTCGTCGCGGGCCTCGATGCTGGGCTCCTCCGGGAAGTGGCAGGCCGTCAGGTGGCCGGCACGGTTGCCGGCGATCTGGATCAGCGGCGGTTCCTCGGTGGCGCACCGGTCCTGGGCCTTCCAGCAGCGGGTGCGGAAGCGGCAGCCGGAGGGCGGGGAGATGGGGGACGGCACGTCACCGGCCAGGCGGATGCGCTCGCGCGGGACGGCCTCCTCCTCCGTGAGGTTCACCTCCGGGACCGCCGACAGCAGGGCGTGCGTGTAGGGGTGGCGCGGGCGGATGTAGATGGACTCGCGGTCGCCGACCTCGATGATCTTGCCGAGGTACATCACCGCCACGCGCTGCGAGAAGTGCCGGACCACCGCGAGGTCGTGGGCGATGAAGAGGAACGCGATGCCCAGTTCCTTCTGCACCTGCTGGAGCAGGTTCACGACCTGCGCCTGGATCGAGACGTCCAGGGCGGAGACCGGCTCGTCCGCCACGATCAGCTTCGGCTCCAGCGCGAGGGCGCGGGCCACGCCGATGCGCTGGCGCTGCCCGCCGGAGAACTCGTGCGGGAAGCGGTTGAAGTGCTCGGGGTTGAGACCGACGATCTCCAGCAGCTCCCGGACGCGCTTCTCCCGGCCGCCCTCGGGCTCGATCCCGTTGATCTCCATCGGACCCGCGATGATCTTGCCGACCGTCTGCCGCGGATTCAGCGACGAGTACGGATCCTGGAAGATCATCTGGATCTCGGAGCGGATCGGGGCGAGTTCCTTGCGGGTCGCCCGGCTGATGTCCCGGCCCTCGTAGGTGATCGTGCCGCTCGTGGGCTCCATCAGCCGGGTGATCAGCCGGCCCGTGGTCGACTTGCCGCAGCCCGACTCGCCGACCAGGCCGAAGCTCTCCCCGGCGTGCACGGTCAGATCGATGCCGTCCACGGCCTGGACGTGGCCGACCGTCCGGCGGATCGGGAAGCCGCCCTTGACCGGGAAGTGCTTGGTCAGCCCCGCGACCCGCAGCAGCGGCTGCACGTCCGCGACGGTGCCGTCGCCGTGCGGGGCCGGAAGGACGATGTCCTCCGTCATGACGATGTCCTCCTAGCCCAGACGGGGCTTGATCTCTTCGATGAAGACGGTCCGCTTCTGGTCGGCGGTGAGATGGCACGCCGACGCCCGGTCGGGGGCGAGCAGCGGGCGCTCGTTCACGCACCGGTCCCTGCCCTCCACCCGGTCCTGATGGGTGCAGCGGGGGTGGAACCGGCATCCGGACGGCGGGTTGAGCAGTGACGGCGGGGCACCGGGGATCGGGGACAGCTGGGCGCCGAGGTCGGAGTCCAGCCGCGGCATCGAGTTCAGCAGGCCCCAGGTGTACGGGTGCTGGGGCGAGCGCAGCACCTCCTCGGTCGTGCCCCGCTCCACCGCGCTGCCCGCGTACATCACCATGATGTCGTCGGCCATGTCGGCGATCACCCCCAGGTCGTGGGTGATGAAGATGATGCCCGATCCGAACTCCTGTTGCAGGTCCTTCAGCAGATCCAGGATCTGCGCCTGGACCGTGACGTCCAGGGCGGTGGTCGGCTCGTCGGCGATCAGCAGATCCGGGTCGCAGACCAGGGCCATGGCGATCATCGCGCGCTGGCGCATACCGCCGGAGAACTGGTGCGGATAGTCCTTCGCCCGCTCCCGGGGGTTGGGGATGCCGACCTTGCCGAGCATCTCCACGGACCGCTCCCAGGCCTGCTTCTTGGAGGCCCCGGTGTGCTTCATGTACGGCTCGGCGATCTGCCGGCCCACGGTGTAGTACGGCGAGAGCGCGGTCAGCGGGTCCTGGAAGATCATGGCGGCCTTGTTGCCGCGCAACTTCTCCAGCTCCGACTCGCGGGCGGTGGTCAACTCCCGCCCGTCGAGCAGGATCTCGCCCTCGACCGTGGTGAACATGGGGTTGTGCAGGCCGAGGATGGTCAGGTTGGTCACCGACTTGCCCGAGCCGGACTCCCCCACGATGCCGAGCGTCCTGCCGCGTTCCACGTCGAAGGAGAGCCCGTCCACGGCCCGTACGACGCCGTCCTCGGTCTTGAAGCTGACGTGCAGGTCCCGCACCGAGAGCAGGGGACCGGTGCCGGCCGGGTTCGGGGCACCGGCCTCCTTGGTCAGAGTGGTCACGACAGTGCTCCTAGGACAGCCGCACGCGCGGGTCGATGAAGGCGTAGGCGGCGTCGACGATGATGTTGAACAGCAGGATCATGGTGGCGGCGAACAGCATCACGCCGAGCAGCAGCGGCAGGTCGCTGAAGAAGACGGACTGCACGGCGAGTTGACCGAGACCCGGCAGACTGAAGGTGTACTCGGTGATGATGGCGCCGCCGAGCAGGGAGCCGAGGTCGATGCCGAAGATGGTGACGATCGGGATGAGCGAGCCGCGCCAGGCGTAGCGGAAGAAGACGTACTGCCGGGACATGCCCTTGGCGCGGGCGGTGCGGACGTGCTCCTCCTGGAGCTGTTCGATCATCGAGGACCGGGCCATACGGGTGTACTGCGCGGCGAAGATCGTGGAGAGCACCACCCAGGGGATGATCAGGCCGCCCAGCCAGCCTGCCGGGTCGGAGGTGAACTCGTTGTAGGCCGGCTTGTCGAACCAGTGCGTCTGGTACACCAGGATCGCCAGGGCCAGCGGGCCGAGGAAGTAGATCTGCAGCGAGCTGATGACCATGGCGCCCGCGGTGGCCGTCTTGTCGATCAGTGTGCCGCGCCGCCAGGCGGCGAGCAGTCCGGTACCGAGGCCGACGAACAGGAAGCACACGGCCGCACCCAGGGTGAGCGAGACGGTGGTGGGCAGGCGGTCCATCAGCGTGCCCCAGACCTGCTCGTTGGTGTGGTACGAGTAGCCGAAGCACGGGGCCGGGCACGGTCCCTGGGCGAACTGGTCGCTGCCCAGGAAGATGTTGTGCAGGAAGATCCAGTACTGCTCGGGGATGGACTTGTCCAGGCCGAGCACATGATGGATGTTCGCGATGCTGTCCGGGTTGCAGGTCTTGCCGCACATCAGCAGTGCCGGGTCCCGGGGCACCCCGAAGAACAGCACGAACGTGACGATGCTCAGCAGGAACAGAATGACGACGGCACCGATGATCCGGCGGACGAGGAAGCGCAGCATGACAGGGCAGCTCTCAGACGTCGGCGGTCCGGGCGGTCCCCGGCGCGCCCGGACGGGGCGGGCGCGCCGGGGACCGGCAGGGGACGGTTACTTGATGTAGAGGCGACGCGGGTCGATGCCGCCGATCACGTCGTCGTAGACGAGGCCGCCGACCTTGGAACCGGCGATCTGGGTCTGCTTGTAGTAGCCGGTCGGGACCTCGTTCACCACCTTGGTGAGGAGGTACTTGTCGATCTTCTCCCACTCGGCGGCGGACCTGACCGGGTCGGTGATCTGGTTGATGCGGTCGATCTCGCTGTTCACGTGCGAGTCGTTGATCTGCGAGTAGTTCGCCGCGCCGTCGGCGATCTGCCGGCCGTCGTACAGCGGCGGGATGACGGTGGAGGCGGACGGCCAGTCGGCGCCCCACGCGGTGTGGAAGATGTCGTACGGGTTGTTCAGCTTGGAGACCTGGTCGTAGTAGGTCTCGGCCGGGATCTCCTGCCGCTGGACGTCGAAGCCGGCCTTCTTCAGGCCCGCCGCCATGGCGGTGGAGTACTGCTGGCCCTCGTTGGTGTTGATGTAGCCGAAGGTCAGCTTCATGTTGAGCTTGCCGGCCTTCTTCAGCAGCTCCCGGGCCTTGTCCGCGTCACCGGCGGGCTTCTTCTTCTTGCCGTACGGGTCGAAGGAGGCGTCGTAGCCGCTGACGGTCGGGCTGATCAGGCCGCCGGCGACCTCCATGGCGTCGGTGCCGCCGTAGGCGCGGACGAACGGGGTGACCGGGAGGGCGTAGGCGATGGCCTGGCGGACCCGGATGTCCTTCAGCTCCGGCTTGCTCATGTTGATGTTCATCTGGCCGACGTACGGCTGGTAGCCGGAGACCGTGCGGGCCTTCAGCTTCGAGTCGCGCAGCACCTGGGACAGGTTGCCCGCGTCGACCTGGTTGTTGAAGCTGACGCCGGCCTGGTCCGCGCCGCTGTCGGCGAGCAGGGCCTTGGTGGAGGTCTCGTACTGCTGGTTGAACTGGAAGTTGAACTGGTCCACGTACTGGTGCCGGATCGGGTCCGTCTTCGCGTCCCAGTTGGGGTTCTTGACCAGCACCATCGACTTGCCGGACTTGAACGACTGGATCTTGTACGGGCCGGAGGTCACCGGCGCCTTGTCGTACCGCTGCTTGGTGTCGCCCTTGGCGGACACCACGGAGTAGCCGGCCATGGCGAGCGCGTACGGCAGGTCGGGGTGCGCCTTCTTGAAGTGGAAGACGATCGTTTTCCCGTCGGGCGTCTCCAGGATGCTGTTCGGCAGGTGCTTGCCCTTGTAGGGGCCGTCCTTGAGGAGCTTGCGGTAGTCGGCGCCGGAGGTGTCGGCCAGCCACTGCTGGAGGTAGCTGGGACCCTGGGTGATGAAGGGGGCGAAGAGCCGCTCGATGGACTGGCGGACGTCCTTGGACGTGATCGGGGTGCCGTCCGCGAACTTGATGCCGTCCTTGAGCGTGTACTTCCAGGTCTTGCCGCCGTCGGTGGTGGTGCCCGAGTCGGTGGCCAGGTCGCCGACGACCTCGTGCTGCTTGCCGTCGTTGCCGGTCGCCTTGTAGCCGGTGAGGCCGCGGTGGATCAGCTGCGCCAGCGACATCTGGTCGGAGACGTAGATCTGCGCCGGGTCGAGGTGGGCGTAGCTGTCGCGCTGGAGGACCTCCATGGTGCCGCCGGACTTGGCGCCGGGCACCTCGGGTGCCGGACCCGTCGAGTCCGCCGCGTCACCGAACTTGATGGCCGCCTGCTGGCTCTTGGCGTTCTCCTGGTCCTTCTTGCCGTCGGTGCCGTCGTCGCTGCCGCCCTTGCTGCAACCGGTGAGCACAAGAGCTCCGGCCGCGAGCACGGAGAGTGCGCCGTATGCGTGGCGTCCGCCCCTACTCATCACGAAGATTCCCACCCATCTGTGTGTCACCAGTGCGTTCTGTGTCTCACCAGTGCGAAAGGGACCGCAGGAAGTGCAGTGCGGTGCAGTGGAGTTGGTGCAATGGAATGTGTACGGAAGAAGTGGTGCAGTGAACGGTCAGCGCGCGGTCTTCGGATCGAACGCGTCCCTGACCGAATCCCCGAGCAGGTTGAAGGCGACGACAAAGATGATCATCGACACGCCGGGGAAGAACATGTAGGTGATGTCGTTCTGCATCACCAGTTCGGTGGACGCCTTGGAGAACATCTGCCCCCAGTCCGGCGTCGGTTCGACGATGCCCACGCCCAGGAAGGACAGGCCCGCCTCGGCCGTCACGAAGCCCGGCAGCAGGTAAGTCGCCTGCACCAGCAGCGGAGTGACGATGTTGGGCAGCAGCTCCTTGCGGATGATCCGCCACGGCGACGCACCGCTGACCTTGGCCGCCTCGATGAACTCCCGTTCGCGCAGGGCGAGTGCGGTACCGCGCAGGATGCGCCCGAGACCCATCCAGCCCAGGAACCACTGGACGAGGATCAGCGCGATCACCCGCACGTAGGTGGGTGTCTCGTCGCGCGGACTGACGAACAGGGAGACCACGACCGGCATGCTCGCGATGAAGAACAGCTGGGCCGGGAAGGCGAGCAGGAAGTCGATGACCCGGCCGATGAAGTAGTCGGTCTTGCCGCCCATGTAGCCGGCGGTGACGCCGAGCAGGATGCCGGTGACGACGACCGCGAGGGTGACGGCCACCGAGATCATCAGCGACGTGCGGATGCCGTAGATCAGCTTGGTGAAGACGTCGTAGCCGTTGCCGGGTTCGAGGCCGAACCAGAACTGCCCGCTGATACCGCCGTTGGGCTGCACCGGCACGCCGGCGCTGTCGAAGAGTTCCGGGCGCTCGTCCGCGTACACCGTGTACGGGTTCTTGCCGTACAGCTTGGAGATCAGCGGGGCGAGCAGCCCTGTCAGGAAGAAGAAACCCACGACGTAGGCCGAGATCACGCCCGTGCGGTCGCGCTTGAAGCGCATCCACATCAGCTGGCCGGGGGACCGGCCTTCGAGCTTGACGGTCTCCGTCTTCGTCTGCGGCCCTGGTGCGCCGTCGACGACGACCGAAGTCCCGCCGCCCTCAACATCGATAGGACTTGTCACGGTTCGTCCGTTTCAAGATATGAGTGACTCCACGCGTTCACCAACTGGAGAGGGATTCCACAGCCCTCCGACACCCCTGACGGAGGGACAGAAATCCCCTGGTGCTCGTGAGTCGGCGCACTGTCCCCACAGTGCGAGACCCATTGACCCGAGCGCTTCGCGGCTAACTATCTGCCATGGGTCGACCACCGACCACCGCCCGTAGATCTCAATTCAGTCACGGATCGCCGCCACATCTTCCAAAATCTGGACAAACAGTCCGACGGAAGAAGCCACGAAACGGACTTGTTACATGGGTATCGGGCAACGATCTCCGCATGCCGGACATTGGGCCCCCGAAAACGGGTTGCAAAAAGCCCGGATGCCCCCGTCGTGGGGGCACCCGGGCTCGACCGGCTCTGGGATCAGCCGTGCTTGGCGCGGCTCGCGGCGCGGGCACGCTCGCGGGCGTCCAGGTTCACCTTGCGGATGCGAACGGCCTCCGGGGTCACCTCGACGCACTCGTCGTCACGGCAGAACTCCAGCGACTGCTCCAGCGACAGCTTGCGCGGCGGCACGATCGACTCGGCCACGTCGGCCGTCGAGGACCGCATGTTGGTGAGCTTCTTCTCCTTGGTGATGTTGACGTCCATGTCGTCGGAGCGGGAGTTCTCGCCGACGATCATGCCCTCGTACACCTCGGTGCCCGGCTCCACGAAGAGCACGCCGCGCTCCTGGAGGTTCGTCATCGCGAACGCGGTGACGGCACCGGCGCGGTCGGCGACCAGGGAGCCGTTGTTACGGGTCTGCAGCGTGCCGAACCAGGGCTCGTGGCCCTCGTGGATGGAGTGGCCGATGCCCGTGCCGCGGGTCTGCGTCAGGAACTCGGTCCGGAAGCCGATGAGACCACGCGACGGCACGACGAACTCCATGCGGACCCAGCCGGAACCGTGGTTGGACATGTTGTCCATCCGGCCCTTGCGGACGCCCATGAGCTGCGTGACCGCGCCCATGTGCTCCTCGGGCACGTCGATCGTCATGCGCTCGACCGGCTCGTAGACCTTGCCGTCGACCTCCTTGGTGACGACCTGGGGCTTGCCGATGGTCAGCTCGAAGCCCTCGCGGCGCATCGTCTCGACCAGGATGGCGAGCGCCAGCTCACCACGGCCCTGGACCTCCCAGGCGTCCGGACGCTCGGTCTCCAGCACGCGCAGCGAGACGTTACCGATCAGCTCGCGGTCCAGGCGGTCCTTCACCTGGCGGGCGGTCACCTTGCGGTCCTTGACGGCCGACTTCGCGTCCGCGCCCTTGCCGGTGCCGCCGCGGCCGACCAGCGGCGAGGTGTTGGTGCCGATGACCATGGAGATCGCGGGCTCGTCGACCGTGATGAGCGGGAGCGGGACCGGGTTCTCGGTGTCCGCCAGGGTCTCGCCGATCATGATGTCCGGGATACCGGCGACCGCGCAGATGTCGCCCGGGCCGGCCATCTCGGCGGGCTTGCGGGTGAGCGCCTCGGTCATCATCAGCTCGCTGATGCGGACGTTGCTGATGGAGCCGTCACGCTTGATCCAGGCGACCGTCTGGCCCTTGCGCAGCTCGCCCTGCTCCACGCGGAGCAGCGCGATACGGCCGAGGAAGTTGTCGGCGTCGAGGTTGGTGACGTGGGCCTGGAGCGGCGCGGCCTCGTCGTACGTCGGGGCCGGGATGTGCTCCAGGATCGTGGAGAAGAACGGCTCGAGGCTGGTGGAGTCGGCCGGGACGGTCCCGTCCTCCGGCTTCGTCAGCGACGCCACGCCGTCACGGCCGCAGGCGTAGACGATCGGGAACTCGATCTGGTCCTCGTCCGCGTCCAGGTCGAGGAAGAGGTCGTAGGTCTCGTTGACGACCTCGTCGATGCGGGAGTCCGGGCGGTCCGTCTTGTTGATGCACAGGATGACGGGCAGGCGCTGCTGCAGCGCCTTGCGGAGCACGAAGCGGGTCTGCGGCAGCGGGCCCTCGGAGGCGTCCACCAGCAGCACGACACCGTCGACCATCGACAGACCGCGCTCGACCTCGCCGCCGAAGTCGGCGTGGCCGGGGGTGTCGATGATGTTGATCGTGATCGGCTCCCCACCGTCCTTGGGGTGGTACTTCACCGCCGTGTTCTTGGCGAGGATCGTGATGCCCTTCTCACGCTCCAGGTCGTTCGAGTCCATGACGCGGTCGTCTACCTGGTCGAGCTGGTGGGCGGCGAAGGCACCGGCCTGCTTCAGCATCGCGTCGACGATGGTGGTCTTGCCGTGGTCGACGTGGGCGACGATGGCGACGTTGCGGATGTCGTGGCGCGTGGCCATAAGCTGCCGTACTCCCGGAGTATGAGGATTGCCCTGCGCCTACGTCTGTGGGGCGCGGGCCCTGCCGGGCTGGACACGCCACGGCCTCACCCCATGGTACGTGGCCCTGCGGGGCTCGGCCTCCGCAGGGCCTTCCGGGTCACTTCGCCTTGTGAGCGGCGGGGCCCTTGGCCCCCTTCCTCAGGAAGCCCATGTCCTCGTAGACGGGCGTCTGGAATCCGAACGCACCCACGTTGACCAGCGTCTTCCGCGCCCCCACCAGCTGGGGCCGCTGATAGAGCGGAATCGATCCAGCGGACGCCCAGATCCTGGCGTCCGCCTTTCTGATCAGGTCCCGCGCCTCGCCGTCGTCCAGCGTGGAGGCCGCCTGGTCGAAGAGCTGGTCCACCTGGTCGGTCCCGACCCGGGTGTAGTTCTGTTCGACGTTCACCGAGCCGTCGGCCGCCGGCAACGGCTTCGCGTAGATCGGCCGGGCGTCCGTCGCCGGGAACGCCGACGACGGCCAGGAGTACAGCGCGAGGTCGTAGTCGCCGGAGGCGATGTGGTCCTTGAAGTAGCTGTCGTCCGGGACCTTGGTGATCGTCGTGCGGATGCCGACCCGCTGCAGCATCGAGGAGATCCTGTCGGCGACCGTCTCCAGGGTCTCGGAGCCCGGCCCGGAGGGCAGCACGAAGCGCAGCGCGAGCGCCTTGCCGTCCTTGGCGAGCGGCCCGGCCGGCGCGGCGGCCGGGGCGGCGGTGCCCTGCGGGGCGTACGCTCCCGGCGCGCCCCCGTGCTTGCCCTCCTGCGCCAGATGCCGGTCGTCCTGCTCCCCGTGGCTCTCGCTCTTGTCGTCCTCGCCGACGATGTACTCCCCGTCGTCACCGCCGTCGGACCGCTTCTCCTTGGCCTTGCCGGACGCCCCGGCCTCGGGCCCGGCCGCCTTCCCGCCCTTCTTCTCCTCCTTGATCGGGCCGCCCGCCACCCAGCCGGCGTCGGTGAGCAGTGCCTGCGCCTCCTTGGTGTCCTGGCCGCCGATGGCTCCGCTGTTGTCGGCGTAGTCGGCCTGTCCGGACAGGGCGAGGTGGCTGCCGACCGGGACGGCGGGCAGGCCCAGCGGGGTGAGCACCAGCTTGGCGAGTTCCTCGCGGTCCAGGGCGCGGGCGACGGCCCGGCGGACGCGTTCGTCGGTGAGCGGGCCCTCGGAGCCGTTGAGGGCGAGCTGGGTGTAGGCGGGCTCCAGCGACTTGCGCACGGCGACGTCGCGCAGCGACTGCTGCTGGTCCAGGTACGTGCTGATCGCCTTGCTCAGCTTCTGCTTGCCGGCCTTCACCTCGTCGGAGTCGAAGCCGTGCGCGAGCGCCCAGGAGCGCAGCTTCTTCACGGAGGTCTTCCCGGCTCCCTGCAGCGGTGTCCCGGTGCCCTTCTCTCGCGCGGCGAGGCCGATCCGCTGGGCGTCGGCGGCGTCGATCTCGGCCAGGTCCACGCTGCCGTCGGCGAGCGCGGCGGCCCGCTTGTCGCGGGTCACGGCGTGCAGCACGATCTGGTTCAGCTTGGCGGGCTTGCCCCACCAGCGCGGGTTGCGGGTGAGGACGACGTCCTTCTTGGCGGTGTCGACCTTGTCCACCTTGAAGGGGCCCGCGCTGACGGCCAGCTTGCGCCGGGCGCCGTCGTTGAAGGCGTCCGGGGTGCCCATGACGTCCTTCGGGTACAGCGGGGAGAACAGCGACTTCCAGTCGGCGTAGGGGCGCGAGAAGGTGACCCGGACCTGGAGGTCGTTGGCGCCGCGCTCGATCTTCTCGATGCGGTCGTAGCCGGCGTTGCGGGCGGTCCAGTAGGCGCTGTTCTTCCCCGACAGGGCGCGCCACTGGGCGACGAAGTCGGCCGCGCCGATCTCCCGGCCGTCGCTCCAGACGGCCTGCTGGTTCAGCTTGTACAGCACCACCTGGCGCGGCTCGGTCTCGATGACCTTGGCCGACTCCAGGTAGGCGGGGTTGGCCACCGGGCGGCCGCTCGCGTCGAGCCGGAACATCGACGGCAGCACGGCCTGGGCGACCCTGGTGGTGCCGGCGTCGGCGTCGGCCTGGAAGGTGTTCAAGGTCTCCGGGAGGGCGTCCACGGCCCACTTCAGGGTGCCGCCGTCGGCGACCAGGTCGCGGGCGACCGGGGCGATGTCCTGTCCGGCCAGGGGCTTGCCCGCCGGATCGTCCCCGTCGGAGCCGCAGCCGGCGAGGAGCGGGACGGCCAGCGCGCCGACGGTGAGGAAGGTGAGGAGGCTCCGCTGGACAGGCCGCGCTGGGCCCCCTTCGGGGCGCTGGTCAACGCCGTCGTGGGACATCTCTGCTACCTCCGGAAAGCCGCGGGCCTTATGCTCACATTTGTCGGTATATGGAGCTGATCACTTTTGGCGGTATATGGAGCTGATCAGATCTATGCAGCCACTGAAGAGGAAAGGATCCGGCCACAGCGGGCGACACGGCGACGACGGTCAGTAAGCCCACCCGTGCGGCGCAACACACCCCGGGATGCATCCGTACGCCTCGGCCAATCGATGCACATCCCTTCACAGCGACAGGTGTGACGCGCAACACTCCAAGGCGCATGAACGTCGCCGCCCAGGGCCCGACGGACCCGCGGAAGTGAGGACACGTCATGTCCGTGCACGACGACATCACCTCGGTCCAGCGCTCTCTCGACGATCTGCACCGGTCGCTGGGACGCCTGGAGAACCAGCTCGGCGGCGGCGGCCTGGAGATGCGCCGGGTCCGGCTGGACGCCGACCACCTGCGCGAGAGCGTGGCGCTGCTGCGGGAGGCCGCCAGCACCCCGGCCGCGGCCCGCCGGCCCGACCTCGTCACCATCTCCGACACGCCCTACGACATCAGCCTGTGGACGGACTCGGACGACGAGGGCCTGGGCGCCCGCGACCGGCACGCACCCTGACCGCGGCCGGCTCGCCCCCGACCCCTGAACCGACCGGAGTCATCCCTTGGCCACTGGTACGGAACCCCAACAGAACAGCGGCGGCGTGCGCACCGGTGCGCGGGCCGAGATCGCCGCACCGCATCTGCGGACCGACCGCTGGTGGCTGGCGCCCGCCGTCACCGCGGCCGGTCTGCTGGCCTTCATCGTCTACTCGACCTGGCGGGCCTTCGCCGACGCGGACTACTACGCGGCGCCGTACGTGTCGCCGTTCTACTCGCCCTGCCTGGCGCAGAACTGCCGGACCATGCACGCCGGGCCGAACTGGGACCTCTTCGGGAGCTGGTGGGGCATCTCGCCCGCGATCATCATCCTGATCTTCCCGCTCGGCTTCCGGCTGACCTGCTACTACTACCGCAAGGCGTACTACCGCAGCTTCTGGGCGTCCCCGCCCGCCTGCGCGGTGGCCGAACCCCACCGGAAGTACAGCGGCGAGACCCGCTTCCCGCTGATCCTGCAGAACATCCACCGGTACTTCTTCTACGCCGCCCTGCTGGTGGCGTGCGTGCTCACCTACGACACCGTGCTGTCCTTCCGGGACCCGCACTACCGCTGGGGGCACATGGGTCTCGGCACCCTGGTGTTCCTGGCCAACATCGTGCTGATCTGGGCGTACACCATCTCCTGCCACTCCTGCCGGCACATCGTCGGCGGCAAGCTCAAGCACTTCTCCAGACACCCGGTGCGCTACAAGGCGTGGCAGTTCGTCGGCAGGCTCAACGCCCGGCACATGCAGCTGGCGTGGGCGTCGCTGCTGAGCGTGGCGCTCGCCGACTTCTACGTCTACCTGGTCGCGTCCGGGGTCTTCGACGATCCGCGCTTCTTCTAGAGATTCCAGTGAGGGACTGACTGATGCCCGTGGTGGACCGGCAGGAGTGGGACGTCGTCGTGGTCGGTGCCGGCGGCGCCGGGCTGCGAGCCGCGATCGAGGCCCGGGAGCGCGGCGCCCGTACGGCGGTGATCTGCAAGTCCCTGTTCGGCAAGGCGCACACGGTGATGGCCGAGGGCGGCATCGCGGCGGCCATGGCCAACGCCAACGAGCACGACAACTGGCAGGTCCACTTCCGCGACACCATGCGCGGCGGGAAGTTCCTCAACCAGTGGCGGATGGCCGAGCTGCACGCCAAGGAGGCCCCGGAGCGGGTGTGGGAGCTGGAGACCTGGGGCGCGCTGTTCGACCGGACCAAGGACGGCCGGATCTCCCAGCGCAACTTCGGCGGCCACGAGTACCCGCGGCTGGCGCACGTGGGCGACCGTACGGGCCTGGAGCTGATCCGCACGCTCCAGCAGAAGATCGTCGCCCTGCAGCAGGAGGACTTCAAGGAGACCGGGGACCACGAGTCACGGCTGAAGGTCTTCCAGGAGTGCACGGTCACCCGGGTCCTCAAGGAGACGGCGTCCGACAGCGGCTCCGCCGCGGGCCGGGTCTGCGGTGTCTTCGCCTACGAGCGCGAGACCGGCCGCTTCTTCGTCCTCGAGGCCCCCGCGGTCGTCCTCGCGACCGGCGGCATCGGCAAGTCCTTCAAGGTGACGTCGAACTCCTGGGAGTACACCGGTGACGGTCACGCGCTGGCCCTGCTGGCCGGGGCACCGCTCGTGAACATGGAGTTCGTGCAGTTCCACCCGACGGGCATGGTCTGGCCGCCGTCGGTGAAGGGCATCCTCGTCACCGAGTCGGTGCGCGGCGACGGCGGGGTCCTGCGGAACTCCGAGGGCAAGCGGTTCATGTTCGACTACGTCCCGGACGTCTTCAAGGAGAAGTACGCCGAGTCCGAGGACGAGGGCGACCGGTGGTACGAGGACCCGGACCACAACCGACGGCCACCGGAGCTGCTCCCCCGCGACGAGGTGGCCCGCGCCATCAACGCCGAGGTGAAGGCGGGCCGGGGCTCCCCGCACGGCGGGGTCTTCCTCGACGTCTCCACGCGCATGCCCGCCGAGGTGATCCGGCGCCGGTTGCCGTCCATGTACCACCAGTTCAAGGAGCTGGCGGACGTCGACATCACGGCGGAGGCGATGGAGGTCGGGCCGACCTGTCACTACGTGATGGGCGGCATCGCGGTCGACTCGGACACGGCGGCGGCGCGCGGGGTGACGGGGCTGTACGCGGCCGGCGAGGTGGCGGGCGGCATGCACGGCTCGAACCGGCTGGGCGGCAACTCGCTGTCCGACCTGCTGGTGTTCGGGCGCCGCGCGGGCTGGCACGCGGCCGAGTACGCGCAGGGGCTGGCGGACCGGCGCCCGCCGGTGGACGACGCCCAGGTCAACACGGCGGCGGCGGAGGCCCTGCGGCCGTTCTCGGCGGAGACGGAGGGCGAGGCGGGCCCGCCGGAGAACCCGTACGCCCTCCACCAGGAACTCCAGCAGACCATGAACGACCTGGTCGGCATCATCCGCCGCGAGGGCGAGATGGAGCAGGCCCTGCACAAGCTCGCCGAGCTGCGGGTGCGGGCCCGCCGGGCCGGTGTGGAGGGCCACCGCCAGTTCAACCCCGGCTGGCACCTCGCCCTGGACCTCCGGAACATGCTGCTGGTCAGCGAGTGCGTGGCCCGTGCGGCCCTGGAGCGGACCGAGTCGCGCGGCGGGCACACCCGCGAGGACCATCCGACGATGGACCGCGCCTGGCGCAACGCGAACCTGCTGTGCACCCTGGCCGACCCCACCGGCGGCCTCGCCGCGACCGACCCGGCCCGGGGCCAGATCCGTCTGGCCCGCGAGACCACCGAACCCATCCGCCCGGACCTGCTCGCCCTCTTCGAGAAGGAAGAGCTGGTCAAGTACCTCGCCGAAGAGGAGCTGTACGAGTGAGCAGCTACAAGGCCCGCTTCAAGGTGTGGCGGGGCGACGTCGAGGGCGGCGGCCTGGAGGACTTCACCGTCGAGGTGAACGACGGCGAGGTGGTGCTGGACATCATCCACCGCCTCCAGGCCACGCAGGCCCCGGACCTGGCCGTGCGGTGGAACTGCAAGGCGGGCAAGTGCGGTTCGTGCTCGGCGGAGATCAACGGCCGCCCCCGGCTGATGTGCATGACCCGCATGTCGGTCTTCGACCGGGTGGAGACGATCACGGTCACTCCCCTGCGCGCCTTCCCGGTCATCCGTGACCTGGTGACGGACGTCGGGTTCAACTACCAGAAGGCCAGGGAGGTCCCGGCGTTCGTGCCGCCCGCCGGTCTCGGTCCGGGTGAGTACCGGATGATGCAGGAGGACGTGGACCGCTCGCAGGAGTTCCGCAAGTGCATCGAGTGCTTCCTGTGCCAGGACACCTGCCATGTGGTGCGTGACCACGAGGAGAACAAGACGGCCTTCGCGGGTCCGCGCTTCCTGATGCGCGTCGCCGAACTCGACATGCACCCGCTGGACGCGGCGGCCGAGACGGGCCTGGACCGCAAGCGCACGGCCCAGGACGAACACGGCCTCGGTTACTGCAACATCACCAAGTGCTGCACGGAGGTCTGCCCCGAGGGCATCCGCATCACCGACAACGCCCTCATCCCGCTGAAGGAGCGGGCCGTGGACCGCAAGTACGACCCGCTGGTGTGGCTGGGCTCGAAGATCAGGAGGCGGCCTTCGTGACGCCGCCCCGCGGCGCACGGCCGGGGCGCTGGGCCAGTGTCTGAAGGCCCAGCGCTCCCATCCACACGAACCAGCCGATGAGCGGGACGAGGTCGAACCTGCGGGGGATCAGTCCGAGGAACATCCACAGGGAGAGTCCGACCGCGCCGATCAGCTGGCTGTACCCCCACAGCTTCGGCCGCAGGATCCGGCGCCTGCCGAACGGGACCACCCAGCCGGTCGTGATGCCCGCGACGCCGAATGCCACCATGAGCGCCACGATCAGCACTGTGGCCACCACCAAGAACATGTGCATGACCGTCATGCTCCCACCAGCGCCAGGGCCCGCACCAGGTTGTGCTCCGCGATACCGCGCATGGATTGCGTCAAGGGAAAGTCCCCGTCGAGCAGCCGCAGCGGACCGGCGACGAGGTTCAGGTGCATCGCCAGCCGGTACAGCCGCAGGCGGTCCTCGTCCAGACCGGGGGCGCGCAGCACGTCGTAGTGCGGGCCGAAACGCAGGTTCAGGAAGACGTGCTCCCACTCGGCGTCGAAGTACATCAGCCCTTCGACGTCGATCAGGGCGGGCCGTCCGTCGGCGTCCAGCAGGACGTGGTCGGGGCCGAGTTCGCCATGGACGAGGGAGTGTTCGGTGCGGGAGCGCACCGCGCCGGCGAGGGCCCGCACGGCCTCCTGCAGGCGGTCCCGGGCGGCGGCGACGCGCGGCTCGCGCACGGCGGTCTCGGCGATGTCGGACAGGGCGCGGTCGGCGACCAGCCGCGCGCAGGAACGACCCGGCGGGGAGGGGGCGTTGCCGGCCACGGCCACCTTGCCCAGGGCGGTGGTGCGGCAGCCGCGCAGGGCGTCCAGTGCTTCGGCGAGCCCGTCCAGCGCCGGACGGGCCGTTTCCGGGTCCCGGTTCAGGGCCTCCTCCAGGCTGCCGCCGGGCAGGTCCTCGACCACGGCCGCACGCGCCTCGGGGTCCATGTGCAGCAGGCGCGGGGTGCGGACGCCGAGCGCCCGGAGGCGGTCGTGGGCGGCGGCGAACAGGTCGAGACCCGATGCGGGTGAGAAGGGGTCGCGGAGGTCGGGGGCTTCCGGCTGGTCCCAGTAGTCCTCGTCCGGGGACCAGACGTAGGCGACGGCCGTGCGGGAGTCGTCGAGGGTGAGCCGGTAGACGCCCTTCCTGGAGCCGCCGCGCAGCCGGGTGACGGCGCTCAAGGTGCGGTGGCGGCCGAGGGCGGCGCGGACGAGCGGGACGAGGTCGGCGACGGTCCGAGGCTGTCGTGTCCTGGTCACCGGTCCGAGTGTTCCGCAGCGGCGGCGCTCAGCGGACCCATTTTTCCTCGTACGCCCGCCAGTCCGCGTCCGTCGCGGCGAAGTCCACGTACAGGGCTACACCGAAGCGGACCCGGTCGGCGTCGGTGCGGGACAGACCGAGGCGGACGCCCCGCACGCCGGCCGGGACGGTCTCCGCCCGGGCCCGGTGGCCGAACCGGTTCTCGTGGTAGAAGGGCAGGCCCATGAGGAGATCGGTGGTCTCGGGGGTGACCTCCAGGGCGAGGCTGGTCTGCTGGGCGACATAACCGCCGTACAGGCTCTGGAGCGGCTGCATGGTGTCGTACGACATGACGGCGATCTGGTCCACGCGGCGGGCCACCTGCCCGAAGTAGGCCTGCGACCACCACTTGGGGTGGTTGGTCGTCGCGCCCCACAAGGAGTGGAAGGCCGGCAGCGGGTCGATCTGGTGGGCGGCGACGGAGAGCAGGGCGTGCCGGGCGTGGATGACGCGGCGCAGATCGTCGAGGAGGGTGAGGTAGTCGCGGTCACCGGAGTGCAGCGGCTCCAGGTCGAAGTGGACGCCCTGAAAACCGGCGGCGAGGATCTGACGGGTGGAGCGGACGACGGCGGCTCGGGTGGCGGCGCGCTCCAGGTGCAGGCCGTCGGGGCTCTCGGTGGCCAGCTTGTCGCCGAGCCAGGCCTGGACGCGGACACCGGGTGCGGCGCGGTGCAGGGCCGAGATCAGCCGGCCTGCCTCGGGATGGTCGGACTCCGGCAGGGTGCCGTCGTGCTCCAGGGGTCCCGCGTGGACGTACAGGTCGCGGATGCCGGTGTCCTTCAGGCGGTGGGCCAGGGCGGTGACGTCCGCGTCGGTCTTGCGGCCGTCGACCCAGGCGTGACCCAGCCAGAGGGCGTCCTGGTGGCGGCTGGTGGTGCCGGGCCTCAGGCTGCCTGTGTAGTTGAGGCGAAGGGCCGTCTCCGCGGTGAGCAGACAGAGCACGGGCAGGAGCAGAAGCAGCAACACGGCGGTGAGGACACGGCGGCGGCGACGGCGCCGTCCGCCCTCGGGCCGTCCTTCCGCCGGTTCGGCTCGCCGTTCCACCGGTTCCGCCTGTCGTCCCGCGGACGCATCCGTTCCCCCGTCCATTCCTGCCCCTTGCTCTCTCGTCCCCCACCCGTATCCGCACCGGTCGCGTCGGCGCCTACCTGCCCATACGCTCCGAAATGTGACGTCCTCCCTGATCCGGGGCCGGCCCCGGCGCGCCGCGGTCCACATACGCGTGCGGGTGGCGCATGCCGTGCTGGGAGCCGTTGTGGGGGCGGGGTGGCTGATGTTGCCGGTGATGACGGTCGGCAGCCATGATCCGGTTCCCGGGGCTTCCGTCGGGACCGTCGCGAGCGCCGCCGCACCGCAGCAGGACGGGACGTCGACCGCCGACCTGGTGCTGCCGCTCGTCGCGGGGGCCGCGGCGGTACTGCTGGCCGGCTACGGCTATGTACGCCGTACCCGCCGGGCCCGCACCCGCACCACCCCGGGGCTCGTCTCCGCGCACCCGCCCGCGCCCACCCCCGCCGACACCGAACGGCAGGCCCGCGCCGCGCTGGTCCTCGCCGACGACTGCGTGCGCACCAGCCGGGAGGAGCTGTCCTTCCTGCCGGACCGAGGCGAGGAGACGGAGCCGTTCTGGCACGCCCTGCGGGCCGCCGAGACCGAACTGTCGGCCGCGTTCGCGATATGGCGGCGCTACGAACAGGGGGTGCCCGAGGACGCGGTCGCCCGGCGGCAGGCGCTGGTCGGGGTGGTCGGGCGGTGCGCGGAGGCCGGGCGGCGGCTGGACGCCGAGGCGGCGGGACTGGACCGGCTGCGGGGGCTGGAGGGGCCGGGGTCCGGGGCGGCGCTGGAGGTCGCCGAGGACCGGTTCCGGGAGCTGACGGCGCGGACGGTGGCCGCCCAGGACACCGTGATCGCCCTGCACGACCGGTACACACCCTCGGCCACCGGGCCGGTCAGCGGGTACGTCGAACAGGCCAAGGACCGGCTGGTGTTCGCCACCGCCCGGCTCAACGAGGCCCGCCGGGCCGCCGACACGGGCGAGCCGGAGCGGACCGCCGGGCCGCTGCGCGCGGCCGAGGGTGCGGTGGCCCAGGCCGGGGTCCTGGTGGGCGGCGTCGAGCGGCTCGCGGCGGAGCTGCGGGAGGCGGCCGAGCTGGTGCCGGCCGCGCTGACCGGCGCGGAGGCGGAGCTGGCGGTGGTCCGGAAGGGAAGTACGCGGTCGCCGCTGACCTCCGGCGAGCTGCACGCCCGCCTGGCCCGAGCGGACGGGGTGCTGGCCGCGGTGCGCCAGGAGGTGACCGGCGGCCCCTACGACCCGCTGGACGCCCTGCGCCGCATCGTCCGCGCCGCCGGGCGCCTGGACGTGGGCCGCACCGGGGTCCTGGACACCGCGGCGCTGCTCGTGGCACGGGGTTCTGTCGCCGGGGCCGAGGAATTCGTCACGGTGCACCGGGCTGCGGTGGGCGCGGAGGCGCGGGCACGCCTGGCGGAGGCGGTACGGAAGCTGGGCGCGGGGGACCTCGGCCGGGCCGACGCCGCGGCGCTGGAGGCACGGGAGCTGGCCGAGCGGGACGTCCGCACCCACGGAACCCCGTTCGCGGGCACCGGCACGGTCGTGGCGGGGCCGTCCGGCGCGGACTCGGCCGGCCTGTCCGGCGCGGTCCTGGGCGGCATCCTCCTGGCAACGGAACAGAATGCCGGGCCCTCGGCGAGCTACGGCGGCCCCCACACCAGGGGCCGCCACGGACTCGCCTGAGGCGTGCGCTGCTCGACGGCGGAGCCGGCCCTGCTCAGAAGAGGCTCAGCAGGGCCTCCGCCGGGTCCGTGAGGCCGTGCTCGCCACCCGGCAGCGGCAGTTCGAACCACACCGTCTTCCCGCGCGGCGTCCGCCGGGAGCCCCACGCGGCGCTGAGCAACCCGACCAGCTGCAGCCCGCGGCCCCCCTCGTCGGTGTCCCGTGCCCGCCGCCGCCTCGGCTGCACCAGCCCGGAGTCCCACACTTCGCACACCAGCGTCCGGTCCAGCAGCAGCCGTAGCCGTATCTCTCCCTCGCCGTACCGCAGCGCGTTCGTCACCAGCTCGCTGACCAGCAGCTCCGTCGTGTCGACCAGCGGCTCCAGGTCCCAGCTGAGCAGCTGCGCCCGCGCGTACTCGCGGGCCCGACCCACACTGCGGGGTTCCCGCGGCAGCGTCCAGTCGCCGACGGAGTCGGCGGGCAGCCCCTGCACCCGGGCCATGAGCAGGGCGATGTCGTCCTCCCCGTGGTGGGTGTCGAGGGTGTTGAGGACGTGGTCGCAGACGTCCTCCAGCGGTCGGGAGGCGTCGGTGAGCGCGCCGACGAAGGCCTGCAGCCCCTCGTCGAGGGGATGGTCACGGGACTCGACCAGGCCGTCCGTGTAGAGGGCCAGCAGCGCGCCCTCCGGCAGCTCGACCTCGACCTCCTCGAAGGGCTCGCCGCCCACTCCGAGCGGCATCCCGGGCGGCACGTCCAGCATCAGGGCCGCCTCGCCGGGTTCGACCAGCACCGGTGGCAGATGACCGGCGTTGGCGAACGTACAGCGTCTGGTCACCGAGTCGTACACGGCGTACACACAGGTCGCCAGGTACACCTCGGAGAGGTCGGCGTCCCGGGGCTGACGGGCCGTGCGCGTGGCCTGCTGGACGCCGCCCGGGGTGCCGAGCCCCCGCGCGATCTCGTCCAACGCCGAGAGCACCTCGGCCGGTTCCAGGTCCAGCAGGGCCAAGGTGCGTACGGCCGTACGCAGTTCGCCCATGGCCACGGCCGCCCGCAGCCCTCGTCCCATCACATCGCCGACGACCAGCGCCGTACGGTGTCCCGGCAGTTCGATCACGTCGAACCAGTCGCCGCCCACCTCGGTCGCCGCGTTGCCCGGCAGATAGCGGCAGGCGATGTCCAGGCCGGAGGCCTCGGGGGCGCCCGGCGGCAGGAGGGAGCGTTGCAGTATCAGCGCCCGCTCGTGCTCCCTGCGGTACAGGCGTGCGTTGTCGATGCACACCGCCGCCCGTGCGGCCAGCTCCACCGCCAGGTCCCGGTCCCGGTCGCCGAAGGGCTCGCTGCCCTTCGTACGGGCGAACTGGGCGAGTCCGACGACCGTGTCGTGGGCGACCATCGGCACGGCCAGCGTGGACTGCACGAGGCCGCCCTCCTCGGCGGGCACCCGTCGCGGGCGGGCGGTGCGCAGGGCGTCCGCGCAGGGCGAGTTGAAGGGGAAGTGGTGGACCGCGCCGACCTCGACGGGCTCACCTGAGCCGGTGAAGGGGGCGCCGGCCACCGCGCTGGCGGAGGCGACCCGGCGCAGTTCGGCGCTGCCGTCGGCGAGGCCGGGCGGGGTCTCGTCGCCGGCCAGCAGTCCCTGGTAGAGGTCGACGGTGGCGAGGTCGCAGAAGCCGGGGACGACGACGTCGAGGAGTTCGCGGGCCGTGGTCTCCAGGTCGAGGGAGTTCCCTATGCGCGCGCCCGCCTCGTTGAGCAGGGCGAGGTTGCGCCGGGCGGCGGCGGCCTCGCGGGCGGCGGCACGGCGGGAGGTGATGTCGGTGCCGAGCCAGGCGATGCCGATGGGCCGGCCGCTGCCGCTGTGCACGCGGTAGAGGTTGACGGACCAGTGCCGGCGTTCCTCGGATCCGGGCACGAAGCCGGTGACGTGCATGTCGGTGATGGACTCACCGCTCTCCAGCACCCGGCGCAGGGTGGCCGAAACCCGCTCCGCCTCGGCGCGCGGCAGATAGTCGTGAACTCCCTTGCCACGGTGGTCGTCCGGGGCTCCGCCGAAGATGGAGGCGAACCGCTCGTTGGCCCGGCGGACCCTGAGGTCGGTGTCGATCAGCAGGAAGCCGAACGGGGATTGACCGAAAATGGCCTGCGAGGCGGCGAGGTCGGTCTCGATGCTGCGCAGAGTGCGGACGTCGACGACGATGCACACGGCGGCCTTGTCGCCCTCGGCGGTCCGGGTCGGCATGACGTAGACCTCGGCCAGACCGTCCGTGCCGCGTACGCCCTCCGCCCCGTCGGGCATCCGGAAGGGCACGACCCCGGTCCACTCGCGCCCGTCGAGGATCTCGGCCATCTTGCGCTGGCCGCGGTCGCGCAGATCGGGGTCGATGAACGCCTCTATGGGGTCCATGCCGACGGCGCGCGACGCGGGGATGCCGAGGAGTTGTTCGGCGCGCAGGCTCCACTGGTCGACGAACCCGTCGGGGCTGATGGAGAAGGACGCGACCCTGATGTAGTCGTAGATGGAACCGGGCGGACTGCTCTGCCACATGGCGTCGCCGGCTGCCGCGGTACCCTCCGCGGCCTGGTCCCTCGCGCCGTCCGACGGGTCCTCGGACTCCGTGGCCTTCGCTGGTATCTCGCTCACGCGAACCGTCCCCTCCAGCTCACCGCGTCCGGCACCGGTCACCGGGGGCGGCTGCCCGCAGTATCCAGCACTACGGCGTCGCACGACACGGTGTTCACGATCACAGCTCGGTCCAGGTCTTTTTCGGACCGGTCCGTGACAACACTTCCACTCTTCTAACCAGGGAACACGCCGTCGAATCACGCAGTCCCGGGCACCGCCAGTTCGAACCACACGGTCTTGCCGCTCGAGCCGGGTCGCGTGCCCCAGCGGCGCGAGGAACCGGCGAGCAGTTGGAGTCCGCGCCCGCTCTCGTCCTCGGGGTGGGCGACGCGTTCGCGCGGCGGGTCCGGGAGCGGGTCGGAGACCTCCACCAGCAGTGGCTCGTCGAGTGCGCCCGGGCGCACGAGCCGTACCCCGATGGGGCCGGTGGCGTGCCGCAGGGAGTTGGTGACCAGCTCGCTGACCAGCAGTGCGGCGAGGTCGGCGACGCAGTCGAGGCCCCAGCCGTGCAACTGGCCGCGGACCGCGGCACGGGCGGCGCGCACGGCGCCCGGTTCCGCGGGAAACGTCCACTCGGCGCAATCGCCATCGGTGTCGATCACGCCGATCACTTCCCAGGCCAGCAAGCGCACCCATGTCCGGTTTCGTGGGGTTAATGGGCACATACCCGATATCCGGTGGGCAGTACCGTACGAGAGGGCGCACTGTGGCACGAACGGCGTACGGGGGAGTTCAGCGGGCGCGGGCGTCGATGCGGGGGGCGACCTCGCGCACCGCCGCCACGTCCTGGTCCAGCCAGACCACGTCCCAGACCTCGTCCGGGGTGAGCCAGCGCAGGTCGTCATGGTCCTGCAGCGGACGGGGCGCGGGGGAGCCGGGGAGCAGGCGGGCGGTCCACACCTGAAGGACGTACGGCGCCCTCAGCGGCCACTCCCCCGGCACCCGCTCGGCCACTTCGGCGTCGATGCCGAGTTCCTCGCGCAGTTCGCGCACCAGGGCGTCCTCGGGCCGCTCGCCCGGTTCGACCTTGCCGCCGGGCAGTTCCCAGCGCCCGGCCAACTCGGCCGGTGCGCTGCGACGGGCGGCGAGCAACCGGCCGTCGTCGAGCAGTGCGGCTCCCACCACCACGACCGGGTCCGTCCGCTGTGTATCGGGCGTCATGGGTCGGAGCCTACGGGAGGGCGTGGGGCGTCAGTTGTGGGTGCCGTCCCCGTCCGGGCCGATGCGCTCGACCCAGTAGAGCTGTTTGTGGCCCCGGTCGTCGAGGCTGTCGGCGATCTGCTGGGCCTCGGCACGGGTGGCGTACCGGCCGACGCGGTAGCGATTGCCGTTGTCGTCCTGCCGTATCACGATCCAGGGCAGGGACACCGCGTTCTCACTCATGGCCCCCACCGCCCTCCCCGCCCCTTCTCGCACCGCCCCACCTGCTTCCCGTCCCAGGCCCCCGCCGTGGCCCGCCTGAGGAAACCCCGATCCGCATATGCCCGAGCGTACGCCCAACCTTCACGCAGCGAATACGCCTTTTCACAAAGAGGTACGCAACCAGCCAGAACGCCGGGGGCGCACGAGACCGAACGCGCCCCCGCGAACACGACTGCCTCGGGTCGGGGCATACCGGAGGGACCTGGGGTCACCTGGCAAAACGGCCGGATTGCGGCGGCCGGACAGAGCCGGAGCGGCGCCGGACGGCCGGGACGGCCGGCCGCGAGGCGTGCCGGGGTGTGCGCTACTTCACCTCAGGGGCGCGCAGGCGCGGGGAGTGCGGCGCCCTCACTTCACGGGCAGGTGGTACGCCACCCGGTACCGGTCGGCCGGGATCACCACGTCGGCGGTCTCCACCGGGCGGCCGGAGGCGTAGTAGGTGCGCTGGACGACCACGACCACGTGGCCGGGGACTCCGCCGAGCGCGTGGAGTTCCTCGGCGAGGCCCGGGCGGGCGCCGACCTCCTCGGTGACGTTGTCCACGATGACGTCGATGGCCCGCATCCGCTCGACCACGCCCATGCCGCCGAGCGGGCCCTCCTCGGGCAGCATCACGGGCGTGCGGCCGGTGACGGCGAGCGGCTCCCAGGAGGTGGAGAGCATCATCGGCTCACCGGCCTCCCGGAACAGGTACTTGGTGCGCATCACCCGCTCACCCAGCGGGATCGCGAGCCGCTCGGCGATGGCGGCCCCGGCCTCGGCCTGCTCGCTGCTGGACTCCCAGGTGCCGCGCACCGAGGCGTCGGCCTGCTCCTGCCGGAAGGGCGTGGCGCCGCCCGCCGGCCGGTAGCCGGAGCGGGACACCCGCCGGGGCACGGGCCGCTCGCGCACGTACGTCCCCGAGCCGGAGCGGCCCTCGACCAGCCCCTCGGCCATCAGCACCTTGCGGGCCTCCAGCGCGACCGTGTCCGAGACGCCGTACTCCTCGCGGATGCGGGCCTGGGAGGGAAGCCGCGTGTGGGGTGGCAGTGAACCGTCGACGATCTTCTTGCGGAGATCACCCGCGACGCGCAGGTACGCCGGCTGCTCACCGAAAGTCACTGGCCGCTCCCATCAGGTTGTACAGACAGCAACAGCCTGGCAACGGTGGGTTGTGCCATGCAAGCAAAGGCCAGAGAATCACTCGATGTGATGACATGGGGGTGGGGAGGGCTTTACCCAGGCACTTGTCCCCCGTATGGGCGCGATCACACCTGCACGCCGGTGCTCCCGGTCGTCGAGATGCTCGCGCCGTCGCGTGCGCCGTCCCTGACGCCGTGCCAGAAGTCGGAAGCGCCGCCCGTGGCGAGCATCAGCGCCCACAGCACGAGCCCGATGGCGGACAGAACGGCCCCGCCGACCGCGAGTCCGGTGCCGCGCTCACCGCGCCGGCGGATCCGCCACAGGGCGATCAGCCCGAACACCAGCCCGAGGCCGGGCAGACAGCACAGCACACCGAGCACGAGGGAGGTGATGGCGAGTCCGTTGACGGGTGCGGGACGGTTGTAGGGGCGGTAGCCCTGGGTCCACGGCCGGTAGGGACCGTACGGGGAGTACGGGGGCTGCTGCGGCTGGTCGGGGCCGGGGGGCGGAGGTATGGACACCGGTACCGTGCTCCAGGGGTGGTGGCGCCGGCGTGGGCCGGGGAGATCTGACGGACGACTGCGCGCAGGGTGGACGGCGCGCGCGAAGGGGGCGGAACGCCGTCCGGGGGCCCCGGACGTGCCGGCCGGTCAGGAGCTCGGCGTGGCACGGGAGTTGCCCGCCGCCGTGTGGAGGTCGCGCGCCGGGGCGACCGCCCCGCCGGTGCGGAAACCGCTCCGGCACCCTGGAGCGCTCTGTACCGTTCGAGGTCCGCCTGGACCTCGACAAGCCCGTCCCGCCGAGGAGCAGCTGGGAGCCGGCGCGAACCGGAAGGAAGAAGGGGCCGGGTTCACCGGAGCCCGGCCCGCTCGCGGCGTCAGACGTTGAAGCGGAACTCCACCACGTCCCCGTCCTGCATGACGTAGTCCTTGCCCTCCATCCGGGCCTTGCCCTTGGCGCGGGCCTCGGTGACCGAGCCGGTCTCGACCAGGTCGTCGAAGGAGATGACCTCGGCCTTGATGAAGCCCTTCTGGAAGTCGGTGTGGATGACACCGGCCGCCTCCGGGGCCGTGGCGCCCTTCTTGATCGTCCAGGCGCGGGACTCCTTGGGGCCGGCCGTCAGGTAGGTCTGCAGGCCGAGCGTGTTGAAGCCGACGCGGGCCAGGGTGGCGAGACCCGGCTCGTGCTGGCCGACGGACTCCAGCAGCTCCAGGGCCTCCTCCTCGTCCAGCTCGGCGAGGTCGGCCTCCAGCTTGGCGTTGAGGAAGATCGCCTCGGCGGGGGCGACCAGGGCGCGCTGCTCGTTCTTGAACTCCTCGTCGACCAGTTCGTCCTCGTCGACGTTGAACACGTACAGGAACGGCTTGGTGGTCAGCAGGTGCAGGTCGTGCAGGAGCTCGTTGCGCTCGGTGCCCTGGACGATGCCGTGGGCGAAGAGCGTGTCGCCCTTCTCCAGGATCTCCTTGGCCTCCTCGACGGCCTTGACCTTGGGGGCCACGTCCTTCTTGATCCGGGACTCCTTCTGGAGGCGCGGAAGGACCTTCTCGATCGTCTGGAGGTCGGCGAGGATCAGCTCGGTGTTGATCGTCTCGATGTCGTCCTTCGGTGAGACCTTGCCGTCGACGTGGACGACGTTCTCGTCCTTGAAGGCGCGGATGACCTGGCAGATCGCGTCGGACTCGCGGATGTTCGCGAGGAACTTGTTGCCGAGGCCCTCGCCCTCGGAGGCGCCGCGCACGATACCGGCGATGTCCACGAAGTCGACGGTGGCCGGAAGGATGCGCTCGGAGGAGAAGATCGACGCCAGCTTGGCCAGGCGGCCGTCGGGGACGCCCACGACGCCGACGTTCGGCTCGATCGTGGCGAACGGGTAGTTGGCCGCCAGCACGTCGTTCTTGGTCAGGGCGTTGAACAGGGTCGACTTGCCGACATTCGGCAGGCCGACGATTCCGATCGTGAGCGACACGTTGCGACTTCCCGTAGATGAGAGGGCCAGGGGCTGCCAGGGGCCAGACACACTGGCCGATCCACCAGTCTACGGCGTTCCGGGCGACGGCCTCGCGGGAGCGTCGAACGCCCGGCCAACCTCCGCTCATCGGCGTGTCTGGCGGGCGACCGGGCACATAAGCAGACCTAGGTTGGTCCAGTGGAGCAACGCAGAATTCGACCCCCGAACGACGGATCGCGACGCGGCGCGCCGCCGCGGCAGCTGCCCGGGCAGGCCGGCCGGCGGCCGGGCGACGAGCACCGGCCGGGGCAGGCAGCGGCCCGGTCCGCGCGGCCGGAGCGCGGGGCCCGGGCCGGGCAGGGGGACGGGTTCGAGCAGGGGGGCAGGCCCGCCCGGGTCGCGCGACCGGTGCCGACGGGCCGACGGATGCCGCAGCCGCGGCTCACCGGGCTCGGCACCGGGCTGTTCTGCGCGGCGGTGATGCTGCTGCTCGGCAGCCTGGACCAGCTGCTGTTCGACGGGGCACCGGCGGTGTACGGGGTGCTGTTCCTGCCGGTGTGCGTGCTGACCGCGCTGTGGGTGCGGGAGGGGGATCTGCTGACCGCTCCCGTGGTCGTGCCGATCGCGTTCGCCGTGGGCCTCCTCACCGTCGCCGACGGCGGCGGGGGGCTGGCCGGCCGCCTGATGGGGCTGGTCACCGGGCTCGCCACACAGGCGGGGTGGCTGTACGGGGGGACGCTGGCCGCGGGGCTGATCGCGCTCGTACGGCGGGTGCGGTGGGTACGGCGGCGCCGGCGGCGGGGGTGAGCCGTACACCGGCTGCCCGCCGCCCGCTGTCCACCGCCCTCAGGGCCGGCTCTCCTGGGCCGCTCGCATCGCCGCCCCCACGATCCCCGCGTTGTTCTGCAGCTGCGCGGGGACGATCTCGGCTCTGATGCCCTCGATGAGGTGCAGGAACTTGTCCGCCTTGCGGCTGACTCCGCCGCCGATGATGAACAGCTCCGGCGAGAAGAGCATCTCCACGTGCGCCAGGTACTTCCGGACGCGGTTCGCCCACTGCTCCCAGCTCAGCCCGTGGTCCTCCTTGGCCTTGCTGGAGGCCTTCTTCTCCGCGTCGTGGCCGTTCAGCTCGAGGTGGCCCAGCTCCGTGTTCGGGACGAGGAGGCCGTCCACGAAGAGGGCACTGCCGATACCGGTGCCGAAGGTGAGCAGGACGACCGTGCCCCGTCTGCCGCGGCCGGCACCGAACTGCATCTCGGCGACGCCCGCCGCGTCCGCGTCGTTGACCACCGTCACCGGCAGCCCGCCCAGCCTGCCGCTGAACAACGCGCGCGCGTCCGTGTCGATCCAGCTCTTGTCCACATTGGCCGCCGTGCGGACCGTGGCGCCGCCCGTCACCACTCCGGGGAAGGTCAGCCCGACCGGGCCGGTCCAGCCGAAGTGGTTCACGACCTGCTCGACCCCGTCGGCCACGCCGTCGGGCGTCGCCGGGTGCGGGGTGAGCACCTTGCAGCGCTCCTGGGCCAGATCGCCCCTGTCCAGGTCCACAGGGGCGCCCTTGATCCCGGATCCGCCGATGTCCACGCCGAAGATCTGCATGGCTCCACGTTACGACGGGCGACTGACAGTCACGCCCCGGAGGCCGCCTCGGGTCCGGACCCGCCGCGCTCGGCGACCAGGGTGGCGGCCTCCTCGCGCAGGTCGCGGCGGAGCTCCTTGGGCAGCGAGAAGGTGATGGACTCCTCGGCGGCCTTGACGATCTCGACGTCCGCGTAGCCGCGCTCGCCGAGCCACTCCAGGACCTGCTCGACCAGGACCTCGGGGACGGAGGCGCCGGAGGTGACGCCGACGGTGGTCACGCCGTCCAGCCAGGCCTCGTCGATCTCGTCGGCGAAGTCCACCAGGTAGGCGTCGCGGGCCCCGGCGAGCTTGGCGACCTCGACCAGCCGCTTGGAGTTGGAGGAGTTGCGCGAGCCGACGACGATGACCAGCTCGGCCTCGGCGCCCATCTGCTTCACGGCGAGCTGACGGTTCTGCGTGGCGTAGCAGATGTCGTCGCTGGGCGGGGAGACGAGCCCGGGGAACTTCGTCTTCAGGGCGTCGACGGTCTCCATGGTCTCGTCCACGGAGAGGGTGGTCTGCGACAGCCACACGACCTTCGACGGGTCGCGGACCTCGACCTTGGCGACGTCCTCGGGGCCGTCGACGAGCTGGATGTGGTCGGGGGCCTCGCCGGAGGTGCCGATGACCTCCTCGTGGCCCTCGTGGCCGATCAGGAGGATGTCGTAGTCCTCCTTGGCGTAGCGGACGGCTTCCTTGTGGACCTTGGTGACCAGCGGGCACGTGGCGTCGATGGTGGCGAGGCGGCCCCGCTCGGCCTCCTCGTGGACGACCGGGGCGACGCCGTGCGCGGAGAACATCACGATGTTGCCGGGCGGCACCTCCTCCGTCCGCTCGACGAAGACGGCGCCCTTCTTCTCCAGGGTCTGCACCACGTACTTGTTGTGGACGATCTCGTGCCGGACGTAGATCGGGGCCCCGTACTGCTCGAGGGCCTTCTCGACGGCGATCACGGCGCGGTCCACACCGGCGCAGTAGCCACGGGGGGCGGCGAGCAGGACACGGCGGCCAGTCGAAGCGGTCATGGGTCCCATCGTAAGGGTGCGTTCGGCGGCGCCGAGATCGCGTGCCCCGTGCGGTGCGGGGAAGAGTGGGGCGCATGTCCGACACCGGAACGACCGCCTCCGCGACCGGTGCGCGCCGACGGCTGCGGCGCAGCCTCGGTCCCCGGGACCTGGTCGCCTACGGGCTGCTGTTCATCGCGCCGATGGCGCCGGTCGGGGTGTTCGGCTCGCTGGACGCCACGTCGCACGGTGCGGTGGCGCTGGTCTACGTGGTGGCGACGGTCGCCATGGGATTCACCGCATTCAGTTATGCGCAGATGGTGCGGGTCGTACCGCGGGCGGGGTCGGTGTTCGCCTACGCGCGCGTGGGGCCCGGCAGGGGGGCCGGGTTCGTCGCCGGGTGGATGGCGATGCTGGACTACGTGCTGATCCCGGCGGTGGCCTGCCTGTTCTCCGGGATCGCGATGAACGCGCTGGTCCCCGGGGTGCGAGCAGCCGTGCCGCGGCTTCCCGGGGCGCGGGACTGAGCCCACCGGTGCTGCGGACCCGGTGTCGTAGGGGACCGTTACGCTCGAGCCCATGGCTGTGAACACCTCGCCCGAAGCCCCCCTCCCCGTCGGTGAGGTCTCCCGGCTGATCGGGGGCTGGATCGACCGGCTCGGGGCGGTGTGGGTCGAGGGGCAGATCACGCAGTTGTCGCGGCGGCCCGGTGCCGGGGTCGTGTTCCTGACGCTGCGCGACCCGTCGTACGACGTCTCCGTCAGCGTGACCTGTTACCGGCAGGTGTTCGACTCCGTCGCGGACGTGGTCGGCGAGGGCGCCCGCGTCGTCGTGCTGGCGAAGCCCGAGTGGTACGCCCCGCGTGGGCAGCTCTCCCTGCGCGCCGCCGAGATGAGGCCCGTCGGCGTCGGCGAGCTGCTGGCCCGGCTGGAGCAGCTGAAGAAGACACTCGCGGCCGAGGGGCTGTTCGCGCCGGAGCGGAAGAAGCCGCTGCCGTTCCTGCCGCAGTTGATCGGCCTCGTCTGCGGGCGGGCCTCGGCCGCGGAGCGGGACGTGCTGGAAAACGCCCGGCACCGCTGGCCCGCCGTCCGCTTCGAGGTGCGCAACGTCGCCGTGCAGGGCGTGCACGCCGTCCCGCAGGTCGTGCAGGCGGTGAAGGAGCTGGACGAGATCGAGGACGTGGACGTGATCGTCGTCGCGCGTGGCGGCGGCAGCGTCGAGGATCTGTTGCCCTTCTCCGACGAGCAGCTCGTGCGAGCCGTGGCGCAGTGCCGTACGCCCGTCGTCTCCGCCATCGGGCACGAACCCGACAACCCTCTCCTCGACCACGTCGCCGACCTGCGCGCCTCCACGCCGACGGACGCGGCCAAGAAGGTCGTGCCGGACGTGGGCGAGGAGTTCGAGCGGGTGCGGATGCTGCGCGACCGCGCCCGGCGGTGCATGAACGCGTATCTCGAGCGGGAGGAGCGCGGGCTGGCGCACGCGCTGGCCCGGCCCTCGATCGAGGATCCGCACCGGATGATCGACGAGCGGGCCGATCACGTGGCGTCCCTGGTCGAGCGGAGCCGGCGCACCCTCGGCCATCTGCTGGACCGCGCGGACTCGGAGCTGACGCACACGCACGCGCGTGTGGTGGCCCTCTCCCCCGCGGCCACGCTCAAGCGGGGCTACGCGGTGCTCCAGAAGTCCGACGGGCACGTGGTGCGTGACCCGGAGGAGGTCACCCAGGGCGAGGCGCTGCGGGCCCGCGTCGCCGACGGCGAATTCACAGTGAAGGTGGGCGAATGACCGGCAAGGTGGACGAGGCGCTCTCGTACGAGCAGGCGCGGGACGAGCTGATCGAGGTCGTACGGCGGCTGGAGGCGGGCGGTACGACGCTGGAGGAGTCCCTCGCGCTGTGGGAGCGCGGTGAGGAGCTGGCCACGGTGTGCCGGCGCTGGCTGGAGGGGGCGCGGGCCCGGCTGGACGCGGCGCTGGCCGAGGAGGGGGGCGAGGAGGAGGACGCCGGGTAGGCGTCGCTCCGGGGCTGTGAAGCGGATCACCGCGGCCCGACTTTTGTTGAAGGTTGAACTTCACTGGCGTAGTGTCGTCCCGTCAGCCGATCCGGACCACGGTCCGGTACGTCGGATCGCGACACCGCTTAGGAAGTCAACGCATGTCTCTCGTTCTTGACCCCGCCGCCCAGGACCTGCTGTTCCGCGAGGCCCGCACCGCGAACACCTTCAGCGACGAGCCGGTGACCGAGGAGCAGGTCCAGGCGATCTACGACCTGGTCAAGTACGGCCCCACCGCCTTCAACCAGTCGCCGCTGCGCATCACCCTGGTCCGCTCCCCCGAGGCCCGCGAGCGCCTGGTGCAGCACATGGCCGAGGGCAACCAGCCGAAGACGGCCGCCGCCCCGCTGGTCGCGATCCTCTCCGCGGACAACGAGTTCCACGAGGAGCTGCCGGCCCTCTTCCCGCACTTCCCGCAGGCCAAGGACGTGTTCTTCAGCGAGCGTCCGGCCCGTGAGGGCGCCGCCGCGCTGAACGCCACCCTGCAGGCCGCCTACTTCATCATCGGCGTCCGCGCCGCGGGCCTCGCCGCCGGCCCGATGACCGGCCTGGACTTCGAGGGCGTCCGCAAGGAGTTCCTCGACGACGACCACACCCCGCTGATGGTCGTCAACATCGGCAAGCCGGGTGAGGACGCCTGGTTCCCGCGCTCGCCGCGCCTGGCCTACGAGGACGTCGTCACGACCGTCTGAGCAGCCGCACATGACTGAGGCCCCCGGCGATGCCGGGGGCCTCAGCCATGTGCGTGGGTCACTTCGTCCTCAGCGCCGCCGCCATCTTCGTCAGCTCGCCGAAGGACGCGGTGCCGGCCACCACCGTCGTGGAGCCGGGCGTGTCCTGAAGCACGAGGGCGTCGTACCGGCCGCCGGTGTAGCGGGTCCAGGTGCGGCCGCCGATCCGCTCGGTCCGCTTCGTCGCCGACGCGCCCTGGCTGGCGGTGTCGATGAAGGCGGAGCGCTTCTGCGCGGACTGCTCGAGCTGCACGTACTGGCCGTCCGGCGTCTGGAAGCCCAGGTGCCAGCGGTCGGACTCCTCGCCCTGGAAGCGCACGGAGGTCGCCTTCCAGGTGCTCGGCAGGCCCTCGGGGGCGGCCACCGGGTAGCTCGCCGCGCGACGGGCCGTGAGCAGGTCGACCTGGTAGTCGACCCGCTTGATGTCGGGAGCGTGATCGTCGTGCGGGATGCCGAAGAGCCAGACGGCCACCGCCGCGATGCCGATCAGGGCCAGGGAGAGAACCATGTCCCGGACCGTCTTCTGCTTGCCGTTCGAACCTGCCACGCCCTCTATCGTCGCAGGTGCCCCAAGCGCTCATCCGTGGGGTCCCCTGCTCATTTTGTCTGCTCAACGATAGAGTCAAGGGCAACACCCTCATCCGGCCGTCGTCGTATCAGAAAGGTGCGCTCCGATGACCGAAAATCATCACCTGCCGTCCGAGCTCGATGTTCCCTCCGAGGCTCCCGACCGCAACCTCGCCCTGGAACTCGTCCGGGTGACCGAAGCCGCCGCCATGGCCGCGGGCCGCTGGGTGGGGCGCGGCGACAAGAACGGCGCCGACGGCGCCGCCGTGCGCGCCATGCGGACCCTCGTCTCCACCGTCTCGATGAACGGCGTCGTCGTCATCGGCGAGGGCGAGAAGGACGAGGCCCCGATGCTCTTCAACGGGGAGCACGTGGGCGACGGCACCGGCCCCGAGGTCGACATCGCGGTCGACCCGATCGACGGCACCACGCTCACGGCCAAGGGCATGCCGAACGCCATCGCCGTGCTCGCCGCCGCCGAGCGCGGCGCCATGTTCGACCCGTCCGCCGTGTTCTACATGGACAAGCTGGTCACCGGCCCCGAGGCCGCCGACTTCGTCGACATCGACGCGCCCGTGGCCGTGAACATCAAGCGGATCGCCAAGGCGAAGAAGGCCACGCCGGAGGACGTCACCGTCGTCATCCTCGACCGGCCGCGGCACGAGGGCCTGATCAGGGAGGTCCGGGAGGCCGGCGCGCGCATCAAGCTGATCTCCGACGGCGATGTCGCCGGCTCGGTGTACGCACTGCGCGAGGGCACGGGTGTCGACCTGCTGCTCGGCATCGGCGGTACGCCCGAGGGCATCATCTCGGCCTGTGCCGTGAAGTGCCTGGGTGGGACGATCCAGGGCAAGCTGTGGCCCAAGGACGAGGAGGAGCGTGCGCGGGCCATCGACGCCGGGCACGATCTGGACCGCGTGCTGACGACCGACGACCTGGTCTCCGGCGAGAACGTGTTCTTCGTCGCCACCGGTATCACCGACGGTGAGCTGCTGCGGGGTGTGCGGTACCGGTCGGAGACCGCGCTGACCGAGTCGATCGTGATGCGGTCGAAGTCGGGGACGGTACGCAAGATCGACTCCGAGCACCGGCTGAGGAAGCTGCGGGCGTACAGCGCGGTCGATTTCGACCGGGCCAAGTGAGCAGCCGCCCGGTGGACCCCGCGCCCGCGGGACAAGGGCCCCCGCGCCCCTGAAGTGAGAAAGCGCCCCCGGTGCGGAGGGGGCGCCCTTCCTTCGCCTATCCGGCTATGCGGTTGGCCGTCGCCCTCGTCGCCTTCTTCAGTTCGACCTCCCGCCTGCGGCGCCTCGCCAGGACCACCCGGCGTTCGGCCGCCGTGAGGCCGCCCCAGACGCCGTAGGGCTCGGGCTGGAGGAGTGCGTGCTCGCGGCACTCGACCATGACCGGGCAGCGGGCGCAGACGCGCTTGGCCGCCTCCTCGCGGCTCAGGCGCGCCGCCGTCGGTTCCTTCGACGGAGCGAAGAACAGACCGGCCTCGTCGCGCCGGCACACCGCCTCGGTGTGCCAGGGAGCGTCTTGGTCCCTGTCTCGCGCCGGCACCCGCGGGGCCGGAACGGCAGCTACCTGCAGGGACGAATGCGGCGGTTGCAGCACGGTCTACTCCTGACGACGGCTTCGCGAGCGAGAGACGATGACGCAAGGCCTACCCGCTGTGCGCGCGCCTATGCACAGCGTTCCCAACCGCAGGCGCGTGGCGGCTCGTTCACGCCCCCCGCACCTCTGTCGCCGCAGGACCGGCCCCCTCCGGTACCGGCGGATTCGCGACCGTCAACGGTCCAGGTGTTTGCGCAGCTTCCTGTCGACCTTGTCCTGGACCCGCTCCAGTTTCCGGTCGATCTTGCCCTGCACGCGGTCCAGGATGTCCGCCACGCGCTTGCCGCGCCTCGGACGCGCCTCCACGTTGCCGAGTACGGCCCAGCCGTCGACGTAGACGACCGGCGCGTCGCCCTCGACCGAGTCCAGCGTGTCCACCTCGAAGTTGCCGAGGACGCCGCCCCCGGTGCCGCGCAGGGACACGTTCTCCGGGACGCGGATCTGGATGTCTCCGAAGACCGAGACGGCCTTGATGACGACCTGCTGGTACTCGAAGATCGCCTCGCTGAGGTCGATCTCGACGCTGCCGAAGATCGAGTACGCGTGCAGCCGGCGGCCGGCGCGCCAACGGCCCCGGCGTACGGCGCTGCTGAAGACGGCGACCACGTTGGCGTCGGCCTCGGCCGGGACCGCGCCGGGCGTCGGACGGGGCGGGGCCGGCGCGTAGGCGGCGGCCGGACGCTGATGGGCGGCGGGCAGGTCCTGGATGAAGACCTCCAGCTCGCCCACCGTTTTGGCGTGCAGCACCCCCTCGACGCGCTCGGCGTGCTCCTCGGCGGTCAGCCGGCCCTCGGCGAGGGCCTCGCGCAGGATGTCGGCGACCCGGTCGCGGTCGGCGTCCGAGGCACGCAGGGCGGAGACGCGCGGCGCGGCGTCCTGGGTTCGGGCGGGCTTCTGAAGGTCCACGACAGCAGAGTACCGAAACGCGATAGATCGCGACTAGGGGTGGTGCGGAACCCGGGCGTGTCGAACTGAGCCTTACCTCACAGGTTCCGTGTCGGCGGCAGGTTCTAGGCTGGTGGAGCCCGCCGACGTCGACGGGCGACCGTCCGTCAGAGTGAGGAATGGGCTGAGATGCCTGAGTTCGCGTACACCGATCTGCTCCCCCAGGGAGAGGACACCACCCCGTACCGGCTGGTGACGTCCGAGGGCGTCTCCACGGTCGAGGGGCCCGACGGGCGGACGTTCCTCACGGTGGAGCCGGAGGCGCTGCGCAAGCTGGCCGAGGAGGCCATCCACGACATCCAGCACTACCTGCGCCCGGCCCACCTCGCCCAGCTGCGCCGCATCATCGACGACCCCGAGGCGTCGAGCAACGACAAGTTCGTCGCGCTGGACCTGCTGAAGAACGCGAACATCGCGGCGGCCGGCGTGCTGCCGATGTGCCAGGACACCGGCACGGCGATCGTCATGGGCAAGCGCGGGCAGAACGTGCTGACGGAGGGCCGCGACGAGGAGGCGCTGAGCCGCGGCATCTACGACGCCTACACGAAGCTGAACCTGCGCTACTCGCAGATGGCTCCCCTCACCATGTGGGAGGAGAAGAACACCGGCTCCAACCTCCCGGCGCAGATCGAGCTGTACGCGACGGACGGCGGCGCCTACAAGTTCCTGTTCATGGCGAAGGGCGGCGGCAGCGCCAACAAGTCCTTCCTGTACCAGGAGACGAAGGCCGTCCTGAACGAGGCCTCCATGATGAAGTTCCTGGAGGAGAAGATCCGTTCGCTGGGTACGGCCGCCTGCCCGCCGTACCACCTGGCGATCGTGGTCGGCGGTACGAGCGCCGAGTACGCGCTGAAGACCGCGAAGTACGCCTCCGCGCACTACCTGGACGAGATCCCGGCCGAGGGCTCGGAGCTCGGGCACGGCTTCCGGGACAAGGACCTGGAGCAGAAGGTCTTCGAGCTGACGCAGAAGATCGGCATCGGCGCGCAGTTCGGCGGCAAGTACTTCTGCCACGACGTGCGCGTGGTCCGTCTCCCCCGGCACGGCGCGTCCTGCCCGGTCGCCATCGCCGTCTCCTGCTCGGCCGACCGCCAGGCCGTCGCGAAGATCACCGCCGAGGGCGTCTTCCTGGAGCAGCTGGAGACCGACCCGGCGCGCTTCCTGCCGGAGACGACGGACGCCGAGCTGGACAGCGGCTCCGCCGCGGGCCTGGACGAGTCCTCGGACGTGGTCAGGATCGACCTCAACCAGCCGATGGACACGATCCTCGCCGAGCTGACCAAGTACCCGGTCAAGACCCGCCTCTCCCTGACCGGCCCCCTGGTCGTGGCCCGCGACATCGCGCACGCCAAGATCAAGGAGCGGCTGGACGCGGGCGAGGAGATGCCGCAGTACCTGAAGGACCACCCCGTGTACTACGCCGGCCCGGCGAAGACCCCCGAGGGTTACGCCTCCGGTTCCTTCGGCCCGACGACGGCCGGCCGCATGGACTCCTACGTGGAGCAGTTCCAGGCGGCGGGCGGCTCCAAGGTGATGCTCGCCAAGGGCAACCGCAGCAAGCAGGTCACGGACGCGTGCGACGCCCACGGCGGCTTCTACCTCGGCTCCATCGGCGGCCCCGCCGCCCGCCTCGCCCAGGACTGCATCAAGAAGGTCGAGGTCCTGGAGTACGAGGAGCTGGGCATGGAGGCGGTCTGGAAGATCGAGGTCGAGGACTTCCCCGCGTTCATCGTCGTGGACGACAAGGGCAACGACTTCTTCCAAGACCCGGCCCCGCAGCCGACGTTCACGTCGATCCCGGTGCGCGGGCCCGGGCTGGCCTAGTACCCGGGGTGCGGCGGGACCGGACCCGGGGCTGAGCCCCGGGTCCGCAGTGCGGCACGACGGCCTGGTCCTCGAACGCCGGACGGACTGGATGGTGCCGACGTTCACGTCGGTCCCGGTGCGTGTTCCGGGTCTCGGCCGAGCCCCCGTGGAACCGCGGTGAACCCCCGGCCGTGGACCGGGGGCTCCTGCACGTCCACGTCCTCAGCCGCGCCTGTACCCGGCCCACAGGGGTCCGCCGGCCCGGGACAGGGCCTCGTGCACCGCTGCCGTGAAGGCGTCCAGGCCCTCGGGCGTGCCGGTGATCGCCGCTGCCGCGCCCGTCGTCAGCCGGTCGTGCAGCGCGGGGTCGGCAGCGGCGAGGCGCCGGGAGAGCCACTTGCCGCCGCCCAGCCAGTGCCCGCCCGCGAGCAGCGCCAGTTCCGAGGCGCGCCGCAGCAGCTCGGCCACCAGATACGTGCGCTCCAGCGGGTCGGTGCAGCCCCGCAGGTCGTCCAGGGTGTCGGTGAGCGCGTACCGCCGGTCCTCCAGCTCCGTGGCCGGCACCGGAGGCGGCCCGGCGCCCAGCCGTTCGCGGGCCTCGGTCTGCAGCGCGGCCCCGAGCCCGTCCGCGTCGGCCAGCAGCAGGCCGTCCGCGCACATGGCGAGCAGCGGGGACGCGCGCTCGGCCGTCTCCCGTTCCGCGAAGCCCCGCCAGTCGGCCTCCGTCTGGACGAACAGCTCCACCGGCCAGCCCCGGTGCACCAGGCTCTCCCGGAACGGAGCGGGCGGCCCGGCCAGCAGGACCACGATGTCCAGGTCGGAAGCGGGCGTACGGCGCTCGGTCAGGACGCTGCCGGCCAGGAAGGCGGCACGGGCCCTCGGGAAACGGTCACGGACCAGGTCCCCCGCGATCTCCACATGATCCATCGGCCCAGTCTGGCACCGCCGTGGCCACCCGGCCGGCCCAGCCCCGGAACAACCATGCCCCTCCGACCGCTGTACCCGGCATGAGCGAATACCGCATCGAGCACGACTCCATGGGCGAGGTCCGCGTCCCGGCGGACGCCAAGTGGCGGGCCCAGACGCAGCGTGCCGTCGAGAACTTCCCCGTCTCCGGCCGGCGGATCGAGCGGGCGCACATCGAGGCGCTGGCCCGGATCAAGGCGGCGGCGGCGAAGGTGAACGCCGAGCTGGGTGTGCTGGACCAGGACGTGGCGAAGGCGATCCAGGAGGCGGCCGGGGAGGTCGCCGAGGGCGCGTGGGACGAGCACTTCCCCGTCGACGTGTTCCAGACGGGCTCCGGGACCTCCTCCAACATGAACACCAACGAGGTCATCGCCACCCTCGCCACCGAGCGGCTCGGGCGGGACGTGCACCCCAACGACCACGTCAACGCCTCGCAGTCGTCCAACGACGTGTTCCCGTCGTCGATCCACATCGCCGCCACCGCCGCCGTCACGCACGACCTCGTCCCGGCCCTGGAGCATCTGGCCGCCTCCCTCGCCCGCAAGAGCGAGGAGTTCGCCGACGTCGTGAAGTCCGGGCGGACCCATCTCATGGACGCGACGCCGGTGACACTGGGGCAGGAGTTCGGCGGGTACGCGGCCCAGGTGCGGTACGGCGTCGAGCGGCTGAAGGCCTCCCTGCCGCGCCTGGCCGAGTTGCCGCTGGGCGGCACCGCGGTGGGCACCGGGATCAACACCCCGCCCGGCTTCTCCGCCGCCGTGATCAAGGAGGTCGCCCGGGCCACCGGGCTGCCCCTCACCGAGGCCCGCGACCACTTCGAGGCGCAGGGCGCCCGGGACGGGATCGTGGAGACGAGCGGGCAGCTCAGGACCATCGCGGTCGGACTGACGAAGATCGCGAACGATCTGCGCTGGATGTCGTCCGGGCCGCGGACCGGGCTCGCCGAGATCCGGCTCCCGGATCTGCAGCCGGGGTCCTCGATCATGCCGGGGAAGGTCAACCCCGTGGTACCGGAGGCCGTACTGATGGTCGCCGCCCAGGTCATCGGCAACGACACCACCATCGCCACCGCCGGTGCCGCCGGGAACTTCGAGCTGAACGTGATGCTGCCGGTCATCGCCAAGAACGTCCTGGAGTCCGTCCGGCTGCTCGCCAACGTCTCGCGGCTGCTGGCCGACCGGACGGTCGACGGCATCACCGCCGACCGTGAACGCACCCGCGAGTACGCCGAGTCGTCCCCGTCCGTGGTCACCCCGCTCAACAAGTACATCGGCTACGAGGAGGCCGCGAAGGTCGTCAAGAAGTCGCTCGCCGAGCGGAGGACCATCCGTGACGTGGTCCTGGAGGGCGGGTACGTGGAGCGCGGCGATCTGACGCGGGAGCAGCTGGACGAGGCGCTGGACGTCCTGCGGATGACGCACCCGTAACCGCGAGCGTTCCTTTCCGGCCACGGCCACAGAACCGTGATGCGCACCGCAGCGTCGTATGCCTACGGCACCTAATATCTGTGCATGACGGACGACGGAGCGATGAGACGGATGGCAGCCACCCCTGCGGCGTACTGGACCCCCGGGACCCAGATCCTGTGGCGTTACCGGGAGAACGCCGGTGAGCACGTCCACATCGCCCGACCCGTCACCGTCGTGCGCGACGACGCGGAGCTGCTCGCGGTGTGGCTCGCGCCCGGCACCGAGTGCGTCAAGCCGGTCCTGGCCGACGGCACGCCCGTGCACGTGGAACCGCTGGAGTCCCGCTACACCAAGCCGCGCACGGTGCAGCGGGACCGGTGGTTCGGGACGGGCGTGCTGAAGCTGGCCCAGCCGGGCCGGCCCTGGTCGGTGTGGCTTTTCTGGGAGCCGGGCTGGCGCTTCAAGAACTGGTACGTCAATCTTGAGCAGCCGCTGGCACGTTGGGCGGGCGGGGTGGACTCCGAGGACTACTTCCTGGACATCTCCGTGCACCCGGATCGCAGTTGGCACTGGCGCGACGAGGACGAGTTCGCCCAGGCCCAGCGGGACGGGCTGATGGACGAGGAGACCGCCGAGCGGGTGCGGGCGGCCGGGCGGGACGCGGTCGAGGTGATCCGCGCCTGGGGACCGCCGTTCCCGGACGGCTGGCAGCACTGGCGCCCGGATCCCTCCTGGGAGGTACCGTCACTCCCCGAGGACTGGGACCGTACGCCCGCGCACGTGTCCTCATGAGACCCTTGATGCGCCCCCCGGCAAGAAACGTAGGATCGTCCTCCGCAAGGGCGCATCACAGCAACTACCGGAGCATGCACCCGGCCTGATCGATCGTCACCGAGGGGCGGCAGCACGTGAGCGAGGCGCACCAGGGCACCACCACCGCCGGCCGTGCAGGCACCGACGGTGACACAGGAACAACCTCTGACCACGCGGGAATTCCGTTCCTGGGGCACGTATTGCGGGTATCGGGATTTCTGCGGGACCAACTGCGCGGCAGGCCCATGGCCCCGGACGGATGGATGCGACACGCGTGACGGAGCAGCCCACCTCCTTCGAGCGCCCCCAGGGCGCCGACCCCGCGGAGGCCCGCGGGGCGCTCCTGCGTACCCAGAAGCCGCCCGGCACCCCCGCCTTACCGGTGCAGGCCCGGGCCGACGGCGCGCCCTCGGGGCCGGGCACGGCCACGCCCTGCGGCCAGGGAAAGGACGGCACGGGGAAGGAGTCCCCAGTCGGCAAGGGGAAGGAGCCCCCAGTCAACGGCCCCGAGCACTCCCAGCCCGCCACCACCGAGCCCGGCACGCACCGCCCGCGTCCCGCACCGGAAGGCATCCCGCCGCAGCCCGCCGCCGAGTCCGACCGGACGCCGGGCGGCCCGGAGCGCCGTACCGGGCGCGGGCTGCCGCCGGGCCGGCCGATGCCGATGCGGCGCGACGGCGACCGGCTCAGGTTCGTCGGCGCGGCCACCCGGCGGATCGCCCGCGGTCTCGATCTGGACGAGATCGTGATGGGGCTGTGCCGGGCCACCGTGCCGACCTTCTCGGACGCGATCCTGGTCTATCTGCGCGACCCGCTGCCGGTCGGCGACGAGCGGCCCACCGGTCCGGTGGTGCTGCGGCTGCGCCGTACCGACCGGATCCCTCAGGAGCGGGACACCGACGGTGTGCCGCTGCCGCCGGCCTTCGACCCGGATCCGGAGCCGACCGCGCTGGCGGACCTGTCGTCGCTGACGACCGAGCTGTGCGAGGTGCGCCCCGGCGGCGCGCTGAACGAGGTGCTGCGCGGGGTGCGGCCGGTGTTCGCCGACGCGCCCGCCGCCCGGGCCGCGCTGCCCGAGCTGCTCGGCGAGGGCAGCGAGGCGGTCGTGCCGTCCGGGCAGCACGCGATCCTCGCGCCGCTGCGCGGCCGGCGCCGGGTGATCGGCGCGGCGCTGTTCCTGCGCCGCCCGGAGCGGCTCGCGTTCGAGGCGGACGACCTGCTGGTCGCCGCCCAGCTGGCCACGCACAGCGCGCTCGGCATCGACAAGGCGGTGCTGTACGGCCGGGAGGCCTACATCGCCGACGAGCTGCAGCGCACCATGCTGCCCGAGACCCTGCCCCGCCCGACCGGCGTGCGGCTGGCCTCGCGGTATCTGCCGGCCGCGGAGACCGCGCGGGTGGGCGGCGACTGGTACGACGCGATCCCGCTGCCGGGCAGCCGGGTCGCGCTGGTGGTCGGTGACGTCATGGGGCACTCCATGACGTCGGCGGCGATCATGGGCCAGCTGCGGACGACCGCGCAGACCCTGGCCGGGCTCGATCTGCCGCCGCAGGAGGTCCTGCACCACCTGGACGAGCAGGCGCAGCGGCTCGGCACCGACCGCATGGCGACCTGCCTGTACGCCGTCTACGACCCGGTCACGCACCGCATCACCATCGCCAACGCCGGCCATCCGCCGCCCGTGCTGCTGCACCTGGGCGGCCGGGCCGAGGTGCTGCGGGTGCCGCCGGGCGCGCCGATCGGGGTCGGCGGGGTCGACTTCGAGGCGGTCGAGCTGGACGCACCCGCCGGGGCGACGCTGCTGCTCTACACCGACGGCCTGGTGGAGTCCCGGCTGCGGGACGTGTGGACCGGGATAGAGCAGCTGCGCGAACGGCTCGCCGCGACCGCGCAGTTGACCGGCCCCGACCATCCGCCGCCGCTCGAGGCGCTGTGCGACGAGGTGCTGGACATGCTCGGCCCGGGCGACCGGGACGACGACATCGCGCTGCTCGCGGCCCGCTTCGACGGGATCGCGCCGAGCGACGTGGCGTACTGGACGCTGTCCCCGGAGGACTCCGCTCCGGGCCAGGCACGCAGGCTGGCCCGGCGTGCCCTCGCCCGCTGGGACCTGGAGGAGCTGACCGACTCGGTGGAGCTGCTGGTCAGCGAGGTCGTGACGAACGCCGTGCGGTACGCCTCCCGGCCGGTGACGCTGAGGCTGCTGCGCACGAACGTGCTGCGCTGCGAGGTCGGCGACGACGTGCCGCAGCTTCCGCGGCTGCGGCAGGCCCGGGCCACGGACGAGGGCGGGCGCGGTCTGTACCTGGTCAACAAGCTGGCCCGGCGCTGGGGTGCGACCCGGCTGAGCACCGGCAAGGTGGTCTGGTTCGAGCTGAACCGCGGCTGAGGGCCCGGCACATGCGTGAGGGGCGCCCGGTGAGCACCGGGCGCCCCTCACGTGTGTCTCCTACTGGTCGCCGAGGTCGAGCGGATCCTCGGGTGAGCTCTCCCCGCCCGTCGGCTCCTTGGTCGTCGGGCTCTGGCTCGGGGTCTGGCTGGGTGTCTGGGACGGGGTCTGCGACGGCGTCCGGGACGGCGTCTGCGACGGCGACTCGGACGTCGGCGCCGAGCTGGACGGCGTCTGCGACGGCGTCTGGGACGGGGTCCGGCTGGGGGTCGGGGTCGTGCTCGGCTCGACGGCCGCGCCCTGGTCCGTGTTCAGGTCGAACCGGGCAGCCCCGTCCGTCACGCCGAAGGTGTAGTCGGCCCAGATCTGCGCCGGGTAGCCACCGCCGTTGATGCGGGGCGGGATCAATCCGGTCGCGCCGGTCAGGGACACGTGCCGGTGGTTCTTGTTCTCGCCGAACAGGCCGACGGAGGTGACGAGGTCGGGGGTGTAGCCGGTGAACCAGGCGGACCTGTCCTCGTCGGAGGTACCGGTCTTGCCGGCCACCTGCTGGCCGGTGCGCAGCGGGTTCTTCGCCACGTTCGTCTTAGCCGTACCGTCGTCGACCACGCCGGTGAGCACCGAGGTCACCGTGTCGGCTGTGGTCCGGCTGATCACCGGGCCGCCGATCGGGTCGGGGAACTCGATGTCGGGGTGGCTCTTGTTCTCGGCCGACTTGACGATCGTCGGGGTCACCTTGGTGCCGTGGTTGGCGAAGGTGGCGTAGATCCCGGCCATCTCCAGCGGGCTGGCGCCCATCGAGCCCAGGGTCTGGGCGGGCACGGGCTCCATGCCCTCGGTGTCCATGCCGAGGTCCTTGGCCGTGCTCATCACCTTGTCCATGCCCACGTCCATGCCCATCTGCGCGAAGACGGAGTTGACGGAGTTGTTCATGGCCTGCTGGACGGTGATGGGGCCGTAGTCGCGGTGGTCCTCGTTCGGCGGGCCGAAGCCGACCCGGGTGCCGTGGTCCAGGACCTGGCGGCCGCTGGTGCCGTCGTAGACCGTGTCGGCCGAGATCGCCTTGCCGTCCTGGGTGGTCGCGGCCTCCTGGATCGCGGCGGCCAGGATGACCGGCTTGAAGGTCGACGCCGGCTGGTAGTCGCGGCGGGTCGCGTTGTTGTAGAAGTGCTTGAAGTAGTCCGTGCCGCCGTACATGGCCACGACCTTGCCCGTCTTCGGGTCGACGGACACGGCACCGGGCTGGACGTCGCCGTCGACCGGGCGCTTCTTCGCATCGAGCTTGCTGGTCAGCTCTTCCTTGACGGCCTGCTCCAGCCGGTGCTGCTTCTTCTTCTCGATGTTGAGCGTGATGGTCCAGCCGCCCTTGCGCACCAGCGCCTCGGCGTCCCCGAGGGTGGCGGCGCTGCCCTGGGCGACCAGCCGCTTCTCCAGCGCCGTGTTGGCCGCGTCCACCAGGTAGCCGGTCTGCCCCTTCATGCCGGGCGCCGCCTTGGGCTCCTTCGGCTTCGGGAAGGTCAGGCCCTGGCGCTTGCCCGCGTCCAGCCAGTGCTGCTTGACCATGTTGTCCAGGACGTAGTTCCAGCGGGCCACCGCGAGCTTCTTGCCCGTGTCGGTCGCCTGGTTCCAGTCGTACTGGTTCGGCGCCTGGAGCAGCGCGGCGAGGTAGGCGCCCTCCTGGACCGAGAGCTTCTTGGCGTCCTTGTGGTAGTACGCCTGTGCCGCGGCCTGGATGCCGTAGGCGCCGCGGCCGTAGTAGCTGGTGTTGATGTAGCCCGCCAGGATGTACTCCTTGGACTTCTGGCGGTCCAGCTTCAGCGAGATGACCAGTTCCTTCAGCTTGCGCGAGACGGTCTGGTTCTGGTCCAGGTAGTAGTTCTTGACGTACTGCTGGGTGATCGTCGAACCGCCCTGCGTGCCGCGCCCCATGACGGTGTTGAGCACACCGCGGGCGGTGCCCTTCAGGTCGACGCCGGCGTCGTGGTAGAAGGACTTGTTCTCGGCCGCGACGAAGGTGTGCTGGACGTCCTTGGGGACGTCGGAGAGGTCGACGCTCTCACGGTTGAGCTGGCCGGTGCGGGTGAGCATCGTGCCGTCGCTGTACTTGTAGATGTTGCTCTGCAACTGGGCGTCGGCGTTGCCCGCCGGTATGTCCACGTACATGTACAGCCCGATGAAGGCCGCGATCACCAGCAGGCACAGGCCGAAGAACGTGCCGAGGATCTTCTTCCAGGTGAAGAGCCGGCGTATGAAGCTCTTGGCCGGCTTGCCGCCGGATGCGGGTCCGGTGCCGGCCACGCCTGCCGCGGGTGTCGAGGAGCGGGGGCGCTTGGGCGCCGCGCGGCGGCCACCGCGCTGTCGCGCTCGTCTCTCTTCCGCTCGTCCCATGAGTCCCTGTGCTCCGCTTCCGTCTCGGGGTCAGCTCCGAAAGCTAACACCCGTCTATATGACAAAGGGCGTCCGATCCGCTCTTTTACGGACGTGACAATCAGCACCCGCCCCACAGGGAACCGACGGATCTGGAGGCCATGGGGTTGCCTCCGGCCATAAAAGTGATATCACTTAGCTAGAAGGAAGCTAGGCCCGCCGAGGCGGGCCGCACGAGAAACGGGGATCCGCCATGTCCGCATCCGACCCGGCCGCCACCGCCGACGTACCCGAGCTGCCCGCGCCGCGGGTGCGGGAGTTCAATGCGCACAGCATCGGCGGCGGGCTCGCCCTGCTGCTGGGGCTGCTCGGGCTCGCCGTCGCCGTCGCCCTCTTCGCGGGCGCCTCGGCGGTCTCCGCCGCCGGCGCCAAGGGCGGGCTGATCATCGCCGGGGTCGTCGTCTTCCTGGCCGCCGTCATCGCCATGCGCGGCCTGAACACGGTCGCGCCGGGCGAGGCCCGCGTGGTCCAGCTCTTCGGGCGCTACCGGGGCACGATCCGGCAGGACGGTCTGCGCTGGGTGAACCCCTTCACCTCACGGACCCGGATCTCCACCCGGGTGCGCAACCACGAGACCGCCGTCCTGAAGGTCAACGACGCCTACGGCAACCCGATCGAGCTGGCCGCGGTCGTGGTCTGGAAGGTCCAGGACACCGCGCAGGCCACGTTCGAGGTGGACGACTTCGCCGAGTTCGTCGCCACGCAGACCGAGACGGCCGTGCGGCACATCGCGATCGAGTACCCCTACGACGCCCATGACGAGGACGGCCTGTCGCTGCGCGGCAACGCCGAGGAGATCACCGAGAAGCTCGCCGTCGAGCTGCAGGCACGGGTGGAGGCGGCCGGAGTGCACATCATCGAGTCGCGCTTCACCCATCTCGCGTACGCTCCCGAGATCGCCTCGGCGATGCTCCAGCGGCAGCAGGCGGGCGCCGTCGTGGCCGCCCGGCGGCAGATCGTGGACGGCGCGGTCGGCATGGTCGAGGCGGCACTCGGCCGGATCGCGGAGGCGGACATCGTGGAACTGGACGAGGAGCGCAAGGCGGCGATGGTCTCCAACCTGATGGTGGTGCTGTGCGGCGACCGGGCCCCGCAGCCGGTCCTCAACACCGGGACGCTCTACCAGTGACGGAATCCTCGGAGTCCCCGAAGCGGCGACAGCCGCAGCAGCGCAAGCAGGTGCTGCTGCGGCTGGACCCGTCGGTGTACGAGGCGCTCGCCCGGTGGGCCGGTGACGAGCTGCGGTCCGCCAACGCGCAGATCGAGTTCCTGCTGCGGAAGGCACTGGCCGAGGCGGGGCGTCTGCCCAAAGACACCGGGCCGCTTCCGCGCCGTGGCCGGCCGCCTGTTTCGTAACCGTGACAATCGGGCCCCCACCGGGCCCCACCTGCGCCTGTGCACCCCCCGCCATGGTCTGCACACGGCACGTATACATCCCGCGTATACACCGTGTGTAGAGTGCGGGGCATGTCCATCGGTCACACCCTTCTGGGGATCCTGGAGTCGGGACCGCGCCACGGCTACGACCTGAAGCGCGCCTTCGACGAGAAGTTCGGTCACGACCGGCCGCTGCACTACGGCCAGGTCTACTCCACGATGTCCCGGCTGCTGAAGCACGGCCTCGTGGAAGTCGACGGCATCGAGGCGGGCGGCGGTCCCGAGCGCAAGCGGTACGCCATCACCGACGCGGGCGTCACCGACGTCGAGCGCTGGCTCGAGACCCCGGAGAAGCCGGAGGAGTACCTCCAGTCGACCCTCTACACCAAGGTCGTCCTCGCTCTCCTCACCCACCGCGACGCGGCCGTCATCCTCGACACCCAGCGCGCCGAGCATCTGCGCAGCATGCGGATCCTGACCGACCGCAAGCGCAAGGGCGACCTCGCGGACCAGCTGATCTGCGACCACGCCCTGTTCCATCTCGAGGCCGACCTGCGCTGGCTGGAGCTGACCGCGGCGCGCCTCGACAAGCTTCGTGAGGCGGTGGCCAAATGACCCATCCCGCCGGTTCCCTGCTGGTCGCCGACGACCTGCGCAAGGCCTACGGCCCCACGCTCGCGCTGGACGGCGCCGAGTTCTCCATCCACCCCGGCGAGGTCGTCGCCGTGATGGGCCCCTCCGGCTCCGGCAAGTCGACGCTGCTGCACTGCCTCGCCGGCATCGTGCCGCCCGACTCGGGCTCCATCCTCTACAACGGCCGCGAACTGGCCGGCATGTCCGACTCCGAACGCAGCGCGCTGCGCCGCAGCGAGTTCGGATTCGTCTTCCAGTTCGGCCAGCTCGTCCCGGAGCTGACCTGTGTGGAGAACGTGGCGCTGCCGCTGCGGCTGAACGGCACCTCCCGCAAGCAGGCCGAGAAGGCCGCGCTCGGCTGGATGGAGCGGCTGGAGGTGGACGATCTCAAGGACAAGCGGCCCGGCGAGGTCTCCGGCGGCCAGGGGCAGCGCGTCGCGGTGGCGCGGGCGCTGGTCACGACGCCCCGGGTGATCTTCGCCGACGAGCCGACCGGCGCGCTCGACTCCCTCAACGGGGAGCGCGTGATGGAGCTGCTGACCGACGCGGCCCGCTCCACCAACGCAGCCGTCGTCCTCGTCACGCACGAGGCCCGGGTGGCCGCCTACTCCGACCGCGAGATCGTCGTACGCGACGGCAAGTCCCGGGACATGGAGCGCGCCATATGAACAGCCGCCAGTGGTGCAGGGATCTGGGCATGGGGGTCCGGTTCGCCTTCACCGGCGGGCGCGAGGGCTGGATCCGGGTGCTGCTGACGGCGGTCGGTGTCGGCCTCGGCGTGGCGCTGCTGCTGCTGACGACCGCGATCCCCAACGCGATGGCGGTACGGCACGACCGCGACGCGGCCCGCCTGGACTACACCTACGGTCCGTCCCGGCCCAAGGCCGCTGACACCCTGGTGATCTCCGACGCCAACTCGACGTTCCGCGGCAGCGACGTGCGCGGCCGGCTGGTGGAACCCGAGGGACCGCGGGCACCGATCGCGCCGGGCCTGTCGGCGTACCCGGCGCCGGGCGACATGGTCGTCTCCCCCGCGCTGAAGCACCTGCTCGCCTCCGACAGCGGGAAGCTGCTGCGCGAGCGGCTGCCGTACCGGATCGTCGGGACGATCGGCGAGAGCGGCCTCATCGGCTCGCACGAACTCGCCTACTACGCCGGCGCGAAGAACCTGGCCCCGCGGATCAACGGCTGGCAGACGGCCCGGATCGACACGTTCGGCCCGCCGAAGCGGACCGAGACGAAACGGCTGGACCCGGTCCTGCTGCTGCTGGTGCTGGTCGTCTTCGTGGTGCTGCTGATGCCGGTCGCCGTGTTCATCGCCGCCGCCGTACGGTTCGGCGGGGAGCGGCGCGACCGCAGGCTGGCCGCGCTGCGGCTGGTGGGCGCCGACAGCCGGATGACCCGGCGCGTCGCGGCGGGCGAGGCCCTGGCCGGGTCCCTGGTCGGACTGGCCCTCGGCACGGTCTTCTTCCTGCTCGGCCGGCAGCTCGCGGGCTCGGTCGAGATCATGGGCGTCAGCGTGTTCCCCAGCTACCTCAACCCCTCGCCGACCCTGGTCGTCCTGGTCGCGATCGCCGTTCCGGCGGCGGCGGTGCTGGTGACCCTGTTCGCGCTGCGCGGGGTGGTCATCGAGCCGCTGGGCGTGGTCCGCACGGCCAAGGCCAGGCGCCGCCGGCTGTGGTGGCGGCTGCTGCTGCCGCTGGCCGGTCTGGGGCTGCTCGCCCCGATGATCGGGAAGGGCTCGGAGAACGGCTACTTCAACGAGTACCAGGTGATCGGGGGCGTCCTGCTGCTGCTCCTCGGTGTGTCCGTGCTGCTGCCGTGGGTCGTCGAAGCGGTGGTGGCCCGGCTCGGCGCCGGCGGGGCGGCCTGGCAGCTGGCGGTACGACGGCTGCAGTTGAAGAGCGACTCGGCGGCCCGCATGGTGAACGGCATCGCGGTCGCGGTGGCCGGGGCGATCGCGATACAGATGCTGTTCGCGGGCGTCCAGGGCGGCTACACCAAGGTCACCGGACAGGACACCACTCGGGCGCAGATGCAGGTCAACCTGTCACGGGGGGTCGACTTCACCACGGCCGCCAAGAAGTTCGCCGCCACCGAGGGCGTGAGCAAGGCCGTCGCACTGGGCAGCGCCGACGTCGGCGACCGGAGCTGGCACGGCAAGGGACCCACGGCCTCGACCGGCGTCACGGTCGGCGACTGCGCGGCCCTGCGCGAGCTGGCCCGGCTGCCCAGCTGCCACGACGGCGACGTCTTCGTGGCCACCGGGTCCGACAGCACCTCCGACGCCGACACGGCGAAGCTGGCCAGGACGGGCCGCCGGGTCTGGCTCGACATGAACTTCGGCGTCCACCAGCGGCCGGAGATCACCTGGACCGTACCGGGCGGCCTGAAGCACGTCCGCGCCATCACCTCCCCGGACGGCAACAAGATCGGCGGGTTCCTGCTGACCCCGTCCGCCGCGCCCGGTCGCCGCACCGTGGCGTTCAGCGGGTCGGTGTACGTGTCGATCGACGAGTCGGTCCCGGACGTGCGCGAGTACGTCCGCAACACGGCGGCGGCGATCGACCCGATGGCGGACACGATGTTGTGGTCGGCCACCGAGGAGTCGAACAAGTTCACCTCCATCCGCACCGGGACGTTCGCCGGCGCCATCTGTGTGCTGGCGCTGATCGGCCTGAGCCTGCTGGTCTCCCAGCTGGAGCAGTTGCGCGAGCGCAAGCGACTGCTGTCGGCGCTGGTCGCGTTCGGCACCCGGCGACGCACCCTCGGCGTGTCGGTGCTGTGGCAGACGGCCATCCCGGTCGCCCTGGGCCTGCTGCTCGCCTCGGCCGTCGGGCTGACGCTCGGCGCGGTACTGCTGAAGATGGTGGGCACGACCGTGTCCGTGGACTGGTCGGGCGTGCTGGCGATGACGGGCGCCGGGGCAGGGGTGGTCCTCGCGGTGACGCTGCTGAGCCTGCCGCCGCTGATGCGGCTGGTACGGCCGGAAGGATTGCGCACCGAGTAGGCGAGCTCCTAGTCCAGAACCCTCACCGGCAGCACCCGCAGGGCGTCCCGCAGAGCAGCAGCCAGCTCCTCGTACTCCGCGGAGCGCGCCGCCCCCGTCCGCATGGCGAGGGCGACGCGCCGGCTCGGAGCCGGATCGGCGAACGAGCCGGTGAGGAGCTGGCTGCTGCGCGCCGTCTCCAGCTTCAACGCGGTACGCGGCAGCAGCGTGCAGCCGAGGCCGCCCGCCACCAGCTGGACCAGCGTGGACAGGCCGGCGGCGGTGGTGGTGACCGGCGCGTCCGCGCGGCCGGCCTCCCGGCAGATGTCGAGGGCCTGGTCGCGCAGGCAGTGCCCCTCGTCCAGGAGCAGCAGGTTCAGCTCCTTCAGCGCCTCGCGGGGGATCCCCTCCCGGCCGCCGAGCCAGTGGTCGATCGGGGTGACGAGCATGAAGTCCTCGTCGAACAGGGGGAGTTCGACGACGCCGGGCACGCCGAGCGGGACCGCCAGCAACAGCAGGTCGAGGCGACCGGAGTTGAGGCCGTCGAGGAGGCTGGCGGTCTGCTCCTCGTGCACCTGGAGGTCGAGGGACGGGTAGCGGTCGTGGACCAGCCGCAGCACGGTCGGCAGCAGATACGGCGCCACGGTCGGGATCACCCCGAGGCGCAGCACGCCCGTGAACGGCGCCCGGACCGCCTCGGCCTCCTCCATCAGCGCCCCGACCGCGTCCAGCACCGCCTTGGCCCGTACGGCGAGCCGTTCACCGGCGGACGAGAGCAGCACCTTGCGCGTCGTACGCTCGAGGAGCGTCACGCCGAGGGTCTCCTCCAGCGCCGAGACCGCGCCCGAGAGGGCGGGCTGGCTCATCCCGATGGCCGCCGCCGCGTCCCGGAAGTGCAGGTACTCGGCGACGGCCGCGAAGGCACGCAGCTGGGCGAGGGTCGGCTGCCTCTGCTTGCCGTTACTCATGGTCACTGATAGCCACCTCCGATCAACATGACCGAGTGTAGCTATTTCCCTAATCAATCCACCCTGTGCCAACATCGACAACGTCCAACCCATGGGAAAGATCCTCAAAAGGGGTCTTTCCTCGCTGCAAGGAGAGCATGTGCTCACTGTCGGTGACAAGTTCCCCGAGTTCGAACTGACCGCCTGCGTCTCGCTGGAGAAGGGCAAGGAGTTCGAGCAGATCCACCACAAGTCCTACGAGGGCAAGTGGCTGGTCGTGTTCGCATGGCCGAAGGACTTCACCTTCGTCTGCCCGACCGAGATCGCCGCGTTCGGGAAGCTGAACGACGAGTTCGCCGACCGCGACGCCCAGATCCTCGGCTTCTCCGGTGACTCCGAGTTCGTCCACCACGCCTGGCGCAAGGACCACCCGGACCTGACCGACCTGCCGTTCCCGATGCTTGCCGACTCCAAGCACGAGCTGATGCGCGACCTCGGCATCGAGGGCGAGGACGGCTTCGCGCAGCGCGCCGTCTTCATCGTCGACCCGAACCGCGAGATCCAGTTCACCATGGTCACCGCCGGTTCCGTGGGCCGTAACCCCAAGGAGGTCCTGCGGGTGCTGGACGCCCTGCAGACCGACGAGCTGTGCCCGTGCAACTGGACCAAGGGCGAGGACACCCTGGACCCGGTCGCGCTGCTGGCTGGTGAGTGACCCATGTCGCTCGACTCCCTGAAGTCCCGCGTCCCGGACTACGCCAAGGACCTCAAGCTCAACCTGGGCTCGGTCATCGGCAACTCCGACCTCCCGGCGCAGCAGCTGTGGGGCACGGTGCTGGCGACCGCCATCGCCTCCCGTTCCCCGATCGTGCTGCGTGAGCTGGAGCCGGAGGCGAAGGCGAACCTGACGCCGGAGGCGTACCAGGCCGCCAAGGCGGCAGCAGCCGTCATGGCGATGAACAACGTCTTCTACCGGACGCGCCACCTGCTGTCGGACCACGAGTACGGCACCCTGCGCGCGGGTCTGCGGATGAACGTCATCGGCAACCCGGGCGTGGAGAAGGTCGACTTCGAGCTGTGGTCGTTCGCGGTCTCCGCGATCAACGGCTGTGGCATGTGCCTGGACTCGCACGAGCAGGTGCTGCGCAAGGCCGGCGTGGAGCGCGAGGCCGTCCAGGAGGCGTTCAAGATCGCCTCCGTGATCCAGGCGGTCGGCGTCACGCTGGACGCCGAGGCGGTTCTCGCCGAGTGAGGCCCGCTTCGTCAGACCCCGCTCACTCCTGGTGGGCGGGGTCTTCCGCGTTCTCCGCCACGGTCACGTCGTCCTGAGGGCCGGCACCGTCCCGCTGCCGGGGGACCTCCTCCGAGTACTTCCGCAGATAGCCCACGACCGTGTTCGTCACCGCCACCAGCGGTACGGCCACCACGGCGCCGCCGATGCCGGCCACCATGCCGCCGGCCGCCACGGTCAGCACGACCGCCAGCGGGTGGACGCGGACCGCGCGGCCGAGGATGAACGGCTGCAGGACATGACCCTCGATCTGCTGGACCGCGAGGACCACCACCAGGGTCATGACAGCCGTGAAGACACCCTGGGTGACCAGGGCCACGATCACCGCCAGCGCGCCGGAGGCGACCGCGCCGACGAGCGGGATGAAGGAGAACAGGAAGATGAAGACGGCCAGCGGGACGGCCATCGGCACGTCCAGGAAGTAGATGCCGATGCCGATGAAGATCGCGTCGATCAGGGCGACCAGGACCGTGCCGCGCACATAGGCGGTCAGGGTGCGCCAGGCGCGCGGGCCGGCGCCGGCCACGCCCGGGCGGGCGGCGGCGGGCACCAGCTTCAGGAACCACTCCCAGATGCGCTTGCCGTCGTAGAGCAGGAAGAGCGTCGAGAAGAACACCAGCAGGATGCCGGTGAGCGCCTCGATGATGACCTGAACGCCCTCCAGGCCCGCGGAGGTGATCTGGTCGGTGTTGGCGCCGATCGCCTCGCGGAGGTTCTTGGCGATCTGGTTGATCTGCTTGTCGGTGACGTGGAAGGGACTCTTCAGCAGCCAGTCGCGCAAGTCGTCGATGCCGGACTGGATCTGGGTGGAGAGCGTGTCGATGTTCTCCATGACCTGCCAGGTCACGAACCAGCCCATCAGCCCGATGACGACGAAGCCGGAGATGGCGGTGAGCGCGGTGGCCGGGCCGCGCGGCACTCCGCGGCGGGTGAGCCGGGCGACCGTCGGCTGCAGCAGCGCGGTCACCAAGAGGGCGATGACGAAGGCGAACACCACCAGCTGCACGGCACTGATGACCCGCATCAGCACCCACACGGTGCCGGCGAGGATCAGCAGCCGCCAGCCGGCCTCGGCCGCGACCCGGACACCCCAGGGCACCGCCTCGGCGGGATCGGGGCGGGGACCGGCCGGAGGCGCGGGCCGGGGAGCGGGCTTCGCCGGGGCGGCGGCGCCGGCCGGTGCGGGTCCGGTGCCGTCGGGGCGGCCGTCGTGCTCCTGCTCGACCTCCGCGCGGCGCTCGTCCAGCCGCTCGCCCATCTCGGTCAGGCCGGCACCGAGCCGGCCGAGCCACCCTGGCACTCGCGACATCATCCGTCCTCTTCCCCCGCGTTCCCGGGCGCTCGCCACCACTCCCCCCTGGAGTCGTTCGCATACGACCGTACAGGGCGAAAGCCCCTCCCCTGAGGACGGGGAGGGGCTGCGCAAGGTTGAGCGGGAGCGGGCCGGACTAGTACCAGTGGTTCGCCGACCAGAACGACCAGGCCTGGCAGGGGCTGCCGTACCGGCTGTTCATGTAGTTGAGGCCCCACTTGATTTGGGTCGCCGGGTTGGTCTGCCAGTCGGCACCTGCCGAGGCGTACTTGCCAGCGGGCAGGGCCTGGAAGAGACCGTAGGCACCGGAGGAGGCGTTGACCGCGTGGTAGTTCCAGCTGGACTCGTGGTCCACGATGTTGCTGAAGCACTGGAACTGGTCGCCGGCCACCATCTGACGCGCCATCGCCTGGATCTGCGCGACGGTGTAGCTGCTCTGGACCGGGAAGCTGGAGGAGTCGCGGGCGCTGTCGCGGCTCGCGGCCTCGGTCTTCGCCTCGGCGCGCTCCTTGGCCTCCTTCGCCGCCTTCTCGGCAGCGGCCTTCTTCGCGATCGCGGACTCGGCAGCCGCCTTACGGGCCGCCGCTTCGGCGTCCTTCTTGGCGCTCGCGTCCGCGGCGATGGCCTGTGCGTCGGCCTGCTGCGTCAGGGACGCGGACTGGACCTGGGCCTGCTGACCCGCGGGTATGTCCGCGAGGAGCGTGGTGTCGGCGGCCGTCGGCTCGGCGTCGTTGTTCTGCGCGACGCTGCCCGAGGCAACTCCGACGACGCTTCCGACGGCGGTGACCGCGGTGGCCGAGGCCACTGCGAATCCCCGGACCGAAATCCGGCTCACACGGTTTCCTTCCAGCATCGCCCGCTTCGGTGACCCTGGCGGACGCAATCGTGCCCCCTGACACTGGCCTCCCAACTGCGGGGTCACGGGAGGCGCGGGCCCGGTGGGCAACTCCCCGGAAGGGAGCGCCACGTGGTGCTCGGGCGGCATACGACGAACTCTATGGAGTTGATGGTGCTTCTGTGGTGCTGTACCGCTGGGGGTACAGGTGTGTCGTATGCGGGGCCTGACAGGACTGAGACTCTGCCGTAACCGGACGCCGGGTGGCAATTCTGAGTTGCGTGTGAAAGCTCACATCCCGTTTCGCCCTGGGGATTTCCGGAAAGCTCCACACGCCAAGGCGCCGCCCGGCTAGGCTTCTGACCTTTACCGGACGGCGCCAACTGGGTTGTTACGGCTCAGATATGGCCGTCTTCGAGCATTTCGGTCACAAGGGCCGCGATCTGGGACCTCTCGGACCGGTTCAGCGTGACATGGGCGAAGAGCGGGTGTCCCTTCAGCTTCTCCACGACGGCGACCACACCGTCGTAGCGCCCGACGCGCAGATTGTCCCGCTGTGCCACGTCATGGGTCAGAACGACCCGCGAATTGGCGCCGATCCGGGACAGCACGGTCAGCAGCACGTTCCGTTCCAGCGACTGCGCCTCGTCCACGATCACGAACGCGTCGTGCAGCGAACGGCCGCGGATGTGCGTGAGCGGGAGCACCTCCAGCATCCCGCGCGCGGTGACCTCCTCGATGACCTCGCGGCTGGTGACCGCCGAGAGGGTGTCGAAGACGGCCTGCGCCCACGGGCTCATCTTCTCCGCCTCGGAACCCGGCAGATAGCCCAACTCCTGCCCGCCGACCGCGTACAGCGGCCGGAAGACCATCACCTTCTCGTGCTGACGGCGCTCCAGGACCGCCTCCAGGCCCGCGCACAGCGCCAGCGCCGACTTGCCGGTGCCGGCCCGGCCGCCCATCGAGACGATGCCGACGTCCGGGTCGAGCAGCAGGTCGAGCGCGATGCGCTGCTCGGCACTGCGGCCCTTGATGCCGAACGCCTCGCGGTCGCCGCGGACCAGGCGGACGTTGCCCTCGGCGGTGACCCGGCCGAGGGCCTTGCCGCGCTCGGACTGGATGGTCAGGCCGGTGTGCACGGGGAGGCCGGAGGCCTCCGGCACGTACACGTGTCCCTCCTCGAAGAGGACGTCCACCTGCTCGCCGGGGAGCGTCAGTTCGCTCATCCCCGTCCAGCCCGAGTTCTCCGTGATGGCGAGTTCGGCCCGGTACTCCTCGGCGAGCAGGCCCACGGACGAGGCCTTGATCCTCAGCGGCAGGTCCTTCGACACGACGGTGACGTCGAACCCCTCGGCCTGCAGATTGCGGGCCACCGCGAGGATGCGGGAGTCGTTGTCCCCCAGGCGGTAGCCGGTGGGCAGCACGCTGGGGTCCGAGTGGTTGAGCTCGACACGGACGGTCCCGCCCAGCTCCCCGATCGGGATGGGGGCGTCGAGGCGACCGTGCTTCACCCGGTAGTCGTCCAGCAGGCGCAGCGCCTGGCGGGCGAAGTAGCCGAGCTCCGGATGGTGCCGCTTGGCCTCCAGCTCCGTGACCACCACGATGGGGAGCACGACCTCGTGCTCGTCGAAGCGGGTCAGGGCGTTCGGGTCGGCCAGCAGGACGCTGGTGTCGAGAACATAGGTGCGCCGGTCTGGCTTGTGGCGCTTTGTGCTGGTCACCACGGAAGGACGTACCCCCTCGGATGAGGTCGGGGAGCGACGAAGTGGAGCTGGACCGGTCGACGGCCCCTGCGCATGGCGGGCCGAGAACCGGCCCTCCGCGGCTGTTTCCGTGCAGTGACCGCACGGTCCGGCTGGTGCAAAGGGCCTCCCGGGCGGACGGCCCCGAGCCGTCCGCTGAGATCCGACACCCGTGGTTCGGGTGTCGACCTGCTTGGCTTATGCCCTCGAACATGCGCCGCCATGCAAATGCAGCCAACAGCGCGCCGGTGAACTCCTTGTTACTTCCACCCGAACCGGGGTATACGGCAACCGCCCCGGCGCCGGGCGGCGACGGGGCGGTGCGGTGTGCGGTCAGCCGCCGTAGCGGCGGTGACGTGCGGCGTAGTCGCGCAGGGCGCGCAGGAAGTCCACCTTGCGGAAGGCGGGCCAGAACACGTCGCAGAAGTAGTACTCCGAGTGGGCGGTCTGCCAGAGCATGAATCCGGACAGCCGCTGCTCGCCGCTGGTGCGGATGACGAGGTCCGGGTCGGGCTGGGCGCCGGTGTAGAGGTGACGGCCGATCATGTCGATGTCGACGGAGTCGGCGAGGGCCTCCATGGACACGCCCTTGTCGTGGGCGTCCATCAGCATGGACCGCACGGCGTCGGCGATCTCCTGCCGGCCGCCGTAGCCGATGGCCACGTTGACGAGTATTCCGTCGATGTGGGCGGTGGCCTCCTCGGCCTCCTTCAGCGCGGTCTGCATCGGCGAGGGCAGCAGGTCGGGCGTGCCGACGTGGTGCACCCGCCAGCGGCCGTCGGCGGCGAGGGTACGGACGACGTCCTCGATGATGCCGAGCAGGGGGACGAGCTCGTCCTGCGCGCGGTCGAAGTTGTCCGTGGACAGCAGCCACAGGGTGACGACCTTGACGTCGGTCTCGGTGCACCAGCCGAGGAACTCCTCGATCTTCTCGGCACCGGCCCGGTGGCCGTGGACGGTCGTGGAGCCGGACGCCTTCGCCCAGCGGCGGTTGCCGTCCATGATGACGCCGATGTGCTTGGGCACCTGATCGTGGTCCAGGTGACCCTCCACCCGGCGTGCGTAGAGCCTGACGAGCAGGCTGCGCAGCTTGTCGCGCAGGTTCACGTGGCCCTCCGGGGGTTGGCGCGGGATAGGGGTGCCGGAGCCGCCGAGCCTACCCCTGCCGGGGGCTTGGGCACGGCACGGGCCCCTTGGACGGGACGTCGGCTCCCCTGGAGAGGTTCCGGAAGTCCGCAACGAAAAACGGGCCGGTCCGTGGGGGGGAGACGGACCGGCCCGAGGGGGGGTTTCCACCATAACCCTTCGTAAGGGATGGTGGGTGCATCGGCGCCGCACAACTACTCTCCGAAGTCACCCGGCGACACCCCGGTGGGCGCGGAATGCTCGATTCAGGGGGGTTTCCTGGCCGATTCACAGCGAAATCACAGGCGAAACCGGCCAGATGCGAAGGGAATCGCAGGGTTTGCGCCATTGTGGGGATAGTTCGCTGACTTGTCCGCGAGTCCCTCCGACGGGCTACCCCGTCGGCGAACGGTGGACTTGACGGCTCCACTACGGGCCGGACCGGCGCCGTTCGGGTTCACGGCCCCGCGCAGCCCCCTCCACTGCGCGGCGCCGCCCGCGCAGCTTTGCTGACGCGAATAACCTTGGTCTGAACTTACGTGACCCGCGGGACGGATGTGAACCGCCGCCGATAACGATGTGGAAACCCCGGGCGAACACCGGGTGAACAGGGCGGCCTTCCCGCCCCTTTCGTCCCGTCTGTCAGGACCGCGGTTTCCGGACGTCGAGCAGATGGCGGGCGCTGTGCGCCACGAACGGCCCCTGCCGCTCGATCTGTTCGTGCAGGGCGCGGAGCCGGGGCCGGTACGCCTCGGCCGTGAAACCGGGGACCATCCACACCACCTTGCGCAGGAAGTGCACGACCGCGGCGACGTCGTGGAACTCCATCCGCAGCCGCTCCGCCCGCAGCCCGGCCACCTCCAGGCCCGCCGCCTCGGCGTCGGCCCGCTCCCGCTCGGGATCCCGGGCGCTGCGCACCTCCTCCGGCTGCGGCCCGAGGAAGAACTCGACCAGCTCGAAGACGCTGGCGGGTCCCACGTGCTGGGCGAAGTAGGTGCCGCCGGGCCGCAGCACCCGGGCGATCTCGTCCCAGTGCGGGCGTACCGGGTGCCGGCTGAGCACCAGGTCGAAGGCCTCGTCGGCGAACGGCAGTGCCGCGTCGTCAGCGGCGGCGACCACCACGACACCGCGGGGCCGCAGCAGGGCGGTGGCCTTGGCCACGTTCGGCGGCCAGCCTTCCGTCGCGGCGACCAGCCCGGGCCGGGCCGGCTCGGCCGTGCCCAGCGCGAAGTCCAGCACCTCACCGCCGCCGGTCTGGATGTCGAGGGCGGCCTCGGCCCCGGCGAGCCGCTGCCCCGCCGAACGGGCGTACCCCCACGACGGCCGCGCCTCGGTGGCCCGCCCCTCGAACCACGAGAAGTCCCACCCCTCGGTCGGCACGGCGACACCCTCGGCCACGAGCTCTTCGAAGGAACGGTTTCCTGCCATGCCCTCCATGATCGCAGGGCGCTGCGGACGGGGGCCGCTCGATTTCGCCCGGGGTGGGGAGGGAGTGGGCGGCGGGTCAGTGGAAGGGAGGCGAGCCGGAGGGCCGGCTCAAGACGGGGCGAACAGGGTGTACGCCGCCCGGGCGGCCGGTGCGGCGAACACGCCGGCCTCCGGCGGACGCACGGCCTCCCGCGCGCCCACGCCGCCGGGCGCATGCTCCGGCGTGTACCGCACCGCCCACGCCGTCCGGCACCCGCTCCGGCGTGCTGCACCGCCCGCAGCCGCGTCCGGTTCCCGGGTGCGGTTGCGTCCGGCCGCGACGACCGTCCCCTCCGGGACGTGCAGCACCGGGCCGGCTGCCGGCCCGCAGCGCTCCCCGGGCCGGCTCGAAGGGCGGTTGCCAGGAAGCGGGGAGGACCGCGGGGGGGTCGGCGGACGGGCGGCCGGGAGACGGGGGGCGGTCGTCATCGGCGGTTCTCGCCGCCGACGGGCCGTGCGGCAGCCGCCGCTGACAACGCCTCGCGACCTGCGGTCACGGCACCAGCGGGCGGACTTCCTCGGCGGCGAACCGCACGAAACCCTCCGGGTCGGGCTCGTCCCCGGTCGGCTGCAGCACCACGGTGTCGGCACCGGCCTCGGCGAGCCGTCGTACGGCCGCGGCCACGGCGTCCGCGTCACCCGCGACCCCGGCCCCGGACGTCGGCCCCAGCCCCTCGGCGACGAGTTCGGCCCGCAGCCGGGCGTCGGCGCCGGCTCCCGTGGCGGCGAGCAGATAGACGACGACCTGGTGCGGCTCGCCGCGCCCCGCCTCCTTCTGTCCCTCCTCGATGAGCCGCCGGGCCTGCCGTACGCCGTCCGGCGAGGTGGAGGCGGTGAGAACGGTGCCGTCGGCCCTGGCGCCGGAGAGGCGGAGCGTGCGCGGGCCCGTGGCGCCGGCGAGGACGGGTGCCGGCCCCTCCGGGGGCCAGTCGAGAGCGACGTCGTCGAGGCAGACGTAGCGGCCGCGCACGGTGAGCCGCTCGCCGCGCAGCAACGCGCGCAGGGCGTCGAGATGCTCGCCGAGGAGCGTGAGCGGGGAGGCGGCGCGGGCGCCGACCTGCCCCATCCAGTCCTGCACGCCGTGGCCGACGACGAGACGCGCGCGGCCGGGGAACATCCGGTGCAGGGAGGCGGCCTCCATGGCGGTGAGCGCCACGTTCCTGAGGGGCACGGGCAGCAGTCCGACGCCGACCCGTACCCGCTCGGTCCAGGCGAGCGCGGCCGCGGCGGTCGAGATCCCGCCCTCCAGGAAGCAGTCCTCCCACAGCCACAGTTCCTCGAGCCCCGCGTCGTCCGCGACACGGGCGACCGCCCGCAGGCGCTCGGGCGGAAGCTGAGGGCGGAAGACGACACCGAGTCCAGTCATGGGACTCTTCCTAGTGGGGAGGAAGTGAGGGAGCAACCGAGTTTCGGGCAACGCGAGTTGGTGGAAAGACGGGACGTGGGCAGACGCTGGCGGGACGGCGCCGGAAGGCTGGTCGTGCCGAGCGCGGAGGGCGGCGAGGACGCGGCGGTCGTCCTTCCCCTGGAGATCGCCGCCTCCTACCGGACCCGGACGAAGGGACTGCTGGGCCGGGACGCGGTCGACGGGGCGCTGCTGCTGTCCCCGGCGAGCGGGGTGCACACCTTCGGTATGCGCATCCCGATCGACGTCGCCTACCTGGACCGCCGTCTGACCGTCCTCGCCGTCCGCACGATGCCCCCCGGCCGCCTGGGACTTCCTCGCCTCCGGGCCCGGCACGTCCTGGAGGCGGAGGCCGGCGTGATGGCGGGATGGGGGCTGCGGGCGGGGGTGCGGGTGAGAGTCGAGGCCGGGGGCGTTGTCAGTGGTCCGGCCTAGCATTCCGGCATGAGAGCTTCAGGAACGTTCACGGTCGAGGAGTTCACTCCGGCCCAGGTTCGGTTGCCGGAGCCGGTGGTCGAGACGGCGGTGCCGGTCGGGGTGGCCACCATGCGGAAGCGGTACGAGGGGGAGGTGACCGGGGTGTCGGGGACGCTGTTCACCGCGGCCTACGACCAGGGCAGCGCGACCGGGACGTATGTCGCCATGGAGTCCTTCGAAGGGGCACTGGGTGAGCGGAGCGGAGCGTTCAACTTCGCGCACTCCGGGACGACCCTCGGGGAGGGCAGGGAGGCCGACTTCTTCGTGATCGTGCCGGGCAGCGGAACCGGGGCGCTGGCGGGGATCCGAGGGGCCGGCGGTCTGGAGATCGACGCGGACGGCACCCATCGGATCTGGTTCGAGTACGAGGTGGGCGCGTAGCGGCTCACTCCTGGGTGCGAGGGAAGGTGACCTCGACCCGGCGGTTCTTCCTGCGGCCTTCCTCCGTCGAGTTGTCGGCGATGGGGTACTGCTCGCCGTAGCCGCGGACCTCGAAGGTGACGTCCGGGTCGTTCAGGTCCTGGTCCAGGACGGCCTGGACGGCGTTGGCGCGTTGCCTGGACAGGACGTCTCCGTGGGCGGAGGAGCCGAGGTCGTCGGTGAAGCCGAAGACGCGGACCTGGGTGGCGTTCTGCTTCCTGATCTCCTCGGCGATGGTGGCGATACGGGCCTTCGCCTCGTCGCCGAGCTTGGCGCTGTCCTTGCCGAAGAGGACTTCGGCCTGGAGCGCGAAGGTGACGTCGGCGTTGGTGTCCTCACGCCGCTCGTCCCCACTCTGGTCCTCGACGACCGACTTGATGTCCAGCACCTTGGGGGCGGCGAGGGTGGCGCCTTCGGGGAGCTTGAGGTCGGGGTCGGTGGGGTCGATCTTCACCGGGGCGGTGGCGGAGGGTTCGGTGACGGGGGGCTGACTGGGGTCGGTGTCGTCGGCCTGGGCCGGCGGGGTGGCGCAGAGGGTCGCGGCGACGAGGAGTGCCGCGGTGGTGAGGGTGAGGCGGGTGGTGGTCACTTGGGCCTCACCCTCATCCGGAGATCTTGACGGTGCCGCTGGAGAACGTGGGCAGTTGGAGGGTCACCTCGGCGGTGTCCCCGGGTGGAGAAGGGAACTGCATGAATACGGGGAGGGACTGACCGCCCTTGAGCGTACCCAGGCCGGTCGTGGTGAGGGGGCGCCCTTCGGTGTCGCGCAGTACGTAGTACCGCTTCTTCCCCTTGGAGTCGACGAGGGTGGCTCCCCCCAAGGACGGGCCGTTCTTGGTGATCTCGGTTTCGTTGCCACTCAGGGCTGCCGGAATGAGCAGATCCTTGGCCCCGTCGTTCTTCAAGGTGCCGTTCACCGTGACGAAGCCGCCGGAATCACGCTGCACGGAGGTGATCTGGAGAAGCAGGCCATCCGAACCTTTCAGCTCGGCCTGCGGCTGGTCCGACTGGCCCTGCTGGGTGGTCGGGTCGGACCCTGACGCCGTGGAAGCGGACGCTGAGTGCTCCGGCGTCTTGTCGTCGCCGCCACTTCCGCCGCAACCGGCCACGCCGACGGCCAGACCAGCCGCAACGGCCAATGCGACCATCCCCCTGCGGACCTTCGCAGTGAACCGCATGCTCATCGCTCCGCTTCTTTCGTCATCGGTCGTTCGCTCGTCAGTCCGCCAGGTGGACGTCGAAGAGGTCTTCGGGCTTCGGGAGCCCGGTGGTGTCGTCCGGCTTGAGATGCCAGACCTTGTCCTTGCAGGTGAGTGGGGGCAGCTTGTCGCCGTCGGCACCCTCGTCGGGGAACTTGCAGAGGGGTTCGATCTCGGCGGTGGCGGAAGCCTTCGACCTGTAGTTCTCGGATCCGGGTACGACGGAGCGGCCGACGGACTTGGTGGTCGTCACGTCGGCTTGGTATTTCAACAGCTCAGGAGAGAAACAGGCATTGAGCTGGGCATCGTTCTGGGAGGCAAGCTCTCCGGCCCGCCCGCACGGATCGTCGACCGGCGACCTGCCTTCGAGAATGACCTGCCACTTCTTCGGGTCGCTCAGAACCTCTTCCCACTGAGCCGTGAGCTGGTCCCGCACGTTCTGGGCCGCCGCGAGGGCCGCCGCATCCGCGGCCGTCTGGGCCCCACCCCGGTTCACTGACGCCTGCCCGACCGCGAGGTAGGCGAGAGCGAGAAAGAGCAGGCCCGCCACCACCGTGATGTAGATGGGGAAGGCCTGCCCTGCGTCGGACCGTCGACAGGTCAGCCGCCGGTGACCTCGCTGATCTTGTTCCGGATCGCATCGAAGATCGTCTGCCCGATGCTCGTACCCGTGATCGCCAGCACGATCGCCACGACCACCGCGATGATGCCGAGGTACTCCACCGCGGTCTGGCCCCTGTCGCTGCGAGCAACGCGGGCCTGCAGATACGCGACGGTGGTGTTGAACCAGTTGCTCATGGTGGTCCCCTCCGGGTTCGCCTCCGATCCGGACAACGTATGCCGCAACGCGCCGTCCTCCGGAGGGCCCCAGGACCCAACCCCGGACCCATTCCCCGCCGCCCGCACTCCCCCGCGTCCCCACGTCACGCCACCCCCAGCCACTTCGCCGCGGCCTGGGACCTCGTCGTGCTCTGGAGCTTGGCGAAGATGCGGTTGATGTGGTTCTTCACCGTCTTCTCGCTGATGAAGCAGGCCGCGGCGATCTGCTGGTTGGTCATGCCGGAAGCGATGAGGTCCATGATCTCGGCCTCCCTCTCGCTCAACCGGAACCGCGACCGAGACGACTGTCCCACAGGTGGTTGCAATTGCGAAAGGGCTTGGGTGGTGATTCTCCTTGCATCCGCTACGATTTCACCCTCACCGTGTGCAGGTGCACTCGCCCGCAATCCCGTCAGCAACGCCTCAGCCGCTCCCGGCGTCACATGCGGCCGTCCTTCCCGGACGTCCCGTATCGCCCGCACCAACTGTTCCGTCGTGAACTCGCCGTGCACCAGATATCCCCCCGCCCCCAGCCGCAGCGCCTCCCGCACGGTCTCCGTCTCGTGGCTGTAGGTGAGCATCATGACCGGGGCCAGCCGTACCAGGTGCGGCAATGCCGAGATTCCGTCGACTCCGGGCATGCGGACGTCGAGGAGGATCACGTCCGGGCGGTGCCGTACCGCCGCCTCGTACGCCTCGCGGCCGTCCGTCGCCTCCGCCACGACCGTGGTGTCCGCACGGCCCGACAGCAGGGCCGTGAGGCCGGCGCGGACCACGGGATTGTCGTCGGCCACCAGCAGCCGCAGGGGCGGTGATGCCGGCGCGGGCGGGGGAAAGTGAGGGTGCTGCATCGGGGCCTCCTCTCAGGGGGCGGAAGGTGGGGAGGGGGACGGTAAGCGGAGCTCCACGCGTACCTCCGTGCCGCGTTCGTGGCCACCACGGCCGATGCGGATGCGGGCGCCCGTCTGTGCGGACCGTTCGACCATGCCGAGCAGACCGAAGTGGCCGCAGGCGCGCAGCCGTTCCAGTGTCGTGCCGGGCGGGAGGCCGCGGCCGTCGTCGTGGATCGTGAGGCGCAGCAGGTCGCCCTGGACCGTTACGCGCACGTCCACTCGGGTCGCGGTCGCGTGCCGGTGGGCGTTCTCCAGTGCCTCCGTGGTGATGGCGAGGAGGTGGCGGACCGTGGCCGCGGGCAGGAGGGGCAGCGGGCAGTCGGGTGGGCCGCAGTCGCACGACACCTGGAGGCCCGTGTGGGTGGTGAAGTCCCGGGTACGCGCCATCAGTTCCTGGCAGAGGGACCTGTCCGCCAGGTGCCCCGGCGTCTCCCGCCGTAGCTCCGTCAGCAGTTCCCGCGACTCAGCTGCCGCTCTGCGCGCCGAGCGGGACACCAGTTCCGCCTGGCCCTTGATGCGGTCCGGGTCGGGCGCGGAAGCCGAGGCGGTCGTCGCCAGGCCGTCGGCCGCCAGGGCCACGCCGTACAGGGTCTTGGCCACGGAGTCGTGCATCTCCCGGGCCAGCCGGGCGCGTTCCGCGCTGACCGCCTCCGCCGCCGCCAGCCGTGCCTGGGCCGTCGTCAGTGCCTGGGTCGCGGTGCCGAAGCGGAGCATCAGGTTGCGCAGGGTGGATCCCATCGCGCCGGCGATCACGCACAGGCCGGGAAGGAGCAGGGCCTCGGCCACGGGGGCGTGCCGGTCGGCCTTCAGCGTGGCGTGGACCAGGAGCAGGATCAGGGCCTGCAGCGAGGCGAAGCAGGCCGCGCCCCGCCAGCTGTAGACCAGCCCGGCCAGCAGCGGGGTGCAGACGCTGACGTAGGCGAGGGTGGTGTCCGGGCCCGCCGATACCAGGAGGAGGGAGCCGAAGAGGGTGTCGGCGGCCAGGAGGGTGGGGTGGCGCAGGAGGAGGGGGCCGAAGCGTTCCCAGTCGCGGAGGAGGACGTACGACCCCATGAAGGTGACCACCACGGCCGCGCCGACCAGGCGGGCGCCCAGACCCGGGGCCGCGTTGAGGAGGGCGGCGGGTGCGGCCAGGACGATCATCGCGAGCCGGAAGCCGAAGACCTGCCGGCACATGGCCTGCAGTGCGCGCACCTGGAGCTTCTCGGAAAGCTGCGCGGACGGCTCGGTGACGATTCCGTCCGACGCACCCGCCGGCTCCCCGGCCGCCGTCCCCGTCGGTTCGACGGCAACCCCGGCCGTCGTCCTCGTCGGACCTACCGCCGCCTCCGTCGGCCCGGTGGTACCGCCGGCCTCCGGGCCCGCCACCCCCTCCGCCGCCCCCTCCGCCGCCCCCATGCGCCGTACGGCCCGCTCCGCGAGCGTCCTCAGCCGGCCCGTGCAGGAGACACCGCGCCCGCGCCCCGTCATCCCCGTCGCAGCCACGACCCGCCCCTCACTTCCCCGTGAGGGAGCCGAAGTCCACGCCGGAGCCCAGGAGCAGGCCCGCGCCCAGCAGGAGCATCGTCGCCGGGACCATGAACGTGGTGATCATCAGCGTGGCCTTGGGCACCGCGCGGGCGGCCTTGCGGCGGGCGTTCTGGGCGTCGGTGCGGCGCATGTCCTTGGCCAGGGAGACCAGCGTGTCGACGATCGGCGCGCCCAGTTCCTCGCCCTGCTGCAGGGCCGTCACGAACATCGCCACCTGTTCCGAGTCGTTCCGCCGCCTGAGCTCCGCGAAGGCCTCGCGGCGGCTCATGCCCAGGTCCATCTGGCGGAGTGTGATGCGGAGTTCGTCGGCCCACGGGCCCTCGTAGTGCGCGGCCACCCGGTCCAGGGCCTGCCGGAAGCCCAGGCCCGCGCTGACCACGACCGCCAGCACGTCCAGGAAGTCGGGCAGTGTGCGCTCGATGACGTCCTTGCGGACGCGGATCGCCGACCAGATGCCGACCTCCGTCCAGAACGCCCCGAACAGCAACAGCAGCAGGGCCACGAACCACTGGCCGCGCAGCAGGAAGACCAGGAAGCCGACGCCGCCCAGCGCGCCGTAGACCGCACGGCGGGCCGCGTAGCGGTCGATGGTCAGGCCACCGGGATTGCCCGCGAGGTCGATCTTGCGGCGGTACTTGGCGACCAGCCGGGGCCCCATCAGGCGCAGCACGGCGGGGGCGTAGCGCATCCCCATCCGGTCGATGACGGAGCCCACCGCACCCGTGCGGGTGGCCCCGACCTCCAGGGCGACGGCGAGGTCGCCGGGGAGCCTGGCCTCCGCGCGGTACATGCGGATGCCGGCGAAGGCGCCCCCGACGGCGACGCCCATCAGCAGTGCGAACAGGAATCCCATGGGCCCCTCACACGTCGATCCGGCTGAGGCGCCGGATGAGGACGAAGCCGACGGCGTACAGGGCGAAGGCGATGACGACGCAGGCCTGGCCGACCGGTGAGCCGGTCATCCGGGCCAGGGCGCCGTCCTTGACGCCGTTCATCAGGAACAGCGCACCGATGCCGAGGACGGGGACGGCGTACGACGTCATGGTCACCTGGGAGAGCTGGGTGCGGATCTCGCGCCGGGTCTCCTTGCGCTCCTCCAGCGTCTCGGTCAGGTTCCGCAGCGCGGACACCACCTGGCCGCCCGCCCTGTTCGACAGCACCAGCGTCGTGACGAGGACGACGAGTTCGCGGGACGGGAGGCGGCCGGCGAGTTCACCGAGCGCGTCATCCAGGGAGTGGCCGATCGCCAGCTGATCGGCCACTCGCGCCAGTTCCTCTCCGGCGGGTGCCTCCAGCTCCTCCGCCGCCATGCCGATCGCGGTGCGCAGCGCGAGGCCTGCCTGGGTGGCGTTGGCGAGGATGCGGGCCAGTTCCGGGAGTTGGTTGATGAACCGTTCGATGCGTTTCTGCCGCTGCCAGTTGAGGAACTGGACCGCCGCACCGATGCCCAGCAGCCCGGCGATCGGTCCGAAGAAGGGGGCCAGGGCGGCCTGGCCGATCAGCCAGAGCGCGGCGACCGCGGCGAGCATGTAGACGAAGAACTCGCCCGGTGTGACGTCCAGGCCCGTGGTCGCCAGGCGGAGTTCCAGCCAACGGCCGAGGCGGGTACGGCGCAGCCGCCGGTCCAGGTCGCGGAAGCGGCGCCTGCGGCCGGTCGCCGAGGTGGGGCCGGTGTGCGTGAGCCGGTCGACGAGTGCGGCACGCTGCGCCCGGCCCGAGGCGTAGGCGTGCACGCCGGCCACCGCCAGCACGCAGGTCAGCAGCGTCACTCCGGTGGTGAGCTGGACGAGGGTGTGGAGTTCCATGGGTGGTTCACCTGGCTTCTCGGGTGGCGAGCTGGTCGACGGAGTGGGCGACACCGAAGGCCTGCGGGACGGGCTGGCTCGCCATGTAGAGACGGTCGGCGGTGCGGCGCGGGAGGGGGAAGTACGCGAAGGCGCCGTACACGCGGCCGTCCGGTGTCATGGGCCGGGCGTCGAAGCGGGCCACGGTCGCCAGCCGGTACGGCTCCCCGCCGTGGCTGTCGAGCAGCGCGATCTCGGTGATGCGGCGGGCGCCGTCGGCGAACCGGGTGAGCTGGACGATGACGTCGACCGCGCTGTTGATCTGGTCGTGCAGGGCGGCGAAGGGGACCTCGACGTCGGACATGGAGGCGAGGGTCTGGAGCCTGGTCAGCGCGTCCTCGGCGCTGTTGGCGTGGACGGTCGCCAGCGATCCGTCGTGGCCCGTCGACATGGCCTGGAGCATGTCGAGGGACTCGCCGCCGCGGACCTCACCGACCACGATCCGGTCGGGGCGCATCCGGAGGGAGTTGCGGACCAGGTCGCGGATGGTGACCTGGCCCTTGCCCTCGACGTTCGGCGGCCGGGACTCCAGGCGGACCACATGGGTCTGCTGGAGCTGGAGTTCGGCGGAGTCCTCGATGGTGATGATGCGTTCGTGGGACGGGATCAGCCCGGAGAGCGCGTTGAGGAGGGTCGTCTTGCCGGTGCCGGTGGCGCCCGACACGATGATGTTGAACTTCGCCTGCACCAGGCCCGCCAGCAGGTACACCATGTGCTCGTCGAGCGAGCCGAAGGAGATCAGCTCCTGGAGGGTGAAGGAGCGCGGGAAGCGGCGGATGGTGAGGATCGGGCCGGTCAGCGACAGCGGCGGGATGATGACGTTGACGCGCTCACCGGAGGGCAGCCGCGCGTCCACCATCGGGTTGGACTCGTCCACCCGGCGGTTGACCGTGGACACGATCCGCTCGATGGTCTGCATCAGCTGGTCCGAGGAGACGAACCGCAGGGGCAGCTGCTCCACACGTCCGCCGCGCTCGACGAAGATCGCGTCGGGGCCGTTCACCATGATCTCGGTGATCGACGCGTCCTCGAGGAGGGGTTCCAGGATGCCGAGGCCGAGCGCCTCGTCCACCACCCGGCGGATCAGCTGGGAGCGCTCCACCGTCGACAGGACCGGGCCCTCGCGGCTGATGATGTGCCCGAGCACCCGCTCCAGCCGCGCCCGGCGTTCGGCCGCCGCGAGCGAGCTCATCTCCGCGAGGTCGATCTCCTCCAGCAGCTTGGCCCGGTAGGAGGCGACCAGGTGCCCGTCCTCGCCCCGGCTGCCGTGCTCCTCCGGAGTGCTGATGCGTGCCCGCAGACTCATGGGTCGGCGACTCCTCGCTTAGTGGTCGAGCGGCATGGTGGCGGACTTGGTGGCGTTGCCGAGGTCCCAGACGATCCTGGGGATGTGGACGGTCGCGGTGACGGTGACGGCGTCCGCCCCCTCGGCGGACGAGCAGCTCACCGTGATGCCGCCGCTCACCGCGTCCGCGCAGGCCTGCGCATAGGACTGCCGCAAGGAGGCCGCCCGCGCCCCCGCCCGGGCCGCCGTACCGGCCTGCTCGGCGGCGTAGGCGACGGCCCCTATCTGGAACCCGGCCAGCCCGACGATCAGCAGGACCGGGATGAACCCCAGGTACTCGATGGCCACCTGGCCCCGGTCGCGGGCGCGGCCCCGGCCGCGGGCGTGGTCGTCGCAGCGTCGGCGGCGGTACGGCATCTCAGCGCTTCACCTCCTCCACGGCGCCGGCGTGGCCGTGCACCGTGACCGGGAAGTCGATCGAGCCGGGGAAGAGGACGGGGACCTTGATCGCCACGTCAGCCGTCACATAGCCGGTCCCACCGCACCGCTCCACACTGGCACCCCCTCGCCACGCCCCCGACAGGTGCTTCAACGCCGCCTGCTCGCACACCCCGAACCGCTCCCCCCGAGGCGCTGCCGTGCCCGCACGCACCCCTTCGTCGGCTGCATTCCCCGCGAGCGTGTAGGCGTACCCCACGAGCACGGCCTGCCACATCAGCACCAGCGTGAGGATGATCAGCGGCGCCATGCCCAGGAACTCGATGCTGACCTGACCGCGGTCCCGCTCCGGCCGTCTCATCGGGCGCTCACTCCTTCCGCCGCCGAAAGCCGCCGGCTCCCCGGCCGGCGCCCCGGTGCGAGGCCCCCTCGGCCGCCTTCGCCAGCCCCAGCTCCCCGGCGAGCCCCCAGAGCGCCTGCTTCACGGTGCTCTTGCCGTCCAGCTCGTGGACCCGGCCCGCGTCCACGACGGCCTGCAGCTCCTTGAAGTTGGCCGGTACGGCCGTACGCGCCAGGGCGGTGCCGGTGATGCGCTGCACGAGGGCGGGTTGGATCTCGGCGCTGCGCGTGTGCCGGTTGACGACCACGGTCGTCTCCTCGGCCTTGCGGATCTGCAGCCGGTCCCACATCCGTACGGTCCGTTTGGCGGCGCGTACGGCGATCACGTCCGGGGTGGTCACCAGCAGCGCGGTGTCGGCCATCTCGACGGCCGCCGCTCCGGCCCCGCTGAGCTGGGCGCCGCAGTCCACCACGACCACCTCGTAGCGGGAACGCAGGGCGCTGACGATCTGGCGGGCGGCGCGGTCGGTGACCTCCTCGCCGCGTTCGCCCTCGGCCGGGGCGAGGAGGAGCGCGAGCCCGGTGTCGTGGCGGAAGACGGCGTCGGCGAGGACGCGGGGCGAGATGTCGGTGATGGCGGCGAGGTCGACCACGGACCTGCGGAACTGGATGTCCAGGTAGGAGGCGATGTCGCCGGTCTGCAGGTCCAGGTCGACCAGGGCGGCGGGGCGGCCGGAGGCCTGCGCGGCGAGGGCCAGCTGGATCGCGGTCAGGGTCGCACCGACCCCGCCCTTGGCCCCGCTGACGGTGACGACCGTCCCGCCCACGCCGGCGAACACCTCGCCGCCGTGTCCGAGATGGCGCCGTACGCCCGTCGACCACTGGGCGACGGCCTGCACGCGGCTGGCCAGTTCCTCGTACGACAGCGGGAGCGCGACCAGGCCCCGGGCGCCGGAGTCCATGGCGGCGGCGAACAGGCCGGGGCTCGCGTCGGTGGTGACGAGGATGACGCCGACGGCGGGGAAGCGCAGGGCGACCTCGCGGATCAGCTCGAGGGCCGGGACCGGTCCGATCCGCTCATGGACGACGACCACTTCGGGGAGTTCGTCGATCGACTCGGCGGCGAGCCGGGCCAGGAGGTCCACCAGCTGGGTGGAGTCGGTGACCGGTGGCTGGGGTTCGGCGTCGGGGAGCTGGCTGAGCAGGGTGGTGAGGGAGCGGACCGCGTCCGGGTCCGCTCCCGCCGGGAGGATCCTGGTGGGCATGCGGGCCGCCTCTCACTTGTCCGTCGCGAGTTCGTAGGTGCGGTCCTTGTCGGGGACGCTGGTCTCGCCGCCGGGCGCCACCAGCGCGAGCCGGACGCGCTGGGCGAAGGACTCGGCGTAGGTGATGCGCTGGGCGTCGAGGGCGGACAGCGCGAAGGTGATGGGGACGGCCTCGCTGGGCTGCTGCTGGTTCTTGCTGCTGTCGGGGTCGAGAGCGGTGATCCGGCCGACGTCGAGGACACGCGCGTTGGTGACGATGATCTTCGACTGGTCGGGGTCGCCTTCCTTCTTGCCCTGGAAGGTGGCGTACACGTTGACCCTGGCCCCGGGGGTGATCTTCCCGGCCACGCCGGTGGCCGCGTCGATCATGATGGCGACCTCCTGCTGCCCCGGCTGGAGGGCGGGCTGGTCGACGATCATGTCGGTCTGCAGCAGCGAACCGGCCCGCAGGGTGGTCACGGCGATCTTGCCCTGGATCTGGTGGAGGTCGGTGACGGCGGTGCCCGACAGCCACCGCCTGGGCATCGCGACCTTCTCGAACTGTCCCGCGTCCAGGGTCGTGTACGGCTTGACCTCGGACCGCACCCGGTAGGCGGTGACCTCGGGGCCGACCTTGGAATTCGCGTCGTGGACGACGGAGAGCACGCCGGCGAACGCGCCGAGAGCGCACAGGACCGACAGGATCAGGAGTATCACGCCGCGGCGCTGACGGGAGTTCATGAACCGTGCAACCTCATTGGGGGAATCGGTCGAGCGGGATGTGAGTGGTCCGGTACGCGGGTCAGGCGGGCGCGCGCTGCTCCAGGGCGCGGGGTGCGGGTGGCTCGTACACCGGTGGCAGGGCGGAGCAGAAGACGCAGCGGTCGCCGATGACGTCCAGGCCGCACCAGTGGCAGCCGGTCTGCCGGACCGAGGTGACGAGCTGGTAGAGGACGGAGAGGTCGGCGAGGTAGCTGCAGAACTCGACCATCCGGCCGGTCCCCCACCACACCGCGGACTCGGCGGGCAGCGGGACCTCGCGCAGTCCGTGCACGCTCCACCGCGTGCCGAGCCCGGCGACCCAGTCGCTCTGCAACTGCCCCCTGGCGAGAACCATCCAGGTGTTGAACTCGGGCCCCATGAGGGTGACGTCGGGCTCGACCTTGACGAGCTGCGGCTCCGGATGGGCGAGCACGGCGAACTGACTGCCGGGCATCCACGACTTGGCGTGCGCCTTCAGTCCGACCGGCACCCGGTCCAGCCTGGCGACGGAGCCGAGGACGGCACCGGCGTGCAGGTAGTGGGTGAGCAGCCGCCCGGCGGAGGCGAGCACACCCGGGCTCAGGTCGCAGGAGGCGAGCTGCCGCAGCTGCCGGGCCAGGACGGCGATGCCGAGCGGCGGCAACTCGGGCCGGAAGAAAGCGATGCGGTCGCTCTCCAGCAGCGCGCGCAGGGTGTGCAGTCGCCTCAGGACGGGCTCCGGCGTGGCCGGGGAGCAGACGACGATCACGTACCCGTGCTGCTCGGTCAGGGCCTGCAGTTCGGTGAGGACCTGCTCCAGCGGGCGCCGGTCCAGGTCGCTCAACACGACGGCGGGCACGGTCCGTTCGTCCTGTGCTGGCAGCGCCATGTCGGCGCTGGTCACGGCGATGGCAGTTGGCACGCGCAGCTCCCCGCTCTTCACACCCGGCCGGCCCGCCGGTGTCACTCTCGTACGCCGGGCCGACTTCACTGCGTGACTACCTGAGCACTGTATCCACGGCCGTATGGCCGGAGAACAGCGTTTGTGAAGCTCGCATGGAACTCTCCTGGAGCAACTCCTGCCAAAAGCGGACAGGTTGAGCAGCCATATGCGACCCCCTCTGGTCTGGACCTATTGACACGGAGATTGGTCTGGACCAACTTGTACCCCAGCGGTGGCCACCGTCGTTCATCCCCTCCCCGCCCGTCTTCCCCCACCGGAGGAACCAGTGGACCGCGCTCCAGGCATACCCAGACCCCGCAGACGGCGGCTCGTGACATGGTCCGCCGCCACCGCCCTGGCCCTCTCGGTCGCGGGCCTCGCCTCCGCGACGCCCGCCTCCGCGGCGGACGTCAACAACGTCAAGAACGCGGGCTTCGAGTCCGGCCTGTCCAACTGGACGTGCTCGGCCGGCAGCGGCACGACGGTCTCCTCCCCCGCCCACTCCGGTTCCTCCGCCCTCAAGGCGACTCCGGCCGGGCAGGACAACGCCCAGTGCACCCAGTCGGTCGCGGTCAAGCCCAACTCGACGTACACGCTCAGCGCCTGGGTGCAGGGCGGCTACTCCTACCTGGGCGTGACCGGCACCGGCACGACGGACGTCTCGACCTGGACCCCCGACACCACGTCCTGGAAGCAGTTGTCCACGACCTTCACCACCGGCGCGTCGACGACCTCGGTCACGGTCTACACCCACGGGTGGTACGGCCAGGCCGCCTACTACGCCGACGACGTCTCGGTCTACGGACCCGACGGCGGCGGGGGCGGCGACCCGGCCCCGACCGTCCCGTCCGCGCCGGCCGGTCTGTCCGTCTCCGGCACGACGTCCTCGTCGGTGGCGCTGTCCTGGAGCGGGGTGTCGGGCGCGACGGGCTACAACGTCTACCGGGACGGCACGAAGGTCATGTCGGTGACGGGCACGTCGGCGACGGTGACCGGCCTGTCGGCGTCGACTTCGTACGCCTTCCAGGTGACGGCGACGAACGCGGCGGGCGAGTCGGCGAAGTCGGCGGCGGTGACGGGCACGACGGCGTCCTCGGGCACCGGTGGCGGCGGAGGGGGTCTGCCCAGGCACGCGGTGACCGGCTACTGGCAGAACTTCAACAACGGCGCCAAGGTCCAGAAGCTGTCGGACGTCCCGTCCTCGTACGACATCATCGCGGTGGCCTTCGCGGACGCGACCTCGACCCCGGGCGCGGTGTCCTTCACCCTCGACTCCTCCGGCCTCGGCGGCTACACGGTGGACCAGTTCAAGGCGGACATCAAGGCCAAGCAGGCGGCGGGCAAGAAGGTCATCGTCTCGATCGGCGGCCAGAACGGTACCGTGTCGATCAACGACTCGGCCTCGGCGACGAACTTCGCGAACTCCGTCTACTCCCTGATGCAGACGTACGGCTTCGACGGCGTCGACATCGACCTGGAGAACGGCCTGAACGCGACCTACATGACCCAGGCGCTGCGCGCCCTGTCGTCGAAGGCGGGCTCGTCCCTCGTCATCACGATGGCCCCGCAGACGATCGACATGCAGTCCACGTCGAACGCCTACTTCCAGACGGCCCTGAACATCAAGGACATCCTCACCGTCGTCAACATGCAGTACTACAACAGCGGTTCCATGCTGGGCTGCGACGGCAAGGTGTACAGCCAGGGCTCGGTGGACTTCCTGACGGCCCTCGCCTGCATCCAGCTCCAGGGCGGTCTCTCCCCGTCCCAGGTGGGCCTCGGCCTCCCGGCCTCGACCAGCGCGGCGGGCAGCGGCTACGTCTCCCCGACGGTGGTGAACAACGCCCTGGACTGCCTGACGGCAGGCACCAACTGCGGCTCCTTCAAGCCGTCGAAGACCTACCCGGACCTGCGGGGCGCGATGACCTGGTCGACGAACTGGGACGCGTCGTCGGGCAACGCGTGGTCGAACGCGGTGGGGGCGCATGTGCATGCGCTGCCGTGAGGTGAGCGGTTCCTGAGCAACGTTTGCAGCGCCCGGGCCCGGTGGGGTCCGGGCGCTGTCAGCTTGGGAGAGGGGGTTCGGATCCGGCCGAACCTGCTCGGCAAGCGCGGTACCGCGTTGCGATCCGCAACACGTCGGTGTGATGATCCGACGTATGGCGGACCACGGGGGTGACGCCCACTCAGTGGGAGGAATGCGCAGGTCAAGGCTGTCCGATTACGCGGAGATGGTTGGATCCGAACACGCGGCGCCCCCTGACCGGACGAGTCTCGCGCCCGCGTCTGTGCCAGAGCAGCCACAACCATCCCGCGAGTTCGCCGCGCTGCTGGGCGAGTTCCGCCGTACGCCGGTGCTGGTGCCGCTGGACGAGGCCGGCGAGGCGCTCCTGACGGCCGACTTCGGCGGTGTCCGCTGGATCTACGCGTTCTCGCACGAGTCGGCGCTGGCCCGTTTCGCGGTCGCGCGCGGTGAGGGCGAGCGGGAGTGGGCCTATCAGCGGTGGCTGGGAGCACGACTGCTGGACGCGGGTGTGCCGACGGTCGGGGTGCCGTGCGGGGTGGCCCTGGATGTGGGCAGCGAGGGCGAGGGCGTGCTGTTCCCTCCGGTGGCGGGGGTCGTGCCGGACGCGATGGCCGTGGACCGGGCCGCTGTCGAGTCGAACGGGGAGGGGTCGCGGTGAGCGGGACCGAGGGCAAGGACATCAAGGCAACCCGGCTGAACCTGATCGCGCAGGGCATCACCCAGACCCTCGACGAGCTGAAGGAACTCGGCATCGACAGCTGGGCGGGAGCGGGCCGTGGCTTTTCGGACATGGAGCTGTCCGGGATGGAGCTGGGGCATGACGACCTGACGGGGAAGTTCAAGTCGTTCTGCGAGCGCTGGGAGTGGGGCGTGCGCGCCCTGGTGGCGGAGGGCAACGCCTTTGCGCAGGGTGTCGGCCTGTCCGCGGGAACGTTCTACGAGACGGACCAGTACGTCAGCGGCGCGCTGAAGGTCGGTGCGAACTCACTGATCGGCAATCCGTACGCCTCCGAGGCCGACGTGGAGAAAATGGGCTGGGGGGACATCGTCGAGTCCGGGGCAGCCGGCGGGGCGGACTACAGCAAGGAGTCCTTCGACCAGGCGTTGGCCAACAGCAAGCAGGGCTGGCTGGACGCCGACCGGGACTTCATGACCTCCCAGGCCGCGGACAACCTGGGCCTGCGGCCCAGCGGCATGTCGGACGCGGAGTACAACCAGTTCCTGGACGAGACCCTCGGCCCCTCCCCCGAAGCCCGAGCCAAGGCCGCCGGGCAGCAGGGCGGTGAAGGCTGATGGGCCTGGGAGACGTCACCAACTCGCTCTTAGGAGCGGGCGAGGACCTCTACGACTCCGGCAAGAAGATGGTCGGCAAAGGCGTCGACAAGGTCACGGACGTCGCAGGTGACGCCCTGGACTATGTCGGGGAGCACAAGTACGCCGACGTCGTCAGGGCCGTGGGCGACTACGCCGCCTCGGAACTCGGTGCGACCCCTGGCGAGAAACAGCTCGGCGAGACCGAGCTGGCCTCGGAACTGGTCCACGGCGCCCCTGAGGCCATCCGGGCCTCCGCCACCCACCTGAAGGACTTCCACAGCGCCTTCGACAACGTCGGCCAGGGCATGCGCAAGCTGGACTCGTCGTCCTGGCAGGGCGAGGCGGCCGACACCTTCCGCAAGAAGTTCGCCATGCACCCGGTGAAATGGCTGCACGCGGCGGACGCCTGCCGTGACGCCGCCACCACCCTCGACGCCTACGCCGAGACCGTCACCTGGGCACAGGAGCAGGCCCAGCACGCCCTGAACCTGTACAAGAAGGGCACCCACGCCTCCAAGACGGCGGCGGACGCCTACAACAGGAAGGTCGACACCTACAACGCGGCCCTGAAATCGGGCGACGACCCCGGCCCCCGCCCGGCGAAGTTCCACGACCCCGGACTGGCGGACATCCAGCGCGCCAGGGAAGTCCTCCACGAGGCCCGCACCCAGCGCAACACAGCCGCCGAGGGCGCCGCCAAGGCAGTGGAGAAGGCCCTGGCCCACGCTCCCGCAAAGCCGCCGCCCCTCACCCGTCTGAAGGCGAACCTCGGGGACGGCTCAGACGCCGCGCACACCGAGCTCCTCCACTTCGACGGCGGTGTCATCAAGGGCACCGCCGGCCTGATCACCTTCGTCCGCGGCCTGGACCCCACCGACCCCTACAACGTCACCCACCCCGCCGCCTACCTGCAGAACATCAGCATGACCCTCTCGGGCCTGGTCTCCACAGGCTCACACCCCGACCGCGCCCTGAAACAGACCTGGGACGAGTTCCGCAAGGACCCCTCGGAGTTCGGCGGCCGCATGCTGCCCCAGCTCCTCCTCGGTGACGGCGCCGGAATGGAAGCCGGCCTCGCCCGGGACGCGGCGGAGGCGGGGATGATGCGCTCGGCCGCCGAGCAAGGACTGCGCAAGACCGCCCGGGACACGGTGGACAAGGGCGCGGAGGACGTCTCGCGGCGCCCGGTCGAGAAGGTCTGCGAGAAGGACCCGGTCGACGTCGCGACCGGCCGGATGGTGCTGCCGCAGACCGATGTCTCCCTTCCGGGCGCCCTGCCCTTGATCGTCAGGCGCCAGTTCGAGTCCGCGTACCGGCTCGGGGGCTGGTTCGGCCCGACCTGGTCCTCCACGCTCGACCAGCGCCTGGAGATCGACCAGGAGGGCGTGGTCTTCGTGGGGGAGGACGGCCTGGCCCTCGCCTACCCGCACCCGGCCCCGGGCCTGCCGACGCTGCCCACCCACGGCCCACGCTGGCTGCTGGACCGAGTCGAGGACGGCTACACCCTCACCGACCCCGACTCCGGTCACGTACGCCACTTCGCTGACCGCTCCGAGTGCCTGGCGGTTCTGGAACAGATCGACGACCGCAACGGCAACTGGATCACCTTCGATCACGGCACCGACGGCACGCCCCGCGCCGTCACTCACAGCGGCGGCTACCGCCTGCTGCTGTCGGCCGCCGACGGCCGGATCACCGCGCTGCACCTGGCAGGCGCCGCAGCGGACGGCACGGACCAGGAATTGATCCGCTATGGCTACACCGACGGCCACCTCACCGAGGTCTACAACTCTTCAGGCCACCCCACCGTCTTCGGCTATGACGCCCAAGGCCGCATCACCTCCTGGACGGACACCAACGACAGCCACTTCACCTACGTCTACGACGACGAGGACCGCTGCACCCACCAATCCGGCGACGCCGGCCACCTGCGCTCCGCCTTCGCCTACGGGCCGGTGGACCCGGACACCGGAGAGCGCACCACAACCATCACCGACTCCCACGGCCACACCACCCACTACCTGGTCAACGCTCGCTGCCAGGTAATCGCCGAGACGAACGCCGTCGGCGCGACCACCCGCTACGTCCGAGACCGTTACAACCGCCTGCTCTCCACGGCGGACCCGCTGGGCCACACGACGACCTTCGAGTACGACGCGACGGGCAACCTCACGCGGATGGTCCGCCCTGACGGCCGTGAGTCCAGGGCGGAGTACAACGTCCTGGGCTTGCCGCTGAAGGTGGTGAACCCCGACGGCACGGTGATCCGCCAGACGTACGACGACCGGGGCAACCGCACGTCGGTGACGGACCCGGCGGGCCGGACCACGCGGTTCGCGTACGACGAGGCCGGCCGTCTGACGTTGGTGACGGATCCGCTGGGCAACGAAACAAACGTGGCCTGTGACCGGGCCGGTCTCCCCTTGGAGGTGACGGACCCACTCGGGGCGGTGACCCGCTACGAACGTGACGCCCAAGGCCGCCCGGTCACCATCACCGACCCCTCAGGAGCCACAACCCGACTGCAGTGGTCGACCGAGGGCCACCTGACCCACTGCACCGCCCCGGACGGAACCACGGAAGCGTGGACCTACGACGGCGAGGGCAACTGCACCAGCCACACCGACTCCCTGGGCGGTGTATCCCACTTCGAATACACCCACTTCGACCTACTCACGGCCCGCACGGGCCCGGACGGCGTCCGCTACGAGTTCGCCCATGACACGGAACTGCGCCTGACGCAGGTCACCAACCCGCAGGGCCTGACGTGGGAGTACGAGTACGACGCCACCGGTCGCCTGGTCACGGAGACGGACTTCGACGACCGCACGCTGACGTACGAGTTCGACGCAGCGGGCCGTCTGACCACGCGAAGGAACGCTCTCGGCGAGGTGACCTCCTTCGAACGCAACGAGCTGGGCCAAGTGCTCCGCAAGGACGCGGCGGGGCTGGTCACGACGTTTGCCTACGACTTCACGGACCAGCTAGCCCAGGCGACGGGCCCTGACGGCACCATGCTGACGCTGCTGCGAGACCGCTACGGCCGCCTGCACTCGGAGACGGTCGACGGCCGCACGGTGACGTACACGTACGACGCCTTGGGCCGCCGCACCGGCCGCACGACGCCCGCGGGTGCGGTCTCCACCTGGTCCTACGACCCGGCAGGCCGCCGCACCGGCATGGTGGCATCGGGCCGCTCGATCGACTTCACGTACGACGAGACGGGCCGTGAGCTCACCCGTCAGTTCGGCGACACGGTCACGCTGGAGCACTCCTTCGACGCGATGGGCCGCCTGACAACCCAGTCGGTGACCGGCACCCAGGCCCGCAGGATCCAACAGCGGACGTACACCTACAGGGCCGACGGCAACCTGATCGGCATAGACGACCACCTGTCCGGCAGCCGCCGCTTCGAGTTGGACGCGACGGGCCGGGTGACGGCTGTCCACGCGGCCGGCTGGACGGAGCGCTACGCCTACGACGAGGCAGGCAACCAAACCCAGGCGAGCTGGCCCACGACCCATCCCGGCGCAGAGGCAACCGGCCCCCGCACCTACACGGGCACCCACATCACCCGAGCCGGCAACGTCCGCTACGAACACGACGCCCTGGGCCGCATCACCCTGCGCCAGAAAACCCGCCTGTCCCGCAGGCCGGACACCTGGCGCTACGAATGGGACACCGAGGACCGCCTGACCTCAGTGATCACCCCGGACGGCACCCGCTGGCGCTACACGTACGATCCCCTGGACCGACGCACGGCCAAACTCCGCCTGGCGGAGGACGGCCAAACGGTCGTCGAACGCGTCGACTTCACGTGGGACGGCACGACCCTCTGCGAACAAACGACCACGTCCCCCGACCTCCCCAACCCGGTCACCCTCACCTGGGACCACCAAGACCTACTGCCCCTCGCCCAATCGGAACGGATCACCGCGACCGAAGACTCACAGGAGGAAATCGACTCCCGATTCTTCGCAATCGTCACTGATCTCGTCGGCACCCCCAGCGAACTCATCGATGAACAAGGCAACATAGCCTGGCGCGCCCGAAGCACCCTCTGGGGCACTACGGCCTGGCCAGCAAACAGCGTGACCTACACCCCCCTGCGCTTTCCAGGCCAGTACTACGACCCCGAAACGGGCCTCCACTACAACCACTTCCGCCAATACGATCCAGAAACCGCCCGGTACCTCACACCTGACCCGCTGGGCCTGACACCTTCCCCGAATCCATCCTCATATGTGCACAACCCGCATCTCTGGGCTGACCCCCTGGGGCTGACTCCCTGCAAGACTGCCGCACAGAATGCCAAGAACGACAAGACAACTCCTCTCGGCAAGGAGATTCCTACTCGAAAGGAAGGATCCGTCGGAAGCACGACCAACCACAAATACAAGCAGACCTTTTTTGATGCACATCCGAAACTCAAGGGAAAAGTCGTCGTCCATCACGCCATCGAGCAACAGGTCCTGAAACGCTACCCCAACCTGTTTAAGGCGGATGAGATACATTCTCTCGAAAATCTGCGCGGAATACCAAAGGGAGACATCAACAGTAGAATCCACCTCAGCGAGATACGTAAGTCCTGGAACGATTTCTACCGAGCCCACCCTACGGCAACACGACAGCAAGTGCTCGAACATGTCACTAAAGTGGATGATATGCTGGGGCACTGGTTCAACCCTCGCATTCGATAATTCGACAGAAACGGAGAACGGAACTCATGTGGCGAGAACTCGCCTTGGAATTCCATGAAGTAGAGCTGCAAGACCCGGCGGCATCCGACACCCTGACCGCCCTCGAGGAGCAAATCGGTCAACAACTGCCCGCCTCTTTGCTCGAACTCCTGTCGGAGACGAACGGCATTGAAGCCGGTTACGGAACCGAGGTGGTCTGGACGGCCGACAAAATCCTGGAAGAGAATCAGTCATTCCGTCACAACGAGGAGTTCCGTAACCTGTACATGCCGTTCGACGCTCTTCTCTTCTTCGGCGACAACGGGGGCGGTGACCAATTCGCCTTCGTGCGCACCCCAGCTCGCGATGACGTCTTCGTATGGGACCACGAGACGGACAGTCGCACCTGGGTCGCACCATCGCTCGAAAGTTACCTGCGCAACGCACTCGCGAGTGACGACGAGGACTGGTACCGCTAATCCCTCCCGCCCCGGCCGGGGTGGCGACCCACATCGAGGGCCCGCAACGACCTGTCGGCGGATCACGCCCCCATCCGCATGTGCGCCGAAGCCCCGTCTGCGAGAACCGTTACGCCTCTTGCCTCGACGCCTTGGATCTGGGGCATGCCTCAAGGACGGCCCGGTGGCTCACGCGCCCCCAGCCATACTTCCCCCGGTCCCCGAACCGTGCCGCCGGCTGCCGCCCCCCAGAACTCCGCGCGCACCCTCACCAGCCCCAGCTCAACCGGCAGCCCGGCCACTTGCTCCAGCGGACGCGGAAGACCCGGCGGTGCGGGGTCGGTGTCCCCGCTCTGATCCACACCATGTCCTCTGCCGTACGGCGCACCCTCAGCGCCGCTGGGCCCTTCGTGTGCCGTACGGCATTGGAGACCTACTCCGCCGCCGTCGTTCGAGGACCTCTCCGAGCTGGAGCATCGCGCGAGCTACCGCTGGGACGTGGACTTCCCGTGCCTGGCCTTCTCCGGACCACTCGCCGAGAAGCGAGCGGCCGGCCGGCACTTGCTCACTCCGTGCTGAACAGCTCCACGGCGTCGGTGGCATGTACGGCCCGCTGGGCCCAGACCTCTAGCTGAGCGAGATCCGTGCAGGCGTCGATTCGCTGGCGGGCGGTGTCGGGCACCGGGATGTCACGCCATTCAAGCAGGTGAGTGATCATCCCTTGGAGAGCCTCGATACGGCCCTGCTCTCGGCCCTGCTCCAGGCCCTGTTCTCGGCCTTCCTCGCGTACCTGTTCCGCCAGCGGGTGTCGCCAGAAGTACTGGATCGCCGTCATCAGGTCCCCCCACATCTGCTGCGCCTGGGGGTCAGCCAGGCAGGAGTCGACGAACTGCACGAATACCGCGGCGGTGTCCGAGTCGATGGTCCGCAGGGCGGCGGCCAGGGATTCCAGTATGGCCGCAGCCTGCGGTCCACGCCCGTGCGTCATGGCCGAGAGCACCGCAAGGGGGACATCCTTCTCGGCCTGCCGCTCGTCCGCAATCACCGGCACGTTGTCCGGGCCCGGTACTTCTCGTACAGGTACGACAGGTAGTACGGCCAGCTGCCCCGCTTCCGCTCGTCCACCTTCCCCTGCGACTCCACCACCAGCAGATACGTGCCCTCATCCGTCTCCGCCCGAAGCAGCGTGTCCACGCGGCGCTCGACCGGTTCGATCTCGGTGAGATCGATGTTGAGCGCGGCGATCTCCCTCGGTTCGGGGAAGGGGACGTGCAGGACCTTCTGTAACGCCCTCGTCAGCAGCGTCGGATCCTTCTGGAAGATCCGGTGCAGCGCCTCATGCGACGAGCCGACCATCAGCTCTCCTTCCCATCGTGGGGATCAACGAGCTAGGCCACCGCGAGTTCGCACCACACGTACTTCCCCCGGTCCCCGAACCGCGCCGCCGGCTGCCACCCCCAGTACTCCGCACAGGCCCGCACCAGACCCAGCCCCCGCCCGTCCTCCCACTCCAGCTCCGCCACCTGTTCCAAGGGGCGGGGCGGGTCCGGTGGTGCCGGGTCGGTGTCCCACGCGCCGATCCACACCATGCCCTCCGGGGTCCGGCGGACCCTGAGGGCCGCCGGTCCCTTCGTGTGCCGTACCGCGTTGGAGACCAGCTCCGCCGCCAGCAGCTCCGCCGTGTCCGCGATCCCGATGAACCCGTGCAGGGTGAGGATCAGGCGCAGGGTGCGGCGGCAGACGGTCACGGCTCTGAGGTCGTTGGGGATGTAGAGGGTGTAGTCCCAGGACTCGCTTTCGGGCATGCCTCGTCAATTCCGTTCAATGAAGGGGATTCGGCGCGCGGTGGCATTGCCGCAGCCGTCATGGCAGGACGGAGCGGTGCGCTTCCGCTGCGTGTGCATCGCGTCACCGACGGTAGGGCCATAATTTGGGACCATGCAAGTCATTGCCGTAATCTGCCCTCGAACGGGGCTCGTTGGCGCGGGAGGAAGACATGGCGCGCAGGAAAGAAGCCACGGCACGTCAGGCGCGTCTGGGTTGCGAGCTGCGGAAACTACGAGAGGCCGCGGGACTCAAGGGGCGTGAAGCCGCCGCGCTGCTCGGGACGGACTCCGCCCAGGTCAGTCAGATCGAGTTCGGTACGGCGGGAGTGAGTGCAGAGCGCGTTCGGCGGCTCGCCGCTCACTATGCCTGCCCGGACACGGAGTTGGTCGATGCTCTGGTGGGCATGGCCGTAGACCGGACGTGCGGCTGGTGGGAGCAGTACCGGGGTTCGCTGCCCAACTCGTTCCTGGACCTCTCCGAGCTGGAGCATCACGCGAGCTACCGCTGGGACGTGGACTTCCTGCACGTGCCCGGCCTGCTCCAGACCGAGGAGTACGCGCGCGCCCTCTTCTCGTACGTGAACCCGGACTTTCCGGAGAGCGAACTGGAACGCCGGGTGGAGCACCGTATGCGGCGGAGGGTCGTCATCGAGCGCCCCGACCCGGTCCCGTACGAGGCCCTCATCCATGAGGCGGCGCTGCGCATCAGGGTCGGTGACCGGGCCGCCACGCGAGCGCAACTCACCCGCATTCTGGAGCTGTCCGCCGTCGCACACGTCACCGTGCGCGTCATCCCCTTCGAGCTGGACTCGTTCGCCGGCGCCGGGAGCGCCATGGTGTATGCGGGCGGCCCCGTCCCGCAGTTGGACACCGTCGTACGCGACGGTCCCCATGGCACGCTGCTCATCGACGCCGAAGCACAACTCGGCCGCTTTCGAACGCTCTTCCGTAAGGTGGAAGCGGTGTCACTCGAACCCGAGCGTTCCCGTGACTTCATCCACAAGCTGGCGAAGGAGCTGTGAGGCGCATCATGACCACCTCTCGCACATGGCGGAAGTCCTCTTACTCCGGCGGTGGCGAGGGCAACGCCTGCGTAGAAGTAGCCCACCTCGACACCCACATAGCCATCCGCGACTCCAAGGCCCCCGCCCGGGCCACCCTCACCTTCCCGGTCGCCGCCTTCGCCCCCTTCATCGACGCCATGAAGGACCCGTACGCGCCCGCCGGCCGGTAGGCCGCGGTCTGCGAAGATCGTCTCTCAGGCAACTTCGCACAGGAACGGGGAATCAGCGTGACCACACGACTGGCCACACGCGTCGCGGTCGCGGCGGGTGCCGCCGCCCTCGCTGTCGGCGCGACGGCGGGTCCCGCCTCGGCGGCCTCCTACGTCGACAAGGACACCAGGGGCTGCTCCACCACGCACGGCTGCGCGTACGGCATCGCGATCCACTACTGGTACAAGAAGGGCTCCAGCAGCCGGGGTGTCTCCTGGGTCGACGCGACCAAGGAGACCAACTCGAACAAGGCGTTCTACGCCCGCTGGCTGTACCAGAAGCCCGGCGGCAAGCAGCACGTCGGCAAGAGCTGGAAGAAGGCCAAGGACTTCGGCTACTTCATGGAGGTCGACTGGAACGCCGCCACGCACAAGGGCCCGGTGTTCCCCAAGAACACCAAGATCTGCATCCAGTTCAAGGGCTACTCGACGCAGCTCTGCAAGACGCTCAAGTAGCCGCACGTCCCTGGCCGGCTAGTCGGCGTCCTCGAAGTACGCGTCGAGCACCGCGTCCAGCTCCTCGTCCCACTCCTTGAAGCGGGACTTGGCCGTGGCCTCGATCTCGATCGGGTACCAGCGGCGGTCGGGGGTGTGCACGGTGACCGTGTAGCGCTTGCCGAAGCGGGGGGACTCCGTCTCCACCGCGGCGATCTCGTCCCAGCGGAACTCGCAGGACTCCTCGTCGAGGCGCAGGCGGACGCCCTTGCGGTCGGCCACGATCCGGGCACGCCGGTCGGAGGCCTCGAAGGTGGGGCCTTCGCCGGCCTCATCCGAGGTGTCGGCCTCTTCCGAGGTCTCCGTCCGGTCGGCCTCCTCAGCCTCCCCGGCGTCCTCGGCCACGACGGCCGAGTCCTCCGGTTCGGTGTCCTCCGGTTCGGCGTCCTCCGGTTCCTCCTTGGCCAGGGCCGGGGAGGGGACCGTGATCCCCGGGATGAACGCCGGGTCGAACCCGGCGCCCGTCACCGGCTCGACCTTCAACGGCTCGGCCTCGGACGGCTTGCTGCTCTCTCCTGTGCGCTGCTCCACGGCGGCAGTATGGACGACTTCCCTGTGCGGGAACCAGTCAGCCCACCCATCTCCGTACTCACTCACGCCACACTCACACGAAGACGCTCACCCCGGCCGCCGCCACGAACCCCGCCACGGACAGCACCGATTCCAGTACCGTCCACGTCCGCAGCGTGTCCCGTTCGCTGATGCCGAAGTACTTCGCCACCATCCAGAAGCCGCCGTCGTTGACGTGCGAGGCGAAGATGGAGCCGGCCGAGATGGCCATGATGACCAGGGCGGCGAAGGCCTGGGAGTGGCGAGCCTCCGTCAGCAGCGGGGCCACGATGCCCGCCGTCGTCACGATCGCCACCGTCGCCGAGCCCTGGGCCACCCGCAGCACCAGCGAGATCAGGTACGACAGCACGATCACCGGCAGGCCCACGCCGTGGAAGGTGTCGGAGAGGGCCTGGGCGACTCCGCTCGCCTTCAGGACCGCGCCGAAGATCCCGCCCGCGCCGGCACGGCGCGCCGGAGGGCGCCGTGCCGTGTACGGCGGTTCGGGAGAGCGTCAGGAGGTCAGCCGAGTACGGCGAGTGCGTCGATCTCGATGAGGAGGCCGGCCGGGAGACCGACGTAGACCGTGGTCCGGGCGGCGGGCGGCTGGGTGAGGCCCTGCTCCTCGAAGTAGGAGGTGTAGATCTCGTTCATCTCGGCGAAGTGGTCCACGTCGGTCAGGTAGACGCGGATCATCATCACGTCGTCCCAGGAGGCGCCGCCCTCCTCGAGGATCGCCTTGACGTTGGCGAGGGTCTGCAGGGTCTGCTCGCGCAGGGTGGGACCGGCCGGCGTCGGGGGCTTGCCCTCCTGGGCGGGCAGGAAGCCGACCTGGCCGGCGACCTGGAGGATGTTGCCCTTCCGCACGCCGTGCGAGAACTTCGCGGGCGGGGTGGTGTGGGTCTTCGGGGTGAGCGCGATCTTCTCGGTCATTCGGTGGTGCCCTTCACTGGGGTTCTGCCGGAGTACTCGCCGCTGATCGCGTCCGCGGTACGGCGCACCAGCGGGAGCAGCGTGAGGAGTTCCTCGGCGGTGACGACCACGTTCGGCGCGGACACCGACAGCGCGGCGACCACCCGGCCGTCGGCGCCGCGGATCGGGGCGGCGACGCAGTTGATGGACTCCTCGTGGCCACCGAGGTCGGTGGCCCAGCCCTGTTCGCGCACCTTCTCCAACTCCCGCAGGAAGGCCGGGGCGTTGGCGGTGGAACGGGCCGTGTAGAGGGGGTAGTCGAGCTGCTCCGCGAGGGCGCGGCGCTCGGCTTCGGGCAGGTCGGCGAGGAGGAGTTTCGCCACGGCGGCGACGGTGATGGCGACGGGTTTGCCGATCCGCGAGTACATGCGGACGGGGTAGCGGCTGTCCACCTTGTCGATGTAGAGGACCTCGTTCTCCTCGTAGACGGCCAGGTGCACGGTGTGGCCGCAGGACTCGTTGAGGCGGACGAGGTGGGGGTGGGCGATCTCGCGGATGTCGAGGTTCTCCATCGCCTCCTGGGCGAGGGCGAAGAGGCGCGCGCCGAGGCGGTAGCGCTGGTCGGACTGGCGGTAGACCAGGCCGTGTTCGTGCAGGGTGCGCAGGAGGCGCAGGGCCGTGGACTTGTGCACGCCCAGGCGGTCGGCGACCTGGCCGAGGTCGGCGGGGCCCTCCGCGAGCAGGGGCAGGATGCTCAGGGCGCGGTCTACTGTCTGGCTCATGGGGTCGCCTCCTTCTCGGCCTCTTCGGTCTGCGTCCAGCCGGGGCCGAGTCGCAGTCTCCCCCATGCGTCGTCGTCGAGGGCGGTGAGGCGGTCGGCGTGGCCGCGGGTGGGGGGTGCGGCGAGGTCGGTGGGGGCGGTGAGGGTGGCGGCCGCGAAGAGGTGGCCGTGCCGGATGCGGTCCCTGGCGGGGAGCCCGCGGAGCGTGCCCGAGAGGAAGCCCGCGGCGAAGGCGTCTCCGGCGCCCGTGGTCGCCACGACGTCGACCACGGGGGCGGGTTCGCGGGTCTCCGCCTCGCCCTCGAACACTGTCGCTCCCCTCGCTCCCTGCTTCACCACCAGCACCCGCGGCTCCGCCAGCGCCTTCCGGATCGCCTCCGGCCCCCCGGTGATCCCCCACGCCTGCTCCGCCTCGTCCTCGCCCACGAACACGAGGTCCGCCCGGCGGGCCAGGGAGAGCAGGACGCGGGCGGCGGTGTCGGCGTCGGGCCACAGGGCCGGGCGGTGGTTCACGTCGAAGGACAGCAGCGGGCGGGCGGGGCCGGGCGCCGTCAACGCCCGCACGGCGGGCCCGGTCAGGTCCCGGACACCGGGCCCGGCCGCTTCCGGGACACCGGGCCCGGCCGCTTCCGGGACACCGGGCCCGGCCGCTTCCGGGACGCCGGGCCCCGTCAGGCCCCGGACCCCGGACGCCGTCAGCTCCCGGATCAGGTGCAGGCACTCCGCGGACAGCGCCGGTGTGATCCCCGACAGGTGCAGCACCCGTCCGGCCCGTGCCGCCGCCATGTCCACGTTCTCGACGGACATCGCCGAGGCAGCCGAGCCCGCTCGGTAGTACGCCACCTCGTGCGCGTCCGTGCCCCGGTCGCCGGCGGTGCGGAAGTAGACGCCGGTGGGGCGGTCCGGGTCCCGGCGCACCGCGGAGACGTCGACGCCGTGTCCGGCGATCCGCTCGACGACGTGGTCGCCGAAGCCGTCCGCCCCCACCCGGCTCACCCACCGCGCCGTATGCCCGTGAGCGGCCAGCGCGCACGCCACGTTGGACTCCGCTCCGCCGATCGCACGGTGGAAGGAGGGGACGTCCGCGAGGCGTCCGGGCCGGCCGGGCAGGAAGGTGACCATGGATTCGCCGAGCGCGACGACATCCACGAGTCCTCGCGGAACCGCCGGGATGTAAGCAGCGTCGTCGATGATGACTCCTGTCGATGCCCGGGCGGCGGCTCCGTTGACCCGGTGTCGGCGAGATGCTAGACACCAGTAAGCAACGCACGCAATGGCTGTTGCACAGCTTGCAACAGCCGAGAGAGGGGCTCATGAGCACCGAAGCGCTCGCCCGCCTGGCCGAGGAACGCGTGGACCACCGCTTCAAGGGCCTCCCGCCGGACGCCGACGGCCTCACCGTCGCCGAGCTGACCGCCCAGCGCCGCAACCTCTTCCGGCCGGCCGACGGCTTCACCACCCCCGTCCTCGCGCTGTCGGCCGAACGCCTGGAGCACAACCTCGCCCTCATGGAGGCCTACACCGCCCGGCACGGCCTGGCCTTCGCCCCGCACGGCAAGACCTCCATGGCCCCGCAGCTGTTCCACCGTCAGCTGCGGCACGGCGCCTGGGGCATCACGCTGGCGGCGCCGCACCAGGTACGGGTAGCCCGGGCCTTCGGGATCGGGCGGATCTTCCTCGCCAACGAGCTGGTGGACGTGGCGGCCCTGCGCTGGATCGCCGCCGAGCTGGACGCCGACCCGGAGTTCCGCTTCGTCGCCTACGTCGACTCCGTGCGCGGGGTGGAACTGATGGACGCGGCCCTGCGGGACGCCGGCCGCCCGGTGGACGTGGTCGTGGAGCTGGGCGCCGGCGAGGGGGCCCGGACCGGGGTGCGCACCGACGCGGAGGCCGTGGCCGTCGCCGACGCGGTGGCGGGCGTCCGCACCCTGCGGCTCGTCGGCGTGGCGGGGTACGAGGCGCAGGTGCCGGACGCCTCGCCCGAGCGGGTGCGGGGGTGGCTGGAGCGGCTGGTCGCTCTCGCCGTGGAGTTCGACAAGGGCGGGCGGTTCGCGGACACCGACGAGATCGTGCTGAGCGCCGGCGGCAGCGAGTGGTTCGACGCCGTCGCCGATGTCTTCGCCGGGGTGCCGGAGCTGTCGCGGCCCGCGCTGAAGCTGCTGCGCTCCGGGGCGTACGTCTCGCACGACGACGTGCACTACCACAGGCTCACCCCGTTCAACCGGGTGCCCGAGGAGGGCGCGCTGGAGCCGGCGTTCCGGCTGTGGGCGCAGGTCGTCTCCCGACCGTCGCCCGATCAGGCGTTCGTCAACGCGGGCAAGCGGGACGCGGCCTACGACCTCGACCGTCCGGTGGCGCACGTGGTACGCCGGGACGGTGCCGAGCACCCGGCGACCGGAATCGAGGTGAGCGCCCTGTCCGACCAGCATCTGTGGCTGCGCACCGCTCCGGGCGCGGACGTCGAGGTCGGTGACTGGATCGGCTTCGGTCTGTCCCACCCGTGCACGTCCTTCGACAAGTGGCAGCTGATCCCGGTGGCCGAGGCGGACGGGACGGTCGTCGACTACATCCGCACGTTCTTCTAGGAGGTCCTGTGGAGGACCTGGTCATCCGGGACGCCGACGTCGTGGACGGCAGCGGCGCGGACTCCTACCGCGCCGACGTCGTGGTCGACGGCGGCCGGATCGTCTCGATCGTCAAGGAGGCCGCGGCGGCGGGCTGCCAGCGGCCGCGTGCGAGGCGCGAGCTGGACGCCGAGGGCCTGGCCCTCTCCCCGGGCTTCATCGACATGCACGCCCACTCCGACCTCGCCCTGCTGCGCGACCCCGACCACAGCGCGAAGGCCGCTCAGGGGGTCACCCTGGAAGTCCTCGGGCAGGACGGGCTGTCGTACGCGCCGGTCGACGACCGCACGCTGGAGGAGGTGCGGCGGGCGATCAGCGGCTGGAACGGGTACGGCGACGACGTCGACCTCGACTGGCGGTCGGTGGGCGAGTACCTGGACCGGCTGGACCGCGGTGTCGCGGTGAACGCCGCGTACCTCGTCCCGCAGGGCACGGTCCGCGCGCTCGTCGTCGGCTGGGAGGACCGGGAGGCGACGCCGCGCGAGCTGGACCGGATGCGGCAGCTGGTCGCGGAGGGGCTGGAGCAGGGCGCGGTCGGGCTGTCCTCCGGGCTCACCTACACGCCCGGGATGTACGCGGCCGACAGCGAACTGACCGAGCTGTGCCGGGTGGTGGCGTCGTACGGCGGCTACTACTGCCCGCACCACCGCTCCTACGGCGCCGGCGCGCTGGAGGCCTACGCGGAGATGGTCGCCCTCACCCGGGAGGCGGGCTGCCCGCTGCACCTCGCCCACGCCACGATGAACTTCGGCGTGAACCGGGGCCGGGCCCCGCAGCTGCTGGACCTCCTCGACCGGGCCCTGGAGGAGGGCGCGGACATCACCCTCGACACCTACCCCTACACCCCCGGCTGCACCACCCTGGCCGCGCTGCTGCCGAGCTGGGCGAACGAAGGCGGTCCGGAGCGGGTGCTGGCCCGGCTCACCGACCCGGCGACGGCCGAACGGATCCGCCACGACCTGGAGGTCACCGGCTCGGACGGCTGCCACGGCGTGCCCGTGGAGTGGGAGACGATCGAGATCTCCGGCGTCGGCGACCCGGCCCTCGGGGATCACGTCGGCCGTACGGTCCGGCAGGCGGCGGCCCTGCACGGTGAGACCCCCTGGGCGACCGCCCGCCGGCTGCTGGTCGAGGACCGGCTCGGTACGACGATCCTGCAGCACGTCGGCCACGAGGAGAACGTCCGCGCGATCATGCGGCACCGCGCCCACACCGGCGGCTCGGACGGCATCCTCCAGGGCGCCAAGCCGCACCCGCGCGCCTACGGCACCTTCCCGCGCTACCTCTGCCGCTACGTACGGGAGTTGGGGGTGCTCTCCCTGGAGGAGTGCGTCGCGCGTCTGACCTCGCGGCCCGCGGCCCGGCTGCGTCTGCCGGACCGCGGGCTGGTGCGCGAGGGGTACCGGGCCGACCTGGTGCTGTTCGACCCGGAGACGGTGGCGCCCGGCGCGACCTTCGCCGAGCCCCGCAGGCTGCCGACCGGGATCCCGCACGTCCTGGTCGACGGCCGGTTCGTCATCGAGAACGGCAGGCGCACGGACGTGCTCGCGGGCCGGTCGGTGCGCCGTACCCCGGTGTGAGCGCCCCTACGGCTTCGGCAGGACGCAGCCGGAGGCGCTGAGGTTCAGCTTGTTGCCGGTCGTGAAGCAGGCCGGGATCTGGTAGGTCTCCTCGGCGTAGTTGATGCCCTGGCGGACGGTGACGTTGCCGTTCTCGTCCACCTCGCAGGGGTTGTTCTCGGTGCACCGCTCGCCGTCCTCGTTGCCGGTGTTGTTGACGGCGACGACCTTGCCGGTGGTGGTGTCGATGACCGGGGAGCCCGACGTGCCGCCGATCGTGTTGCAGGAGGAGGTGTAGCGGAGCGAGTCCTTCCAGGTCCAGTCGCCCTCCTTCAGGCGGTACACGAACCCGTCGACGTTGCAGCTGTAGGTGCGCTTCCAGTAACCGGAGACGACCTTGATGGCGGTGCCGGCGGTGGGGTGGGTGTCGTTCACGGTGAGCGGGCTGATCCCGTACGCGCTCTTGATCTGCGCGTATGTGGTGGTCAGCCGGTAGATGGTGACGTCCGTGTCCGTCATGGTCGAGTAGACGACCTGGTTGGCGCGCAGGGTGGCGACCCTGCTGCCGGAGGCGTTCAGCAGGCCGAAGCTACGGCTGGAGGACTGGCCGGTGATGACCTCGCCGGGCTCGGGGAAGCCGGTCTCCAGGCAGTGGCCGTTGGTCAGGACGAGGGCCGGGTCGGTGTCCGCGGAGTTGGGGAAGCGGATGACGGATCCGGAGCAGTTGCTGAGCGAGACGGTGCCGGCGAAGTTGACGGTGACCGCGGCGGCCTTGGCGGTGTGCGGTGCGGCGACGGCCGGGGTCGCGCCCAGCCCGGCCATGGCCAGGCAGGAGAGGGCGGCAAGGAGAGGCTTGTTCATGTGGGGGTCCCCTCTGACGACTTGGGCGACCGGAGAGTTCCGGCCGCCCGCTCGTTTGTCATGCGCATTGTCGGCATGACGGAGGGGTCGGAACAAGACGCGGGCTCAGGTCGTAGGGGTTTCCCTGTGCGCGGGGACACGGCGCACCGGCCGGTCGACCGGCCTGATGTCCCTCAGGGTCGGCGCGGCCCCGGCGGGCACCGGTCAGTGGTGACCCCTGCCGCCCCCGTGGCCGTGGCCCCAGCCGCCCGGGGCGCCGGTCGTGGAGGACGCGGAGGACACGGAGGCCGTCGGGCCGCTCGCGGTGCCCGTGGGTGCGGGCGGCTGGGACGTCGTGGGGTCCGTGGCACCGGCCGAGGCCGACGCAGTACCGGTCGATCCCGTCCGGGACGCCTGGACGGCCGGGGACGTGGGCGCGCCGGGCGCGACCGAGGGGGAGCCGGCGGCCGGCGGGGCGGACGCGGACGGGGAGCCGGCGTCCGTGCCGGCACTCGCGGAGGCGGAGTCGTCGACGGCGACGCGTTTGCCGCCGGCCCGGCCCGGCCCGTCGGGGGCGGGGGAATCCGAGCCGCCCGCCAGCACGGCGAGCACCGCGGCCGCACCGGCCGCCCCCAGCACCCCGGCGACGACGGTCACCCGGCGGCGGCCGCCGGTGCGCCGCTCGGCGCGCCGGCGTGCGGCCCGCCCCTCGCCGGGCGGCGACTCGTCGGTCAACTCGGTCAGCGGGGGTAGCTCGCGCGTCTCGTCGTACGCGTTCTGCCAGCCGTGGGCGGCGGCGGGATCGGTGTACTCCGCGTACGACGGCGCCGGTGGCGACTGCGGGAGGTACACGTTCGGGGGTACCTGGGGCTCCCCGTCCGGGCTCTCGCCGGGCATGCCGGCACTGTTCATGTCCGCCCCCCTGTGCATCCCCGTCCGCCCCTTTCACCGTTCCGGAATCCGCCGCCCCACGGCCCCGCCCCCAGCGGAGCGGCACCGCATTCTAGGGAGGCGAGCGACTCCTGAGACAGCCCACGGCGATATCCGGGCAAACCTCCGTGTCTCACGTGGCGGAAAACACGACACAGGACCCGGGGCCGGGTCGTAAGCTCACGACATGCAGGTGATCCAGTCGACCAAGCTCGCCAACGTCTGTTACGAGATCCGGGGCCCGGTTCTCGAGGAGGCCATGCGGCTTGAGGCGGCGGGCCACCGCATCCTCAAGCTGAACACCGGCAACCCCGCCGCCTTCGGCTTCGAGTGCCCCCCGGAGATCCTGGAGGACATCCTCCGCAACGTCTCCAGCGCACACGGCTACGGCGACGCCAAGGGCCTGCTGGCCGCCCGCCGCGCGGTCGTCATGCACAACCAGACCCTCGGCATCGAGACGGACGTCGAGCACGTCTTCATCGGCAACGGCGTCTCCGAGCTGATCGTGATGGCCATGCAGGCCCTGCTCGACGACGGCGACGAGGTCCTCGTACCCGCCCCCGACTACCCGCTGTGGACCGCCGCCGTCTCCCTCTCCGGTGGTACGGCCGTGCACTACCGCTGCGACGAGCAGTCGGACTGGATGCCCGACCTCGCCGACGTCGAGCGCAAGGTCACCGACCGCACCAAGGCCATCGTCATCATCAACCCGAACAACCCCACGGGCGCGGTCTACGACGAGGCGATGGTCAAGGGGCTGACCGACATCGCCCGCCGGCACAACCTGCTGGTCTGCTCCGACGAGATCTACGACAAGATCCTCTACGACGGTGCCACGCACACCCCGACCGCGAAGGTCGCCCCCGACCTGCTCACCCTCACCTTCAACGGCATGTCGAAGGCGTACCGGGTGGCCGGCTACCGCGTCGGCTGGATGTCGGTCTCCGGCCCGCGCGCCCACGCCGACTCCTACATCGAGGGCCTGACGATCCTGGCCAACATGCGGCTGTGCGCCAACATGCCGGGCCAGCACGGAGTCGTGGCCGCGCTCAGCGGACGGCAGACGATCAACGACCTGGTGCTGCCGGGCGGCCGGCTGAAGGAGCAGCTGGACACCGCCTACGAGCTGCTGACGCAGATCCCGGGCGTGAGCTGCGTACGGCCCAAGGGCGCGCTGTACCTCTTCCCGCGCCTGGACCCCAAGGTCTTCAAGATCAGGGACGACCGGCGGATGGTCCTGGACCTGCTGCGCCAGGAGAAGATCATGGTCGTCCACGGCACCGGCTTCAACTGGGCCGAGCCGGACCACTTCCGCGTCGTGACGCTGCCGTCGGCCGGGGACCTCAGGGACGCGATCACCCGGATCGGGAACTTCCTGGACGGCTACAACCAGCCATGAGAAGCACCGACGGGTGAATTGACGAGCAACCCCCCAGAATTGCCGAGCCGGGTGCTCAATGACCGGCCACCACTCGGGGTTACGGAATCGACCCCGGCCAGAAAAACATTTCTCCTGCGTACATTCGAGTGGTCCACAACTCAAAGTGCCTACCGAATGGCCGTGTCAACGGCAGCGGACTCGTAACGTCGGCCTGGATGAGGGTGAGATCAGCCCCATCCAACCGTCCCTCACGATCCGCGAAATGTGACAAAGTGAAACGTAGGAATTTGTGGGCAGGACTGGCCGGAATGGCAACGCTTGTCACCGGAGTGACCGTCTGGACGATACTGGCCCACTCGGCCCCGGCGACCAAAGGCGCGTCGGCGCCCGCCAAGCCCCAACAGGTTGACGCGCTTTTGAGGGCAGCCAATCTGCAGGCGCAGTACCACGATTTCGCCGGAGCCGGCCGAACCTACCAGCAGGTGCTGGCACTTGATCCGCACAACAAGGTCGCGTGGTACGACCTGGGGGTCGTCGCATACCAGCAGGGCAGGACCGCTGAAGCGATCAAGGCTTACGACAAGGCGCTGCAGATCGACCGCACCTACGCCTCGGCCCTCTACAACGAGGCGGTCCTGCTGAAGTCGAGCGACCCCGACCGGGCCGCCGGACTCCTGAAGCGTGCCATCGCCTCCACCCCCAAGGCCGCCACGGCCCATCTCCAACTCGGTTTCATCCTGGCGAGCAAGAAGCGTGAGGACGAGGCCGAGGACGAGTTCCGCCGCGCGGTCGCGGCCGACCCTTCGCTGCACTCCCAGGTGCCGGAGCCGTACCGGGACGACGTAAGCCCTTCACCGACATCGAGCCAGGCAGGTGCCAGATGACGTCGACTGCAACACCCAGAATCTCCGTCTTCACCCCCAGCCACCAGCCCCGCTTTCTCGATGAGTGTCTCAAGTCCCTGCAATCACAGACCTTTGCGGACTGGGAGTGGGTCGTGCTGCTCAACAGTGGCGCCCGGTGGCGCCCGGAGCGGCACGACGACCGGGTCAGGGTGGAGATCGCGGACAACGTCCGCGGCGTCGGGGCGGCCAAACGCAGGGCCTGCGAGCTGGCACGCGGCGAGATCCTCGTCGAACTCGACCACGACGACCTCTTGGCGAGGGCGTGCCTGGCGGAGCTGGCCAAGGCGTTCGACGCACATCCCGAGGCCGTCTTCGCCTACAGCAACACGGCACAGATCACCGAGGACGGCAAGCGGGACGACAGCCGCTTCAACGAGACGTACGGCTGGAAGTACGAGGACGTGCGCGTCGACGGCCGCAAGCTGCTCCAGGCGATCTCCATGGAGCCCACGCCCCACAACGTCTCCTACATCTGGTACGCGCCGAACCACGTCCGGGCCTTCCGCAGGGAGAGCTACGAGAAGGCCGGCGGGTACGACGCCACGCGCACGGTACTGGACGACCAGGACCTGATGTGCCGGCTGTTCCACCTCGGCGACTTCCACCACATCCCGCGCTGTCTGTACCTGCAGCGGATGCACCCCGCGAACACCCAGCGCGACCCCCAGATCAACGCGCACATCCAGCGCGAGACGGTCGCCCTGTACGACAAGTACATCGAGGCCAACGCTCTCGCCTGGACGCACCGGCGCGGACTGATGGCGCTGGATCTGGGCGCGGCCCACCGGAAGCCGCCGGGCTATCTGGGCGTGGACCAGTACGCGGGAGACGGCGTCGACATCGTCGCGACCCTGCCCGACAAGCTGGACCTGCCGGACAACTCCGTCGGCCTGATGCGGGCGGTGGACTTCCTGGAGCACGTGCCCGCGAAGGTGCCGCTGATCAACGAACTGTACCGGCTGCTGGCCCCGGGCGGCATGCTCCTCACCATGACGCCCAGCTCCGACGGCCGCGGCGCGTACCAGGACCCGACCCACGTCGCCTTCTACAACGAGAACTCGTTCTGGTACTACACGGACAACCAGTACCGGACCTTCGTGCCGGAGATCCGGGCCAAGTTCCAGTCGTCGCGGCTGGTCACCTACTTCCCGACCGAGTGGCACTCCCAGAACAACATCTCCTACGTCGTCGCCAACCTCATCGCGATGAAGGAGGGCGCCGAGCGGTGCGGAGGACCGCTGCTGGTCTAGGGCTCCTCATGGAAGAGCGCCCTGCGGGCCGTCAGGTCCCGCAGGGCGCTTCGGTGTGGGGAGACCGTACTGCCGCTGGTCAGAGCCCTGTCACACCCGCAGACGCGCGCTGTTCATGCGCGCCGCGGCGGACAGAGCGGCGAAGGGAGGCTCGGCGAGGGCCGTGGTCAGCTGGTCGTCCCAACGTGCCGGCGGTGCGAGTCCGCAGCGGGCCCAGTTGTCGTGGCCGAGGACCCCGAACGCCGGGCGGGCGGCGGGGCGCGGAAACTTCTCCGAGCCGACCGGACGGATCCGCTCCGGGTCCAGGCCGGCGAGGCGGAAGGTCTCCCGGGCCAGTCCGTACCACGTCGTCTGGCCGACGCCCGTGCCGTGGTAGACGCCGGCGGGTGCCCGCCCTGCCAGGGCCGCACGGCCGAGGACGACCAGTTGCCGGGCGAGCGCGCGGGACCAGGTCGGCTGTCCGTGCTGGTCGGCGACCACGTCCAGCGTCTCGCGCCGGGCGGCGAGTTCGAGCATGGTCGCCACGAAGTTGCGGCCGTGCGCACCGTAGAGCCAGGCGGTGCGCACGAGGTAGCCGGTGCACGGCAGCAGTGCGGAGACGGCCCGCTCCCCCGCGAGTTTGCTGCGCCCGTACGCGTTGACAGGCCTCGTCGGGGCGTCCTCGGGGTAGGGGCGGCGACTGTCGCCGGGGAACACGTAGTCGGTGGAGACGTGCAGCAGCAGCGCGCCGCTGTCCGCGCAGGCTCGTGCCACGTTCCCTGCGCCTGTGCCGTTCACGGCCGTGGCCGCCGCCTCGGATCCCTCGGCGCCGTCGACATCCGTCCAGGCGGCGCAGTTGACGACCACGCGGTGGCCCTTGACGGCCGCGCGCACGGCGGCCGGATCGGTGATGTCCAGCTGGTCTCGGCTCGGTGCGGTGACCACGATGTCCGGGTGGGTGGCGAGTTCGGCCAGCACGTCCTGCCCGAGCAGCCCGCGCGCTCCGGTCACCAGCCATTCGGCGCTCATCGCAGCGCGGCCTTCTCCTTGAGCGGCTCCCACCACGAGCGGTGCGCGCGATACCAGGCGACCGTGCCGGCCAGGCCTTCGGCGAAGTAGACCTGCGGAGCGTAACCGAGTTGTTCGCGGATCTTGCCGTCGTCCAGCGAGTAGCGCAGGTCGTGCCCCTTGCGGTCGGCCACCCGCTCGACCCGGTCCCAGCCCACGCCGACCGCGTCCAGCAACAGACCGGTGAGCTTGTGGTTGCTCAGCTCGGTCCCGCCGCCGATGTGGTAGATCTCCCCGGACGTGCCACCGTGCAGCACCAGGTCGATGCCCCGGCAGTGGTCGGAGACGTGCAGCCAGTCACGGATGTTGCGGCCATCCCCGTAGAGGGGGACGGTCTTCCCGTCGAGCAGATTGGTGATGAAGAGCGGGATGAGCTTCTCGGGGAACTGGTATGGCCCGTAGTTGTTGGTACAGCGGGTGATCACCACGTCCAGGCCATGGGTGCGGTGGTAGGAGAGCGCCAGCAGGTCGGATCCGGCCTTCGAGGCGGAGTACGGGGAGTTGGGCGCGAGCGGCCATTCCTCGTTCCACGAGCCTTCCGCGATCGAGCCGTACACCTCGTCGGTGGACACCTGGACGAACCGGCCGACGCGGTGGCGGCAGGCCGTGTCCAGGAGCACCTGGGTGCCCAGCACATTCGTACGAACGAAGGGGCCGGCGCCATCGATCGACCGGTCCACGTGCGACTCGGCGGCGAAATGCACCACCACGTCCTGGCCCGCCATCACCTGATCGACGATTTCGGGGTCACAAATGTCGCCCTGAACGAAGGAGTAACCGGGGTGTTCCGACACCGGCGCGAGGTTGGCTTCGACCCCGGAATACGTGAGTTTGTCGAGAACGGTGATCCGGGCCGTCGGATCGGATGCCAACCGCTGGCGGACATATTCAGATCCGATGAATCCGGCACCGCCGGTCACTAGGATACGCATACTTCTCCGATTTTATTACCGGCTTTACTGCTCAGCGTTCTGAGCCGGAGTGTGCCGGTCGTCCGGAACGCATTCCTCACGCTACTCAAGGCCGGTGCGTCTTTCATGCAGGCTGGCCTGATTCAGGTCCATGTCGTGGAAGGCAGCTCGGCGGGACCGAACGCGGACGGTGCCCCGGGGCGAGGCCTCGGGGCACCGTCGCTCATGCAGCGGCCGAGCAGCCGGTCACGGGCTGCAGATCACGACGGCCGTGAGAACAGTGCCGTCGTGGCTGGTGGCCTGCCACCCCGTGGTGCCCATCGGCTCGTTCTCGCTCGCGGCGGAGCCGGCAGCGGCCTGGTAACCGCCGCCCAGTGCCGATTGGCCCGCGGGGCAGATCGCCGTCGACGTGATTCCCGGGGCCCCGGCCACGACGGTGGTGGCTACCGCGCCCTGAGCACCTTGCGCGCCCTGCGGACCGGCGACACCCTGTGCACCCAGCGCACCCTGAACACCCTGCGCACCGACATCGCCCTGGAAGCCCTGCGGACCGGCGACACCCTGCGCACCCAGCGCACCCTGCGGACCCTGGGCGCCGATGTCACCCTGGAAGCCCTGCGGACCGGCGACACCCTGCGCACCCAGCGCACCCTGCGGACCCTGGGCGCCGATGTCACCCTGGAAGCCCTGCGGACCGGCGACACCCTGCGCACCCAGCGCACCCTGCGGACCCTGGGCGCCGATGTCACCCTGGAAGCCCTGCGGACCGGCGACACCCTGCGCACCCAGCGCACCCTGCGGACCCTGGGCGCCGATGTCACCCTGGAAGCCCTGCGGACCGGC
>NZ_JBIUBE010000007.1:491996-492537 GCF_044593395.1 Streptomyces sp. NPDC052301 | reverse complement strand
GTTACATTCCGAACCCGGAAGCTAAGCCTCACAGCGCCGATGGTACTGCAGGGGGGACCCTGTGGGAGAGTAGGACGCCGCCGAACAATCTTTGGAAGGACCCCTGGTCCCAGCGTTCAGCTGGGACCAGGGGTCCTTTCGTTTTTACAATGCTTGCGGTACCTATGACAGGAGTCACCATGTCCACCAACTCTCCCGACGACCGACCGGAGCGCGACCAGCGGCGACGGGACAGTGGTGACCGTGGTGATCGCGGCGGTTACCGCGGTGACCGCCGTGATAACGACCGTCGCGACGGCGACCGTGGTGGATTCGGCCGGCGCGACGACAGCCGCGGTGGCTTCCGCCGCGACGACCGCCGCGACGACCGGCGTGACGACCGCCGCGACGACCGTGGTGAGCGCGGTGGTTTCCGCCGTGACGACCGTGGTGGCGACCGGCGTGACGACCGGCGTGATGACCGCCGGGGCGGCTACGGTGACCGTGGCGACCGTGGCGGTTTCGGCGGTCGTAGGGACGACCGCCGTGAGGGTGACCGGGG
>NZ_JBIUBE010000007.1:0-491896 GCF_044593395.1 Streptomyces sp. NPDC052301 | reverse complement strand
CGCGGCGGATTCGGCCGGCGCGACGACAGCCGCGGTGGCTTCCGCCGCGACGACCGGCGCGACGACCGTGACCGCGGTGAGCGCCGCGACGACCGTGGTGAGCGCGGTGGTTTCCGCCGTGACGACCGTGGTGGCGACCGGCGTGATGACCGGCGTGATGACCGCCGGGGCGGCTACGGTGACCGTGGCGACCGTGGCGGTTTCGGCGGTCGTAGGGACGACCGCCGTGAGGGTGACCGGGGTTCGCGTCCGGCGTTCCACCGGGACGACCGTGACCGTGGGCCGCGTCGGGACGACCGCCGTGACGACCGTGGTGACCGCGGCTTCCGTCGAGACGACCGGGGCGACCGGGGCGACCGTCCCACCTACCGCCGCGACGACGACCGCGGCGGATTCGGCCGGCGCGACGACAGCCGCGGTGGCTTCCGCCGCGACGACCGGCGCGACGACCGTGACCGCGGTGAGCGCCGCGACGACCGGCGGGGCGAGGACCGGGGTGGCTTCCGGGGTCGGGACGACCGTGGTGGCCGTGGGCCCCGGCGGGACGACCGCGGTGGTCGACCCGGCGGCTTCCGTGGGCGTGAGGGACGGGACGACCGGCGCGGCGGCGGCCGCTTCCGCGACGACCGGGACCGCGACCGGGACCGTGAGCCGATCAAGCGGCTGCCGATCCCGGAGGACGTCACCGGTGACGAGATCGACAAGGACGTCCGGCAGGAGCTGCAGAGTCTGCCCAAGACGCTCGCGGAGGATGTCGCCAAGAACCTGGTGATGGTCGCCCGGCTCATCGACGAGGACCCCGAGGGCGCGTACGGCTACTCCAAGGTTGCCCTGCGTCTGGCGTCCCGTGTGGCCGCCGTGCGCGAGGCCGGCGGGTTCGCCGCGTACGCCAACCAGAAGTACAGCGAGGCGCTCGCCGAGTTCCGGGCTGCGCGGCGCATGACGGGCAGCGCGGAGCTGTGGCCGGTGATGGCCGACTGCGAGCGTGGGCTCGGGCGGCCGGAGAAGGCACTGGACATGGCCGGTGCGCCGGAGGTGCAGAAGCTGGACAAGGCCGGTCAGGTCGAGATGCGGCTGGTCGCGGCCGGTGCCCGGCGGGACATGGGCCAGCTGGATGCCGCCATCGTGACGCTGCAGAGCCCGGAGCTGGCCTCCAACTCGGTCCAGCCGTGGACCGCGCGGCTGCGCTATGCGTACGCCGACGCCCTGCTGGCCGTCGGCCGTGAGCGCGAGGCGCGGGAGTGGTTCGCCAAGGCCGTCGAGGCCGACCGGGACGGCAGCACGGACGCCTCGGACCGGCTCGCCGAGCTGGACGGCGTGGAGTTCGTCGACGCCCTCGACGAGGGCGAGGCTGCTCCGGAGAAGCCGTCGCAGGAGGACGGCGACGAGGACTGACTGATCCGCAGTCGCTGAGACGAGAAGAGGGCAGGCTCCCCAAGGGGCCTGCCCTCTTCGGCGTTCGGGGCCTTCAGATCTCCAGTGCCCGCAGCACCAGCCCGGACGCCGGCTTCGGGCCGAACGACGTCGACTTGCGCGGCATCGTCACGCCCTGCCGGGCCAGGTCGCGGACGACCTCCTCGCGGACGGGGTGCATGAGTACGGCCGTACCGCCGTCGCGTTCCGCCTTCTCGACCGTCGCGGCCGTGTCGTGGATGTAGGCGATGTGGGCGGGGGAGTCCTCGGGGATGTGCCAGACGTGCTCGAGCAGCGTGGCGTGCAGGACCGTGGCGTCCAGGGAGCGCCAGGCGCTGGGGCGGTCCGCCGGGATCGTGCGGGCCAGCAGGCCCGCGTCCGGCCGGTCGAGCAGGTGGAAGGAACCGTCGCCGGCGAGCAGGAAGGCATTGCCCGCGCAGGAGGCGTCCGCCAGGGTCTCCAGGGCGTCGGACAGCGGTACGTCGAGGTGTCGTACCCGGAACAGGCCGTCGACGGCTGCCAGCGCGTCCGCGACCGGCAGGCCGTGCAGCAGGCGGTGGATGGCGCGGACACGCAGGGGATAGCGGGCGGTGTCCACCAGGAGGACCAGGCCGTGGTCCCAGGGGCTGGGAGAGGGGTGCTCCGCGCGCAGCCGCAGGTAGGTGGCCCAGCGGTGGTGGCCGTCGGCGATCAGGGCCTGCTGCCGGGCCAGGTCGGACTGGACGCGGGCGACCTCGGCCGGGTCGGTGATCGACCAGAGACGGTGGTGGAAGCCGTCCTCGGTGGTGGTGGCCAGCAGCGGCGGTCGTTCCGCGGTGCGCTCGACGACCTCGGCCGTCGCGCCGTTGCCGCGGTAGGTGAGCAGCAGCGGCTCCAGGTTGGCACGCGTGGCGCGCATCAGGGCCGCGCGGTCCGCCACCACGGGTGGCATGACGTCCTCGTGCGGCAGCACCACGCCCTCGGCGGGTTCCGAGACCCGCAGGGCGCCGATGACACCGCGCTGGAGCATGCCGTTGCCGTCCCGCTGCTCGTAGACGTACAGGCCGGGTTCCGGGTCCGCGGTGAGGATGCCCTCGTCCAGCCAGCGGCGCAGGGTGTCCGCCGCCTGCTCGGTGCGGGCGCTGGGGGTGCCGGCCTGGGGCAGGATCAGCCGGACGATGTTGTGCGGGTCGGCCGACTGGAGGTGCTGCACCCCGTCGGGACGTACGACGACGTCGTACGGAGGAGACGTGACGGAGGCCAGGCTGCCGACCCGGTCGGGGTCGTAGCGGAGGCCTCGGAACGGTGTGAGTTCCAGGCCTCGGCGCGCCGTTGCTTCCGAGGGACCTGCTGTCTTCATCCCGGCATCGTACGTGTGTCAGCGGGGTGGGGGATGATCGGGGGAAAGCCGAGCGAACGAGGAGCGATGTGGACATGAGCCAGGGCGTCAGGACGAGGCCCGAGGGCAGTGGGCAGCCCCTGAGCGAGGCGTACGACACGGCGCTGCTCGATCTGGACGGGGTGGTGTACGCGGGTGGGAGCGCGATCGCGCACGCGGTCGACTCACTGGCGGTGGCCCGCTCGGGCGGGATGCATCTCGCGTACGTCACCAACAACGCGCTGCGTACGCCCGACGCGGTGGCCGGGCATCTGACGGAGCTGGGCATACCGACGGGCGCGGACGACGTGATCACCTCCGCGCAGGCCGTGGCGCGGCTGATCAGCGAGCAGGTGCCGGCCGGATCGCGGGTGCTGGTGATCGGCGGCGAGGGGCTGCGGGTGGCGCTGCGCGAGCGCGGTCTGGTGCCGGTGGAGTCGGCGGACGACGACCCGGCGGCGGTCGTGCAGGGGTTCGGCGGGCCGGATCTGACCTGGGGTCGGTTCGCGGAGGCCTCCTACGCGGTGGCGCGTGGGGTGCCGTGGTTCGCGTCCAACACCGATCTGACGATTCCGAGCGGGCGTGGGATCGCGCCGGGCAACGGGGCCGCGGTGGAGGTCGTACGGATCGCGACGGGCAAGGAGCCGCAGGTGGCGGGCAAGCCGCTGCCGCCGATGCACCGGGAGACGATCATCCGGACGGGTGCGGAGCGGCCGCTGGTGGTCGGGGACCGGCTGGACACGGACATCGAGGGGGCCTTCAACGGCGGGGTGGACTCGCTGCTGGTGCTGACCGGTGTCACCGACGGCGCCCAGCTGCTCGCCGCGCCGCCGCAGCACCGGCCGACGTACCTGGACGCCGATCTGCGCGGGCTGCTCACCGGGCAGCCGGAGATCACCGGGACGAGTGACGGTTTCCGTTGCGGCGGGTTCACGGCGAGGGCCGGGGCGGACCGGCTGGAGCTGGACGGCGACGGCGAGGCGCTGGACGGGTTGCGGGCGTTGTGCGCGGCGGCCTGGTCGGCAGCCGGTGAGGGCTCCTGCGAGCTGGACGGGGGGAAGGCGCTGGCGCGTCTCGGACTGTGAGGACGCGCGGAGCGTGAGGTTGCGCGGGGGAGTGTGAGGACGATGCCCGTGACCCCGGGGATCGAGTTCGGCGGCGAGGGTAGGCTAACCTAACCTCGTGTTGGTCGACAGTCCTCCGGAACAGCGCGCGAAGTCCGCCTCCGCGCCCCCAACCCGCCAGGCGGTACGGGCCCTTGGGCTCCTGGTCTCCGCCGTGCTCCTGGTGCTCGTCGCCCTGGCGAGCGTCGCGATCGGCGCCAAAGCGCTGTCGCCGGACCAGGTCTGGCACGGCCTGTTCCACGACACGGGGACGTACGGCGACGTCGTCGTGGACGGGCGGCTCTCGCGCACGGTTCTCGGCCTGCTGGTCGGTGCCGCGCTCGGCCTCTCGGGCGCGGTGCTGCAGGCGCTCACCCGCAACCCGCTGGCCGAGCCCGGGCTGCTCGGCATCAACGCGGGCGCCTCGGCGGCCGTCGTCACGGCCATCACCTACTTCGGCGTCACCAGCCTCACCGGCTATGTGTGGTTCGCCTTTCTCGGCGCCGCGGTGGTCGGCGCGCTGGTGTGGTTCCTCGGCGGCAGCCGGGGCGCCACCCCGGTGCGGCTCGCGCTCGCCGGTACGGCGATCAGCGCCGCCCTCTACGGCTATCTCCAGGCCGTGATGATCATGGATGACGCGGCGCTGGGCAGGATGCGGTTCTGGACGGTGGGTTCGCTGGCCTCCGCCACCACCTCGACCATCACGCAGGTGCTGCCGTTCCTGGCGGTCGGCGCGGTCCTCGCGCTCGCGCTGGCCAGGCCGCTGAACGCCGTGGAGATGGGCGACGACACCGCCCGTGCCCTCGGCGCCCACCTGGGCCGCACCCGGGCCCTGGCCATGCTGGCCGCCACCGTGCTGTGCGGTGCCGCGACCGCGGCCTGCGGCCCGATCATGTTCGTCGGCCTGATGGTCCCGCACGTGGTGCGCTCCTTCACCGGCCCCGACCTGCGCTGGATCCTGCCGTACGCGACGGTCCTGGCCCCGGTGCTGCTGCTCGGCGCCGACGTCGTCGGCCGGGTCGTGGCCCGCCCCGCCGAGCTCCAGGTCGGTGTCGTCACCGCGCTCATCGGCGGCCCGGTCTTCATCCTGCTCGTACGACGGCGCAGGACGGCCCAGCTGTGAAGACCCGATCCACGAACCGGGCCGTGCGCACTCCCGGCGGGCTCTCCCTGCGCCTGGACCTGCGTGCCCTGATCGTCGTCGTCGTGCTGCTGGCCGCCGCCTGCGCGGCGGGCGTCGCGCTGATCGGCACCGGGGACGCCAAGATCCCCGTGTCCGACGTGCTCAGGACGCTCGCCGGGAACGGCACGGCGTACCAGGACTTCATCGTCGACGAACTGCGTCTGCCGCGCGTGCTCGTCGGCCTGCTGGTCGGCGCCTCGCTGGGTCTCGGCGGCGCACTGTTCCAGGCCGTCTCCCGCAACCCGCTGGGCAGTCCGGACGTGCTCGGTCTGTCCCAGGGGTCGACGGCCGGCGCACTGGTCGTCATCGTGCTGCTGTCCGGGAGCGCCGCCCAGGTCACCGTGGGTGCGCTGGCCGGCGGACTGCTGACCGGTCTGGCCATCTATCTGCTCGCCTGGAAGCAGGGGGTGCACGGATACCGTCTGGTTCTGGTCGGTATCGGCGTCAACGCGATCGCCACCGCTGTCAACGGCTATCTGCTCACCAAGGCCGACCTGGTCGACGCGGCCCGCGCGGTGGTGTGGATGACCGGCTCCCTCAACGGCCGCGACTGGGACCAGGTCCGGCCGCTGCTCGCCCTGTGCGCCGTCCTCGTCCCGCTGGTCCTCGGCAACGCGCGCGGCGTGAGGATGATGGAGATGGGCGACGACGTCTCGAACGCCCTCGGTGTGCGTGTGCAGTGGGTCCGGCTGGTTCTGCTGGTCTCCGCCGTCCTGCTCACCGCCGCGGCCACGGCGGCCGCCGGCCCCGTCAGCTTCGTCGCGCTCACCGCGCCCCAGCTGGCCCGGCGGCTGACCCGCTCGCCGGGCCCCAACCTGGTGCCGTCCCTCTGCATGGGGGCCGCCCTGCTGGTCGCCGCCGACTGGGCCTCGCAGCGCGCCTTCGGCGCCGACCAGTTGCCCGTCGGCGTGGTCACCGGAGTGCTCGGCGGCGCCTACCTGCTGTGGCTGCTGGTCACCGAGCGCCGGGCCGGCCGGATATGAGCGGCACCCCCACGAACACGACTAGGAGCACCGTGAACCGCCTGTCCGCCGAGAACGTCACCCTCGCCTACGACCAGCGCGTCATCGCCGAGCACCTGTCGGTGGAGATCCCGGACAACTCCTTCACGGTGATCGTCGGCCCGAACGCGTGCGGCAAGTCGACGCTGCTGCGGGCGCTGTCGCGGATGCTCAGGCCCAGCCAGGGCCGGGTGCTGCTCGACGGGCAGGCCATCCAGTCCATGCCCGCCAAGAAGGTCGCGCGGACCCTCGGCCTGCTGCCGCAGTCCTCCGTCGCGCCCGACGGCATCACGGTCGCCGATCTCGTCGGCCGGGGCCGCTACCCGCACCAGGGCCTGCTGCGTCAGTGGTCCGCCGAGGACGAGCGGGTCGTCCAGGAGTCGATGCGGCAGACCGGCGTCGGCGAGCTGGCCGACCGGTACGTCGACGAGCTGTCCGGCGGGCAGCGGCAGCGGGTGTGGATCGCCATGGCGCTCGCCCAGCAGACCCCGCTGCTGCTCCTGGACGAGCCGACCACCTACCTGGACATCCAGCACCAGATCGACGTCCTCGACCTGTGCGCCGAACTGCACGAGGAGCAGGGGCGGACGCTGGTGGCCGTGCTGCACGACCTCAACCACGCCGCCCGCTACGCCACCCACCTCGTCGCCCTGCGCGGCGGCACGGTGATCGCCGAGGGCGCCCCGAACGACATCGTCACCGCCGAGCTGGTTCAGGAGGTCTTCGGGCTGCGCTGTCAGGTCATCGACGACCCGGAGACGGGAACGCCGCTGGTGGTGCCGGCCGCGCGCAGGACACGGGTCACAGCAGCTTCCTGAGCCGGAACAGGTCCAGCAGGCTCGCCTCCAGCTTCACCCGGCCCTTGCCCCAGGCGGTCGCGAAGTTCAGTTCGCCGTCCACCAGGGCCACCAGGTCGTCCCCGGCCATGGCGAGCCTGATCTGCGCCCTCTCGCGCGGCGGCCCGGGGCGGGTCTGGTCCACCTCGATCCGGCCGCCGGTCATCCGGCCGGTGAAGGTGACGTCCAGGTCGGTGATGTGGCAGCTCACCGAGCGGTCCAGGGCGGCGGCCGCCCGAGCGTCGCCCTCGGCGCCCTGCATGTTGTCCGAAAACTTCCCCAGTGCGGTGCGGCACTCCTCGATCGTGGCCATCGCCCACGACGGTACCCCAGCGGTTCGCGGTAGCGTCTGGGCATGAACGACTCGGTACCGGAGACGGAGATCCCGGCGGAAGCGCCGGAGGCGTACGACCCCGCCGCGCCCGCCGCCCTGGACGTCCCGCGCACGCCGACCGGCAACGCCGAGGTCGACGCCCAGCTGGACCGGCTGGGCGACGCCGACCACCTCGCCACGGACGGACATCTCGAGGTGTACGAGGATGTACACCGGGGGCTGCGTGACGCGCTCACCGCGCTCGACGCCCGCCCGGGACCTCCGGCGCCCCCGCCTTCGTACGCACAGGCGCCGTCACCGGCGTACCGACACAGGAGCTGAACCGAATCGTGGCAGGAGTCGCACGCCGTCGTCTGGACGCGGAGCTGGTCCGCCGGAAGCTCGCGCGCTCGCGCGAGCACGCCAGCCAGTTGATCGCCGCCGGGCGGGTCACCGTCGGCAAGACCGTGGCGACGAAGCCGGCCACGCAGGTGGAGACGGCCGCGGCGATCGTGGTCCAGACCGACGACGGCGACCCGGACTACGTCTCCCGGGGCGGCCACAAGCTCGCCGGAGCGCTCGAGGTCTTCGTGCCGCAGGGGCTCGTGGTCGAGGGCCGGCGCGCGCTGGACGCCGGCGCCTCCACCGGTGGCTTCACCGATGTGCTGCTGCGGGCGGGCGCGGCGCACGTCGTCGCGGTCGACGTCGGCTACGGCCAGCTCGCCTGGACGCTCCGGAGCGATGAACGCGTCACCGTCAAGGACCGTACGAACGTACGCGAGTTGACGCTTGAGGCGATCGATGGGGAACCTGTGGATCTTGTCGTGGGCGATCTGTCCTTCATTCCGCTCGGGCTGGTGCTGCCTGCCCTGAAGCGGTGCGTGAAGCCGGACGCCGACCTGGTGATGATGGTCAAGCCGCAGTTCGAGGTGGGGAAGGAACGGCTCGGCAGCGGGGGTGTCGTACGGAGTCCGCAGCTGCGGGCGGAGGCCGTGCGGGGAGTGGCCGAGAAGGCCTGGGAGCTGGGGCTCGGGGTGCGGGGTGTCACCGCGAGTCCGCTGCCCGGTCCCTCGGGCAATGTCGAGTACTTTCTGTGGCTGCGGTCCGGCGCCCCCGAACTGGACCCGGCCGACGTCGACCGAGCAGTGGCGGAGGGGCCGCGTTGACACAGAACCTGGCGCGTACGGTTTTCCTGCTGGCCCACACCGGGCGGCCCGCGGCGATCCGCAGTGCGGAACTCGTGGTGAAGGGGCTGCTGCGGCACAGCATCGGGGTGCGGGTGCTGGAGGAGGAGGCGCGCGATCTGCCGCTGCCGGACGAGGTGCGGCTGGTCAAGGAGGCCACCCCGCAGTGCCTCGACGGCTGTGAGCTGCTCATCGTCCTCGGTGGTGACGGCACGTTGCTGCGCGGCGCCGAGTTCGCGCGGGCGTCCGGGGTGCCCATGCTCGGCGTCAACCTCGGACGGGTGGGGTTCCTCGCGGAGGCCGAGCGCGACGACCTCGATCGGGTGGTCGACCGGGTGGTGGCGCGGTCGTACGAGGTCGAGGAACGGATGACCGTCGACGTCGTCGTGCACCGCAACGGGGACATCGTGCACACCGACTGGGCGCTGAACGAGGCGGCCGTGCAGAAGGCCGGCGCCGAGAAGCTGCTGGAGGTCGTGCTGGAGATCGACGGGCGGCCGGTGACCGGGTTCGGGTGCGACGGGGTCGTCCTGTCCACGCCCACCGGGTCGACGGCGTACGCCTTCTCCGCCGGCGGTCCGGTGGTGTGGCCCGAGGTGGAGGCGCTGCTGATGGTGCCGATCAGCGCGCACGCGCTGTTCGCGAAGCCGCTGGTGACCTCGCCGGACTCGGTGCTCGCGGTGGAGGTGCTGCCGCACATCCCGCCGGGGGTGCTGTGGTGCGACGGGCGGCGGACGGTCGAGCTGCCGCCCGGGGCCCGGGTGGAGGTGCGGCGGGGGGCCGTGCCGGTGCGGCTGGCCCGGTTGCACCATTCGTCGTTCACCGACCGGCTTGTCGCGAAGTTCGCACTGCCGACCACCGGGTGGCGGGGGGCACCGCACCACTCCACCGAGTGACATGGGCGGGCCATGTGCGCTCGCCACCTCAGACCTCGTAAGGTCTGTTCCGTGTTGGAGGAGATGCGGATACGGTCGCTCGGGGTCATCGACGATGCCGTCGTCGAGTTGTCGCCGGGTTTCACCGCCGTCACCGGTGAGACGGGTGCGGGCAAGACCATGGTGGTCACCAGCCTCGGGCTGCTGCTCGGTGGCCGGGCGGACCCGGCGCTCGTGCGGATCGGGGCGGAGAAGGCGGTCGTGGAGGGGCGGGTCACCGTCCCCGCGGACGCCGTCGCCGCCGTGCGCGCCGAGGAGGCCGGGGCGGAACTGGACGACGGGGCCCTGCTGATCAGCCGTACCGTTTCCGCCGAGGGGCGTTCCCGCGCCCATCTGGGCGGGCGCTCGGTGCCGGTCGGGCTGCTCGCCGAGCTGGCCGACGACCTGGTGGCCGTGCACGGGCAGACCGACCAGCAGGGGCTGCTGAAGCTGTCCCGGCAGCGGCAGGCGCTGGACCGGTACGCGGGCGACGCCGTCGCCGTCCCGCTCGCCAAGTACACCGAGGCCTACCGGCGGCTGCGCGCGGTCTCCACCGAGCTGGAGGAGATCGTCACGCGCGCGCGTGAGCGGGCGCAGGAAGCCGACATGCTGCGGTACGGGCTCGACGAGGTCGCCGCCGTCGAGCCGCGGGCCGGGGAGGACGTGGAGCTGGCCGAGGAGGCGGAGCGGCTCGGGCACGCCGAGGCCCTGTCGTCCGCCGCCACGGCCGCGCACGCCGCTCTCGCGGGCAATCCCGAGGACCCCGAGGGGATCGACGCCTCGACCCTCGTCGCGGGCGCGCACCGGGCGCTGGAGGCCGTGCGCTCGCACGACCCGGCGCTGGCCTCGCTCGCCGACCGGATCGGGGAGATCGGGATCCTGCTCGGTGACGTGGCCGGTGAGCTGGCCGGGTACGCCGACGACCTGGACGCCGATCCGCTGCGGCTGGCCGCGGTGGAGGAGCGCCGGGCCGCCCTGACCGCCCTCACGCGCAAGTACGGGCAGGACGTGGCCGGTGTGCTGGCCTGGGCCGAGCAGAGCGCCGCCCGGCTGACCGAGCTCGACGGCGACGACGAGCGGATCGGGGAGCTGACCGCCGAACGGGACGCGCTGCGCACCGAACTGGGCGGCCTGGCGCAGGCGCTGTCGGATGCGCGGACGGAGGCCGCCGAGCGGTTCGCCGCCGCCGTGACCGCCGAGCTGGCCTCGCTGGCGATGCCCCACGCGCGCGTGTCCTTCGCCCTGCGGCAGACCGAGGACCCGGACGGCGTCGAGGTCGGCGGGCGTGCGGTCGCGTACGGGCCGGCGGGTGTCGACGAGGTCGAACTGCTGCTCGCCCCGCACCCCGGCGCCCCGCCCCGGCCCATCGCCAAGGGTGCGTCCGGCGGTGAGCTGTCCCGGGTGATGCTCGCCGTGGAGGTCGTGTTCGCGGGCACCGACCCCGTGCCGACGTACCTCTTCGACGAGGTCGACGCCGGTGTCGGTGGCAAGGCGGCGGTCGAGATCGGCCGGCGCCTGGCGAAGCTCGCCAAGAGCGCGCAGGTCGTGGTCGTCACCCACCTCCCGCAGGTCGCCGCGTTCGCCGATCGGCAGCTGCTGGTGGAGAAGACCAACGACGGGTCCGTCACCCGGTCCGGCGTGAAGGTCCTGGAGGGCGAGGAGCGTATCCGCGAGCTGTCCCGGATGCTGGCGGGCCAGGAGGACTCCGAGACGGCCCGCGCCCACGCGGAGGAACTCCTCGCCGCCGCCCGGGCGGACGGCTAGGAGCGGGGTGGGGGAGTGTTCGTTCGGGCGGGCAGGAGAAGCAGTTTCGCGGTTGCCGTGGGGGTGACGCGTGCGGGCACGGGGCTGCTGCGCAAGGCCGCGCCCGGCACCCGCGCGCGGTGGGAGCGGAAGAACTACGCCGGGCGGACCGTCGGGTTGTACGCCGGGCCCGCGGCGGCCGTGGCGGCGGCCGCGGGGGCCGCGCGGGTGCATCCCGGGGCCGGTGCGGCCGTGCTCGCCGCCGGTGTCTGCGGGGCGTACGACGATGTCGCCGGGGATCACCGGCGGGGCCTGCGGGCTCATCTCGGCGCGCTGCGGGACGGCGAGGTCACCAGCGGGGCCGTGAAGTTGTTCGGGATCTCGGCCGCGGGGCTCGCCGCGGGCGCGCTGCTGAAGGAGCGGCCGCTGGACAAGCTGCTCGCCGGGGTCGTGATCGCCGGTGCGGCGCACTTCGTCAACCTCGTCGACGTGCGGCCCGGGCGGGCCGCCGGGGCGGTGCTCGCGCTGGCCGCGCCGGGGCTGCTGCGGAAGGGGCCCGGCGGCGAGCTGGCCGCCGCGACGATGGGCGCGGCCGCGGCCGTACTCCCCGACGACCTGGGCGAGCGCATGATGATCGGGGACACAGGGGCGCACGCACTCGGCGCCGCGCTGGGGGCGGCCATGGTGGCGGGCAACCGGCGCGCGGGGCTGCTCGCGCACGCCGTCGCCGTGGTGGCCGCCGCCGCGCACGGGGACCGGGTCACCGCGTGGGCGCGGGCGCTGTGAGCGTCTGACCTCGCGGAACGCGGCCGTAAGGGGTGCGGACGCGCCGCCGTCCCCCTCACCCGTGTGGGTGACGTGCTCCGGCGCGCTGCCGCGGCCCGCCGCGCAGTGCGCCCTCCCGGTTTTCCCGGAACGACCCTGCGTCCTGGCATGCTTGGGCATGAGCACGGTCCGCGCGGGAGGCGCGCGGGGTACGACCTTCCGACCCTGTGATCCCGCTACCTTCTGTAGGTTTCCTCGTGTCCGCCTCACGTCGAACCAGGAGCCCGGCCCCGTGAGCCCCCTGAGCAGCAACGCACCGCACGGCCAGTCGCCGCTGCGCACCGTGCAGGTGCTGGGCGGGGGCAACGCCGGCAGCAGCGCGCACGTGCGCTCCCTGGCCGAGGGGCTGGTGGCCAGGGGTGTACGGGTCACGGTGTGCGCCCCCCTGGAGGCCGACCGCGCCTACGACTTCACCGGGACCGGTGCCGACCACGTGCATGTGCCGCGCAGCAGCGACCCGTCCTCGGTGGCCGCGCTCCGGGCGGCCTGCGCGAACGCCGATCTGGTGCACGCGCACGGACTGCACGCCTCCTTCCGGGCCGTCCTCGCCCTCGGCGGCCGACACACCCCGCTGGTGGTCACCTGGCACAACCGCGCCCACGCGGAGGGCGCCCGGGCGCACCTGCTGCGGCTGCTGGAGCGCCGGGTGGTGAGGACGGCGGCCGTGGTCCTCGGCACCAGCCCCGACCTGGTGGAGCGGGCCCGGCGCACCGGGGCGCGGGACGCCCGGCTCGCGGCCGTCGGCCTGCCGGGACAGCGCCCGATTCCCGACCCGGAGGACCCCGACCGGCTGCGCTCCAAGATCCGGGCCGAAGTCGGCGCCACCGGTTGCCCGTTGCTGATCGCCGTCGGCTCCCTCGACCGGCACCGCGGCTACGAGGTCCTGCTCGACGCGGCCCGCGCCTGGCGGGACCTGGACCCGCTGCCGCTGGTCGTCGTCGCGGGCGAGGGGCCGCTGCGCCCGGTGCTGCAGCGCCGGATCGAGGACGAGGCGCTGCCGGTGCGGCTCGTCGGCCACCGCGACGACGTGCCGGACCTGCTCGCCGCCGCCGATCTGGCGCTGCTGACCAGCAGTTGGGAGTCGCGTTCCGTCCTCGCTCAGGAGGCGCTGTACGCGCGCGTGCCGCTCGTCGCCACCCGCGTCGGCGGGATCCCGGACCTCGTCGGCGACGCGGCGGCACTCGTCCCGTACGGCGACCCGCAGGCGCTCGCCGACACGGTCGTGGCGCTGCTCGCCGATCCGGAGCGGCGGGAGCTGCTGCGGGAGCGCGGCGCGCGGCAGGCCGCCGGCTGGCCGACGGAGGACGAGACGGTCGCCCAAGTGCTCAGCGTCTACGACGAGTTGACCCAGCCCCGGCCGCTGGCCTAGGTCTCCGGTCCCTAGGGCACGTGCCGACGGGCGCGCAGGGCCAGGCTCAACGCCAGCACCGTCTGCGGGTCGTCCAGGTCGGTGCCGAGCAACTCCCCGATGCGGGCGAGGCGGTTGTACAGCGTCTGCCGGTTCAGGTGCAGCTCGCGCGCGGTCTCCGCCTTGCGGCCGGCGTGCGCCAGATAGGTCTGCAGCGTAGGCAGCAGCGGCGGCTTGGAGCGGTGGTCGTGGTCGCGCAGCGGGCCGATCGCGCGGTCCACGAACGCGGCCAGGTCCGGATGGTCGCGCAGCCGCCACAGCAGCAGGTCGATGTCCAGGCGGCGGGCGTCGTACCAGGGACGGTCGCTGAGGCCCTCGGCCGCCGTCGCGGTCTCGGCCGCGTGCCGCAGCCCGGCCGACGCCGCGGCCCAGCCGCCCGCCACCCCGACCACCACGACCGGCGGCGGCGACCCGGGCCGCCGCATCCCGGCCCGCTCCACGCCCGCCCGCAGCGCCGCCGCCACCCGGTCCGCCACCCCCGACCGCTCCGACTCCGAGCGCAGGCCCAGCAGCACCGGCACCCGGCCCTCCACCGGCCGCACGCCCAGCAGCACCGGCACCCCCACCGCGGCCAGCTCCTCGGAGACGGCCCGCGCCAGCACCGCCCAGCCTCCCCCACGCTCGGCTTCGCTCGCGCGGGCGGTACCCCCGGCCGGCGAGAGGGTGTCACCGATCCGCATGACCACGGGCAGCAGCGGGCCGGCACCGGGCTTGAAGCCGAGGACCCGGGCCTGCGCCGGCGCGTCCTCCGCCGTGATCCGGCCCTCGGCGAGATCGGTGAGGAAGTCACCGCGCCCGCGCGCCGCCAGCTCCTCCTCCTGCCGGGCCTGCATGAGCACCACGGCCAGGATGCCGGCGGCCCGCTCGGTGGCGATCCGGTGCACCGGGGAGAGCGGCGAGCGCACCGGCAGCAGGACCAGCCGGGCGCGCACCGACCCCGCCGTCCCCGGGCCGCCGCCCGGCACGTCCACCAGCACCGAACCGGCCGGCGGCGGCGCGTCCTTGTGCGGGCCCCTGAGCCCCTCCCACACCTGCAGCGGGTCCGCCCCCTCCGGGCCCTCCCCGGCGGCGTACAGCAGGCGGCCGTCGGCCGCCTCCAGGAACACCGGGTTGCCGCTGAAGTCCGCCAGGATCCCCAGCACCTGCGGCACCCCGCCGCCGCCCAGCAGCGCCTCGGTACAGCGCCGGTGCACCTCCTCGGCCCGCTGCAGCAGCGCGTAGTGGCCGTTGACGATCTCGGTGTGGATCTCCTCCGTCACCGTCACGAACGGCACCTCGCGGTGCAGCTGCACCAGCGGCAGCCCGGCGGCCCGGGCGGTGTCCACCAGGGCGGAGGGCAGCCGGGCGAAGCGCGGGCCCAGCTCCACCACCAGGGCGGCGATGCCGCGCTCGGCGAGCGTGCGCACGAACGCCCGCTGCTCGGCCGGGCGGGTGCCGAGGCCGTAGCCGGTGGTGAGCAGCAGCTCGCCGCCCTTGAGCAGCGAGGCGATGTTGGGCACCTCGCCCGCGTGCACCCAGCGCACCGTGCGCCCCAGCCGGTCCGCCCCCGCGAGGATCTCCGGCAGTCCGCTGCGCAGTCCGGGCAGCTCCAGCGCCCGCTGAACGGTGATCCCGGCACCCTGGGTGTCGAATCGGTGGTCCGTACGGCTGTCCATGCAGCGGACGCTACCTGCGGAAACGCCCCGAGGACAGCTCCGGCGAACGGCTACACCGGCCGGATGTTGTGGTTGAAGCGGAACACGTTGTCCGGGTCGTAGCGCCGCTTCACCTTCTCCAGGCGCAGGGTGTTCTCCTCGCCCAGGCCGGCCCTGACCCGCTCGGGGCCCTCGTCGCCGATGAAGTTGAGGTAGACGGCTCCCGTGCTCCACGGCCGCAGGTCGGCGCGCACGCCCCGGACCCAGGCCACGGCCCGCTCGTCGTCGGCCGGGTCCTGCCAGATGCCGAACGGGTGCGCGGCCCAGGCCGCGTCCCGGTAGGGCACCGGGTACTCGTGCGGACCGGCTGCGATCGCCCCGCCCTGCGGGAACAGCAGGTGCTGGGTGTTGCTCGGCACCGGCATGCTGTCCGCGCGGGCACAGAAGACGTCCACCAACTCGTCCGGCAGGCCGGTCAGATACTCCGCCGACCAGTAGTTCCGCATCCCGGGTGGTTCGTCGAGCATGCACTGCACGTCGACGTACGGCATGTCACCGGCCAGCTCCACCTCGTGCGGCAGCGCCAGCAGCGGCTCGGCGAGCTTGCGCAGGTCGTCCTCGGATCCCGCGTACGTCAGCAACGCGGCGCACACCAGCTTGCCCACCAGCTCCGGGGGCATGAACTCCTCGGGCGGGCCGGTGACGAAGAGGACCGCGCCGCTCACCTCGTCCGGTCCGGTCCGGACGATCTCGCGGAAGGTGCGGGTCACGTCCGGTCCGAACTGCGGCAGGAACATCAGCAGGACGATCGAGAACTCCGGCAGCTCGTACAGCTGCAGGGTGAGCGCGGTGGCGATGCCGAAGTTGCCGCCCCCGCCGTGCAGGGCCCAGAACAGATCGGGATTCTCGTCGGGGTTCGCGTGCACCCGCTCGGCGTCGGCGGTCACCAGTTCCACGCCGATCAGGTTGTCGACGGCGAGGCCGAAGGCCCGGTCCAGCCAGCCGGTGCCGCCGCCCAGGACGAAACCGCCGACGCCGGTGGTGGAGGCGCGCCCGCCCGTGGTCGCGAGCCCGTGGAGCTGGGTGGCCCGGTCGAGGTGGCTCATCGTGGCGCCGCCCTCGACCCGGGCCGCCTCGGCCGCCGGGTCGACGGTCACCTGGTGCATCCGGCGCAGGTCCACCACGAGCGCGCCGTCGCCCAGCGCGGCCCCGGACACGCTGTGGCCGCCGCCGCGCACCGCGATGTTGAGGTCCAGCTCCCTGCCGAAGCGCACCGCCCGGACCACGTCGGTGGCGTCCGCGCACTGGGCGATCACCGCCGGCCGCCGGTCGATCATCGCGTTGAAGACCGTGCGGGCCTCGTCGTAGCCCTGGTCGCCGGGGGCGAACACGTCGCCCACCAGATCCTCGCGCAGCGCGGTGAGGGCCGCGCCCGCCTTCGAAGGGGAAGCCATGGCCGCCCCCTTCCGTGCAGGGGCTGGGTCACTTTCCCAGCGTAGGCGCGCGCGGCCCGCTGTTCCTTCGTCCGGGGCCGATCCCCTGTGGCTCGGGCCGCAGCCGACATCGAGGACGGGGCCGACGCAGCGTTCCCGCACTGTCCTGCCGGTTGTGGTGGGCTGCTCGGGCCACCGGGGACCGGCACGAGGCCGCGGCACCCGTCGGCCGGCCGCAGGTACACCGGTTCTCGGCCGGGCCGCAGGGCGAGCGCGTAAGGATCCTCATCGGCGTCGTACAGCTCGTCCCGTCCACCGTCACGGTGCTGCGCCTGTCCTGCGGCGGGTCGGCTTCCGTCGCCGTGGCCGGCGCGCCTCACGCACTGACTGGCCAGGACGGCGGCAGCCCTGTCGCTCTGTGACCCATGCCACATGCGGTGCCTGTCAGATATCGGGGCCCTGTTCCGCTCAAGCCGGGGAACAAGCGAACCGACAGGAGCGAGGCATGACGCATCGAATCATCGTCCTCGGCGCCGGCTATGCCGGGGCCTACGTGTCCGGGACCCTGGCCCGCCGACTGTCCCCGGCGGACACCGAGATCACCGTGGTCAACGCCGAGCCGGACTTCGTCCAGCGGCTGCGACTGCACCAGCTCGCGGCCGGCCAGGAGATCGAGGCCCCACCGCTCACCGAGGTCTTCGCGGGCACGGGGATACAGCTGCGCCTGGCCCGCGTCACCGCCGTCATCCCCGAGCACCAAGTCGTCCACGTGGCCGACGCCGACGGCGGCGGTGAACTCGTCTACGACACGCTTCTCTACGCCCTCGGCAGCCACGGCGACGACCGCGCAGTCCCCGGCGCGGCCGAGCACGCCTTCGACGTCGCCGCCAGGCCGTCGGCGCTGCGCCTGCGCGAGCGGCTGGACAGCCTGAACGACCTGGGCAGGCGCGGCGAAGGCGCGAGGGTGCTGGTCGTCGGCGACGGGTTGACCGGCATCGAGACCGCCACCGAGATCGCCGAATCCCGGCCCGGCCTGTCGGTGACGCTGGTCGCCCGCGGGGAGCTGGGTGCCCGGCTCTCCGCCGGTGCCCGCAGCCACCTGCGCCGGGCCTGCGACCGGCTGGGCATCACAGTCCTGGAGCACACCGAGGTCGAAGCCGTCGAGTCGGCGCGGGTGCTGTGCGCCGACGGCACGGCCCTGGCGTCCGACGCGACCGTGTGGACGGCCGGCTTCGCGGTCAGTCCCATCGCCGCCGCCGGCGGGCTGAAGGTCACCGAGACCGGTCGGATCGTCGTCGATCGCACCATGCGGTCGGTCTCGCACCCGAATGTCTACGCCGTCGGCGACAGTGCCTACGCCATCGGCGACAACGGCCGACCGATGCCGATGTCCTGCGCTTCGGCCGGCTACACCGGCATGCAGGCCACGGCCGCGATCGTGGGACGGCTGACCGGTCGCAAGGTCCCGAACACCAAACTGGAGTACCTGGGCAACCACATCAGCCTCGGGCGGCGGGACGGGATCCTGCAGATGGTCGACCACAAAGGGCAGGCGAAGCCGAAGCACGTGGGCGGCCGCAAGGCCGCGCGGATCAAGTCGGGCATCCTCAAGGTGTCCCTGTGGACCACCTCGCACCCGACTTTCGGTCTGCCCAGGCGTAAGCGCCGCCTGGCTGTCACGCCGGGTGCGTCCGCCGAGAAGGCGTTCGTGTAGCCGGCCAGAGTCAGCCTAGGGTGATCCGCGTGGACAGCACCGCCACTGACCGCTTCGACACCAGCCGGTTCGAGGCCAGCCGGAACCGGCTGGCCTCCCTGGCCTACCGGCTGCTGGGCTCCGCCACCGACGCCGAGGACGCCGTGCAAGACGCGTTCCTGCACTGGCAGGCCGCGGACCGACAGCGGATCAAGGTGCCGGAGGCATGGCTGACCAGGGTCCTCACCAACCTGTGCCTCGACCGGCTCCGCTCGGCACAGGCCCGCCGCGAACGCACCGCCGGCGCCTGGCTGCCCGAACCTCTCCTCGACGGCGACCCGATGCTCGGCCCGGCCGACACGTTCGAGCAGCGCGAATCGGTCTCCCTGGCCGTGCTGACGCTCATGGAACGCCTGGCGCCCGTCGAGCGGGCCGTCTACGTCCTGCGGGAAGCGTTCTCCTACGGCCACGCCGAGATCGCCGAGATCCTCGACCTCACCGAGTCCGCAAGCCAGCAGCACCTCCACCGGGCCCGGCGCCGCATCACCGCCGCGCGCCGACGCAGCGGAGACGAGGTCGACCGGGCGTCCGCCCGCAGGATCGTCGAGGAATTCCTCGCCGCCGCCACCTCGGGCCGCACCGAACGGCTGGTGGCGCTGCTCACCGACGACGCGACGGCGATCTCCGACGGCGCCGGCCTTGCCGAAAAGCTGCTGCAATTCGACACTGCGCAGCGCATCGCCGCCGTCGTACGGGCCGGCTTCAAACCCACACCCGCGAAACGGCGACTTGCCGGCGGCACGCCCGCCGTCCACTACGCGTTCGTCAACGGCGCCCCCGCCATCCTCTTCGTGGTCGGTGACCAGGTCATAGGCGCTGTGACGTTCGACGTCACAGGCGGCAGGATCGCAACCGTGCGCGGCATCGCCGCCCCCACCCGCCTCGTCCGCCTCACCGAAGCGTGGCGGCAGCACGAGCCGGACACGCCGCTCATCACCCAGTGGTGACCCGACGCCGACCAGGACCAGGCGCAGACCCGCGTCTCAGCCGCCGTACGCCCCCGAGGCCGTCAGCCGCAGGGCCGTGTCGATCAGCGGAACGTGGCTGAAGGCCTGCGGGAAGTTCCCCACCTGGCGCTGCAGCCGCGGGTCCCACTCCTCGGCGAGCAGACCGAGGTCGTTGCGCAGCGCGAGGAGCTTCTCGAACAGCTTGCGGGCCTCGTCCACCCGGCCGATCATCGCCAGGTCGTCCGCCATCCAGAACGAGCAGGCGAGGAAGGCGCCCTCGTCGCCGGGCAGGCCGTCCACGCCGGCGTGCTCACCCTCGGTCGGGTAGCGCAGGATGAACCCGTCCGAGGTGGACAGCTCGCGCTGGATCGCCTCGATCGTGCCGATCACCCGCTTGTCGTCCGGCGGCAGGAAACCCATCTGCGGGATGAGCAGCAGCGAGGCGTCCAGCTCCTGGGAGCCGTACGACTGGGTGAAGGTGTTGCGCTCCTTGTCGTAGCCCTTCTCGCACACGTCCCGGTGGATGTCGTCGCGCAGCTCCTTCCAGCGCTCCAGCGGGCCGTCCGCGTCACCGGACTCGATGAGCTTGATGGTGCGGTCCACCGCGACCCAGGCCATCACCTTGGAGTGCACGAAGTGCCGGCGCGGGCCGCGCACCTCCCAGATGCCCTCGTCCGGCTCCTGCCAGTGGTCCTCCAGGTAGCGGATCAGCTTCAGCTGCAGCAGGGAGGCGTAGTCGTGGCGGGCCAGGCCGGTCATGTGGGCCAGGTGCAGGGCCTCGGTGACCTCGCCGTACACGTCCAGCTGGAGCTGGTGCGCGGCGCCGTTGCCCACCCGGACCGGGGCGGAGTTCTCGTAGCCCGGCAGCCAGTCCAGCTCGGCCTCGCCCAGCTCCCGCTCGCCCGCCAGGCCGTACATGATCTGCAGGTTCTCCGGGTCGCCCGCGACCGCGCGGAGCAGCCACTCGCGCCAGGCGCGGGCCTCCTCGCGGTAGCCGGTGCGCAGCAGCGACGAAAGGGTGATCGCCGCGTCCCGCAGCCAGGTGTAGCGGTAGTCCCAGTTGCGGACGCCGCCGATGTCCTCCGGCAGGGAGGTGGTGGGCGCGGCGACGATGCCACCCGTCGGGGCGTACGTCAGCGCCTTGAGGGTGATCAGCGAGCGGATCACCGCCTCGCGGTACGGCCCGTGGTACGTACAGTGCTCCACCCATTCGCGCCAGAAGTCCTCCGTGGCCTCCAGCGAGGTCTCCGGCTCCGGCAGCGGCGGCGGCTCCTTGTGCGAGGGCTGCCACGAGATGGTGAACGCGATCCGGTCACCCGGGGCGACCGTGAAGTCGGCGTAGGTCGTCAGCGCCTTGCCGTACGTCTCCGCCTCCGTGTCGAACCAGACCGAGTCGGGCCCGGCGACGGCCACCGTGCGCCCCTCGTGCTTGTGCACCCACGGCACGACCCGGCCGTAGGAGAACCGCATCCTCAGGGCGGAGCGCATCGGCACCCGGCCGGAGACGCCCTCCACGATCCGGATCAGCTGCGGGGCACCGTCCCGCGGGGGCATGAAATCGGTCACGCGCACGGTGCCGCGCGGGGTGTCCCACTCCGACTCCAGGATCAGCGAGTCGCCGCGGTAGCTGCGCCGGGCGGCCGTGGGCGGCTTGGCGTCGACGGCGTGGGCGGGGCCGAGCCGCCAGAAGCCGTGTTCCTCGGTGCCCAGCAGGCCGGCGAAGACGGCGTGCGAGTCGAAGCGGGGCAGGCACAGCCAGTCGACTGTGCCGTCCCGGCAGACCAGTGCCGCGGTCTGCATGTCTCCGATGAGTGCGTAGTCTTCGATGCGCCCGGCCACGTGCAACTCCAGTCGAACGGCCACGTCACCCCCGCGCAGGGGGCTGTCGCTAGTGCGGTCAAGGGGTCGTTGTTAAGCGTCGTTGAGCGGTGAAGCGAAGCAGTCCGCCGAGCCCTGAGGCAAAACGGACAGTCCTTGCTCAACGAACTGCCGCGCTCTCGTTGTTCCGGGTGGTGCCGGCGGGGGTGTGCCGTCTTTTCCGGCCGGGCTCGGCAGCGAGTGTCCGAGCAGGATACGACGCACGTAGATGATCTGCGTGCCGCTCCGGGCAACCCGTGTGGGCCGAACGAGTGAGCAACGGGTGACGATCGAGTGACCGGTGCGTGCCCGTGTCGACGCGAGCGCGGAGCGTGGCCGGAAGCCATCTCCTCCAGGCGCTGTTACGCTGGTAGCCCGTGGACCGGTGGGAGACGAACCCCCCGAACCGCAGCGACGGCACCCCCGGAACCCTCCAGTCCGGCAGCCGCACCGCATCACAGACAGCGACCACGGGAGCCCCCTCTTGGCCATGCCGCCGAAATCTACGACGACCAAGCACATCTTCGTCACCGGGGGTGTCGCCTCCTCGCTCGGCAAGGGCCTCACCGCCTCCAGCCTGGGCATGCTGCTCAAGGCCCGTGGCCTGCGCGTCGTGATGCAGAAGCTCGACCCGTACCTGAACGTCGACCCGGGGACGATGAACCCCTTCCAGCACGGTGAGGTGTTCGTCACCAACGACGGCGCCGAGACCGACCTGGACATCGGCCACTACGAGCGGTTCCTCGACCGCGACCTGGACGGCTCGGCCAACGTCACCACCGGCCAGGTGTACTCCACGGTGATCGCCAAGGAGCGGCGCGGCGAGTACCTGGGCGACACCGTCCAGGTCATCCCGCACATCACCAACGAGATCAAGCACCGCATCCGGCGCATGGCCACCGACGAGGTGGACGTCGTCATCACCGAGGTCGGCGGCACGGTCGGCGACATCGAGTCGCTGCCGTTCCTGGAGACCGTCCGCCAGGTCCGCCACGAGGTCGGCCGGGACAACGTCTTCGTCGTGCACATCTCGCTCCTGCCGTACATCGGCCCGTCCGGCGAGCTGAAGACCAAGCCGACCCAGCACTCCGTCGCCGCGCTGCGCAACATCGGTATCCAGCCGGACGCGATCGTGCTGCGCTGCGACCGCGAGGTCCCCACCGCCATCAAGCGCAAGATCTCGCTGATGTGCGACGTCGACGAGGCCGCCGTGGTGGCCTGCCCGGACGCCCGCTCGATCTACGACATCCCGAAGGTCGTGCACACCGAGGGCCTGGACGCCTACGTCGTCCGCAAGCTCGACCTGCCCTTCCGGGACGTCGACTGGACGACCTGGGACGACCTGCTGGACCGCGTCCACAACCCCGACCACGAAATCACCCTCGCGCTGGTCGGCAAGTACATCGACCTGCCCGACGCCTACCTGTCGGTCACCGAGGCGCTGCGCGCCGGCGGCTTCGCCAACCGCGCCCGGGTGAAGATCAAGTGGGTCACCTCCGACGACTGCAAGACCCCGGCCGGCGCCAAGGCCCAGCTGGGTGACGTCGACGGCATCTGCATCCCGGGCGGTTTCGGCGACCGCGGTGTGCTCGGCAAGGTCGGCGCCATCCGCTACGCCCGCGAGAACAAGATCCCGCTGCTCGGCCTCTGCCTGGGCCTGCAGTGCATCGTGATCGAGGCCGCCCGGAACCTCGCCGACATCCCGGACGCCAACTCCACCGAGTTCGACCCGGCCACCGCCCACCCGGTCATCTCCACGATGGCCGAGCAGATGGACATCGTCGCCGGTGAGGGCGACATGGGCGGAACGATGCGCCTGGGCATGTACCCGGCGAAGCTCGCCGAGGGTTCCATCGTCCGTGAGGTGTACGACGGCAAGGAGTACGTCGAGGAGCGGCACCGCCACCGCTACGAGGTGAACAACGCCTACCGCGCGGAGCTGGAGAAGAAGACCGGCATCGTCTTCTCGGGCACCTCGCCGGACGGCAAGCTCGTGGAGTACGTGGAGTACCCGCGTGACGTCCACCCGTTCCTCGTCGCCACGCAGGCGCACCCCGAACTGCGCTCGCGCCCGACCCGTGCGAACCCGCTCTTCGCGGGCCTCGTGAAGGCCTCGGTCGAGCGGAAGAATTCCAAGTAACACACCAGTTGTACGGTGGCCGGGGTGCATGTCTCTCAGGAGGTGAGCACCCCGGCTTCACTGTGGCCGGTCTTTTTGGAAAGCGTTGGAAGGACAGGGCATGACGATCAAGGACACCCCCGAGGAGTGGGAGATCCGGGCGACCGCGACCCCGTTCACCGGGAACAAGACCTCCGTCCGCACGGACGACGTGGTCATGCCCGACGGCTCGGTGGCCCGCCGTGACTACCAGGTCCACCCGGGTTCGGTCGCCGTCCTCGCCCTGGACGAGGAGGACCGGGTCCTGCTGATCAACCAGTACCGGCACCCGGTGCGGCACAAGCTGTGGGAGATCCCGGCCGGCCTGCTGGACGTGCCGGGCGAGAACCCGCTGCACGCGGCCCAGCGCGAGCTGTACGAAGAGGCGCACGTCAAGGCAGAGGACTGGCGGGTGCTGACCGACGTGTACACCACCCCCGGCGGCTGCGACGAGGCCGTACGGATCTTCCTCGCCCGCGATCTGTCCGAGGCGGAGGGGGAGCGTTTCGCTGCGGAGCACGAGGAGACCGACATGCAGCACGCGCGCGTGCCGGTCGGGGAGCTGGTGGACCGCATCCTCGCCGGTGACGTGCACAACAACTGCCTGGTCGTCGGGGTCCTCTCCCTGGTGGCCGCGCGTGCCGGGGACGGGCTGGACGCGCTGCGCGCGGCCGACGCGCCGTGGCCCGCGCGCCCCTTCGAGGCCTGACCCCGCCCCTCGGCGCATTCGTGTGACCATCGCCTGATCCGATCGAGGGACCTGTCCGCCGCGCTCCTCACGGCACGTCGCAGAGCGTGAACTAGGCTCTGGAACGCCCGTTGCGGAAGATCCGGCGGGCTTGCGCGTGCGGTGGGACGGGAGTGTGGCCCGTGACGGATCAGGCGGTGGACACAGGCGACGTACGGCCGTCGGCGCAACCGGCCGCGGAGGGTCATTTCCTGGGCCGGACGCGCGAATTGAAGGAGCTGCGCGCCGACATCGAGCGGGCGGGCCTGGACACCCTCTCCGGCCGCAAGGCGCCACGCGCGCGCGTCCTGCTCATCGCCGGCCGCCCCGGCTCCGGCCGGACCGCCCTCGCCGAGGAACTCGTCCGCCAGGTCGCCGGCCGTTACCCCGACGGGGTGCTGCGGGTCCGGCTCGGCGAGCCCGACGGCACCCCCGTCCCGGTCGAGCGCGCCGCCCGCGAGCTGCTGACCGCCCTGGAGCTGCCCGCCCCGGCCGGTGCCGCCGAGGACGACCTGACCGCGGCGCTGCGCACGGCCCTCGCCGGCCGGCGGATGCTGCTGTTGCTGGACGACGCGGCCGGCGCCGAACAGGTCGACGCGCTGCTCCCGGACGCCCCCGAGTGCCTGCTGGTCGCCGTCTCCGGGGGCGGCCCGCTCACCGGCATCGCGGACGTCCGCCCCTGCACCCTCGGCGGCCTCGACACCAAGTCCGCGCTGGAGCTGCTCACCCGCTACACCGGCTCGGTGCGCATCACCGTCGACCCGCGCGCCGCCGAGAGCCTGGTCGAGGCGTGCCACGGCCAGCCGGCCGCGCTGGTCCTGGCCGGCGGCTGGCTCGCCGCCCGACCCAAGGCCGCCGTCGCCGACCTCGCCAAACGGCTGAACACCGACCCCGAGGACGGCGCGGACGGCAGCCCGCTCGCCCGGGTCTTCCGGCTCGTGTACGACGAGCTGCCCGGCCAGGCCGCCCGGATACTGCGGCTGCTCTCCCTCGCCCCGGCCGGCCTGATCGACCCGCACACCGCCTCGTCCCTCGCGGGCTGCTCGGTCCCCGCCGCCCGCGCCACCCTGGACGACCTGGTCGCCCTCGGCCTGCTGCGCCCGGTGGCCTCCCCGCTGCCCCAGTACGACGTCCCCGGCTGTCTGCACCCGCTGCTGCGGGCCCGCGCCGAGAGCCAGGAGCGGCCCGCCGAGCTGCAGCTGGCCCGGGCCCGGATGCTGGAGCGGACGGTACGGCTGCTGCAGGCCTGCCGGGCGATCACCGAGACGGACAGCCCCCAGGCCCGGGAGAAGCTGAACGCCATGCCCCGCGAGGTGCGCTTCCCCACCCCGCGGGCCGCGGCCGACTGGCTGAGCATCCGGCGCCCCGCCCTGCTGGCCTCCGCGCGGCTCGCGGTGGCCGACGGGGAACTGGACAACCTGGCCCGGCGGCTGCTGTCCCAGCTGGTCAGGGCGATCGTGGCGCACGTCGGCACGCAGGCCGCGGCACCCGACCTGTACGGGGTGCACGGCCTGGTCCTCGATGTCGCCGAGCGGCGCGGGCTGGACCGGGAGAAGGCCGCCGCCCTGCTGAACCTGGGCGATCTGGACGCCCAGACCGGCCGCACCCGGGACGCGCTGGCACGGTACCGGCTGGCACTGGATGCCGGACGCCGGGCGAACGACCCGTACGCCACCGGCCGCGCAATGGAATCCGTAGGCGGCGCGCACCTCGAGCTGGGGGACTACGACCGGGCCGCCGACTGGTTCGGCCGGGCCCTGGCCGAGCGGCTGGCCCGGGGCGAGCGCGACCAGGCCGCCCGGCTGTACGGCCGGATCGCCACCGCCCACACGTACGCGGGCCGCTACGGCGAAGGCCTGCGCAACTGGCGGGCCGCGGTCGCAGGCCACCGCAGGAGCGGCGATGTCCCCGCCCACGCGCGGGCGTTGAGCGAGCTGGCCCGGGTCCAGGAGTACGCGGGGCGGTTCGAGGAGTCGCTGCGCACCTGCCTCGAGGCGGTGGAGTGGGCGCGGCGGGCGGAGGACGTGCGATTGCAGGCCGCCCTGCAGCTCAGGCTGGCCGACACCCTGGAGCACCTCGGCGACCCCGCCGCGGCTCGACTGCATCGCTCGGCGGCCGAGCGCATGCTGGGAGAGGAGCCGCCGGAGGACGAGACAAGCCTGGAACAGGCCGTTAGTGCCTGCGAAATCCGTAGTGCATCCGGCGAAGATTGATGCAATGAAAGGCTAGACAGCCGGAACACCTTCATTAGACTGGCTCTGCCGCACGCTCCCATGCGGTGTCTCCCGGTATGCCCCCGCATGTCTGGGTACGTCTGTAATGCACCCCCATACCCTCTGAGCCAAGGACCGTGATCGACGTGAAGGTCGGCATCCCCCGCGAGGTCAAGAACAACGAGTTCCGGGTGGCCATCACCCCCGCCGGTGTGCACGAGCTGGTGCGCAACGGGCACCAGGTCGTCGTCGAGCGGGGCGCCGGCCTCGGTTCCTCGATCACGGACGAGGAGTACGTCTCCGCCGGTGCCGGCATCCTCGACACCGCCGACGAGGTCTGGGCCGCCGCCGACCTGCTGCTGAAGGTCAAGGAGCCCATCGCGGAGGAGTACCACCGCCTCCGCAAGGACCAGATCCTCTTCACCTACCTGCACCTGGCCGCCTCCAAGGAGTGCACCGACGCGCTCATCGAGTCCGGCACCACGGCCATCGCCTACGAGACCGTCGAGCTGCCGAACCGCGCGCTGCCGCTGCTCGCCCCGATGTCCGAGGTCGCGGGCCGCCTGGCCCCGCAGGTCGGCGCCTACCACCTGATGCGCGCGGCCGGCGGCCGTGGCGTGCTCCCCGGCGGCGTCCCGGGCGTCACCCCGGCCAAGTGCGTCGTCATCGGCGGCGGCGTCTCCGGCTGGAACGCCACCCAGGTCGCCGTCGGCATGGGCTTCGAGGTGACCCTGCTCGACCGCGACATCAACAAGCTGCGCGAGGCCGACAAGATCTTCGGTACGAAGGTCAAGGCGATCATGTCCAACTCCTTCGAGCTGGAGAAGGCCGTCCTCGACGCCGACCTCGTCATCGGCGCGGTCCTCATCCCGGGTGCCAAGGCCCCGAAGCTCGTCACCAACGAGCTGGTGGCCCGCATGAAGCCCGGAAGTGTCCTTGTCGACATCGCGATCGACCAGGGCGGCTGCTTCGAGGACTCCCGTCCCACCACGCACGCCGAGCCGACCTTCGAGGTCCACAACTCGGTCTTCTACTGCGTCGCCAACATGCCGGGCGGTGTGCCCAACACCTCCACCAACGCGCTCACCAACGCGACCCTGCCGTACATCGTCTCCCTCGCCAACAACGGCTGGGTCGAGGCGCTGCGCCGGGACAAGGCGCTCGCCAAGGGTCTCAACACCCACGACGGCAAGGTCGTCTACCGCGAGGTCGCCGAGGCCCACGGCCTGGAGCACGTCGAGCTGGAGACCCTGCTCGGCTGACCCTGTGACCTGCTGAGTCGCTAAGTCACCAGGTCCCAAAAGGCGATTCGTCAACACGGCTCGTCAACGACACTCATCCGGCCGGACCTTGCCCGACAAGGTCCGGCCGGATGTGTGTATGGTCACTTTGCGGCTCTCGGTCAACTCGCCTCGAACGTAACCCTTCGACCGATTCGCACACCGGTGAAACCTGCTGTGCGACGGCCGTACGCCCTTGACAGCGAGATGTTTCATTGCCGACACATCCTGCCGGGTCCGGCGGATTGTGTTGCTGCGGACCGCCGACACGCCATAGAGTCGCCAACCGTCGGCATGGTGCGACGCTGACCTTGTCTAGAAGTTTCCTGGTCACCAAGGAGGTAAGACGACTTGTGAATGAGTCGACATTTTCTCCCGGGGGTGGTCAACCAGGAATGCCGGCACGGGACCAGGGGCCCGCGGGATTCGAGGCTGTCGGCTCCGTAGCTGTGCGCACCTTCGCAGCCCACCAGAGTCCGGGTCCGCAGATCGCCCGGCGAGCACACCAGAGCATGGATGGCCATCACGTGAACGCCATGGCCGGCGACGGAAGTGGCGCGCCCCACAACCAGTTCGCCGACTACGACGAACTGCCCGAGGGGCATTTCTACGACCCCGACGCCGAGTACGAGCCCGATCCGGAGTACGCGGCCACGCTCGCGCCCGACGCGGCCCGACAGCGCCGCGAGCGCGTCGGCCCGACCGGACGCCCGCTGCCGTACTTCCCGATCCCGGGCCCGCTGACCGACCACGGCCCCGCGAAGATCATCGCGATGTGCAACCAGAAGGGCGGCGTCGGCAAGACGACGTCGACCATCAACCTGGGTGCCGCGCTCGCGGAGTACGGCCGGCGCGTGCTGCTCGTGGACTTCGACCCGCAGGGCGCGCTGTCGGTGGGTCTCGGCGTCAACCCGATGGAACTCGACCTGACGGTCTACAACCTGCTCATGGAGCGGGGCATGTCCGCCGACGAGGTCCTGCTGAAGACCGCGGTCCCCAACATGGACCTGCTGCCCTCCAACATCGACCTGTCGGCCGCCGAGGTTCAGCTGGTCTCCGAGGTCGCCCGCGAGTCGACCCTCCAGCGGGCGCTGAAGCCGCTGATGTCCGACTACGACTACATCGTGATCGACTGTCAGCCCTCGCTCGGCCTGCTCACCGTCAACGCGCTGACGGCTGCTCACAAGGTGATCGTGCCGCTGGAGTGCGAGTTCTTCGCCCTGCGCGGTGTCGCCCTGCTGACCGAGACCATCGAGAAGGTCCAGGAGCGGCTCAACCCCGAGCTGGAACTGGACGGCATCCTCGCCACGATGTACGACTCGCGCACGGTCCACAGCCGCGAGGTGCTGGCCCGTGTGGTCGAGGCGTTCGACGACCACGTCTACCACACGGTCATCGGCCGCACGGTGCGCTTCCCGGAGACCACGGTCGCCGGTGAGCCGATCACCACCTACGCCTCCAACTCCGTCGGTGCCGCCGCCTACCGCCAGCTCGCCAGGGAGGTGCTCGCCCGGTGTCACGCCGAGTGAGTCTGCCGGGGGCCGACGAACTCTTCCGTACGACAGGGGGAATGGCGCTCCAGCCGTCTACTCCGCGGCGCGGGGCGGGCGGTGAGGCCCGGGTGCCGGCTCCCGCGGGGGAGAGCGACGACGCGGCCGCTGCCGCCGAGGACGTGCCCCCGTCGGTGCCCGTCCAGGGCGGCGACGGGGAAGGCGCGGAGCATGTCGCGGCGGAGGCCGAGCAGGCCGAGGCCGGCGAGTCCCGCACCCGCCCGGCGCGGCGGCAGCAGGCGCAGGAAGGTTCTTCTGCCGCCGCTCAGCCGCGCAAGCGGGGGCGGGCGGCGGCCCGGCGGCCCAGCGGGCGCGAGCGGCACGACGAGAAGATCACCGTGTACGTCTCGGCCGAGGAGCTGATGGACCTCGAGCACGCCCGGCTGGTGCTCCGGGGCGAGCACGGGCTCGCGGTGGACCGCGGGCGGATCGTCCGCGAGGCGGTGGCCGTGGTCCTGGCGGACCTGGAGTCCCGCGGGGACGCGAGCATCCTCGTACGACGGCTCCGGGGGCGGTAGGGGTAGCCTGCGGGGGCTATGACCTCGTCCGACGTTCCCGTTCCCGGCCCCGCTGCCGGGCGTCGGCGTGCGCTGGGGCGAGGACCAGGGGCCCTGCCGGCCGAGCCGGTTGCCCTCCCGGAGCCGGACCTCGAAGAGCGGGTTCCCGAGGCCACAGGTCCTGAGGTCGCGATCCCCGAGGGCCCGGTGCCGGATGTCACGGTCCCCGAGGTCTCGGCCCACGAGGCCACAGTTGCCGAGGCCACAGTCCCTGATGCCGCGGTCCCCCAGGTCACGGCCGCCGAGGTCGGGGTCCCCGAGGTCTCGGCCGCCGAGGTCGGGGTCCCCGAGGTCTCGGCCGTCGAGGTCGGGGTCCCCGAGGGCGCGGCCGCCGAGGTCGCGGCCGCCGAGGTCGGGGTCCCCGAGGTCGCGAGCCCCGGGATCACAGCTCCCGAGCCGGACCCGGTCCCGGCGTCCTCCGCGGACCAGCCCCCTTCCGACGGTGTCTTCAAGGTGCGGCTCTCGAACTTCGAGGGCCCCTTCGACCTGCTCCTGCAGTTGATCTCCCGGCACAAGCTGGACGTCACCGAGGTCGCCCTGTCCAGGGTCACCGACGAGTTCATGGCGCACATCCGGGCCATGGGGCCGGACTGGGACCTGGACCAGACCACCGAGTTCCTCGTCGTGGCCGCCACGCTGCTGGACCTGAAGGCGGCGCGGCTGCTGCCCGCCGCCGAGGTCGAGGACGAGGCCGACCTGGCGCTGCTGGAGGCCCGGGACCTGCTGTTCGCGCGGCTGCTGCAGTACCGCGCGTACAAACAGATCGCCGACATCTTCAACGCGCGCATCGACGACGAGGCCCGGCGCCACCCCCGTACCGTCGGCCTCGAACCCGAGCACGCCGAGCTGCTGCCCGAGGTCGTCATCAGCATCGGCCCCGAGGGCTTCGCCGAGCTCGCGGTCAAGGCGATGCAGCCCAGGCCCAAGCCGCAGGTGTACGTCGAGCACATCCACGCCCCGCTGGTCAGCGTGCAGGAGCAGGCCGGGATCGTGGTGGCGCGGCTGAAGGAGCTGGGCGAGGCGAGCTTCCGGGCGCTGGTCGAGGACACCGACGACACCCTGACCGTCGTGGCCCGGTTCCTCGCCCTGCTGGAGCTGTACCGCGAGAAGGCCGTCGCCCTGGAGCAGGAGACCGCGCTCGGCGACCTGCTGGTGCGCTGGACGGGCGGGGACGGGGACGCGGCGCCCGTGGTCACCGACGAGTTCGACCGGCCGCCCGAGAAGCCCGAGGAGGACAAGAAGCCGTGAGCGAGACCACCGAGGACCCGGCAGGGCTGGGTGCCGTTGCCGATCTGGACCTCAAGCCCGCCCTGGAAGCGGTCCTCATGGTCGTGGACGAGCCCGCGACCGAGGAACACCTGGCGAAGCTCCTCGAGCGCCCGAAGCGGCGGATCGCGGACGCGCTGCGTGAGCTGGCCGACGAATACACCGTGCAGGGCCGCGGCTTCGAGCTGCGGTTCGTCGCCGGCGGCTGGCGTTTCTACACGCGTGCCGCGTACGCGCCCGCCGTCGAGCGGCTGGTGCTGGACGGCCAGACCGCCCGGCTCACCCAGGCCGCGCTGGAGACCCTCGCCGTGGTCGCCTACCGCCAGCCGGTCAGCCGCAGCAGGGTCTCCGCCGTGCGCGGAGTCAACTGCGACGGCGTGATGCGTACCCTCCTGCAACGCGGTCTGGTCGAGGAGGCGGGCACGGAACCCGAAACAGGTGCGATCCTGTACAGGACGACGAACTACTTCCTGGAGCGGATGGGCCTGCGTGGCCTGGACGAACTTCCGGAGCTCGCGCCCTTCCTCCCGGAGGCGGAGGCGATCGAGGCCGAGACCCAGGAGGGGGTCCCGTCGTTCGACCCGGACGCGCCCGACGCGCCCGGCGGTCAGGACGCAGACGACTAAGACGGAAACCTTGATGCGAAGCAGCGGCAGCGGCAAGAGCGGCGGGCGCGGTAACTACCGCGGTGCCGGCAACGACAGGGACAACAAGCAGGGGCAGGGCCGGCCCCGCAAGCCCCGCCCCGAGGAGCGCCGCTACGACGTGGGACCCGGGGCCACCAAGGACGGTCCCAAGGCCGGGCGCGGCGGTGCGGCCCGCGGCGGTGCCAAGGGCGGCCCGAAGCGGCCCCAGCAGGGCGGCCGTACGGCCCCGGCGCGCTCGCGGGAGTACGAGACCCGCGTGGAGGAGCGCAACCGGGAGCGGTACGCGGGCAAGAAGGACGTCAAGCCGCCCAAGACCTTCCCGGGCGCCGAGCAGGAGGGCGAGCGGCTGCAGAAGGTGCTCGCGCGCGCGGGCTACGGCTCCCGGAGGGCCTGCGAGGAGCTGATCGAGCAGGCCAGGGTCGAGGTCAACGGTGAGATCGTCCTCGAGCAGGGCAAGCGGGTCGACCCGGAGAAGGACGAGGTCAAGGTCGACGGCCTGACGGTCGCCACGCAGTCGTACCAGTTCTTCTCGCTGAACAAGCCCGCCGGTGTCGTCTCGACGATGGAGGACCCGGAGGGGCGCCAGTGCCTCGGCGACTACGTCACCAACCGTGAGACGCGGCTCTTCCACGTCGGCCGGCTGGACACCGAGACCGAGGGTGTCATCCTGCTCACCAACCACGGCGAGCTGGCGCACCGCCTCACCCACCCCAAGTACGGCGTGAAGAAGACCTACCTCGCGCACATCGTCGGTCCGATCCCGCGTGACCTGGGCAAGCGCCTGAAGGACGGCATCCAGCTGGAGGACGGCTACGCGCGCGCGGACCACTTCCGGGTCGTGGAGCAGACCGGCAAGAACTACCTGGTCGAGGTGACGCTGCACGAGGGCCGCAAGCACATCGTGCGCCGCATGCTCGCCGAGGCCGGCTTCCCGGTCGACAAGCTGGTGCGCACCGCCTTCGGCCCGATCACCCTGGGCGACCAGAAGTCCGGCTGGCTGCGCCGCCTGTCCAACACCGAGGTCGGCATGCTGATGCAGGAAGTCGACCTCTAGAAGTCCCTTGCGGGCGGCCACCATCCCCTTTACTGTCAGTGTGACGATAAAGGGGATGGTGAATCGCGTGTCCAAACGAGCCGCAACCGGAGCACTTCTCGGCCTCGCCCTCGGTGACGCCCTCGGCTTCCCGACCGAGTTCAACGACGTGCCCCAGATCCTCGCCAAGTGCGGCCCTTGGCGGGAGATGGAGCTGCCCCGGCGCGCCTTCGTCTCCGACGACACCCAGATGACCCTCGCCCTCGGCCGCGCGCTGCGGACGGCCATGGAGCGCGGCTCCCTCGCGCCGAAGCGGCTGGAGCGGCCGCTGCGCGAGGAGTTCGTGGACTGGTACCACTCGCCGGAGAACAACCGGGCACCGGGCAACACCTGCCTCACCGCGTGCAGCCTCCTCAAGGAGGACGGCCGGGCCTGGCAGGACGCCAGCCAGATCGGCTCCAAGGGCTGCGGCGCCAACATGCGGGTCGCCCCGATCGGGCTCGTCCCCGGACTGAGCGACGAACAGCGCTCCGGCGCCGCCCAGTTGCAGTCCGCGCTCACCCACGGCCACCCCACCGCGCTGGCCGCCTCCGACCTCACCGCCCACGCCGTCCACCTGCTCGCGCAGGGCGTCGACCCCACGGGCCTGGTCGGCCGGCTGCGCTCCTACGCGCTCGACCACCGCACCCGGTACGACCACACCTGGCTCGGCGACCTGTGGACGCGCTCCCAGGACCCCGGCCCCGAGCACTTCGTCGCGCGCGGCTGGGACGAGTGCCTGGCGATCCTCGACCGCCTCCAGGAGACCGTGCGGACCGTCTCCCCGGAGACCGACCCGTGTCTGGCCACCGGGGAGGGCTGGATCGCCGAGGAGGCCCTCGCCACCGGGCTGCTGTGCTTCCTGCTCTTCCCCGACGAGCCCGTCACCGCGCTGCGCCGGGCCGCCTGCACCGCCGGGGACTCCGACTCCATCGCGTGCCTCACCGGCGCCTTCGCCGGCGCCTGGCTCGGCGCGGACGCCTGGCCCGCCGACTGGGCCGAGCGGATCGAGTACCGGGGGGATCTTCTGGCCCTGGGAGCGCTCTGGGACGCTTAGGCCCATGATCGACGACCTCGACATCGACCTGGGGCCCGTGGTCGCGGAACAGCCCGACCCGCTGCTGTTCGCGACCGTCTCCGGAGCCCACCTGTACGGCTTCCCCTCGCAGGACTCGGACGTGGACCTGCGGGGCGTCCATCTGCTCCCCGCGTCCGACCTCGTCGGGCTGCGCGAGCCGGACGAGACCCGCTCCCGCGCCTGGGTGCGCTACGGCGTAGAGCTGGACCTCGTCACCCACGACCTGCGCAAGTTCGTACGGCTGATGCTCCGCCGCAACGGCTATGTGCTGGAGCAGCTGCTCTCGCCCCTGGTCGTGCACACCGGCGAGACACACCGGGAACTGGCCGCACTGGCCCCCGGCGTCCTCACCAGCCACCACGCCCACCACTACCGCGGCTTCGCGGTGACCCAGTGGCGACTGTTCGAGAAGACCGGCGAACTCAAACCGCTGCTCTACACGTTCCGGGTGCTGCTCACCGGTATCCACCTCATGCGCAGCGGCGAGGTCCAGGCCCATCTGCCGACGCTGCTGGAGCAGCTGGACGCCCCCGGCTACCTGCCCGAGCTGATAGCCGCGAAGGGGAAACGGGAGCACGGCACGGCCGATGTCGAGCACGCGCGCGTGGAGGCCGACGTGGAGCGGCTGCACGCGGTGCTCGACGAGGCGCAGGCCGCCTCATCCCTGCCCGACGCGCCCACCGCGTACGACGCCCTGCACGACTTCGTGGTACGGGTCCGGCTGAAGGGCTGACGCCCGGCGCACCCGGAACAGGAAGTCGGCCACGCGCGCGTGGTCCGGCTCCGGCGGCAGCGGGGTGCGGTGCAGGGCCTCCTCCGCCTGCGCCGCCAGCCGGACCATCCGTGCCTCGACCTCCGCCCAGGGGACCTCGCCCCGCTTCACCGCCAGCAGGGCCGCCCGCTCCTCGCCGACCTCGATCCGCAGCTCACCGGTGCGCAGCAGGTCCCGGGCGCTGATCAGCAGGCGCAGCAGATGCATGGCGTGCTTCCAGCGTGGGGCGCCCGTCGTACGGACGTCGGCGTCCAGCTTGCGGCGCTGGCCGAGGGCGTAGCGGCTGAAGGAGCCGTAGACCTGGCGGGAGAGGAAGGCGCCGCGCAGCGACAGCAGCTCCCGGCCGGTGTCGTCCACGCGCTCGACCAGCGGCGAGTGCAGGCACTCCAGGATGTTCGGGTTGCCCCGCAGCGCCAGCTCGCAGAACCGCTCCAGCTCCCACGAGAACTGCTCCTCGCCGGGTCCCTCCACATGGGTCGGCGGCTTCTGGAACCGCCAGAACAGGGCGGTGGGGGCGAGGAACACGCCCCGCCGGTCGGTGTCGCTCGCCCCCGTCGCGAGGCCGAACGCCCGGGAGCCCATGACACAGGCGTAGACGGTGTGGTCGCGTACGAGGTCCTCGGCGTGCTCGGGCAGCATGCCGGGAGGGTACGCGGGCCCCTCACGTGAGGTGGATCGAATTTCCCTCCACCTTGATCGACTTCTTGGGGAGCGGCCTGGTGGCGGGGCCGCGGGCCACCGTGCCGTCGGCGATGTGGAATCTGCTGCCGTGACACGGGCAGTCGATCGTGCCGTCCGCGACCTTGGCCAGTGTGCAGCCCTCGTGCGTGCAGATCGCCGAGAAGGCCTTGAAGTCGCCCTTCTGCGGCTGGGTGACGACGACCTTCTGCTTCTTGAAGATCTCACCGCCGCCCTCCGGGATGTCACTGGTCCGGGCCAGCTCGCCTCCGCCTGCGGTCTGGCTCTGGGTCCGGCTACCGGGCTTGCTCTGTGTCTTGCCGCCGCAGCCCACCACGGGGACGGTCAGCGCCACCGCTCCTGTCACCAGCACCGTGCGCCGCCTCGCGCTCTTGGACATGCCACCACTCCCATAGGTGTTGAAAAACGTGATCAACGGGTGATTCGCATCGTCTCAGTGATCGGGCGGCGCACGCCCGGCCCGGGCGCGCTGACTACGCTGGACGGACCAGCAACACACACGCATGTCAGCGAGGAGCAGCGCCGTGGCGGTACGAGCGGTCCGGGGGGCCGTCCAACTCGAGCGGGACGAGGCCGGTCACATGGACGAGCAGGTCGGGGCGCTGCTCACCGCCGTCCTGGAGCGGAACGGGCTGACCCCCGACGACCTGATCAGCATCTGGTTCACGGCCACCCCCGACCTGCACAGCGACTTCCCGGCCGCCGCCGCCCGCAAGCTCGGCATCGTCGACGTCCCCCTGATCTGCGCCCAGGAACTCGACATCGAGGGCGCCATGCCCCGGGTCGTCCGGATCCTCGCGCACATCGAGTCGGACCGGCCCCGCGCCGACATCGCCCATGTCTACCTCGGTGCCGCCGCCGCCCTGCGCAAGGACATCGCCCAGTGAGAACCGCACTCGTCATCGGCACCGGCCTCATCGGCACCTCCGCCGCCCTGGCGCTCGTCCAGCGCGGCGTCGCCGTCCACCTGACCGACCACGACCCCGAGCAGGCCCGCACGGCCGCCGCGCTCGGCGCCGGCACCGACCAGGCCCCCGAGGGCCCCGTCGACCTGGCGCTCGTCGCCGCCCCGCCCGCGCACGTGGCCGGTGTCCTCGCCGACGCCATGCGCCGGGGAGTGGCCCGCGGCTACGTGGACGTGGCCAGCGTCAAGGGCGGCCCGCGCCGCGAGCTGGAGGCGCTCGGCCTCGACCTGTCCGCCTACATCGGCACCCACCCCATGTCGGGCCGGGAGAAGTCCGGCCCGCTGGCCGCGACCGCCGACCTCTTCGAGGGCCGCCCCTGGGTGCTCACCCCGACCCGGGACACCGACACCGAGGTGCTGAACCTGGCCCTGGAGCTGGTCTCGCACTGCAGGGCCGTACCGGTGGTCATGGACGCCGACGCGCACGACCGCGCCGTGGCCCTGGTCTCCCACATGCCGCACCTGGTGTCCAGCATGGTCGCCGCGCGCCTGGAGCACGCCGAGGAGGCTGCCGTACGGCTGTGCGGGCAGGGCATCCGGGACGTGACCCGGATCGCCGCCTCCGACCCCGGGATGTGGATCGACATCCTGTCGGCCAACCCCGGCCCGGTCGCCGACCTGCTCGCGGACGTCTCCGCCGACCTCGACGAGACCGTGCGGGCCCTGCGCGCCCTGCAGTCCTCCGACGACGACAAGCGGCGCGAGGGCACCATCGGCATCGAGGACGTGCTGCGCCGCGGCAACGCGGGCCAGGTGCGGGTACCCGGCAAGCACGGCAGCGCCCCGCGCCTGTACGAGACCGTCGTCGTGCTCATCGACGACCAGCCCGGCCAGCTGGCCCGCATCTTCGCGGACGCGGGACGGGCCGGGGTCAACATCGAGGACGTACGCATCGAGCACGCCACGGGCCGGCAGGCCGGTCTGGTCCAGCTCTCCGTCGAGCCCCAGGCGGCGGCCGTCCTGAAGGAGGCGCTGCGCGAGCGAGGATGGGCGCTGCGACAGTAGGGTCCGGGCGCCGGGCCCCTGTGTGCGTCCGGACGAGTGACGCGCGCCCGGTAACCTTGTGCAGGGCGCTCTCGCTCCCCGCACCCCGCCCGCACCGCACCAGGAAGGTGTCCCTCCGTGGAAAACGGCGCCGCCCCGACCGCCAAGCCCGTGATCGTCGCGATCGACGGCCCCTCCGGCACTGGCAAGTCGAGCACGTCCAAGGCCGTGGCCGCGAAGCTCGGCCTGAGCTACCTGGACACCGGCGCCCAGTACCGGGCGATCACCTGGTGGATGGTGAGCAACGGCATCGACCTGGAGGACCCGACCGCGATCGCGGCCGTCGCCGGCAAGCCGGAGATCGTCTCCGGCACCGACCCGGACAAGCCGACCATCACGGTCGACGGCGTGGACGTGGCCGGTCCGATCCGCACCCAGGAGGTCACCTCCAAGGTCAGCGCGGTCAGCGCGGTGCCCGAGGTGCGCATCCGGATCACCGAGCTGCAGCGCTCCCTGGCCGCCGGCGCCGAGCAGGGCATCGTGGTGGAGGGCCGGGACATCGGTACGACCGTCCTGCCCGACGCCGACCTGAAGATCTTCCTCACCGCCTCCCCGGAGGCCCGTGCGGCCCGCCGCAGCGGCGAGCTGAAGGGCGCCGACGTGCACGCCACCCGCGAGGCCCTGATCAAGCGGGACGCGGCCGACTCCAGCCGCAAGACCTCCCCGCTCGCCAAGGCAGGCGACGCGGTCGAGGTGGACACCACCGAGCTCACCCTCGCCCAGGTCATCGAGTGCGTCGTCACCCTGGTCGAGGAGAAGCGGGCCGGCCGGTGACCCAGCCGCCGGTTCCGTCGGAGCGGGGCGCCGAGGTCGGGCGGCGCATCGGCGTCGGTCTGATGTACGGGCTGTGGAAGCCGCGCGTGCTCGGTGCCTGGAAGGTGCCGGCCACCGGCCCGGTGATCTTCGCCGTCAACCACTCCCACAACATCGACGGCCCGATGGTCATGGGCGTGGCGCCTCGGCCGACGCACTTCCTGATCAAGAAGGAGGCCTTCGTCGGCCCCCTGGACCCCTTCCTGACCGGCATCGGCCAGCTGAAGGTGGACCGCTCCTCCGCCGACCGCACCGCCATCACCCGGGCGCTCGGCGTGCTGGAGAGCGGCGGAGTGCTGGGCATCTTCCCGGAGGGCACCCGGGGCGAGGGCGACTTCGCCTCGCTGCGCGCCGGGCTCGCCTACTTCGCGGTCCGCAGCGGGGCGCCGATCGTGCCCATCGCGGTCCTGGGAAGCTCCGACAAGGGCGGGCGGTTGATAAAGGGGCTGCCTCCGCTGCGCTCCCGGGTCGACGTCGTCTTCGGCGACCCGTTCGACGCGGGCGACGGCAGCGGGCGGCGCACGCGCAAGGCGCTGGACGAGGCGACCGAGCGCATCCAGAAGCAGCTCACCCGCCACCTGGAAAACGCCAGGCGCCTGACCGGGCACCAAGCGACACTTGAGTAGTGGATCAGCCCCTTACGGGCCGCTCCACCGATCACCACGAATGAACGACGAGGTACGGACTTCATGAACGACCAGAACCAGCCCGGCGACTCGGCTGAGCACGAGTACGACCACGGGGCTCTCGGCGACGCCGAGTACGCGGAGTTCATGGAGCTCGCGGCGGAAGAGGGCTTCGACCTCGAGGACGTCGAGGGCGCCATCGAGGCGGCCGGACACGGGCCGCTGCCGGTCCTCGCTGTCGTCGGCCGGCCGAATGTCGGCAAGTCGACGCTCGTCAACCGGATCATCGGCCGCCGCGAGGCGGTCGTCGAGGACAAGCCCGGCGTCACCCGCGACCGCGTCACGTACGAGGCCGAGTGGGCCGGCCGCCGCTTCAAGGTCGTCGACACCGGCGGCTGGGAGCAGGACGTCCTCGGTATCGACGCCTCCGTGGCGGCCCAGGCCGAGTACGCGATCGAGGCGGCCGACGCGGTCGTCTTCGTCGTGGACGCCAAGGTCGGCGCGACCGACACCGACGAGGCGGTCGTCCGGCTGCTGCGCAAGGCGGGCAAGCCGGTCGTGCTGTGCGCCAACAAGGTCGACGGCCCGAGCGGCGAGGCCGACGCGGCCTACCTGTGGAACCTGGGCCTCGGCGAGCCCCACCCGGTCTCCGCGCTGCACGGCCGGGGCACCGGCGACATGCTGGACGCGGTCCTGGAGGCGCTCCCCGAGGCGCCCGAGCAGTCCTTCGGCACCGCCGTCGGCGGCCCCCGCCGTATCGCGCTCATCGGCCGCCCGAACGTCGGCAAGTCCTCGCTGCTGAACAAGGTGGCCGGCGAGGAGCGCGTCGTCGTCAACGAGCTGGCGGGCACCACCCGCGACCCCGTCGACGAGCTGATCGAACTGGGCGGCGTGACCTGGAAGTTCGTCGACACGGCGGGCATCCGCAAGCGCGTCCACCTCCAGCAGGGCGCCGACTACTACGCCTCCCTGCGCACGGCGGCGGCCGTGGAGAAGGCCGAGGTCGCGGTCATCCTGATCGACGCCTCCGAGAACATCTCCGTGCAGGACCAGCGGATCATCACGATGGCCGTCGAGGCGGGCCGCGCGATCGTCGTCGCCTACAACAAGTGGGACACCCTCGACGAGGAGCGCCGCTACTACCTGGAGCGGGAGATCGAGACCGAGCTGGGCCAGGTCGCCTGGGCCCCGCGTGTCAACGTCTCGGCGCGCACCGGCCGCCACATGGAGAAGCTGGTTCCGGCGATCGAGACCGCCCTCGCCGGCTGGGAGACCCGCGTGCCCACCGGCCGGCTGAACGCCTTCCTCGGTGAGCTGGTCTCGGCCCACCCGCACCCGGTCCGGGGCGGCAAGCAGCCGCGCATCCTGTTCGGCACCCAGGCCGGCACCAAGCCGCCGCGGTTCGTCCTCTTCGCCTCCGGCTTCATCGAGGCGGGCTACCGGCGCTTCATCGAGCGGCGGCTGCGCGAGGAGTTCGGCTTCGAGGGCACCCCGATCCACATCTCGGTGCGGGTGCGCGAGAAGCGCGGCGCGAAGAAGAAGTAGGCCGGGAAGAACCAGGCCGGGAACAAGCAAGGCTCCACCACGACGTGAAGGGCGGCCCCTGGAGGACCAGGGGCCGCCCTTCACGGTCCGTCACACACCCCGGCGCGGCCCCGGAGGCAGCGCCGCCAGGACGGGGTGCATCCCGGTGTCCTGGTGGTGCCGCCCGAGCATGCCGACCCGCTGCCACTGCGACTGCTGGCGCGCGCTGTAGGCCCCGGCGCTGTAGGCGCTGTAGGAGCTGCTGAACGAGCCCGAGCGGTGGCCTCCGTAGGTGCCCGTGCCGTCCGGGTGGCTCCCGAAGGCGCTGAACTGCAACTCCTCCTCACCGCTGCGGTCGCCCGGCAGCGCGCGGAAGGCCTTGACCCACTCCGCGTAGAGCGAGTCGTAGATCGGCGTGGCCGATGGTCCGCCGACGCCGTCGTGCGCCGTCCGCGCGGACGGAACGGAGGCGAAGGAGGACCGGCGAGGAGGAGTGTCGTATGCGTGCACGTATGTCCAAACGACCGGAACCTCAAAGAGATGCGGTCGCCGCGTCAGGGGCGCGGGCGGGCGACGCTCACGTACCGGCGAGAGGCAGCGCCGCCGCCACCAGCTTCCCGTTCGCCGCAGCCTTGTCCAGCGCGTCCCGGAGCAGGTCCTCCCGAGGCTGCCGGCCGATGGACCCCACCGGCGCCGCGAACATCAGCACCTGCTGGTGCTTGTTCGCCGCGGCCCGCCAGCTGTCCGTCACCTGCAGCGGCTGGTGCGCCTGCCACCAGGCGACCGGCTGTCCGCCCGCGGACGGCTGGAGCACGGCGTGCAGCTGACCGACGGCGAGCAGCACCGACCAGCCGTGCAGCACCGGAGGGACGGACGCCAGCTCGATCACCGGCATGAAGCCCTGCTCGATGAGCAGCGGCAGGAAGTCGTCGCCGGTCCCCAGACTGCCCGGGCGGACGACCGGCGAGGTCGGCTCGACGACGAGCGCGGGGTGCAACTCGCCCTCGATCAGGACGAGTCCGCTGGTCACACCGAGCACCGCCTGCTCGGGCACCGTCTGCTGGGGCTGCCCGGCGGCGGCCATGTCACCGCCGGTGCCGCCGATGGAGCGGACGGCGCCCTGGAGCTGCTCCTCGGTCACCTGGACGACCTGCGAGGGCAGGCAGCTGGCGTGGGCGAAGGCGAGGACGGCGGTCTCGTCGCCGACGAACAGAACGGTGCTGGTGCGCTCCTGCTCGGAGTCGCCCGGGGTGCGACAGGACGTGCAGTCGTAACTGCCCAGGGCGTTCTCTCCGGCGAGCAGCCGGTCGGCTTCTTCGTCGCCGATCTCGGCGCGTACGGCGTCGCTGACGTCGAGCATGCGCGGCACGGGTGGCTCCCTCGGGATGCGGTGCTGGGTCGGCCGGGTGGCTCCCGGTCGCTGAGCCCCGGGGGTTCCGGGCTCATGAAGAAGACAACGGGCGTCCTGTGGTGGGAGTCACGCCCCGAGAGGGACCGGTTCGAACCAACCACCGCATCTGGTCACCATCGGTGCGGAATTGACCACTCCCGGTCAACTCGGCGTCAGGTCAAGGAACTTGCGGGGGTGAGGTGGGTCACAGATCGCTTCGGCGTATGGTCGAGAAATCGGTATATCGGCGCATAAAGTGTGTGACCGAAAATCGCCGATACCCACGGTAACGCCCAACTGGCCTCGGACGACGGGCAGTTGGTTGATTCCGGGCGCTCGACCTTCCTACAGTCCTCCGCCGTGTGCAGCGAGCACCGCTCGGGTACGTCCGCCGGCCGGCACCGAACAGAGCACGAACACGGTGCCGGCGGCGGCGGACGGGGCGGGCGCGACGAACCACGGTCCTGCGTGGGGAGACGTGTCCCGTCCGGGGGAGCCCGGGTACGTGGAGAGGGAATTACATGTCCGAGTGTGCCGATACCACCCGCAACGCCACCCGTCCCGACAGCGCCCGCAAGGGCCGTACGACGGCCGCTCTCGCCGGAGCCGCCCTGCTGGCCCCGCTGGGACTGCTGGCCGCCACCGGCAACGCCGCCGCGGCGGACAACGGAGTGTGGGACCGCATCGCCCAGTGCGAGAGCGGCGGCAACTGGCACATCAACACCGGCAACGGCTACTACGGCGGGCTCCAGTTCTCCGCCGGCACCTGGCGCGCGTACGGCGGCTCCGCCTACGCCCCGACCGCCGACCAGGCCTCCAGGAGCGCCCAGATCGCCGTCGCCACCAAGGTCCAGAGCGCCCAGGGCTGGGGCGCCTGGCCGGTCTGCTCGGCCCGCGCCGGAGCCTCCGGCGCCGCCCCGGCGGCCGCTTCCACCGGGAACACCGGTTCCACCGGCTCCTCTCGTGCGACCACGGACAAGGGCAGCGCGACGACGAAGTCCGCCCCGGCGAAGGCGCCGGAACGCTCCGCGGCGCACACCGGCCGCAGCTCCGCCCGCGGCGACTACACCGTCCGCGAGGGCGACACCCTGAGCCTCGTCGCCGCCCGGCACGGGACCACCTGGCAGCGCCTCTACGCCGCCAACAAGGCGGTCATCGGCGGCGACCCGAACCTGATCGTGCCCGGCCAGCGCCTGACGCTCTGACCGCCGGTCACCTCTGCCCCGGACAGCCGCCGTCCCGCCCGGGACGGCGGCTGTCCGCCGTCCGGTACGCAGCGGCAGGAGGCATACGGCGGTTGTGTGCTCGAGCCGTGAAATTCCTATGCGGCGTCAGCTGCCGCGACGTGCCACCGCATTGCGCGGGGAATCACGCGCCGAACCCCGCCTCGACGCCTCTTCCGGCGCTTTCCGTCGGGTAATTGCAAGCGGCCCGTCGGCACGCGTGAATTTCGTTCGATTACCCCGGTAAGCCGTACGGGAACCCCCGTACGTGTGACGCCCGCCGGGCCCCGGTGGATGTCACGGCGACCGAATCGAGGGGCCGGGAACCTGTGACGGAAGTGTGACCGGACTCGGATACGGCTCTTACCGTGGTCCGGCAGGTTCCGGCTTCCGTCGGCCCCCGATGCGGCCTAGCGTGGGCCGCATGGCACCGATTCCCACTCCGTCAGCGGAGCCCCAGGACAGTCCGGACGGTTACGTCGGTCTCGACGCCGCCGACGCCGAGCGGCTCGCTCGGCAGCGGGGGTGGCCGACGGTACGGTCGCTGCCGCCGGGCGCGATCATCACCATGGAGTACCGCACGGGCCGGCTGAACTTCGAGGTGCGGGACGGCCGGGTGGCCCGCGCCTGGAAGGGCTGAACAGCTCGTCGTTCCTGCACGGGTACGGCGAAGGCCCTGTCTCCCCCGAGGGGGAGACAGGGCCTTCGCCGTGGTGCGGGGGTGGTGTGCGTACCGGGGCCCCGCTGCCCTCCCTGCCGTCAGCCGCCTGTCAGGGGGCGGGCCGGCTGGGACGTACCGCGCGGGAGCCGGTCGGCGTGCGGCGGGCGGCGGCTGCCCACCGGGGTGACCGGGCTGCGTTCGGAACGGGCCGTGTGCGGTCCGGGTGCCAGATGGATCGGGCCCCGCGACGCCCGCGTCGAGGCGACCGGCTCGCGCGCCGCGGCCGGTTCCTCGGCCGGGGAACCGAACGGCTTGAGCAGGACCACCGGGGCGACCGGGACGACGGGCTCGGGGACCGGCCGACCACGGCGGGCGCGCCAGCGGTCGCGCAGGTCGAAGAGTCCCGCCTCCGCCTTGGCGATCAGCGGCTCGAACCAGGGCAGGGCGAGCAGGATCAGCAGGCCCGCGGCCCAGCCCAGCAACACGTCGCTCAGCCAGTGCGTACCGAGGTAGACGGTGGTGAGACCGACGCCCAGGGACGTGATCGCGGACAGCGCCGAAAGCCAGCGGCGCGCTCTCGGGGTGGAGGCCAGATACGCCAGGATGCCCCAGGTCACCACCGCGTTGGCGGTGTGGCCGCTGGGAAATATATCGCCGCCCAGGCCCATCTCGTTCGAGCCGATCACGGTCGCGTAGTGCGGACCGAGCCGCCCCATGCCGAGCTTGGCGGCGCCGACCGTGATGTTCAGCAGCAGCAGCGAGGTGGCCAGGGTGAGCAGCGGTCGGAGGGTGTGCTGCCGCCAGGAGCGCCAGCCCAGCCAGGCCGCCACCATCACGGCGGTGGGGCCGCGCTGGCCGAGGACCACGTAGTAGTCGAGGAAGGCGTGGATCTGCGGCCACTGCTGGTACGGCCGGAAGAACATGACCTGCCAGTCGAGCCGGACCAGCCATGAGCTGATCACGACGGCCCACACGATCGCGAGGTAGAAAGCCAGGGTCGCGGTGAACAGGACGACCCGGTGCCGGCTCATCCTCGGCACATCGATGTGGGCCGGTCGTTCCGGCTCACGGTCCAGTCTGGCGAACACCCGGTCCAGACGCCGGGTGACGTTTCGTTCGGTACGCACCCAATCGACGTTACAGCGAGTGAGCTGTGTTCCCGGTCGAAACAGCGGCTTTGTGATGACGATGTGATGTGGGAAACCTCTCAAGGGCAGCTCGAATTCCGTGGATTCCACAATGCTGTGCCCTCGGCCCCGTCAATTCCTTTGATCATGCCGGGCGTTGTTTATATGGCGCTTATGAATGCGTTAACCCGGTCCTGGGGCGGAATTCTCCGGAGCGTCACCGCCGCAGAAGTCGATCAAGGTGGGCCGGAGCCGTTCAGCCAGAACGCCCCGTAGACCGCCGAGACGACCGCCAACGCGGCCGTGACCAGCACCGATCGGGACGTGCGCGGACGGGCGAGGGCGCGCGCGAGCGGCAGCAGGACCGGGAAGGCCGGCATCAGCAGCCGGGGCTTGGACCCGAAGTAGCTCGACGCGCACAGCGCCAGCGCGAGCACGACACCCGTGTACACCAGCAGGGCGACGGGCTGGCGCTGCCGCACGCAGATGACGTACAGCCAGATCAGCAGCGCGACCCCGGTGATCAGGCCGACGCCCGCGAGAGCCGACGGAATTGACGTGAACTTGGCGGCCACGAAGCGGGCAAAGGCATACCCGCCGTCGAAGCCATTACGCCATCCGGCCTGGACGTCCAGGTATCCGAGCGGACCCTTGCCGGTGCGGTGACCGACCCAGAGAACATAGGCGGCGGCACCCAGCGGGGCGAGCAGCATGCCGAGAGCACGGCGCCAGACGGGGGCGTGCCCCTCCTCGTGCGCGCCTTGGGCGCGCGCCGCGCTTCGCTCCCGCACGAACGAGACCACGCCCGCCGTCCACACCGCGGCGACCACCGCCGCTCCCACCGGCCGGGTCAGTCCCGCGAGGGCGGCCAGCGCACCGGCACTCACCCACCGCCCGGCGAGCACCGCGTACAGCGACCAGGCCGCCAGTGCCGTGAACAGCGACTCGCTGTACGCCATCGACTGCACGATCCCGACCGGCAGCACCGCCCACAGCAGCACCGCGCAGATACCCACCCGCGCCCCGTAGACGCGCTCCGCCACGGCGAAGATCCCGCAGGCCGCGGCGAGCGAGGCGAGCAGGCTCACCACCAGGCCGGCGTCCGCGTACGACAGCGGGGTGACCGCGTGCAGCAGCCGCTCCAGCCACGGCAGCAGCGGGAAGAACGCGAGATTGGAGTGGACGTCGCCGTTCGGCAGCCGCACCTCGTAGCCGTAGCCCAGCTCGGCGACCCGGGTGTACCAGAGCGAGTCCCAGCGGGCGGTCAGCAGGGTGTGCGCGCTCTTGCCGCGCGCGGCGCTCCACACCGCCAGCGCGACCAGCCCCAGGGCGCGCACGGCGGCGTAGCCCAGGAGGGCCGGGGCCGCCCGGCGCAGAAGGGGGGCGTGGGGTGGGACCACGCGCGTTTCAAGATCGGTCACGGGCTCGATTATCGACCGGGTCGGGAACCGGACGAGTCGTCGGGTTGTGGTCAAGAGGGGGCGACGTGGTGTACGCCACACGGGTTCCGTCCCGCGTGTGAGAGGTCCGCCACGTGACCGTGGGGTGAACTCGCGTACGCTGACGAGTCACCCGCGTGCGTTGCGCTGGCCGGAGACACCGCTCCTCTCCGGCCGTACGACAGGGCGTCCCCACCCCGTCGGTCCGCCGCACGCGAGGGATCATCTGGGAGGTACGTACATGTCCGGGACGACCACGGCTGCCGTACGGCCGCGCCGTCGGGCGGCCGGGGTGAGTGCCAACCGCTGGGTCGTCCTCGTCGTCCTCTGCGTCAGTCTGCTGCTCGTCGCCCTCGACGCGACCGTGCTGCACGTGGCGGTTCCCGCCGTCACCGAGGACCTCAGGCCCGGCGCCGTACAGCTGCTCTGGATCGTCGACGTCTACCCGCTGGTCTGCGCCTCGCTGCTGATCCTCTTCGGCACCCTCGGCGACCGGGTCGGCCGCAGACGCGTCCTGCTGCTCGGATACGGCCTGTTCGGCGTCGCCTCCGCGGTGGCCGCCTTCGCGCAGACCGCCGAGATGCTGATCATGGCGCGTGCCCTGCTCGGCGTCGGCGGTGCCATGATCATGCCCGCGACCCTGTCGATCCTGCGCCAGGTCTTCCCCGACCGGCGCGAGCGCGCGCTCGCCATCGGCATCTGGAGCGCGGTCGCCGCCGTCGGCGCGGCCGTCGGTCCGCTGCTCGGTGGCTTCCTCCTCGAGCACTTCTGGTGGGGCGCGGTCTTCCTCGTCAACATCCCGCTGATGCTGGTCAGCCTGCCCGTGGGCCGGATCCTGCTGCCCGAGTCGCGGGGCGAACGCGACGGCCCGTGGGACGTGACCGGTGCGCTCATGGCGGCGGCCGGTCTCTTCGGGATCGTCCTCGGCGTGAAGCGGCTGGGCGGCGGGGAGGCCCCGGCGAGCCCGTTGACCGTGCTGCCGCTGCTGGCCGGTGCGGCCCTCCTCTACTTCTTCGTGCGACGCCAGCGGCGGCTCCTGCATCCGCTGGTCGAGCTGCGGATGTTCCGCCGGACCGCGTTCAGCACCTCGGTCGGCTGCATCGTGCTGGCGATGCTCGCGCTGGTCGGCCTGGAGCTGATCGCCGCGCAGTACCTCCAGCTGGTGCTCGGCCTGTCGCCGCTGCAGACCGGCCTCAGGCTGCTGCCGCTGACCCTTGCCGCGATGGCGGCGGGCCTCGCGGGCGCGCGCATGCTGCGCCGGTTCGGGCCGCGCCGGATGGTGAGCCTCGGCTTCTGCCTCACCGCCGCCGCGGTCGTGACGCTCACCGCGATGGGCGGCACCGACGATGCGCCGCTGCTGCTCGCCGGGTTCGTGCTGCTGGGCTTCGGCCTGGAGACGACCCTCTTCGGCGCCTACGAGTCGATGCTCAGCGAGGCCCCGGCGGACCAGGCCGGCGGCGCGGCGGCGATAGGCGAGACCTCGTACCAGCTCGGCGCGGGGATCGGTATCGCACTGCTGGGCAGCGTGATGAACGCGGCCTACACGCCGGGGCTCCGCTCCGTGCCCGGTGTGCCCGAGCGCGCGTCGGACGCGGCCGGGCACTCGCTCGGCGAGGCCTATGAGATCGCCGGCCGGCTTGGCGGCAGCGCCGGGGACGCCCTGCGCCGGGCCGCGCGGGACTCCTTCGTGCACGGGCTGCACATCACGCTGCTGGTGAGCGCGGGCCTGTTGCTGCTGGGCGCGGTGATGGCGCTGCGGCTGCCGCGGACCATGCAGTGCGGGGAGGAGACCGCCGAGGTGGAACTGCCGGCGCCGCGGGAGGCGGAGGCCGAGAAGCCGAGGGTGTCCGCCTGACCCCCGCTCTGGACGTGCGGGACACTGCACCGTAACGTCGGCTGCACCATCGTAACTAGCGCTGCTAGTTTTCAGTGTGCGTGCCTGAGTGTCCCGGAGGATGTTCCATGTCCGCGAAGCTGCCCCCGTTCGACGCCGCCGACCCGCTCGGGATCGACGACCTCCTGGACCCGGAGGACCTGGCCGTCCGGGACACCGTCCGCAGCTGGGCCGCCGACCGGGTGCTGCCGTACGTGGCCGACTGGTACGAGAAGGGCGAGCTGCCCGGCATCCGGGAGCTGGCGCGTGAACTCGGCTCCATCGGGGCCCTCGGCATGTCGCTCACCGGGTACGGCTGCGCGGGCGCGACCGCGGTGCAGTACGGCCTCGCCTGCCTGGAGCTGGAGGCGGCCGACTCGGGCATCCGCTCCCTGGTCTCCGTGCAGGGCTCCCTCGCCATGTACGCGATCCACCGCTTCGGCAGCGAGGAGCAGAAGCAGCAGTGGCTGCCCCGCATGGCCGCCGGCGAGGTGATCGGCTGCTTCGGGCTGACCGAGCCCGACCACGGCTCCGACCCCGCCTCCATGCGCACCCACGCCAAGCGCGACGGCGACGACTGGGTCCTCAACGGCCGCAAGATGTGGATCACCAACGGCTCGGTCGCCGGGGTGGCTGTCGTCTGGGCGCAGACCGAGGAGGGCATCCGCGGGTTCGTGGTCCCCGCCGACAGCCCCGGCTTCTCGGCGCCCGAGATCAAGCACAAGTGGTCCCTGCGCGCCTCGGTGACCAGCGAACTCGTCCTGGACGACGTGCGCCTGCCCGCGGACGCCGTGCTGCCCGAGGTCACCGGGCTGCGCGGGCCGCTCAGCTGTCTCTCGCACGCCCGCTACGGCATCGTCTGGGGCGCGATGGGTGCCGCGCGCAGCAGCTTCGAGGCGGCCGTCGAGTACGCGAAGACGCGCGAGCAGTTCGGGCGGCCCATCGGCGGCTTCCAGCTCACCCAGGCCAAGCTCGCCGACATGGCGGTCGAACTGCACAAGGGGATTCTGCTCGCCCACCACCTGGGGCGGCGGATGGACGCCGGCCGCCTGCGCCCCGAGCAGGTCAGCTTCGGCAAGCTCAACAACGTCCGCGAGGCCATCGAGATCTGCCGCACCGCACGGACCGTCCTCGGTGCCAACGGGATCTCCCTGGAATACCCCGTGATGCGGCACGCGACGAACCTGGAGTCGGTGCTCACCTACGAGGGCACCGTGGAGATGCACCAGCTCGTGCTGGGCAAGGCGCTCACCGGGCTCGACGCCTTCCGGTGAGCACCCGGGGAGGCAGGGCCGGTGAGCGGCCCTGCCTCAGCTCTGGTTGAAGAAGCCGTCCGAGCGGTGCGCGGACGCCTCACCGCTGATGATCTCCGTGTCGGCCGGGGTCAGCAGGAACACCCGGTTCGAGACACGGTCGATGGAGCCGCGCAGACCGAAGATGAGCCCCGCGGCGAAGTCCACGACCCGCTTGGCGTCACCGGGCTCCATGTTGGTGAGGTTCATGATGACCGGGACGCCCTCCCGGAACAGCTCCCCGATGGCGCGGGCGTCCCGGAAGCTGTCCGGGGTGACCGTGCCGATCCGGCGGCCCTTCTCCTCCGCCGTGTCCGTGGCCACCTTCACCCGGGGGTCGGTCACCCAGGCGCCCTCGGACCCGGACTCGGTGCCCTCGGAGTAGTCGTCGTCGTAGTAGCGCTCGTCATCGTTGTCGTCGACGAGGCCGAGCCACGCACTCGCCTTGCGTACCGATCCCATGGACGCCTCCTCTCACAGCGGTTCTTCTTGCTTTCCGCATCCCTATGGTCATCCATGATGCGGACGGTGCGCCAAGTGGATAGACGCCGCGCGGGGGGTTTGTGACGGTACTGGTGCACAGCCGATCCGTCGAGAGTCCTTGTGCCCCAAGGGGCGCGTCCCATACGGCTGCTGACTGAGAGTGAAATATGATGTTCGACGGCGGATGGGTGACGAGCGGTGCGTACGGGTGAACGCATGACGGGGGATTGCGATGTTCGGAATAGTCAGACCCTGCTCCCACCGGCTCGGTGAGCGCCTCAAGACCGAGTGGATGGCGCACTTGTGCGGGATGTGTCTCGCGCTGCGCCGTGACCACGGACAGTTCGCACGGATCGTGACGAACTACGACGGCCTGCTGCTCTCGGTTCTGACGGAGGCTCAGTCCGGACCGGTGACCGGATCGCGGCGCACCGCCGGGCCGTGCGCGCTGCGCGGGATGCGCACGGCGCCCGTCGCGCAGGGAGAGGGGGCTCGGCTCGCCGCCGCCGTCTCGCTGGTGCTCGCCTCGGCCAAGGTGCGTGACCATGTCGCCGACCAGGACGGACTGCTGGCCCGCCGGCCCGTCGCGGCCGCCGCGCGCCGGGTCGCCGCGGGCTGGGGGCGGGCCGGGGCCCACAGCGGGGCGGCGGTCGGCTTCGACACCGGCGTCCTCGTCGACGCCGTCGACCGGCAGCTCGGCATCGAGGCCCTCGCCGGGTTCGGCACCCCGGTCCTGACGGTCACCGAGCCGACCGAGACCGCGACCGCCGCCGCCTTCGCCCACACCGCTGTGCTGTCCGGGCGGCCGGGCAACGCCGTGCCCCTGGGCGAGGCCGGCCGGCTCTTCGGCCGGCTCGCGCACCTGCTGGACGCCGTCGAGGACCAGGAGGCCGATGCCCTCTCGGGCGCCTGGAACCCCCTGACCGCCACCGGGACGTCGTGGGTCGAGGCCCGCCGGCTCGCCGACGACGCCCTGCACGGCATACGCCTCGCCCTGCGGGAGGCCGAGTTCGCCGACGGAAGGCTGGCCCACCTGCTCCTCGTCCACGAGCTGGGACGTTCGGTGGAGCGCGCGTTCGGCACGCGGTCGTGCGGGCACGAGCCGGAAGCCTCCTTCGGGCCGCCGCCGGGTCACCAGGCGCCGAAGGTGCCCGGCCATTCGTACGGCAACCCTTTCGACGGCCGGCCGCCGCACCCGGACAAGCGGGGCTTCTGGGCCGGTTGCGCGGCGGCCCTCGGCCTGTGCTGCACCTGCAAGGTGTGCTGTGCCGACGAGTTCGAGGGCCCCTGGTCGCGGAAGAAGCGCGAGGGCTGCTGCGGCACCTGCGACTGCAACTGCGACTGGTCGTGCTGCGAGGCCTGCGAGTGCTGCGAGTGCTGTGAATGCTGCTCGTGCTGCGACTGCGGGCTGTGACCGCGCCGCTCGGTTCTCCAGCCCGCGCCGCTCAGTTCTTCGGCTCGGGCGGGCTGATCCGTGACGTCTCGATCGCCGAGCCCGTCGTCCCCCACTTCTTCAGGATCCTGTCGTACGTGCCGTCGGCGATCAGCCGGTTCACCGCCGCCTGGAAGGCCGGTGCCAGCTTCGTGCCCTTCTTGAAGGCGAAGCCGACGTCCAGGCGGTGGTACTCGTTGAGGAACCTCAGGCCCGACTGGTGGGCGACGGCGTAGCGCAGGCCGTTGATCGTGGACATCACCACGTCACTGCGGCCCTGCTGGATCGACGACCAGATCGCGCTCGGCTCGGCGTACGTCTGCACCTGGTACGCCTTCTTGCCCGCGTCGGCGCACAGGTGCTTGTTCTCCTCCAGGGTGGCCTCGAAGGTCGTGCCGGCGCCGGTCGCGACGTTCAGGCCGCACAACTGCTTCAGATCGGTGACCTCGGACAGTTTGCTGTCCTTGCGGGTGACGAAGCCCTGGCCGTCGTTGACGTAGGTGACGAAGTCGATGGTTCTGCGCCGCTCGTCGGTGACACCGAAGTTGCTCGCGCCGAAGTCGTACTTGCCACTGTCCAGCGCGGGCAGGATCGCCTCGAAGCTCGCCTGCTCCACCTTCAGTCTGACCCCGAGGACCTTGGCGACCGCCTTGGTGAAGTCGACGTCCTGGCCGGTGAGCGTCTTGCCGTCGGACAGATAGGTGGTGCCGGGCGGGGTGCCGCCGACGCTGATCGCGACGGTGAGGCGCGTGGTGCCGGCGGGCAGCAGCCGCGCGGCTGCCGCGTCCTTCTTCTCCGCGGAGACGACGTCGGTGGCGGGGACCCGGCCGGAGTCGGCCGCCTCCGCGGACGCGTCCGGTCCGCCCGAGCCGCAGGCGGTGACGAGGAGAGTGGCGGACGTAATGGCGATAAAAGGCATGAAAAGCCGCGTGCGCATCGGTGGCGATCTCCTGGGAGCAGACAGGTGCAGAGCGCGAGGGGAGGGGCGCGTGTGTGAAGGCGGTGAAAGGAGAGGGAGAGCGCGAGTACGCCCGCCCTGAGGGCAGGCGCATGCAGGGGGTCAGCTCAACAGGAAGAGGACCACACGCGACCGAAGTCGATGTGGGAGCGCGTGACCAGCCACTGCTGTGGATGCATGGGCCAAGTGGAACAGGCATCCGGTTCCGCGTCAACTCGCTTGAGACGTAAGGCTCACAGTCCGGACAGCCTTGACAGCGAACCGAAACGCCCGCGTACTCTCGGTGGACGGCCCTGCTGAGGGGCTCGGCCGTATCCGCGCCGCATGGCGCGCTTCCGTGTGAAGGCACCACCCGTGTTCTGACGTCACTCGCGTCACGGAGCCTTCACATGTCATCCGACACCCTCGCCGAAGTCCCCACCGCACCGGAGATACCCGAGCCCGCGGACGCCCCGCGGATCGTGCCGCAGCGCCGGTACGGGCAGTGGGCCGCCGCCGTCGTGGTCCTCGTCCTGCTCGGGTCCGCCGTCAACTCCGTCCTGCGCAACAAGGCGTTCCAGTGGGACGTCGTCGCCGACTGGTTCACCTCGGACTCCGTCCTGCGCGGCCTGTGGCTCACGCTCTGGCTCACCGCGGTCGTGATGGTCCTCGGCTTCGCCCTCGGCACCCTGCTCGCCGCGTTCCGGCTGTCCGCCAACCCCGTGCTGCGCGCCGTCAGCCGGGGCTACGTGTGGCTGTTCCGGTCGATCCCGATCCTGGTGCAGCTGCTGCTCTGGTTCAACATCGGGGCGCTGTACCCGCAGGTGCTCGGCGTGAAGACCGTCAACCTGCTCAGCCCGGTCGCCGTCGCGATCGTCGGGCTGACCCTGCACGAGGCCGCGTACGCCGCCGAGGTCGTCCGGGGCGGCATCCTCTCCGTCGACCGCGGGCAGATCGAGGCCGCCCAGGCGCTCGGGCTGAGCCGGTGGCGGCGCGGGCGGCGGATCGTCCTGCCCCAGGCCATGCGCTCCATCGTGCCGCCCGCCGGCAACATGCTGATCGGCACCCTCAAGGGCACCTCGATCGTCAGCGTCATCGCCGTCGGCGACCTGCTGTTCTCCGCCCAGTTGATCTACCACCGCACCTACCAGGTCATCCCGCTGCTGATGGTCGCCACCCTCTGGTACGCCGTCGTCACCACGCTCCTCGGCATCGGCCAGCACTACCTGGAGAAGCACTACGCGCGCGGCACGGAGCACGCCCGATGAGGCCGCAGCTGGTGATCGTGGGCGCCGGTCCGCGGGGGGCCGGCCTCCTCGAACGCCTCGCCGCCAACGCGCCCGAGCTGTACGCCGGTCGGGGCCTGGACGTCCACCTGGTCGACCCGCATCCGCCGGGCGGCGGCCGCATCTGGCGCCAGGAGCAGTCACCGCTGCTGTGGATGAACTCGCACGCCGAGGACGTCACCATGTTCACCGACGACACGGTGCGGATGGACGGCCCGGTGCGCGAGGGCCCCACCCTGCACGAGTGGGCCGCCGTGGACGGCCGTACCTTCGCCGGCCGGCAGCTGCAGGGCCGGTACCTGCGGTGGTTCTACGAGCGCGCGGTCGCCGGCCTGCCCCCCGACGTCACCGTCCACCACCACCCCCGGCGCGCCCTGCGGATCAGCGGCCCGCGCGAGGGCCGCCAGCGGGTGTGGCTGGAGGGCCGTGCGCGCCCCCTCCTCGCCGACCTGGTGATCCTCGCCCTCGGCCACCTGGACGCCGAACCCGACGCAGGGCAGACCGAGTTGACGACGTACGCCCGCGAGCACGGCCTGATCCACCTGCCGCCGGACTTCACCGCCGACAGCGACCTGTCCGCGCTGCGACCCGGCGAACCCGTCCTCGTCCGCGGCTTCGGGCTGGCCTTCGTCGACCTGATGGTGCTGCTCACCGAGGGCCGGGGCGGGCGGTACGACGGTGACACCTACCTTCCCTCGGGGCGGGAGCCGGTGCTGTACGTCGGCTCGCGGCGCGGGGTGCCGTACCACTCGAAGATCGGCTACGACTGGACCGGCGACCGGCCCCCGCTGCCCCGCTTCTTCGGCCCCGCCGAGGTCGAGGCCCTGCTGGCAAGACCGGGCGGGCACGACTTCCGGCGCGATGTGTGGCCCCTGGTGGCGAAGGAGCTGGGCTTCGCCCACTACCACCGGCTGTTCACCGCGCATCCCGGGCGGACAGCCATGGCCTGGGCCGACTTCGAGGAGAAGTACGCCGCCGCGAGCGATCCCGCCGAGACCCAGGCCCTCGTCGCCGCCGCCGTGCCCGACCCGGCCGACCGCCTCGACCTCGCCGCGCTCGACCATCCGCTCGCCGGGATGCGGTACGCCTCCCACGACGACTTCCAGGAAGGGCTGCGCGGGTACATCGAGGCGGACCTGGGACGTCGGCACGATCCTTCCTTCAGCCCGGACCTGGGGGTCTTCCTGGGGCTGCTCTCCGTCTACGGGCAGCTCGTGCGGCTCGGCGGCCTCGGCCCCTGGTGGCACGGATTCTTCAGCTGTCTGGCGTCCGGGCCGCCGGGACCCCGGCTGCGGCAGATGCTCGCGCTGTCCCGGGCGGGCCTGCTCCGGTTCGTCGGGGCCGACATGGCCGTCACCGCCGAGGACGGGGTGTTCCGGGCGACCAGCCCCACCGTGCCGGGCTTCTGCGTCGACGCCCGGGCGCTGGTCGAGGCCCGGCTGCCCGAGCCCACCCTCGGGCGGACCCGCGACAGCCTGCTGCGCGAGCTGCGCGCCGACGGCGCCGCCGAGACCCCCGAGGGGCTGCTCCGGGTCGACCCCGCCGACGGACGGATCCTCGACGGGGCCGGGCACCCGCATCCCCGGCGCTTCGCGCTCGGCCCGTACACCGACGCCCGTACCCCCGGCGCCTTCACCCGGCCGCATACCGGCGGCCCCGCCTTCCGGCAGAACGACGCGACCGCCCGGTCAGTGCTCTCACTTGTAAAGGAACTCACGCGATGAGCGTCATGGTCGACATCAGGTCGGTGCACAAGAGCTTCGGTTCGCTCGACGTCCTCAAGGGCATCGACCTCCAGGTCCGGGCCGGCGAGGTCACCGTCGTGCTCGGCCCCTCCGGCTCCGGCAAGTCCACGCTGCTGCGCACCATCAACCACCTGGAGAAGGTGGACCGGGGCTGGATCAGCGTCGACGGCTCCCTGGTGGGATACCGGCGCGCCGGGGACAAGCTGTACGAGCTGCCCGAGCGCGAGGTGCTCCGGCAGCGCACCCGGATCGGGTTCGTCTTCCAGAACTTCAACCTCTTCCCGCACCTCACCGTCCTGGAGAACGTGATCGAGGCACCGGTGTCCGCGCTGAGACGGCCCCGGAAGGCGGCGGTGGAGAGCGCGCGCCGGCTGCTGGAGCGGGTGGGCCTCGGGGACAGGGCCGGCGCCTATCCACGGCAGCTGTCCGGCGGGCAGCAGCAGCGGGTGGCCATCGCGCGGGCCCTGGCCCTGGAGCCGAAGCTGCTGCTGTTCGACGAGCCGACCTCGGCCCTGGATCCCGAGCTGGTCGGTGAAGTGCTCGATGTCGTCCGGGACCTGGCCGGCCGGGGCACGACCATGATCGTCGTCACGCACGAGATCGCGTTCGCCCGCGAGGTCGCCGACACGGTGGTGTTCATGGCCGACGGCAGGATCGTCGAGCAGGGGCCGCCGGACGAGGTGCTGGGCGCTCCGCGCGAGGAGCGGACGCGGGCGTTTCTGGCGAAGGTGCTGTGAGTGGGGGCGCACGGGAGCGGGGCGTACGTCAGGGGGGTGGTGAGGTGAGGGGGCGGTTGTTGCATCTCGCCGGGGCCGTCGATCTGCCGGGGTGCCTCGATGCCGGGGGCCATGTCGAACTGGCCCGGCTCGCCGAGCGGGGCGGGCTGGACTTCGTGACGCTGGACGACTCGTCCGCCCGGCCGGGGCCCGACGCGCTCGCCGTGCTGTCCCGGGTGGCGCCCGCCACCCGACGGATCGGGCTGGTCCCGACGGTCACCACGACCCACACCGAGCCCTTCCGCGTACAGGCCGCCGTGGCGACCCTGGACCGGGTGAGCCAGGGCCGGGCCGGGTGGCGGATCGACGTGTCCGCCGAGAGGGAGGGGCGGCTGTCCGGGCACCGTTCCCCGGTACCCGCCGACGCGCTGTGGCAGCAGGCGGGCGAAGTCGCCGAGGCGGCCGGGAAGCTGTGGGACAGCTGGGAGGACGGCGCCGAGATCCGGTCCGCGGCGACCGGCCGTTGCCTCGACCGGGGCCGGCTGCACCGCGTCGACTTCACCGGCACCGGCTTCTCGGTCCGGGGCCCCTCGACCGCCCCCCGGCCGCCGCAGGGGCACCCCGTCCGCGTGGTCGACGCCACCGGGGGACCGGCCCGTGAGGTCGCCGCACGGTACGCGGACGTGGCCCTGGTCCACGCCACGACCCCGGCGCAGGCCGCCGCCGCACGCGGCGAACTGCGCGCCCGGGCGGCCGAGTCCGGGCGGAACCCGGAGACCCTGCGGGTCCTGGTGAGCCTGCTGGTGGACCTCGGCGACGGGGAGTACGCGGCCGAGCCGGGGCTCGGAGGAGGAGGGCCGCGCTCGACCGCGCGGGGCCCGCTGTACCGGGGTGGGCCGGTCGGCCTGGCCGAGCTGGTCGGAGCCTGGCACGCCGACGGGGTGACCGACGGATTCCACTTCGTCCCCGTCGCACCGCGCCGCGACCTGGAACGGCTGGTGAACGGCACGGTGGCGCTGCTCCAGCACCGCGGCCTGTTCCGTACCTTCTACCCGGGCGGCACCCTGCGCGAGCACCTGGGCCTGGCCCCGCCCGCCGACCGGTACGCCGTGACCGGGGGAACGTCATGACCGTACGACGGCATACGAGCGCCTCGCCCGTGTCGTCGAGTGCGGGCTCCGCTCCCACCTCGGGCTCTCTCACCCGACGGGGGAGGACTGACCACGGATGAAAGGAAACGACGGCATGACGACGGACGCATCCGATGCGTGGAAGCAGTGGCACGAGAGGCGCGTGGAGACGGTCTCGGCGCCCTACGGCCCGCTCGCGCTGACCGCCACGCACTGGGTCGAGGACGATCCGGAGGGGCGACTTCCGGACATTCCCGGGAACTGGGTGGCCGATGGTGCGGGGGTGGTGCTCAGCGCCGGTGGGAGCGACGGCCTGAGCGTGGACGGCCGGCCCTTCACCGGTGAGATCCACCTGGCCGCCGACCAGGGCCCGGAGGCCGAAGCGCGCGTCGCGCTCGGCGAGAAGCGGCTGGTCGTGCTGGTCCGCGAGGGGGTGTGGGGGGTGCGGGTCTACGATCCCGGGTCCGAAGGCCGCCGCGCCTTCCGGGGCATCGAGGCCACGCCCTACGACCCACGCTGGTCGATGCCCGGACGCTTCACGCCGTACGACGCCACGCGCACCGTGCGGGTCGGCAACGCGGACGGCCGCGAACGCGGGCTCGCCCTCGCCGGTGAACTCGCCTTCACCCTGGCCGGCCAGGAACGGACGCTGCAGGTCGCCCAGCAGGGCGACGGGCCCCTGTGGGCGGTGTTCGCCGACGCCACCAGCGGCGACACCAGCTTCCGGTTCCGCTTCCTCCATCCGCAGGCACCGGACGCCGAGGGCCGTACCACCGTCGACTTCAACCGCGCCCAGCTCCCGCCGTGCGCCTTCGCCGACCACTTCATCTGCCCCTTCCCGCCGCCCGGCAACAGGCTGGACGTGGCGATCGACGCGGGAGAGCGTGCGCTGAACTGACGTCAGGAGTGCGCCGGGGAAAGGTGGTTTAAAGTCCAACGGCCGAAAGGCACCCTTGTGCCGACCGGCCGTTCGGCCGAATACTCCCCCCAGCGCTTGCCAGGGGGCATGTGTGTTCGGAATCCGGCCCCACCCCTGGCTGCGCCTCACCGGGCCCCGACCCCACGCGGGCCCCCGACTTCCCTTGGAGGGAACGAAAAGTGAGGATCAAGCGCACCACTCCCCGCAGCGGCACCGCGAGACGGACCCGACTGACCGCCGTGGCCACCGGCTTCCTCGCCGCTGCCGCGTTCGCCGCCCCCACGGCGCACGCGAGCGACGCCCACACGTTCAGCGCCACCCAGCTCACCAAGGTGAACGACTCCGTCCGCAAGGCCGACATACCCGGCACGGCCTGGGCGGTGGACAGCAGCACCGACCGCGTCGTCGTCACCGTCGACAGCACGGTGTCCCAGGCCGAGATCGCCAAGATCAAGCGGCAGGCCGGAACCGACGCGGGCGCGCTCACCATCAAGCACACCCCCGGCACGTTCAACAAGCTCATCAGCGGCGGCGACGCCATCTACGGCGGGCAGTACCGCTGCTCGCTCGGCTTCAACGTGCACAGCGGCAGCACGTACTACTTCCTCACCGCCGGGCACTGCGGCCAGGTCGCCTCGACCTGGTACAGCAACTCCAGCCACAGCACGGTGCTCGGCACCAACGTGGGCTACAGCTTCCCGGGCAACGACTTCGCGCTGGTGCGGTACACCAACTCCTCGGTCTCGCACCCGAGCGCGGTGGGCAGCCAGACCATCTCCAGCGCGGCCACGCCCAGTGTGGGCACGACCGTGTACCGGCGCGGCTCGACCACCGGTACGCACAGCGGGCGGGTCACCGCGCTGAACGCCACCGTCCACTACAGCAGTGGTGAGACCGTGTCCGGTCTGATCCAGACCACGGTCTGCGCAGAGGGCGGCGACAGCGGCGGTCCGCTCTACGGCGGGTCCGTGGCCTACGGCCTGACCTCCGGCGGCAGCGGTGACTGCACCTCCGGCGGTACGACCTTCTTCCAGCCGGTGACCGAGGCGCTGAGCTACTACGGGGTCACGCTTCCCTGACAGTTCGGCCCGGGCCCCCGTACGCGACTCGCGTGCGGGGGCTCTTCCTTGCCGGGAAGCGTCGAGAACGAGCCACGCACTGTCATCACGTTCTGCTGAAAGCTACTTGCACGTAGTGTTTGCAGTGCGAATTTCCCGGTGTGGCCCGTGGCCGATCGAGCCGGTGGGGGTGCGCGCCCCCTCTCTGCGCGCGTCCTGAAGTCAACCTTGTGTGCTCCCTGTGCCGTTCGGAAGAGTAGGCGCCCGTCAACCAGCCTTCCGGCCCGTCAGGCCCCCACAGCCTGACCGGCCGTCCCCCCACAGGAGGACGTGAGTTGAAGCACCGACGGATATCCCGGCGGCGGGTCGCCGTGGCGGGCGCGGGAATCGCCGCGCTGGCCGCAGCGGGAGTCACCTTGCAGAATGCGAACGCCAGCGAGCCCGCGACGTCCGGCCCGCAGTTGCGGGTCCTGTCCGCCCCCGCGGCCGGAAACCTCGCCTCGACGCTGCTGAAGGACCTCGGCTCCGACGCGGCCGGCAGCTACTACGACGCCCAGGCGAAGAGCCTCGTCGTCAACGTGCTCGACCGGAGCGCGGCGCACACGGTCGAGGCGGCCGGGGCGAAGGCCAGAGTCGTCGCCAACTCGCTCGCCGAACTCGACGGCGCCCGGACCCTGCTGAAGAAGGACGCGAGCATCCCGGGAACCTCCTGGGCGACCGACCCGGTCAGCGACAAGGTCGTCGTCACCGCCGACAGGACGGTGTCCGGCGCGCGGTGGACCAAGCTGAGCAAGGTGGTCGACGGGCTGGGCGGCAAAGCCGAACTGCAGCGCTCGAAGGGGGAGTTCAAGCCCTTCGTCGCCGGCGGTGACGCGATCGGCGGTTCCGGTGGGCGCTGCTCGCTGGGCTTCAACGTCGTCAAGGACGGGCAGCCGTACTTCCTGACCGCCGGGCACTGCACCGCGTCGATCTCCACCTGGTCGGACGCCAGTGGCAAGCAGATCGGGCAGAACGCGGAGTCGCACTTCCCGGGGACCGACTTCGGTCTGGTCAAGTACACCTCCCAGGTCGACCACCCGAGCGAGGTCGACCTCTACAACGGCTCCACCCAGAAGATCACCGGTGCCGCCGAGGCGACGGTGGGGATGAAGGTGACGCGCAGCGGGTCGACGACCCATGTGCACGACGGGACGGTCACCGGTCTGAACGCGACCGTGAACTACCAGGAGGGCACGGTCAGCGGGCTGATCCAGACCGATGTGTGCGCCGAGCCCGGCGACAGCGGTGGCTCGCTCTTCTCGGGCGGCAACGCCGTCGGGCTGACCTCCGGGGGCAGCGGTGACTGCACCTCCGGCGGGGAGACCTTCTTCCAGCCGGTCACCGCGGCGCTTACGGCCACCGGGACGCAGATCGGCTGATCCCGTTCCGTGGAGCCCCGCCCCGTGCGCGTCCGGGGGCGGGGCTCCACGGTGTTTGCGCAGGTGGGAGGCGGCCCCGCGCCTGTCGCACAGATGTTCGGGAATGGGGGTATGGTGGGTGAGGAAGTAGGGAACTGATGTTCGAGAGCCGTTCGGGACTCACGAGTGCGGGAGGTGCGTGTGCCGGGCTTCGCGCATCTGCACACCGTCTCCGGGTTCTCCCTGAGATACGGGGCGTCCCACCCGGAGCGGCTGGCCGAGCGTGCCTCGGAACGAGGTATGGACGCGCTCGCGCTGACCGACCGCGACACGCTCGCCGGTGCGGTCCGCTTCGCCAAGGCCTGCGCCGGGGTGGGGGTCCGTCCCGTCTTCGGGGTGGACCTGGCGGTGGAGGAGAGGAGCGGGGCACGACAGGCGCGTCGGCGTACGCCGGTGCGCGGGGGCGCCTTCGTCGACGAGTCGGCGCCCCGGGTGACTTTCCTGGCCCGGGACGGCGCCCGCGGGTGGGCCGAGCTGTGCCGGCTCGTCACGGCCGCGCACGCCGGTGAGGGGGCTCCGCTGCTGCCCTGGTCCGGTCACCGGGGCGAGGGTCTCGTCGTGCTGCTCGGGCCGGGGTCCGACGTGGGCCGCGCCCTTGCCGCGGGGCGGCCCGACCGCGCCGCCGAGCTGCTGGACGCCTGGCGCGCGGCGTACGGGGACGCGCTGCGGCTGGAGGCCGTGTGGCACGGGCGGTCGGGCACCGGGCCCGGGTCGCTGCGGCTGGCCTCCCGTACCGTCGGCTTCGCCGCCGAACAGCGGGTGCGGCCCGTGCTGAGCAACGCCGTCCGGTACGCCGACCCGGGGATGGGCCAGGTCGCCGACGTCCTGGACGCCGCGCGGCGGCTGGTGCCGATCGACCCGCGCGGGGAGCTGGACTCCGGGGAGGCCTGGCTGAAGGACGCGCAGGCCATGCTGGGCGTCGCCGAACGGGTGGTGGAGGCGGCCGGGTACCGGCGGGACACCGCTCACCGGCTGCTGGAGCAGACCTGGGCCACGGCCGAGGAGTGCCGGGTCGACCCCGAGGCGGGCCTGGGCATCGGGACCGTGCACTTTCCCGAACCGCAGCTGGTGGGCGCCGGGCGGCGCACCGCCCAGCGGGCGCTGGCCTCGCGGACAGCGGCGGGGATGGTGCGGCTCGGGTACGGCGGCCGGCGCGCGTACTGGGAGCGGATGCACCAGGAGCTGGACATCATCGCCCACCACGGATTCGCCTCCTACTTCCTGACGGTCGCCCAGGTCGTCGACGACGTACGGGGGATGGGGATCCGGGTGGCCGCCCGCGGATCCGGGGCCGGCTCCCTCGTCAACCATCTGCTGGGGATCGCGCATGCCGATCCGGTCGAGCACGGGCTGCTGATGGAGCGCTTCCTCTCCAAGGAGCGCGTGGTGCTGCCCGACATCGACATCGACGTGGAGTCCGCGCGGCGGCTCGAGGTGTACCGGGCGATCATCGGGCGGTTCGGACAGGAGCGGGTCGCGACCGTCTCCATGCCGGAGACCTACCGGGTACGGCATGCCGTCCGGGACGTGGGTGCCGCGCTGTCCATGGATCCCGCCGAGATCGACCGGGTGGCCAAGTCCTTTCCGCACATCCGGGCCCGGGACGCGCGGGCCGCGCTGGAGGAGCTGCCCGAGCTGAAGCGGCTCGCGGGGGAGAAGGAGAAGTACGGCAGGCTGTGGGAGCTGGTCGAGGCGCTCGACGCCCTGCCGCGCGGGGTGGCCATGCATCCGTGCGGGGTGCTGCTGTCCGACGCCTCGCTCCTCGCCCGTACGCCGGTCGTGCCGACCAGCGGCGAGGGGCTGCCGATGTCGCAGTTCGACAAGGAGGACGTGGAGGACCTCGGGCTGCTCAAGCTGGATGTGCTGGGCGTGCGGATGCAGTCGGCCATGGCGCACGCGGTGGCCGAGGTGGAGCGGGCCACGGGGGAGCGGATCGACCTGGACGCGGTGGAGCCGGGGGATCCGGAGACGTACCGCTTGATCCGGTCCGCCGAGACGCTGGGCTGCTTCCAGATCGAGTCGCCGGGGCAGCGGGACCTGGTGGGGCGGCTGCAGCCGAGCACGTTCCACGATCTGGTCGTCGACATCTCGCTGTTCCGGCCCGGACCCGTCGCCGCCGACATGGTCCGGCCGTTCATCGAGGCGCGGCACGGACGGGCGCCGGTGCGGTATCCGCACCCGGACCTGGAGGAGCCGTTGAAGGGGACGTACGGGGTCGTCGTCTTCCACGAGCAGGTCATCGACATCGTCGCCGTCATGACCGGCTGTGGCCGGGGCGAGGCCGACCGGGTGCGGCGGGGGCTGTCCGACCCGGAGTCGCAGGGGCGGATCAAGGTGTGGTTCGCGCAGTGCGCGGCGGCCGGGGGGTACAGCGCGGAAACGATTCAGCGGACCTGGGAGATCGTGGAGGCCTTCGGGTCGTACGGCTTCTGCAAGGCGCATGCCGTCGCCTTCGCCGTGCCGACGTACCAGTCGGCCTGGCTGAAGGCCCATCACCCGGCCGCCTTCTACGCCGGGCTGCTCACGCACGATCCCGGGATGTACCCGAAGCGGCTGCTGCTGGCGGATGCGCGGCGGCGCGGGGTGCCGATCCTGCCGTTGGACGTGAATGTCTCCGGAGTCGCTCATCGGATCGAACTGGTGTCTGAATCAAGGGTGTGGGGGCTGCGGCTCGCCCTGTCCGACGTGCACGGCATCAGTGAGGCCGAGGCGCGGCGGATCGCGGACGGGCAGCCGTACTCCTCCCTGCTGGACTTCTGGGAGCGGGCCCGGCCGAGCCGTCCGCTGGCCCAGCGACTCGCCCAGGTGGGCGCGCTGGACGCGTTCGGTGCCAACCGGCGTGATCTCCAGCTGCACCTGACCGAGCTGCACCGGGGCGCCCGGGGCGGTGGCGGCGGTCAACTCCCCCTCGCCGGGGGCCGGAAGACCGCCCCGGCCGGACTGCCCGACCTGACCTCGGCGGAGCGGCTCAGCGCAGAGCTGGGTGTGCTGTCCATGGACGCCTCGCGCAATCTGATGGACGACCACCGGGAGTTCCTGAAGGAGCTGGGCGTGGTCTCCGCGCGCCGGCTGCGGGAGGCCCGGCACGGGGAGACGGTGCTGGTGGCGGGCGCCAAGGCGGCCACCCAGACCCCGCCGATCCGGTCCGGCAAGCGGGTCATCTTCTCCACGCTGGACGACGGCACGGGCCTGGTCGACCTCGCCTTCTTCGACGACTCGCACGACGCCTGTGCCCACACCGTCTTCCACTCCTGGCTGCTGCTGGTGCGCGGAGTGGTGCAGCGGCGCGGTCCGCGCAGTCTGAGCGTGGTGGGCTCCGCCGCCTGGAACCTCGCCGAGCTGGTCGACGTGCGGCACGAGGAGGGGCTCGACGGGGTCGCGGTCCGGCTGGCCGAAGTCCCCGGTCCGGCCGGGGACGGACCCTCGGCGGGCGACGGCGGCCCGTCCCGGGCCCGGCTCGCCGGTTCCGACGGGCTGCCCGCGCCGGCCGGCTCCGCGGCCCGTGACCCGATGGAGGGCCGGACGATCCGCATGCCCACGGGGTACGAGATGCACCCCTGGGCCGATCTGCGGCCCGCCGGTCAGGACGCCGCACAAGGGCCCGCGGCGATCAGGAAGTTGTGGCACCAGAGTCCGGGGAGTGCGGGATGACCATCCTCTGCGTACGTTTCCAGCTGCCGCCGATGTACGAAGCGGCCCTGCCGGGGCTGCTCGGGCTGCTGGAGGACTTCACCCCGGTGGTCGAGGCGCTGCCACCGGACGGGGCGCTGGCCGATCTCCGAGGTGCCGAGCGGTACTTCGGGCGCAGCGCCGTGGAGCTGGCCTCGGTGATCCGGGTGCGCGCGCTCGCACGGTACGGCGTCGACTGTGTGATCGGTGCCGGTCCGGGGCCGATGCTGGCCCGTGTGGCGCTGCGCGACGCCCGGCCCGGGGTGACCTGTGCGGTGCCCGAGGACCCGGACGGCATCGCGGAGTTCCTCGCCGAGCGGCCGGTGTCCGCGCTGCCCGGCGTCGGTACGGCGACCGCCCGCACGCTGTGCGAGTACGGCCTGGACACCCTGGGCCTGGTCGCCGCCGCGCCGCCGTCCACGCTCCAGCGGCTGATCGGCGCGAAGGCGGGCCGTGAGCTGCGCGAGAAGGCGAGCGGCGTCGACCGGGGCCGGGTCGTGCCGAACGCCGTCTCACGGTCGCTGGCGACGGAACGGGCCTTCGAGCTCGACGAGCTGGACCCCGGCCGGCACCGCAGGGCGCTGCTGTCGGCCGCCGAGGAGATCGGCGCCCGGCTGCGCGCGGTGGGGAAGGTCTGCCGCACGCTGACCCTCACCGTGCGCTACGCCGACCGCTCCTCCACCACCCGCAGCCGCACCCTGAAGGAACCGACCGCGCACTCGGCGGCCCTGGCCGGGACGGCGTACGGCATGTACGAGGCGCTCGGTCTGCAGCGCGCCCGGGTCCGCGCGCTCTCCTTGCGCGCCGAGGGGCTCACCCCCGCCGACCAGGCCACCTACCAGCTCACCTTCGATCCCGTGGACGAGAAGGTGCGCCGCATCGAGGAGGTCGCGGACCGGGCCCGGGCCAAGTTCGGACCGCGCGCGGTGATGCCGGGGACGCTGGCGGCCTGACTCCTCCCGGGGTCGTTGTCAGTTGGCCCACGGCGGGGTGACGAGGGTGCCGTCGGCCAGCTCGGCCGTGAGGCCGACGGAGGTGGTGACCCAGGAGATCGCGGTGTGGTCGGTCGGGTTCTCCACGGCGAGGGTCGCGCCGGCGCCGACGATCACCGTGTCGCCCGCCGAGATCCGCTCGGTGCGGCCGTCCAGGGTGATCAGCAGGTCACCGACGAGCAGATGGAAGATCTCCTCCCGGCTGACGGTGTGGGCGGGCGCCTGGGTGCCGGGCGGGATCTCGCCGCGCCAGGCGCACAGCTCCTTGCTGCCGGTGAGCGGGGTGGCGTACGAGACGAAGCGAGCGCCGTGGATCTCGTGGGTCACGGCCTCGGACGAGCGGATGACGGGCATGGCGGAGAACTCCGTTCAAGTGGTCAAGCTGCTTGACTACATGGTCAAGCAGCTTGACCGATGCGTCAAGGGTGTTTCAATGCCTCCGTGCAGAACTCCGAAGCCATGGCCCTGTCCGCCGCACTGCTCGCCGTCGCGGGTGATCTCACCCAGCGCATTCATGACGGGGTGACGGCTCGCGGGTTCACCGATCTCCGGCCCGCACACGGCTTCGCCTTCGGGCGGCTCGCCCCGGACGGCGCCACCGTCACCGACCTCGCCGTGCACCTCGGAGTGACCAAGCAGGCGGCGAGCCAGCTGGTGGACGAGATCGTGCGCAAGGGGTACGCCGAGCGCCGGCCGCATCCGCAGGACGCGCGGGCCCGGCTGGTGGTCCTGACCGACCGCGGCTGGGCCTGCACCCGGGCGGCCGAGGCGGCGGCGGCCGAGGTGGTGGGGGCATGGGTCGAACTGCTGGGCGAGGGTGACGTGCGCGTGTTGCGGGAGTCCCTGGTGCGGATCGCTCCCTACGGTCCGATCAAGCCCGCCTGGTGACGGTCCGCCCGGGCCCGGATGATGCCCCGGTTATCACTGGAAGTTTTTACTGACGCGTAACTTCACGTCTGCACTACCCGCCCGTAACTTGACGAGTGAACAGCATCCTCGTGATCCGGATCACAGGGTTAGGCCGTCGCACCTCCCTTGAGCCGCAAGGAGATCACACGATGCTGCCCTGGAAGCGAGTGCTCAGACCCCTCGCCGCGCTGCTCCTCACCGCCGCCGTCGCCACCGTTCCCGCCGCCACCGCACACGCCGCCGACGCGGCACCGAGCAGCGGGTGGAACAACTACTCCTGCAAGCCTTCCGCAGCCCACCCCCACCCCGTCGTCCTGGTGCACGGCACCTTCGGCAACTCGGTCGACAACTGGCTCGCCCTCGCCCCCTACCTGGAGAGCCGCGGATACTGCGTCTACTCCCTCGACTACGGCCAACTCCCCGGCGTCCCCCTCTTCTACGGCCTCGGCCCCATCGACAAGTCGGCCGAGCAGCTGTCCGCCTTCGTCGACAAGGTGCTCGCCGCGACCGGAGCCGTCAAGGCCGACCTGGTCGGGCACTCCCAGGGCGGCATGATGCCCCGGTACTACCTGAGGTTCCTCGGCGGAGCCGCCAAGGTGAACGCCCTCGTCGGACTCGCCCCCGACAACCACGGCACCGACCTGGACGGTCTCGCCAACCTGCTGCCGTACTTCCCCGGCGCCGCGGATCTGCTCAAGGCCACCACCCCCGGCCTCGCCGACCAGATCACCGGCTCCGACTTCCTCACCAAGCTCAACGCGGGCGGCGACACCGTCCCCGGAGTGCACTACACGGTCGTCGCCACCAAGTACGACGAGGTCGCCACCCCCTGGCGCACCCAGTACCTGAGCGGCTCCGACGTCCACAACGTCCTGCTGCAGGACCTCTGCTCGCTCGACCTCTCCGAACACGTCGCGATCGGCCTGTTCGACCGGATCGCCTTCCATGAGGTCGCCAACGCGCTCGACCCGGCCCACGCCACCGCCACCACCTGCGCGTCGGCCCTCAGCTGACCGTCGCCGGGGCCTGTCCGACCTGAGCCGCCGGACAGGCCCCGGAACCCTCACCGGCGGTGGCCGCCACCCGTCGCCCGCCGCCGCACCGACAGGAACAGCGCCGCCGACCCCAGCGCCAGCGCCGCCGCGCCGCCGATCGCGAGGGTGGAGGTGCCGGCGGATGCGCCGGTCTCGGCGAGATCCCGCGGACTTCCGTCCGCATCAGGCTCGTTGACCTCGCCGGACGCGGTGGAACCGTGGGACGAGTGGGACTCGCGGGACGCGGGCCCGTCGGACGCGGTGGACCGGTCGGACCCTTCGGACCGGTCGGACGCGGTGGTGGGATGCTCCGACGCGCCCGCCTCGTCGCCGCCGTGACCGTGGTGCGTCATCGTCGACTTGTCGGCACCGGCCGCGATCTGCTCGTCGGAGGGCGCCGAGGCGCTCGGGGCGGCGGTACTTCCGGTGCTCCCCGCACCGGTGCCGCCGAAGTCCACGTCCGAGCAGGAGTAGAACGCCTCCGGACTGTCCGAACGCTGCCAGACCGCGTACAGCAACTGTCGCCCCGACCGCTGGGGAAGCGCGCCGGAGAACGTGTAGAAGCCACCCGAGGCGACCGGGTCGGTGACCGTCGCGACCGGGTGCTCCAGATCCAGCTCCGACCAGGCCAGCGGCTTCGCCGGGTCGTAACCCGGCTTGGTCAGATAGACCTTGAAGGTCCCCTTGTGCGGCGCGGTCACCCGGTACCTGAAGGTGTACGACCCGCCGTGCACGCTCGTCGCCGGCCAGTCGGCGCGGGCCAGGTCGAGGCCCTTGAACTCCTCGTTGCCGGCGCTGCACAGCTTGCCGTCGGGGATCAACTGCTGGTGCCGACCGGCCGCGTCACCGATCCGGATGCCGTTCCAGTCGTACAGCGCCTGCGTCCCGCCGGCCGCGACAGCCGCCGTGCACGCGGCCGACCTCGGGCTCTCCGGTCCCTCCGCGTAGCACTGCGAGACACGGCTGACCGGGTCCCCCATCGAGCCGTGGGCGGCGGCGGGAGCGGCGGCGAGCGCGGTCAGGGCGAGCGGCGTCAGGCCGACAGCGGCGACGGCGGCCTTGCGGCGGACGCGAACGGACATGCGGAACTCCTCGGAAACGGTCCTTCAGCGGGGCGGGGATCCCGTGGGGGCTTCAGAAGCTAGCCCCAAGAAACCGTGAAATCGCCTGCTGAGGACCGGTGGAGGAGATCCTTATGGTCCCCTTAAGGGCGGGCTAACCGGGGGCTCAGGCAGGGGTGGAGGAACCTGGTCGCCCACCTGCGGCCGAGCAGCGCGACCGTTCGTGTGGGTCCGGGTTCGTTCGCCGTCGGACGGCTCGCTCGGCTCCCCGTTCGGCTCCCGGCGGCGCGTACGCGTTCATGATGCGGGCCTGCCCTGCCGCCTTTGGACCGGTGCGACGCTGGACGGAGTCCGCTGATGTACCGCTGCGTATGCAGAAGATGCGGGCACGCCGCAGCGAGCCCCGGTTAGATCGTCTGGCGCCGCCACCGCGTCGGGTCGCCGAGCGCCGCTGCCGTCCGCCGTCGTAGCCGTCACGCTGGGCGGAGCAGTGTGACCTCGCGGTACCGAACTCGGTCGTAGACCTGGCAGCGGCCGCCTTCGAGGCGTCCGCACCCCACCTCGCCTGGCCGCCGCCATCGCCGCGACCCTCATATGCCACCGCAGGCCACCGACTGAAACAACCAGGTGAGACCCAAGATCCAGTCCCGCCCAACCCCCCCTCGTTGAAAGGCCAGTTGTAAGCGAGATGCCAGCCGGGGGCGTACTTGGAAACCTCCCCCCCCGCAGGGGAAGAGCCATTCGAAAGGACAGTCGGAAGCAAAGGAGTCGAACGATGGGGACCCGAGACCCCGGCGCGCCCTGGGGCACCACCCGCATGGCAGAAGGGCCCCGAAGCGTGAGCGAGTGCTCGGGCTGCGCTCGGGCAAGTACCGTGACCGCATGATCGACAGGACCGCCCAGTCCGTCCGGGCCGCCGTCGCCGCCGACGTGCCGGCCGTGCAGGCCGTCACGGACGCGGCCTACCAGCCCTACATCGCGCGCATCGGTGTGGTGCCGCAGCCCATGGAGGCGGACCACGCGGCGAACGTGGCCGCGGGCAGGGTGTTCGTCACCGGGGAGCCGGTCGACGGGCTCGTGGTGGTCGAGGCGTTCGCCGACCATCTCTTCCTGGACAGCATCGCCGTCCGCCCCGACGCCCACGGCACGGGCGTCGGGCGGCGGCTGCTGCGCTTCGTCGACACACGCGCGCGCGAGCTGGGTCTCGGCGAGATCAGGCTCTACACGAACGCGATGATGTGGGAGAACCAGGAGATCTATCCGAAGTTCGGATACGAGATCGTGGAACGCCGTGTCGACGGCCCCTACGACCGGATCCACTACCGCAAGCGACTGGGCTGACGGCCCGCGCGACGTCTCAGCTGTCGGGCCACCAGGTGCGCGCGATGTCCTTGCGCACCTCGGGACGCCCCGAGGGGCGCTCCGCCGCCTCTTCACGGGTCCGGCGGCTGTCCGTCCTCTTCAGGGGCTTGTGCACGGTCACACGGCGCATGGCTGCCTCCTCCAGTGCCTACCGAGTTCCGCGTTGTCACGGAGGTAGACGCTTTTGGGGAGAGTTCCTCATCGGCGCCGGGTTGTCAGTGGCGGGTGTCACTGTTGGGGCATGACGAACGAGACCGGTCGAACGGTTGCGCCGGACACCCCTGAAGTGGACTGGGACGCCGAGGCGGCCGCCTTCGACGACGAGCCGGACCACGGCCTGCGCGATCCCGAGGTCCGCGCGGCCTGGGCGGCCAGACTCCGCTCCTGGCTGCCCGGGCGCCCCGCCGACGTCCTCGACCTGGGCTGCGGCACCGGGAGCCTGTCCCTGCTCGCGGTCGAGCAGGGACACCGCGTGACAGCGGTCGACTCGTCCCCGGCGATGGTCGAGCGGGCCCGCGCCAAGCTCGCCGGGCGCGACGCGAGGGTGCTGCGCGGCGAGGCCGCGACCCCGCCGGTGGAGCAGCGGCGCCACGACGTGGTCCTCGTCCGCCACGTGCTGTGGACGCTGCCCGATCCGGCGGGCGTCCTGCGGCACTGGCGGACCCTGCTACGGCCCGGAGGCCGTTTCGTGCTGGTGGAGGGCGTGTGGGGCCCGCTGGACCCGGTCGGCATACCCGCCGACCGGCTCGCCGCGCTGCTGGCGCCGCTGAGCCCGGCCGTGCGCGTGGAGCGACTGTCCGACGACCCGCTGTTGTGGGGGCGGGCCGTGACGGACGAGCGGTACGCGGTGGTGGCGACCGTGTGAGCCGGGCGGAGCGGTCAGGCCAGCAGGGCCCCGAAGCCCTGCTCCCGGGCCAGCGTCTCCAGGGCGTCCAGGGCGGCCACGGCTGCGGACGCGGCCACGGGGTCCGTCTCCGCGAGCCCGCTCTCGGCGAACTCGTCCTCGTCCAGCCGCCGTACGTCCGTACCGTCGGCGGAGCGCCACAGGTCCAGGTCGAGATCCTCCACGACCAGCTCGCCGCCGGACAGCACGGCCGGGCGGGTGATGTCGCAGTACCAGCCCTTCACGGTGCCGTCCCCGGCCCGGACCTCCTTCACCGAGTACCAGCGGTCGCGCCAGTAGTACTCGGTGAAGAGGTCGCCGGGTTCGAAGCGCACGAAGCCGAAGTCCCGGACGCCCGCACCGGCCCAGGGGGCGCGCACCGCGAGGCGTACGCCGTCGTCCGCCAGCAGCTCTGCCGGATAACGGATCTTCGTCCGGCCGCCCTTCACCAGCACGACCTCCACCTGGGCCGCCGGCTCAGCCGAGTTCGCGGACATAGCGCACCTCCGTCGCGCAGATCTCGTACCCGAGCCACTTGTTGATCGCGAGCATCGGACCGTTCCCGGTGTCGTTCCCCGTGAGGGCCTCGGTGTGTCCCGCGGCGCGGGCGCGACGCAGGGAGTCGGTCTTGGCGAGCTTGGCCAGGCCGCGCCCGCGGTACGCGCGTGCGGTACCGGTCATCGCGGTGGCGTACCGGGAGCCGCCGTCGGTGTACGCCACGCTGAACGCGGCGGGACGACCGTCGGCCAGTACCACCGTGGTCAACTCCCGGTTCAGCAGCGGGTGTTCCCAGTACTGCGCCACCCACGCCCGGAAGTCGGAGAACTCGGAGTCCACATCGCCCGGTTCGTCCGCCATCGTCTCCGCGTCCAGTTCGAACAGCGGGCGGGGATCGTCGGTGAAGTCGGCGGCCGTGCGCAGTTCCGTGCCGGCCGGGGGAGCCGGCGGCGGCAGCACGGCCGTCGCCAGGTCCAGGCGCAGGAAGTGGGCGGAGCGGCCGGCGCGGTAACCGCGGCGCTCGGCGAAGGCCCGGTTGGCCGGCTCGTCCAGCAGCCAGGCGAACAGCTTCGTCGCCCCGTGCGCGGCCAGGTGCTCCTCGGCCGCACGGACCAGCGCCCCGCCCGCGCCGCGTCGCGTCCGCTCCGGGTGCACATAGATGTTGAGCATTCCCTGGCCCGGCTCCGGGCTGTCGTGCGCGAGGCTCAGCTGCGCGGTGCCGATCACCTCGCCGTCCTCCTCCGCGACGAGGGACCGGGCGTGGGCTTCGGGAGGGGTGCGGGCGAGGTGGTGGCGGATGGCGTCCGGGGTCCAGAGGATGTGCGGCAGGGCGAGATGCCGTACCCGGGCGAAGGTCTCGACATCGGACCGGTCATCTGGGCGCAGGTCGCGCACGAGCACTGTCATGAGCAGGCACCGTAGGCGGAGTCGTGCCGGGGATGCCTCTCATTTTCCGGCGGGTACGGGAGAATCGCCGTGTGAGCCTGAAGATCCGCATCGATGACAGCGCGCCTCCGTACGAGCAGGTACGGGCACAGATTTCCGAGCAGGCGCGGTCCGGAGTGCTGCCGGTGGGGTACCGGCTGCCGACCGTGCGCGGGCTGGCCGAGTCCCTCGGGCTCGCGGTGAACACGGTCGCCAAGGCGTACAAGGCGCTGGAGGGCGACGGGGTGATCGAGACGCGGGGACGCAACGGCACGTTCGTGGCTGCCGCCGGCTCGGCCGCGGTACGCGAGGCGTCGCTGGCCGCCCAGGCCTACGCCGAGCGGGTGCGGCGGCTGGGGCTGGGCGAGGAGGAGGCGCTGGCCGCCGTGCGGGACGCCCTGCGGGCGGCCTACGGGGAGTAAGGGGTCCCTCACCGGTGCGTCACCGGTTCCGGGGTCCGGGTCACCGTCAGCCCCGCCTTGCGTGCCGCCTTCCCGAACACCACCGCGTCCGCCACCGCCGCACCCCCCGGGTCGTTGTTGAAGTAGGCGTAGACGTCTTCCCCGTGGGACCACGTCGTCGCGATGCGGTCCACCCAGGTGTCCAGGGAGCGGCGGCCGTAGCGGGGCCACGGCCGGGCGCGGCCCTGGTGGAAGCGGACGTAGCCCCAGTCGGCGGTGCGCCACAGCGGGGTGACCGGGCGGGCCAGGACGTCCGCCCAGCACAGGGCCGCACCCCGCAGCGACAGGACCTCGCGCACCTCGGGCGTCCACCAGGAGTCGTGGCGGGGTTCCACCGCGACCTGCGTGCCCGCGGGGAAGCAGGCCAGGCAGGCGTCCAGCAGGGCGGGGTCGGCACGCAGGGTCGGCGGGAGCTGGAGAAGGACCGGGCCCAGCCGGTCACCGAGGCCCGCCGCGTGGGTCATCAGGCGGTGAACCGGTTCCTCGGGGTCCTTCAGGCGCTTGATGTGCGTGAGGAAGCGGCTGGCCTTGACCGCGACCACGAAGTCCGACGGCACCCGCTCGCGCCAGGCGGCGAAGGTGTCGTACGACGGCAGCCGGTAGAACGCGTTGTTGATCTCCACGGTCGCGAAGAGCCGGGTGTACTCCTCCAGCCACAGCCGTGCCGGGACCCCGGCCGGGTAGACCAGGTCCCGCCAGTCCTTGTACTGCCACCCCGACGTGCCGACGAACAGGGTCATGCCACCATCAAAGCACTACAGGTACAGGCCCGCGTCCGCCCCCTCGCGCGCGCCCGGCACCGACGTCGGTGCCGTGCCCCGGCGCAGCGCGTACAGCTCGGCCAGCGTGGCCCCCTCCCGGCCGACGCCCTCCTCGGTGCCCAGCCACTTCACCGCCTCCCTGCGGGTCAGCGGCCCCACCTCGATACGGGCCAGACAGCGGCCGGGGCGCACCACGGCCGGGTGCAGGCGCTCCAGGTCCTCGTTGGTGGTGACACCGACCAGCACATTGCGGCCCTGGCCGAGCAGGCCGTCGGTGAGGTTCAGCAGCCGGGACAGGGCCTGGCCCGCGGTGTGCCGGGCCTCGCCGCGGATCAGCTCGTCGCAGTCCTCCAGGAGGAGGAGCCGCCAGCGGCCCTTGCCCGCGCCGTCCTCCTCACCGATCGCGATGTCCATCAGGTAGCCGACGTCGGAGAAGAGCCGCTCCGGGTCCAGGACGCAGTCCACCTGGCACCACTCCCGCCAGGACCGGGCGAGCGTGCGCAGGGCCGAGGTCTTGCCGGTGCCGGGCGGGCCGTGCAGCAGGAGCAGCCGGCCCGCGATGTCCTCCGGGGTCGTCTTCATCAGACGGTCCATCGCCTCCGCCACCGGCGCCGTGTAGTTGGGCCGGACCTCGTCCCAGGTGCCGGCCGAGATCTGGCGGGTGGTGCGGTGCGGGCCGCGCCGCGGCGAGACGTACCAGAAGCCCATCGTCACGTTCTCCGGCTGCGGCTCCGGCTCGTCGGCCGCACCGTCCGTGGCCTGGTCGAGGATCCGCTCGGCCAGCTCGGCGGTCGTCGCGGTGACCGTGACGTCCGCGCCCCGGTTCCAGCGGGACACCAGCACCGTCCAGCCGTCGCCCTCCGCCAGGGTGGCGCTGCGGTCGTCGTCCCGGGCGACCCGCAGCACCCGGGCCCCGTCCGGCAGCAGGGTCGCGCCGGAGCGGACCCGGTCGATGTTCACCGCGTGCGAATACGGCTGCTCGCCCGTCGCGAAGCGGCCGAGGAACAGCGCGTCGACGACATCGGAGGGCGAGTCGGAGTCGTCGACGTGGAGCCGGATCGGCAGAGCGTCGTGTGGGTTCGCAGACATGCCGCCATGATCCGGCACCGATGCCGTCCGCGCACGGCATTTCCACCGGTTGTCCCGGGTGTTCCACGACTGTTCCGGGTGTTCCCAAGACCTGCCCGAGCGGGGGATTCCGCCGTTACTGTTGCCCTTGATGGGACGTCATGGGTGGGATTCGGATACTCGGCGGTGGCGGCTCACCGCCCTGCTCGGTGTGGGCGCGGCGGCGCTGGCCCTGGTGGTGACCCTGGTCGGCACGCTGTCCGGCGGCCCCAGCACGGCCGGTACGACACGCGACGGCGACCGGGTGCACGGCTCTCCCGCCGCCCCGGCGGCGAAACCGGAGCCGTACGTCGGCTGGGGGTTCACGCACACCCAGTACAGCGCCGACGAGGGTGCGACGGCCGCCACCCGGCGCGTGCAGCAACTGCTCGGCCACAGCGCCGGACTGGCGCAGAACCAGCACATCATGGGCTGGGGCGCCGACAATCCCGAACCGGTCGAGGGCCACTACGACTTCGGCGCGCTGGACCGCCGTGTCGACTTCGTCCGCGCCTCCGGCGGCACCCCGGTCATCACCCTGTGCTGCTCCCCCGACTGGATGAAGGGCGGCAAGGCCGGGGTGGACAACACCGACTGGAGTCGGGCGGCCCTGGAGACCGCCCCCACCCCCGGCCACTACCAGGACTTCGCGGACCTCGCCGCCACCGTCGCCCGGCGCTACCCGGACGTGAAGCACTTCATCGTCTGGAACGAGTTCAAGGGCTTCTGGAACGACGCCAAGTCCCGCTGGGACTACGAGGGTTACACCAAGCTGTACAACCTCGTGTACCGGGCGCTGAAGAAGGTCGACAAGGACATCATGGTCGGCGGGCCGTATCTCGTCATGGACAGCGTCGACCCGCGCGACGAGAACGCCTCCACCACGGTGAAGGGCCCGTGGGGCGCCATGGACCAACGGGTGCTGGACGCCTTCTCCTACTGGAACACGCACAAGGCGGGCGCCGACTTCACCGTGGTCGACGGCTCCAGCTACACCCGCGACGACGAGCTGCTGCCGAACGAGTTCTCGGCCACCGACAAGCTGACCGCGGTCGGTGCGTGGGTACGACGGCAGACCCACGACCTGCCCCTGTGGTGGGCCGAGTACTACGTCGAGCCCGGCGACGGCAACGACGACCGCAAGGGCTGGTCGGAGCCGCACCGGCTGGCCGTCCAGGCCACCGGGATGATCGCCATGGTCAAGGGCGGCGCCGACTCCGGCTTCTACTGGAATCCGGAGGAGAAGACCGGCACCGACTGCCCCGGCTGCCTGTGGACACCGACCGACGGCGCCGGCGGGGGACAGGCGCGTCCCATGGAGGACCTGGTGACCCGGTTCGCCCGGGCCTTCCCGCCCGGGACCAGGTACGAGGCCGTGTCCGTCGCCCCCGACGACGTGCCCAACGTCCGTGTCCTCGGCAGCGGCAGGACCGTCCTGGTGGTCAACACCCTGGGCCGGTCGATCAGCGCCCGGGTCGACGGCAAGCGGTTCGACATGCGCGCGTACGAGGTGCGGTGGCTCGACCGCTGAGCCACCGCGCACCCGTCACTTCATCGTCAGGAACCGCTGCACCAGCGAGGCCAGCACCACCGCCAGCAGTGGCAGCGCGAACCAGAAACCGCCCTGCAGCAGACGCAGTTGGCGTACACCCGGCCGGACCGCGACCCGGACCACCTCGCGGGCGGCCAGCAGCACGATCAGGGCCACGGCGGCCAGTGCGCCGACCACCGACCACGGCGTCCAGGTCACCTGCGGCCCGATCGGCCCGGGATGCGGCTTCGGCACCGCGCCCGCCGGCTGCCTGCGCAGCGCGAACACCGTGACGTCGTCGTTCGCCAGGACCTTCGTCAGCTCCTGCCGGTCGTCCAGGTTCTCGATCAGCCGGGGCTCCCAGGTGGTGGAATAGCCCGCGTCCAGCTCCAGGTACGTCACCTGACTGCGGTTGATCATCAGGTACGAGTTCGGCCCCGCGTCCTTGAGCGCCTTGACCAGACCCGACACCAGCAGCGGGTCGGCCGGCGCGAGCGTCGGCACGTAGTTCACCCGTTCCATGTCCCGCGCGCCCCACGGCATCGCCGGGGTCACGTCGTTGACCGTGTCCTGGGTCAGCCACAGCAGCCGTACGGTCGGCTTGTCGTGGGCGTACACCCAGTTCATGGCCGCGACCTCGCCCGGCCGGACACGCTCGAACGGCTCGTTGCCCCAGCGGGCCACCAGGAAGCCGCCCATCAGCAGCAGCCCGGCGAGCAGCGCGGCCAGCGGGGCGAGGCTGACCCGGTCCTTCTCGCGCTCCTTCGCGGTGACGCCGGTGCGCGGGAAGAGAGCGAGGGCGCCGAGCAGGGCCGCGCCCGGTACCGCGAACATGAAGACGCGCAGCGCCATCTCACCGCCGTACGACTGCATGCCGAAGCCCAGGAACGGCACGAAGGTCAGGACCAGCAGCGTCCGCTCGCGGTACCGGTGGAAGCGGCGGCGCCACCAGCCCCAGCAGGCGAACGCCATCACCGAGCCGGCCAGCAGGACACGGGTGTACAGCACCAGCTTGTGGGTCGAACTGCCGCCCTGGATGCGGCCGGAGACGGAGGTCGAGACATTGCTGCCGACGCCGCCGACCCCGCCGAACAGGTCGTCGAAGTGACCCGACCAGTACGGCTCGGCCATGAAGCCGACCCAGACCGCGACCAGCACCCCGAACAGCAGTGGCAGCCCGCGCAGTTCGGACCGGCCCAGCAGGACCAGCACCGCGAGCACGCCGAGCATCACGAACGGGGTGAGCTGGTGGGCCGGGACGCTCGCCGCGTACAGGCCGATCAGCACCAGCAGCAGCACCGCGCGTTGGCGCCGGTCGGCCGGTTCCACCTCCGCCTCCCCGGGGCGGAACTTCGTCCAGATCACGCGCGGCGGTCGGAACCAGACCAGCAGGATCGCCACGAACATCAGGTACAGCAGGTAGGTGAAGCCCTGCGGGGAGAAGTAGTCCTGGCCGACCCAGCCGCACAGCACGAACAGCCAGACGCCGGTCCACTTCGCCCGCCAGCTCGCCCGCAGCGACCGGGTGAGCAGGAACATCGGGGCGAGGTAGGAGAGCTGGATGGCGGTCGGCCACCAGCGGATGACCTCGGTGAAGTCGGTGACCCCGCACGCCCGGCCGACGAACGCGGCCACCGCGAAGAAGCCCGGCCAGCTCCAGCGGGCGTCCAGGTCCGGTACGGCGGACCCGGTGCGGCCGATGTAGTCGAGGAACCCCAGGTGCTGCCAGGCCGTCGGGAACCGCGGCTCGGTCTCGACGACGGCGGGCAGCGCGTGCAGCGACACCACGGTCGCCACCAGTGTGAGCAGCAGCAGCGCCCGGTGCTCGCGGCGCAGCCGGAGCAGCGCGGCGAAGACGGTGATCAGCAGGGCCGCCCCGACGAGCGTCGGCAGCGGCAGCACCGAGATCAGCCCGAGGCCGCCCATCCGGTCCAGGTCGGCCTCGCCGAGCCGCAGCGCGGGCACCCAGTACAGCAGCAGCGCGGCGATCAGCAGACAGCCGAGGACGACCCCGGAACGGGTGGGCAGCAGCCGCTGCCGCGACGACAGCGGTGCCGGCGACCCGTCGGGCACGGGGTCCTGGGCCACGGACTCGTCCGGTACGGCGTGGCGGGAATCGGCGTGCGGGAAGGGCTCGTGCGGGAAGGCGGCCTCGAACCGGGTGAGCGACGCCTGCCTCTCCTCCTCGGTGAACGGCGCGTCCACCTCCGCCGCCTCCGTCTCCCGCAGCAACTCGGCCTCCGCCGGGCCGGGCGAGGCCTCGCTGCCGGGCTCCCGCTCCTCCACGGGAAGCCCCGCCGCGCCCCCCACCGGAAGCCCGGCGGGCGGCACCGGCGTACCGGTGGGCGGTGTGCCGGGGCCGGGGCGGACGTCCGGACGCCGCTCCACATGGTCGAAGTCCACGTGGATGCCGAGCGCGAGGGTCTCGGAGTCCAGCGCCCACGTCGGGCTGTGCCGGCGGGCCGGAGAAGCGGCGGCGGACTCGGGCGCCCCCAGGTCGGCGAGGTCACCGTCGGGTGCCGCCGTGTCCAGTACGGCGGCGGGCGCGGACCGGATCGTCCTCCACAGTCTCGGCGCGGCGAGCAACGCGATCACCGCGAGGCTGGCGGCTTCGGCGACGCCCGCGCCGGTCAGCCCCATCCGGGGCAGGAGCAGCAGGGTCAGGCCCAGCACCAGTGCGCACAACAGGCCCTGCAGCCAGGCGAGTCCGGCGGTGCGGCTGCGCGCGCGCAGCACCGCGAAGTACGTCTCGATCACGACCCGCAGCACCGAGCCGACCGCGAGCCAGCGCAGCAGCGGGGTCGCCGCGTCCGCGTAGCCGTCGCCGAACACGCCGAGGATCCAGGGCGCGCCGATGATCCACAGGGCCGCGATCGGCAGCATGATCCGGGCCATGCGCTTCAGCGCGGCGCGGGTGTTGGCGGCCAGCCGCCCCGGGTCGTGCGAGCCCTCGACCGTGAGGGACGCGCCCATGTTGATGGCGAGCAGGTCGGTGGTGCCGCCGATGGTGGTGGCGATGTAGAAGTAGGCGTTCTCCGCGGAGCTGACCCGCGCGGCGACGATCACCGGCACGAGGTAGATGACGGCGAGCGAGAACAGCGAGCCGGTGTAGTCCCCGGCCAGGAACCGGCCGACCTGCTGGAGCGTCGGCGGCTCCGTGTGACCCTCGGTCGCCTTCATGTGCCGGGGCACCAGCCGCCGGAACACCAGCCAGCCCAGCGGCACCACCGAGGTGGCGATCGCGGCCACCCACGAGACGAACACACCGGTGGTCGTGAAAGCGGCGGCGAACGCGACGAGCAGGGCCAGCTTCACCGCCGAGAACACGGTGTTGCCCACCGGCACCCAGGTCGCGCTGCGCAGCCCGGTCAGCACACCGTCCTGCAGGGTGAGCAGGTTCCAGGCGGCGACGGCCAGGATGAAGCCGAGCCCGTTGACCGTGCCGTGCAGGAACCGGTACGACGGCCCCCAGGTGTCCAGGGTGACCAGGAAGACGCCTCCCGCGAGCGCCACCAGCAGGGAACTGCCCGCGTAGGTACGGAAGATGAGCTTTCCGGTGCGCGCCCCGGCGACCGGGATGAAGCGGGCCAGGGCCCCGGTCAGGGTCACCGCGGTCAGCCCGGCGAGGAACTTCATCGCGGCGATGGCGGCCGAGCCCTGTCCGACCGCGTCCTCGGAGTAGTAGCGGGCGGCGGCCAGCCAGAAGCCGAGTCCGAGGACGGCGGAGATGCCGGTGTTGAGCATCAGCGCGTAGGCGTTGCGGAACAGCGGGCTGCCGCCCGGGGACCGGCCCGTGCCGGGCAGCCGGAGCCGGCGCCCGGACTTCTCGGGCGCCTCGGCGGCGGGCGTCGTGGCCTCGGTCGTGGTGGTCGTGTCAGACACGGGAACGGATGGCCTTCCGGCGGACCTGGCGGGCTCTGCGGACGAGGGCGTACCCCTTGGTGAGGGCGCGGTCCCTGGCGAAGGAGCGGGCGACGGCCCGGCCCTGGAGCAGTCGCTCGAACTCCTCCACGCCGGTGCCGCGGCGGACCGTGACCCGCTGGAGCGCGTACGGTCCCTGGCGGCGGCGGGCGAGACCGTTGCCGACGGCGAGCGCCTGCGCGTACCCGGCGGCGCGCACCGCCTGACGCACCCGGCGGCTGGAGTAGCCGTAGGGGTAGGCGAACGACACGGGCGGCGCGCCGAGTTCCTCCGCGACGATGTCCGTGCAGCGGCCCAGTTCGGTGCGCAGCTCGCCGTCGGTGAGCTGGTCCAGCTGCGGGTGGGTGTGGCTGTGGCCGCCGATCTCGACGCCCCCGGACGCCAGATCGCGCACCTGTGGCCAGTCGAGCATGGTGTCGAGGCCGCCGCCGGTGTCGTACGCGCCCCTGATCCAGCCGGTCGAGACGAACAGCGTGGCCGGGAAGCCGTGCTTGGCGAGCACGGGCAGCGCATGCCGGTGCACGCCCTCGTAGCCGTCGTCGAAGGTGATCAGCACCGGCCGGTCGGGCAGCGGGCGGCCGGTGCGCCAGCGGACGGCGAGTTCGGCGGTGGTGACCGGGGTCAGGCCGAGGTCGCCGACGAGCGCCATCTGCTCGGCGAACGCCTCCGGGGCGACGGACAGGGCCCGGGTGGCGTCGTTGGGGGCGGCCGCGACGGAGTGGTACATGAGGATCGGTACGGGAGTGTCACTCACCGGTGCCCCCTTCGATCGGCGCCGACGAGAACGCCGTACCGTTCCGGCGCGCCCGCAGGGTTCCCACCGCGTAGCCGCCGGCGGCGCTCAGCACACCCGCGACGATGGCGCCCGCGCGGCCCGGCCCGCCCGGGCGGCCGAGCAGGGCGTCCCGCAGGCCGCGGGCGACCCCGGCGGGCAGTACCCGGGTGGTGTACCGGCGTTCGGACTCCAGGCCCTTGTCCGCGCCGACGCTCCGTGCCACCAGTGCCTTGGACAGCCCCTCGGCGTAGGTACGGGTGCGGAAGTAGGCGAAGTGCTCGCGGGGTGCGGGGACGCGGTGGTGGATCACCGCACGGTCGTCGATGAGCAGGACGGCGTCGGGGCGGGCGCGGGTGAGGCGGATGCACAGCTCCGTCTCCTCGCAGCCCAGCGGGCGGCGGTCGCCGTCGCGGCCGATGCCGGTGGCGAAGCCGCCCGCCGCCTCGAACGCCGTACGCCGGAAGGAGGCGTTGCCGCCGAGCACGTTGCGGACCCGGACCCGGCCCGGGGGCAGCCCCTTGTACGTGCAGCCGACCACCCAGTCGAACTCCTCGGGGAACCAGGCGGGCCGCCGCCCCGACGCCCAGACGGGCAGCGTACGGCCGCCGACCGCCATGACGCGCGGGTCGGCGTAGCCCTCGGCGAAGCGGCGCAGCCAGTCGCGTTCGGCCACGGCGTCGTCGTCGAGGAAGGCGATGACCTCGCCGTGGGAGGCGGCGATGCCGGTGTTGCGGCCTGCGGACAGGCCGCGCGGGCCCGCGTTGGCGAGCACCCGGACGCTCGCGGTCTCCTTGTACTCGCGGGCCAGCCGGTCCTTCAGGGCCGGATTGTGGTCCACGACCAGGAGTGTCTCCAGCGCCGGGTACGACTGCGCGCGCACCGAGGAGACCGCCGCGAGGATGTCCTCCCAGCGGTCCTCGGTGTACACGCAGATCACGACGGAGATGCCGGGATCTCTCAAGACACCTCTCCCCGGACCGTGTCGAGCATCGGCGAGTGGTGTTCCTGGCGTCGCAGCTCGCGCCGGTTGGAGCGCTCCTCGAGGATGACCTTCAGCACCCGGATCCCGTCGCGCACGGCCCGCAGGTTGCTGGTGCCGTGGATGCGCAGGTACTCGTGGCTGGGGATCTCCTGCACCTTCAGGCCGGCCTTGACCACTCTGATGTTCATCAGTGTCTCGACCTCGAAGCCGGTGCAGTCGAGTTCGATCTTGTCCAGGCAGTGCCGCCAGAACGCGTTGTAGCCGTAGCACAGATCGGTGTAGCGGGCGCCGAACTTGCGGTTGACGACGGTGCACAGCGCCCAGTTGCCGAGCTTGCGGATGAAGGTCATGTCGTCGGTGCCGCCGCCGTTGGCGAAGCGCGAGCCCTTGGCGAAGTCGGCGCCGGAGACCAGGGCGGACACGTAGGACACGATCTCGTTGCCGTCGGCGGAGCCGTCCGCGTCGACCATCACGATGATGTCGCCGGTGCAGGCCTCGAACCCGGTGATCAGGGCGTCCCCCTTGCCCTTGCCCCGCTGTTCGACGACCTTGACGTCCGGCCACAGGGACCGGGCCACCTCCACGGTGTCGTCGGTGGAATTGCCGTCCACCAGCACGACTTCGTGGATCCAGTCCGGGAGCGTCTTGAAGACGTAGGGCAGATTCTCCGCCTCGTTCATGGCGGGAATGACCACGCTCACCGGTGGGGTGATCGCGAGGTGGGAGGAGATCGGCCGGTAGTCGGTGGAGATGAAAGGATCTTGACCCGAACTGGGCGGGCGGAGAACGGAACTCATCGGTCTTTTCCCTCTCGTCCGGTGGACCGCCCGCCCCTGGGCGGCCCGGTTGTGTGTCCGGTTCGAAAGGGGGGTTCTCGTCTTCGGCACGGCGCATCGATCTCCGTGCACACGGACGAGCTGGCAAAGCTGGCCGGTCCGCCGGCGAAAGTCGGCAGCCGGTCGCGCGGCACGACTCGGTCACAGTTGCGGTCACCGAGCACGGCACCCCCCTACCGCGCCCCGCCCCGATGACGCCGCGGCCCTGAGCCCTCCCCTGGAGCCGTGGTTCGACGCACCGACGCGGGTGAGATGTATGACGGTATTGACGGTTGAACCCGAAAGGCAAGCCCTGGGGGCTGCCTCACGTTTTTGTTGGTTCGTGCGTTACACAACTTTGGCCCAGATTGCTCAGCCTTGCGCGCGTTTTCGGGAAATTCGTCCCCGGATCAGCGTCAGGAGCACCAGGGCCAGACTCAGCGAGGTCACCGTGACCACGCCGCCGCGCACCGACCAGCGGTGGACGGCGAGCATGCCCTGGGCGACCAGCATGTCGACCACGACCGAGCCCGCGAGAGCGGAGAGCGCCCGGCCGAAGGGATCCAGCCCGCGCAGGGCCGCGGCGATCGCCACGGCCGGCGCCGCGAGCAGGAAGAACAGCGTGCACGGAGCGCGCAGGGCGGACGCGGAGTCGGTGAGCGCGAGCAGCGCCCCGACCGCCCCGATGGCGGTCGCGGCACCGGCGAGCAGCGGCGGCAGGTCCCTCCCCGGTCCTGGCCGTGCCCCCTCGGTGTCCTCCGCGCCGCCGTCTGATGAAGGCGAGTTGATACCCAAGGTCTGCATTGGCGACTTTGCCCCCCGACGCGCCGGATGCCGGGCTTCAATGTGGCGCAGCCTCCGGGGTGGCGTCAAGACGGGGACGGGGTGACCGCTCGTCAACCGGTATGGCATGTGCATGCAATAGATGAGCGGTGAACGTATCGGGCTGATCCTGTTGAGACCTGAAAAGTCTTGGCATGAACACTTCCCGTCAACACGCGTAGTTGCTACGACAGTTGAGGCAGAGATCCTGCTAAAGGGAGGTTCCATGAGACGTTCCCGACTTACCGGATTCGTGACCTCGCTCCTCCTCGCCACCGGGCTCTCCCTCACCGGAGCCGCCTCGGCGCACGCCTCCTCGACCGCCGCGAGCGGCGGCTATGTGGCACTCGGCGACTCCTACTCCTCCGGGGTGGGTTCGGGCAGCTACATCAGTTCGAGCGGCAGTTGCGACCGCAGCACCAAGGCGTACCCGTACCTGTGGAACGCCGCCCACAGCCCGTCCTCGTTCGCCTTCAACGCCTGCTCGGGCGCCACGACGGACGACGTGCTCGCGAACCAGCTCGGCTCGCTGAGCTCCGCCACCTCACTGGTCTCCATCACCATCGGCGGCAACGACGCCGGATTCGCCGACGTCATGACGACCTGTGTGATCCAGTCCGACAGCGCCTGCCTGTCCCGGATCAACACCGCCAAGGCGTACGTCGACTCCACGCTCCCCGGCAAGCTCGACGCCGTCTACAACGCGATCAGCGCCAAAGCCCCGTCCGCCCGGGTGGTCGTCATCGGCTACCCCCGCTTCTATCTGCTCGGACAGACCTGCCTCGGTCTCTCCGACACCAAGCGGTCCGCCATCAACGGCGCGGCCGACTACATGGACAACGCCATCCAGGCCCGCGCCGGCGCCCACGGCTTCACCTTCGGCGACGTCCGCACCCCGTTCGCCAGCCACGAGATCTGCTCGAGCGACTCCTGGCTGCACAGCGTCAACTGGCTCGACATCGGCGAGTCGTACCACCCGACCGCGGCCGGCCAGTCGGGCGGCTATCTCCCGGTCCTCACGAACAACGCCTGACCCGTTCGGGCTCGCCCTTCAGGGTGAACTTCCCGGCGAGCCCGACGCCGAAGCGGAGGCCCCGTCCGACGGGGTCTCCGTCGCCGTCGTACAGGTCACCGAGAACGGCACGGCGTTCGACGAGGTCCGCACCGGGGCGCGCACCTTCACGCTGATCCGGTCCTCGGTCGTGCCACTGCCGGAGTACACCGTCAGGGTCACCCGCACCTGCCGCGTCCTTTCGCCGCCGTCCGGGAACGACAGCGTGTGCCACCCGGGATCGGACACCGAGCCGCGCGTCGTCACCCACCGGTACTCCACCCGCGCGGGCAGCCGCCCCACCGTGAACGTCGCCGTGAAGGACGGCGCCTGCGCGTCCGGCGGCGGACACGTCCCGGCGTACGCGGCGTGCGCGCCGGCCACGGTGACGTGCACCGACTGGGCCGGCGGCGTGCTCGGCGCCGCACTGCTGCGCGGCGCGGTCGGCGACGTCCCGGTGTCCGCGTCGGTACTCCCGTGCCCGGTGGGCGCGTCCGTGCCGCCGCTCGCGCGGGTGGCCCCCGCGCCGTCGGTCCCCCCGCTCCCGCCGTCGCCGTGGTGGAGCAGCGCGTACGTCAGGCCGGCCAGCGCCAGAACGACCGCGAGCGCACCCGCGACCAGGACGAGACCGGCACGGCGGTTGCGCTCCGTCGCGGTGGACGCCGTCGCGGGGACCGGAGCCGGTGGCGTGGGCGACGGCTGACGGGACGGCGCCCGCACGGTCGAGGGGTACGGTGACGACACGGTCGGCGGGTACGGCGACGGCACCTGCACCGGCTCCGTCCGGGGCGTCCCGCCCGCCGCCACGAGCCGCAGCCCCCGCTCCGCCTGCTCGGCGGAGAGCCGCTCCGCGGGATCCTTGCGCAGCAGCCCCTCGACGACCGGCGCGAGCGGCCCCGCCCGGCGCGGTGGCGGCAACTCCTCGTCCACCACGGCACGCAGCGTGCTCAGCGGGGTGTCCTGACGGAACGGCGACATGCCCTCGACGGCGGCGTACAGCAGGACCCCCAGCGACCACAGGTCCGACTCGGGCCCCGGTGTCCGGCCCAACGCCCGTTCCGGGGAGAGGAATTCGGGCGAACCGATCACCTCGCCGGTCATGGTCAGCGCGGAGCTGCCCTCGACCATGGCGATCCCGAAGTCGGTGAGCACCACCCGGCCGTCGTCGGCCAGCAGCACGTTGGCCGGCTTCACGTCCCGGTGCAGCACCCCGGCGGCGTGCGCCGCGCGCAGCGCGGACAGCACCTCGGCACCGACGAACCCGGCCCGCTGGGGCGGCATCGGACCCTCCGCCTCCAGCACGTCGGCGAGCGACAGCCCCCGCACCAGCTCCATCACGATCCACGGCCGGCCGCCCTCCAGCGCCACGTCGTACACCGTGACCACGTTGCGGTTCGCGACCCGGGCCGCCGCCCACGCCTCGCGTTCCAGGCGCGCGTACATCCGCTCCACGTCGGAGGCGGCCAGCCCCGCCGGGGCCCGTACCTCCTTCACGGCCACCTCGCGGTGCAGCACCTCGTCCCGGGCGCGCCACACGGTCCCCATGCCGCCCTCGCCGAGCGGGGTCAGCAGTCGGTAGCGGCCCGCGATCACACGGTCGCGGCCCGGATCTTCGGACACGGGCGCCCCCCAAGGCATCTCGCGCGAATTCTCCCCAAAAGTAGCTCAGCCGAACGCGGATGCGGCCCCCTTGAGCACCAATCCGGCACCGAGGGCGACGACAACCAGGGCGGAGGCGAGCGGCACGGTCCGGCGCACCAGCGCGGCCAGCGGATGGGCGGTCCAGCGCGGGCGCCGCTCCAGCACCCGGGACACCCCCGAACCCAGCCGCACCACGGCGAACCCGGCCGCGGTGAGCGTCAGCGCGAGACCGGCCCCGTAGGCCACGACGAGCAGCAGCCCGAACCACGCCTTCCCGAGGGCCGCCGCACCGACCAGCACGACCACGGCGGACGGACTGGGCACGAGCCCACCGGCGAACCCGAGCAGGAGGGTGCCGCGCAGGGTGGGGGCGGTGGCGTGGCTGTGGGTGTGCCCGCCATGGGAGTGCTCGACATGGACGTGCCCGTCATGGGTGTGCCCGCCATGGGAGTGCTCGACATGGACGTGCCCGTCATGGGTGTGCTCGCCATGGGTGTGCTCACCATGAGGATGGTGATGGTGGTGGTGCCCCGGCCCGTGGTGTGCTCCCACACCGGCCAGTTGACGCTCCTCGGCCTCCTCATGGGCATGGGCGTGGCCATGAGCATGAGCGTGCCCGTGGGCGCGGTTGCGCCAGGCCCGGCGTACGAGGTTGGCGCCGGCCGCCAGCACCAGCGCGCCGCTGGCGAGGCCCAGCCAGGCGATCACCGAGGGCGTGGCGGCGGAACCGGCCGTCACCAGCAGGCCCAGGGCCACCACGCCCAGGGTGTGGGTCACCGTGACCGAGGCGGCCAGCGGCAGCACGTCCCGCGGCCGGGCCCGGCCCCCGCGTGCCGCCGCCGTCGCGGCCATCAGCGTCTTGCCGTGGCCCGGGGCGAGGGCGTGCAGCGCGCCCAGGGCGACCGCGATGAGCAGCGCGAGCGCGGCGAAGCCGACGGTGAGGTCATGGCGGGCGACGAGACCGTCCAGGGCGCGGGTCCAGCGGTCGGCGCCCCGCGGCAGCACGGCGGCGCCCGGCGCGTCCTGGCGCTCCTCGGTGAGCGCCGGCCCGCCGGGCCGCACGCGCAGGGAGGCCGTGACGGTGTCGGCGGGGGAGGACAGCAAGTCCTTCGGGTAGGTGGTCAGTTCATGCGAGACCGACGTCCTGGGGACGTCCGTGGCGGTGAGCGTCATCCGGTCTGCGCGCGCGGTGATCTCGTGCCAGCCGGGCCCGCCCGCGGCGCCCGCGCTGTGGAAGCCGAGGGCGACCGAACGCGCCCGGGGCAGGGAGGCGTCGAGCCGGCACTCCACCCGCAGGGTGTGCAGCCCGGCCTGCCCCGGCCGCAGCCGGGCTCGGGCGGCACCGGCGGTCAGGGGGACGGACCGGCCGTCGACGGTGACCTTGCTGTCCCGCGCGGCCCCGGCACACCGCCGCTCGGCCCATCCGGCCAGGCCGAGCCGCTCGATGTCCGGCTCCGCCTGGGTCGCCGGGATCTCCGCGAGGTCCTCGACATGGTCGACACGGAGCTGCCCGGGGGCGGCGACCAGACCGTCGTAACGGTTGACGGTGAAGTTGCCGAGGGGGTGCGCGCTCGCGGTGCCGGCCGGCAGGAGCGCGAGGACGCAGCCGGCGAGCAGCAGGAACAGGGGACGTCGCTTCACCGGGCGCCCTCCAGAGCCTTGCGGGCCGTGGCGGCGCCCAAGGGGGAGAAACCGGGGTTCAGCCTCAGCGCCGCCCGCAGGGAGGCACGGCCGTCCTGCGCGTGGCCCGTGGCCAGCTCGATCATGCCGAGGTGGTAGCGGAAGGCGGCGTTGCGGTAGCCGGTGGCCGTGGCCCGGCGGGCGTAGGGCAGGGCCGCGGCGTCCTCGCCGTTGACGTGCAGTGCCCAGGCGAGGGCGTCCGCGGTGTGCACGGTGTGCCGACGGGCCCACTCGGCGCGCGCCGCGCGCAGGGCGGAGGCCTTGTCGCCGTGGTCCGCGGCGGCCAGCGCGGTGTCCAGATCGGCGTTGACGCCGTTGGCGCGGGCCAGCGCGATCCAGGCGTCCACGAGGGCGTACTGCCGCTCGGCCCGGGCCCGGTCGCCCGCCGCGCCGCGTGCCTCGTACAGCTCGCCCAGCTCCACGAGTGGTCCCGGCAGCGGGTACCGGGCGACCACGGTCTCCATGCCCTCGATCGCCTCCGCCCGCCGTCCGCCGGCCGCCTGGGCGCGGGCCCGGCCCTCCAGCGCGGGGAGGTAGCTGTCGTCGGCGGCCAGGGCGCGGGCGTAGTAGGTGAGGGCCGTCGGGTAGTCGCCCTGGTTCCAGGAGAGTTGGCCGAGCTGGGAGGCGACGTACGCCGTGTCGCCCGGTGACGTGGCCGCGGCGAGGGCCTGGGTGAGCACACGCCGGGCCGTGGTCACGTCCCCGCGCAGCTCGTGCACGTAGGCGTACCGCGTGAACACCGGTACGCCCGGCTTGCGGGCGTCGGCGGTCTCGGCGGCGCGCGACGCCTCGTCGTACCGGCCGAGTTCGACCAGGGCGTCGATCCGCGAGCACAGGGCGCGTTCGCTGTACGGGTTCTGCTCCAGGGCCCGGTCCGCGTAGGTGAGGGCGTGCCGGAAGTCATGGCGGGCGGCGGCGAGCGCGGCCCGGCCGGCCAGGGCCTGGTCGTTGTCCGGGGCCAGGGACAGGGACCGCTGGAGCGCCTTGTCCGCCTGGGGGTACCGGGACGGATCGCCCTTGGTCCGGGCTTGCTCGTCGTAGGCCAGGCCGAGGGTGGCCCAGCCGTCGAAGTCGCGTGGCTGGGAACGGAGATGGGCCTGCAGTGCGGCGATGCTCGCGTCCAGGCTCCCGCTGCCCAGCAGGCCCGGGTCGACGGCGTCGGCGGCGGCGACGGACACCGGCGCCCGGTCCCGCCCGGCGCCCACGGCGACCGCCCCGCCGGTCACGGCGACGGCCAGCAGCACGGCGCACCCGACGCGTCGGGCGGCACGCCACCGCCGGCCGGCGACGGAGAACCGGCGGAGAGCGGCCACACGCTCCCCGGCCCCGGAAGCGGGGGGCTGCTGGGAGTCGTGGGGCACGCACTGGTCGGAGCCGGCGTCTGTCCCGGGCCCGGGGGTGGAGCCGGAGCTGCTCCCGGAGCCGGAGCCGGAGCGGGAGTCGGCTTCGGTCGCGGTCCCGGAACCGGCGTCGGCGCCTGCGTCGCTCTCGCCCACGGAACCGGAACCGGTGTCGGCCCGGCCCCCGGCGTTGCTCTCGCCCACGGAACCGGAACCGGCGTCGGCCCGGCCCCCGGCGTTGCTCTCGGTCGCGGAGCCGGAGCCGGAGCGGGAGTCGGCTTCGGTCGCGGTCCCGGAACCGGCGTCGGCCCGGCCCCCGGCGTCGCTCTCGGTCGCGGAGCCGGAACCGGCGTCGGGCCGGCCCCCGGCGTCGCTCTCGGTCGCGGAGCCGGAACCGGCGTCGGCCCGGCCCCCGGCGTTGCTCTCGCCCACGGAACCGGAACCGGCGTCGGGCCGGCCCCCGGCGTCGCTCTCGGTCGCGGAGCCGGAACCGGCGTCGGGCCGGCCCCCGGCGTCGCTCTCGGTCGCGGAGCCGGCGTCCGTCTCGGCCCGGGAGTTCGAGGCCGCCTCGGTGCCGGGCGCCGCGGTCTCCGTGCCCCTGCCCCGCGGATCCGCCCCGGTGTCGGTCGCGGCCGTGACCGGAGCCGTGCCGTCCTGCTCCGTGGCCGGCTGCCGCGCGCCGGCCTCGTCGTCGTTCGTACCCGGAGACATGGCCTCTCCTCGGTCGCCTGTCGCTGCTCGGTAGGGGAAGGCGCGGCCCGCCGTGGGGGGAGGGGAAGACGGGCCGCGCCGCTCTGGGGGGTGCGAGGGTCAGTACGGGCGCTGCATGCGCCGGCGCCACCAGGCGAACCCGGTGCCGAGCAGCAGGATCCCGGCCGCCCCGGAGGCCGCCGAGGCGGCGATCAGCACCGTGTCGCCGGACCCGCCGGAGGAGGACCCGGCCGGCTGGAGGGCGTCACCCAGCTGGCTGCGTACGTCCGTTCCCGCGGTCGTGCCCTTGGCGAGCGGGCCGCGAGAGCCCGACGTGGGCTCGGCCACGTACGGGAAGTACTTCTCGAACCCCTTGTCGTTCTTGTCCACCGCGTCGCCCAGGTCGTTCTTGGAACCGACCAGTTCGCCCTCGACGACCTGCAGCGCCTCGTCGATCACGTCGTCGGTGAGCCGGCGCCCGTTCGGGAAGCCCGCGTTGTCGCCGTCCAGCACGCCCAGCCGCTTGGGGTGCATGCTCGGCTTGATGGAGGTGTTCAGCCGCAGTTCCTCCGAAGGCCGCACGCCCGGCGGCTGGTTGAGACCCTTCACGCCCTTCAGGAAGACGTCGACCAGGTCGTTGCGCGGCTCGCTCGGCGCCTTGATCTTGTAGATCGACTCGATGAGCTTCGGCAGTTCGGGGTTGGTGACGTTCTTCAGGAACTGGGCGTCGTACGCGGGCTGCGACGCGTTGAACTTGTCCTTGTCCTTCTGCGGGTTGACCACCTCGTTGACCAGCGGGTTGCCGAGACGCGAGACCTGCGTGTAGTAGCCCTGCGCGTTGCGGCGCTGGGTGGTGGACCAGATCCCGACGACCGGCTGCCCGGCCGACTCGCGGATCAGGTCGTTCGGCACCTGCAGGGCGATGGTGTTGACGTTGTAGCCCTTGAGGGTGTCCCGGCCGACCTCGCTGAGGTTGCCGCCGTAGAGCAGGTCGAAGACGCGCAGGTCGGCGAAGAACGGGTCGTCCGCCTGACCGGCGAAGGTCGTGGCGCCACCCGCCGCCTTGTAGACGGCCTGGTCGCGCAGCTTGCCGTAGTACGGCATGGACGCCTTGCCGACGTTCGACGGCGCCACCGGCACGTCGTCCGCGACCTTCGTCCTCGAGACCGCGTGCCCGTGCTTGAGCTTGAGCAGTTCGAGGTCGTACGTCTGCGTGATGTTGAGGTCGGGGTCGGCCAGGTTGGTGACCGGGCCCGTGTTGTACAGGAACGTGTTCCCGTTCTTCGTGTGCGTCGTGAAGGTGTAGCGGAACACCAGGTCGTCCTGGGCGTCGCCGTTGCTGTCGACGTGCAGGTCGTACTGCGCGTCGTCGGCGAACGTGTAGAAGTTCGGCCCGCCCGCCGGTTCCTCGAACGGGATCCAGTTGGCCACGATCGTCGTCGTGTCCGGCTTGTCCGGGCTGACGAACGCGTACAGGTCCGTGTTGTCGTACTGCGGGGTCCCCGAGATCAGCGGGGCCTCCCGGTGGGAGGAGGCGGCGGCCTCCCCGGGTGCCAGCGTGGCGACGCCGGCGGCCACGAGCCCGCCGGCGGCCAACGCCCCGCAGATGAGCGCCACCAGGCCCGTGCGCCCCGCACCGCCCCTGGAGAAATCAGGTGTCATGCCGTCCGTCCTCCGTGCCGACTTGCCTTGACGGACGGAGATTCGAAGCGGTGCGCCGACCGGATTGGTCGGAGGGGAAGAAATCTTTTCCGGCGCCCGGACCCGCGCTTTCGGCCCGCTGATCCGTATCACCTGCGGGAGGTGTGTGCGGTGCGGATGCGCGGTACGCGAAGAAGAACCGGCTGCGGCCACGACGAGGGGGCCCGCACGGCGGCCGACGAGCTGCTCGTGCGCGTGGCGAGCGGCGACCAGAGGGCCTTCGAGGAGCTGTACGGGCTGGTGTCCGGTCCGGTCTTCGGGCTGGTGCGGAGGGTGGTGCGCGACCCCGCCCAGTCCGAGGAGGTCGCCCAGGAGGTGCTGCTCGAACTGTGGCGCTCCGCCACCCGGTTCGACCCCGGCCGGGGCAGCGCGCTGTCCTGGATCCTCACCCTCGCGCACCGCCGCGCCGTCGACCGGGTGCGCAGCGCCCGCGCGGCCGGTGAGCGCGAGCAGCGCGAGGCGATGCGCGCCGAGGAGCCCGCGTTCGACCAGGTCGCCGAGGAGGTGGAGGCGGGCCTGGAACGCGAGTGGGTGCGCCGGTGTCTGCACCGGCTGACCGCCCTGCAACGGCAGTCCGTGACCCTGGCCTACTACGACGGCTACACCTACCGTGAGGTGGCCGAGCGGCTCTCGCTGCCCCTCGGCACGGTCAAGACGCGGATGCGCGACGGGCTCACCCGGCTGCGCGAGTGCCTGGGAGGCGCCGTATGAGCATCCTCGGCACCCTGCTGCGCCGCGGGGACCTGCACTCGCTCGCCGCGCCCTTCGCGCTGGACGCCCTCGAACCCGGCGAACGGCGCCGCTTCGAGAAGCACCTGCGGGGCTGCGACCGCTGCGCCGCCGACGTCCGCGCCCTGGCCGAGGACGCGGTGCGCCTCGCCTGGTCCACGGCGGCCCCCGCGCCCGCCGCCCTGCGCGACCGGGTGCTGGCCGCCGTCCGCACCACTCCACAGGAGCGGACAGCGGCTCAGGCGCCCGCCCGCGAGCGCGCGGCCCAGCTGCCGCCGCACGTCTGGGGTGCCCAGCCCCCGCCGGGACGCACCCGTACGCCTCGCGCGCGCCCCCTGTTCGCCCCGTTCGCCACGGCGACCGCCGCAGCGGCCCTCGTCGTCGCCTCCCTCTTCGCGGTCCAGGCACACCGCACCCAGGACCGGCTCACCGCCGAACAGGCCCGCTCACGTGAGATCGCCCACGTTCTCGCCGCACCGGACGCCCGCACCACGAGCAGCGCCGACGCGCACGGCCGCGGGATCGGAGTGATCGCTTCCGCATCGGAGGGGGAGGCCGTCGTCACCCTCAGCGGATACGGCACCCCGTCCGGCGGGCGCGTCCACCAGCTGTGGCTCACGCGTCCCGGCGCGCAACCGCGCTCGCTCGGGCTCTTCGCGGGCGACACGCCCTTGCTCGCGAAGGGTCTCGAGCGGTCCTCGTTGTCACTCGCCGTAACCGTCGAGCCTGACGGAGGGTCAGCGCAGCCCACCAGCCAGCCCGTTGTCCAACTCACCCTGAAATCGGTCGGATTCGGAGAGTAGTCAACGAGGGATGGTCAACCGCCTTGCAGGAAAGGTGAATCCTGTGCCCGCGATACACGCGTGCCTCGCCGGGACGATAGGGTTACCCTGCCCGGGCCGGGTGGACTCGTACGGGTGGGGAGTGACATGGAGCAGATAGCAATGCGCAGCAGGGCCAGGGTCCCTGCGATCACCTGCGGGAGCAGCGCGACGAGTTCGCGTCTCGACCGCCATCTGTCGGTACTGGCGGGTCCCGCGATACCACAGGGTGAGACGCTCGAGGCGACCTCGCTGATGCGCGAGCTGACGGCGCGTGACACCGCTCAGCGGCACAGCGACAGGGGTACGCGGGTCAGCCGTGTCTCGCTCTTCGCGCCGCTGCGTCGGCTGCGTCGTTCGTTGTTCGGCAGCCACAAGCACTGAGCGCGACCTGCGCTCAGGCCACCACACCGTCCCGGCGCAACGCTGCGATCTCTTCGTCCGTCATCCCCACGGCACGCAGCAGCGCCCCGGTGTGCTGCCCGAGCGCGGGCACGTCCCCCATCCGCGCCTCGTCCCCGCCCGGCAGTGTGAGGGGAGGCAGCAGCGCCTTCAGCGGCCCGACCGGCGACCCCACCTGACGCCACCGCTCCCGGGCCGCCAGCTGTGGATGCTCCGCCAGTTCGTGCAGATCCCGTAGCCGCGCACAGGCGATGCCCGCCTTCTCCAGCCGGGCCAGCGCCTCCTCGGTGTCCAGCACGCCCAGCGCCCCGGCGACCAGCTCGTCGGTCCGCTCCCGGTGGGCCACCCGCGCCGCGTTGGTCGCGAAGGCCGGGTCCGTCCCCAGATCCGGCCTGGCCATCACCTGTTCGGCCAGCCGCCGCCACTCCCGGTCGTTCTGCACCGACAGCAGCACCCGCCCGCCGTCCGCCGTCGCATAGGCGTCGTAGGGGGCGATGACGGCGTGCGCGAGGCCGGTGCGCGCCGGGGGCTCACCCCCGTGCATCGCATGGTGCAGCGGATGTCCCATCCACTCGGCCAGCGCCTCCAGCATGGACACCTCCACCGGACCGCCCCGCCCGGTCGTCCCCCGCCGCACGAGTGCCGCCAGCACCCCCGAGAAGGCGTACATGGCCGCCGCGATGTCCGCCGCCGGGATGCCCGCCTTGACGGGCTGCTCCGGGGTTCCCGTCACCGACACGAGCCCCGCCTCGCACTGCACGAGCATGTCGTACGCCCGCTTGTCCGCGTACGGGCCCGAGGAGCCGTACCCCGAGATGTCCACGGCGATCAGCCGGGGATGCGCCGCGCTCAGGGTGGCCGCGTCCAGGCCGAGCCGGGCCGCGGCGCCCTGGGCGAGGTTCTGCACGAACACGTCCGCGTCGGCGACCAGCCGCCGTACGACCGCCAGGCCGCGCGGGTCCTTCAGATCGAGGGCGAGGGACTCCTTGCCGCGGTTGCACCACACGAAGTGCGAGGCGAGACCGCCCGCCGCGGTGTCGTAGCCACGCGCGAAGTCGCCGCCGTCGACCCGCTCCACCTTGATGACCCGGGCGCCCAGGTCGGCGAGCTGCCGGGTCGCGAAGGGCGCGGACACGGCCTGTTCGACGGCGACGACGGTGATGCCCTCCAGGGGCAGGGGCTGCTGGTCCATGGGCTGATCCATGAGCGGATCATGGCCTGTGACCGGCAGGTTTGTCAGTACCCCGTCACCGCTCCCCGAAGGAGTGGCGGCGTACCGCGAGCGGCAGGAAGACCGCCGTCAGGACGAGGCACCAGGCGAGCGCCCCGGCGACCGGGTGCGCCACCGGCCAGGCGGCGCCGTGCGGCACGGGGGCGTTGCCGAACAGGTCCCGCAGGGCGGTCGTCACCGCGCTGATCGGGTTCCACTCGGCGAGGGCACGCAGCCACCCGGGCAGGTTGTCCGTCGGGATGTAGGCGTCGGACAGCAGCGGCAGCACGAAGGAGGAGGCGCCGAGCTGTCCGGCCGCGTCCTCGCTGCGGGTGAGCAGCCCGAGGAAGATACCGGCGCAGGTGCAGGCGAACCGGAAGAACAGCAGCAGCCCCACGGCCCCGGCGGCCTCGATCGCGGACCCCTGGATCCGCCAGCCCACCGCGAGCCCGACCAGCAGCAGCGGCACGGTGCCGACGGCCGTGACGACGAGGTCCGCCACCGCCTGCCCGAGCGGTACGGCGGCCCGGCTCACCGGCATCGTGCGGAACCGGTCCGTCACGCCCCGGTGCGTGTCAGCGGCGGCCTGGAACATGCCGGTCATGAGCCCGCCGGCCGCGGTCGCCACCAGCAGCCCCGGTACCAGGAAGGACCGGTACTCGCGGCCGGGCATCGCCAGCGCGCTGCCGAACACGTAGCCGAAGAACAGCAACATGTTGACCGGCATCATCTGGGTCAGGATCGCCAGGCCCGGGTTGTTGCGGACGCGGCGCAGCTGCCGGCCGGCCATCGTCAGTCCGTCGTACGCCAAGGCGCTCATGCGACCAGCTCCTCGCTGTCGGCGATCTGTCCGGTGAGCCGCAGGAAGACGTCGTCGAGGGTGGGCGGACGCAGGCTCGCGTCGAGCAGCGGCACCCCCGCCGTGTCGAGTTCGCGCACCAGACGGGGCAGGGTCAGGGTCGGGTCGGTGGTGAGCGCGCCGACGGCGTGCCGCTCGTGGTCGAACACCGGCTCGCAGCCGGTCAGCCGGTCGAGCACGGCCGCCGCTCGGGGCAGGGCCTCGCCGTCCGCGACCACGGCCTCGGCGTACGATCCGATGAGCGCCTTGAGTTCGGCCGGCGAGCCGCTGTGCGCGACCCGGCCCCGGTCCATCAGGGCGATCTCGTCTGCCAGTTGGTCGGCTTCCTCCAGGTACTGCGTGGTCAGCAGTACCGTCGTCCCGTCCGCCTTCAGGTCGCGCACAGCCTGCCAGACGCGGCTGCGGCCGGCCGGGTCGAGGCCAGTGGTCGGCTCGTCGAGGAAGAGCACGTCGGGCCGGCGGACGAGGCTCGCGGCGAGGTCCAGCCCGCGCCGCATGCCGCCCGAGTAGACCGACGCCCTGCGGTCGGCGACCTCGGCCAGCCCGAAGCGCTCCAGCAGCTCGTCGGCCCGGGCGGCCGGTCCGCGCACCCGGTGCAGCCGGGCGAACAGCCGCAGGTTCTCACGGCCGGTGAGGTCCCCGTCGACGGAGGCGTACTGCCCGGTGACCCCGATCCGCCGGCGCACGGCGGCGGCTTCCCGGACGAGGTCGTGCCCGGCGATCCGCGCCGAGCCCCCGTCGGGCCGCAGCAGCGTGGTCAGCAGCCGTACGGCGGTCGTCTTCCCGGTGCCGTTCGGTCCGAGCAGACCGCAGACGGTCCCCTCCGCCACGGCGAGATCCAGGCCGCGCAGGGCGTGCACAGGGCCGAAGTGCTTCTGCAGCCCCTCACTAAGTACAGCGTACGTAGTTGTCATGGAGCGACCGTACCGCATTACGTACGCCGTACGTAACTACGATGGTGGCCGAGGTGATGACCGATGGCAGTCCGAGGGGCCGTACCCGAGGTGATCTGGGCGCGTCCCGAGCGCACCGGGCGGGGGCCGAGGCCGGCGTACACCCGCGACGACATCGCGGCGGCGGCCGTCCGCATCGCCGACGCGCGCGGGCTCGACGCGGTGTCCATGCGGCACGTCGCGGCCGAGCTGGGCTGCGGCACCATGTCGCTGTACAACTACGTCCCCCGCAAGGAGGACCTCCACGAGCTGATGGTGGACGCGGTCAGTGCGCAGCACGAGTCGTGGGAGCCGACCGGCGACTGGCGGGCCGACATGCTCCGGGTGGCCCGCCAGACCCGCGAGCTGATGCACCGGCACCCGTGGTTGCCGCGCCTGATGTCGCCCGTCTACGGCTTCAGCCCGCACGCCCTGCGCTACCTGGAGCACTGCCTGGCCTGCCTGGACCCGCTGGCGGCGAGCTACGGCACCAAGCTCGAGCTGATCGCGATGCTGAACGGCGTCGTGACGACGTACGTCCGCAACGAGCTCGACACCGCCGAGCGGGTACGGGCGCTGCCGTGGACGGAGGACGAGGAGAACGCGGTGCGCGGTGCCTACCTGGGCCGCCAGGTCGCTTCCGGGGCGTATCCGAGGATGGCGGCGGCGTTCACCGAGGACGCGGGGCCGATCGATCTGGAGGCCGTGTTCCAGCGGGCCCTGGAACGCCTCCTCGACGCCTTCGACCCCGAGCGTGGCAGCCGGTGAACCGGGAGCGCGCCGAACGGCAACTCGCCCTCGTCGCCGAAGCCTTGACGGCAGTCCGCGAGCACGGCATCCCGTTGTGGCTGCGCGGTGGCTGGGCCATGGACTTCTTCCTCGGCGAGGTCACCCGCGACCACGGGGACATCGACTGGTTCGCCCGGGCGGGGGACGCGGTGCGCCTCACCGGCGTGCTCACCCGGCTCGGCCACGCGCCGGTGCCCGGGCCGCCGGCCGACCTTCAGCTCGACTTCGTGAAGGACGGGCTGGACAGCAGCTTCACCCTGGTGGACCGGGACGCGGCCGGCCGGGTCGTCGTCGCCGGCGGCCCCTGGGCCGGCACCCCCTGGCCGGACGGCCTGCTCGGCGCCGAACCGGGACGCATCGGAGCCCTGGAGGCGCCGATCGTCAGCCCTGCCGCCCAGATCGAGATCAAGCGCATGATGCCCGTCTGGGACCCCTCGCGGCCCCGCCGGGCGAAGGACGCCGGGGACATCGCCCGGCTCGAGGCCGCCCTGCGCCGCCGCTAGAGCAGGGCGAACTGGCCCTCCGGGCCCTCTTCCAGGTGGTCCAGGACCGAGGCGGGGCGGCGGGAGGAGGGCGGGGCCGGGAGGACGCCCGCCCGGCGGAGGTCGGTCGCCGTGAGCGGTGACGTCACTTTCAGCCCGGCCCGGCGGGCCCGCACCTCCGCCAGCAGGGCGAGCACCGTGATCAGCTCCAGCAGCTCCGACGTCCAGCCCTGCGGCCAGGTCGCCGGACGGACCGCGGACAGCGTGCCCGGCTCGCCCGGGGTGGTACGGGCCGCGAACCAGGCCTCCAGGACCCGGACACCGGCCAGCTCGTACTCCCAGGCCTCGGGCGGGACGGGGGAGATGCGGCCCTCGTCGAGGTGCAGGGTCTCCTCGTCGCGGTCGTAGCGGAGGGACACGGGCCGGCTCGGCAGGGGCGCGCGGACGTAGGGACGGCGGCCTCCCGGCAGCTTGGGGCGCTCCCCGTCGCGGCGCATCAGCCACAGCATGCGACGGCCCACCCGCACGCCGGCCGACCAGAGGTCGGGATCGCCGGTGAGCGGGACCGTGAGGTCGGGGCGGATCGCCGCCAGTGTCCAGGCCAGCACGTCCACGGCCGTCGGACGCTCGCCGAGGCGCGTCGAGAGGTGCTCCAGCAGACCGGGGGCCAGATTCGGCTCCGTGCCGTGGGGGCGGCGGTAGAGGGGGCGGATGCGGCCGGCGCGCAGGGTGGGCAGGAGCGACGTCACGAGCAGCGGGTCCTCCGCGCCGGTCTCCACCGTGAAGACCTGCTGTTCGTCCGCCACCCGCCACAGCTCCGGGCGGGCCGCGTCGAGCAGCCGGTGGTCCGGGATCAGCCACTGCTCGTCGAAGGGCGCCGCCAGCACACGCACCGGCTCCGCGCACGGCCCCGCGGCGCGCGCGAGCCGCTCGGTACCGCTGGACCGGCCGGGCAGCTGGCCGACCGCCGAGTCGAGGCCACGGGCACGGGTCGGCTCGAACAGCGCCTGGCGCTCAGGCCCTTCGGCCTTCAGCAGGGCGTCCCAGCGGGCCTTCAGACAGGCCGGGTCGGGCGCCGTCGGCCAGGCGCGGCCCGGCCGCAGCGGTGCGACGGACCACGGCATGAGGTCCGCCAGCAGCGGAGCGTCGTCGTGCGTCACGCTGGGCATGGTACGGCGTGCTCAGCAGGGCTGGGGAGGCAGCCGCGGTCGGACAGGACCCCGAAGGGGCGCGAGGAACTGCGCGACCGGCCACGATCCGCGCCGCGGACGACCGACGGCGCCTCGCGGCACTTCCACCCTGTGTCCCCCGGCGGAACGCCTACGCGTCGACGGTGACGGTGAACGAGAACCGGTCCCCCCGGTAATGGATGACCGCCACGTCCAGCACCCGGCCCGCGACGTCGTACGTCACGCCCGTGTAGTGCAGGATCGGGCTGAGCAGCGGGACCTGGAGCAGCCGGGCGGTCTCCGGGTCGGCGAGCCGGGCCTCCACGGTGTCCGTGATCCGGCTGATGTCCGCCTGGACGACGTCCCGCAGCACCTTGGTCATCGGCCAGCGGACCAGGTCCTCCAGGTCGACGCGGGCGGCGAGTTCGGGACGGACGTGGTTGACGGCGTGGTTGGTCGGCTCGCCGGTCTTCTCGTCGCTGCGCAGGCGGTGGTACACCGCCACCTCCGTCAGGTCCGGGAAGTACTCGGCGAGCGCGGCCGGCACCGGCACGTGGCCGTGGTCCAGCAGTTCCGTCGTCATCCCGGACTGCTGGGCCACGATCGCGTCCACCGAGCCGAGCAGGCGGACCGGGGCGCCCCGCCGGACGTCCGGCTCGATGAACGTGCCGCGCCGCCGGTGCCTGCTGATCAGCCCCTCGCCCTCCAGCTCCTTCAGCGCCTGCCGCATGGTCAGCACGCTCACCCCGTAGTGCTCCGCCAACTGCTCCTCGGTGGGCAGGCGCAGCGGGTCCTGCGGCGAGCGGCCGAGTATCGAGGCGCGCAGCGACTGCGACACCTGGTACCACAGCGGCAGCTTGCGGTTCAGGACGATCGAATCCGGAGCGAAGGAGGTCACACGGTTATCCGTACCTGTCGGAGAACGTTCGGCGCAACGGACGTCACGCCCGGAAGTGCCGCTCCAGGCCGCGCCACACGTCGTCGTAGCGCCGCTGGAGATGACCGGCCTGTGCCGCGTGCGGGGCGAGGGTCACCGGCCAGCGGGTCTCGAACATGAACGCCAGCCCGTCGTCGATCTTCTGCGGCCCCAGCTCGGCCGCGCTCGCCCTGTCGAAGGTCTCACGGTCCGGGCCGTGCGCCGACATCATGTTGTGCAGCGAGCCGCCGCCCGGCACGAAGCCCTCGGCCTTCGCGTCGTAGGCGCCCTCGATCAGACCCATGTACTCGCTCATCACGTTCCGGTGGAAGTACGGCGGCCGGAAGGTGTTCTCGCCCACCAGCCAGCGCGGGGCGAAGACGACGAAGTCGACGCCCGCCAGGCCCGGGGTGTCCGAAGGGGAGGTCAGCACCGTGAAGATGGACGGGTCCGGGTGGTCGTAGGAGATGGTGCCGATCACATTGAAACGGCGCAGGTCATAGACGTACGGCACATGGTTGCCGTGCCAGGCGACCACATCGAGGGGGGAGTGGTCGTAGGTGGCCGTCCAGAGGTTGCCGCAGAACTTGTTCACCACCTCCACCGGACCGTCCAGCTCCTCGTACGCGGCGACCGGCGCCCGGAAGTCCCGGGCGTTGGCGAGTCCGTTGGCGCCGATGGGTCCGAGGTCGGGGAGCTGGAACGGCGCCCCGTAGTTCTCGCACACATACCCCCGGGCGGACTCGTCCAGCAGCTCCACACGGAAGCGCACCCCACGGGGGATCAGCGCCACATGGGCGGGCTCCACATGGAGCCGGCCGAACTCGGTGTGCAGCAGCAGCCCGCCGCGCTCCGGCACGATCAGCAGCTCGCCGTCGGCGTCGGAGAAGACCCGCTCCATCGAGGCGTCGGCGTGGTACAGGTGCACGGCCATCCCGGTGCGCTGGGTCGCGTCGCCGTTGCCGCCGAGCGTCCACAGGCCGGCCAGGAAGTCGGTGCCCTCCGGGGGCTCGGGCAGCGGGTTCCAGCGCAGCCGGTTGGGGTCGGGCACCGCCTCGGTGAAGGGGGCCGTGCGGATCGCGCCGTTGTCGGTGCGGGTGAACGCCGGGTGCGCGGCCGACGGGCGGATGCGGTACAGCCACGAGCGGCGGTTGTGCGCCCGCGGCTCGGTGAACGCCGTACCGCTCAGCTGCTCCGCGTACAGCCCGAGCGGCGCCCGCTGCGGTGAGTTGCGCCCCTCGGGCAGGGCGCCGGGCACCGCCTCCGAGGCGTGTTCATTGCCGAACCCCGTGAGATACGACAGTCCCGCGGCGGTCTTCCGCGCGTCCCCGCTCATGATCGCTCCCTTGCGTCCCTGATTCCTATGCATCACCGTAGGAATGAGTGCGGCCGGGCGCAAGAGGTCCCGCTCTCCTCCGTCCGGGGGACGAGCAGAACCAGACTTCAGGGGGATTCGTGGTGACGGATCACCGTTCTACTCTCCGGGGCATGTCGTGGACGCGCAGATCGCTCGCCGCGCTAGCGGTGGGCGTCCTGCTGCCGCTCGCCGCCGCGGGCTGTACCGAGAACCGGGCCCCGGACGGCGCGGCCTCGCCGTCCCCGGTGGGCAAGGTCCTGGACGGCACCGACGAGACCGGCCGGCATCTGCGCGAGGTCGCGCAGAAGAACGCGCCCGAGGTGGGCGTCGAGGTCACCCCGGACTCCCGCGGCGGCTGGGACGTCCGGCTGACCTTCCGCCGCTTCCGCTGCTCCGCGCCCGGCGCGAGGCCCACGGCGGTCACCGGGCGGGGGCTCGTCCACCTCTTCGTCGACGGCCACCGGGTGGCCCTGCTGCGCACCCACGGGTACCACCTGGCCGCCCGCCTGGTGCCGCGCGGCACCCACCACGTCACGGCGCGCCTGTACGCCGACGACGGCACGGTGTGGGCCGTACAGGGCCGGCCCGTCCAGCGCACCGCCGACATCACGGTGTCGGGCCCGGAGCCGGCGGAGCCGTCGGTGAGCACCGCGGCCCGGGGGGCCGGCGCATGAGTGCACCGGCCACCCTCTCCCGTACTGAGGGGTGAGCTTCACCCGACCCCGGCGGAAAGGCATCATGAAGCCCGTGCCCGACGCGACATCCCTCCGCCGTGCGCCCGTCCAGCGGCGCAGTGCCGAACGGCTGACCAGAATCCTCGACGCGTGCGCCGAACTCCTCGACGAGGTCGGCTACGACGCCCTGAGCACGCGGGCGGTCGCCCAGCGCGCCGGCGTGCCCATCGGCTCGGTCTACCGCTTCTTCGGCAACAAGCGGCAGATGGCCGACGCCCTCGCCCAGCGCAACCTGGAGCGGTACGTCGAGCAGGTCACCGAGCGGCTGAAGGCGGCGCGCGCGGGGGACTGGCGGGCCGCGATGGACGCCGTCCTGGACGAGTACCTGGCCATGAAGCGCACCGCGCCCGGCTTCTCCCTGGTCGACTTCGGCAACCAGATACCGGTCGGCGCCCGCCAGTGCGAGCCCAACACCCGCGTCGCCGACCGGCTCACCGCGCTGCTCTCCGGCTACCTCGGCCGCCGCCCCGACGACGATCTGCGCCGGGTCTTCCTGGTCGCCGTGGAGAGCGCCGACACCCTCGTCCAGCTGGCCTTCCGGACGGACCCGCAGGGGGACGAGGCGATCATCAGCGAGACGCGGGAGCTGCTGCGGGCGTACCTGGGGCGCGTACTCGACTGAAACGTCGTCCGGCCCCCGGCCGTCGGCCCGCCTCCTCATGGATCGTGCCGCCGATGGACTCCCCTCCATGCATACCGGTCGGTATGCTCACCTCGAGCCGGACCGCGCTCGCTCCGCGCCGCCGCCGACCCCCGGGAGGACCCGTGTCCCGCACCGCCCTGCGCATCTGCCCCCTGTGCGAGGCCACCTGTGGGCTGACCCTCACCGTCGAGGGCAGCCGTGTCACCGGAGCCCGTGGCGACCGTGAGGACGTCTTCAGCAAGGGCTTCATCTGTCCCAAGGGCGCCTCCTTCGGGGCCGTCGACTCCGACCCCGACCGGCTGCGCACCCCGCTCGTCCGCAAGGACGGCGCGTTGCGCGAGGCCACCTGGGAGGAGGCCTTCGACGCGGTCGCCGCCGGTCTGCGCCCGGTCGTGGAGCGGTACGGGCCGGACTCCGTCGGGGTCGTCCTGGGCAACCCCAACGTGCACACCGTGGCCGGCGCCCTCTACCCGCCCGTCCTGCTCGGCGCCCTGCGCACCCGCAGCCTGTTCACCGCCTCCACGGTCGACCAGATGCCCAAGCACGTCTCCAGCGGGCTGCTGTTCGGCGACGCCCACGCCATCCCGGTGCCGGACCTGGACCACACCGACCATCTGCTCCTCATCGGCGCCAACCCCCTGGAGTCCAACGGCAGTCTGTGCACGGCCCCCGACTTCCCCGGTCGGCTCAAGGCCCTCAAGGCCCGCGGCGGCCGGCTCACCGTGGTCGACCCGCGCCGCACCCGCACCGCGCGGCTGGCCGACCGGCACCTGGCGATCCGCCCCGGCGCCGACGCCCTGCTGCTCGCGGCGATGGCGACCGTGCTCTTCGAGGAAGGTCTGGTGGACCTGAAGGACCTCGCCCCGCATGTGCAGGGGATCGAAGAACTGCGGGACGCCCTGGCGGACTTCACCCCGGAGGCCGTGGCCGGGGCCTGTGACCTCGACGCGGAGCTGATCCGCACCCTCGCCCGCGAGCTGGCCGCGGCCCCCACCGCCGCCGTGTACGCCCGCATCGGCAGCTGCACCGTCCCGCACGGCACCCTGGCGAGCTGGCTGGTCGACGTCCTCAACGTCCTCACCGGCAACCTGGACCGGCCCGGCGGCGCCCTCTTCCCGCAGGCGGCCACCGACAAGGCGCCCCGCCCGGCCGGCCCCGGTCGCGGGTTCACGCTCGGCCGCTGGCGCTCCCGGGTGCGGCAACTCCCCGAAGTCAAGGGTGAGTTGCCGCTGTCCGCGCTCGCCGAGGAGATCGACACCGCCACCGAGGAGGGCGAACCGGTCCGCGCGCTGATCGTCGTCGCCGCCAACCCGGTGCTCTCCGCGCCCGACGGCGACCGCCTCGACAAGGCCCTGGACTCCCTGGACTTCATGGTCAGCGTCGACCCCTACCTCAACGAGACCGCCCGCCACGCGGACGTCGTCCTTCCCCCGCCCCCGCCGTCGCAGAGCCCGCACCACGACTTCGCCTTCAACACCCTCGCCATACGCAACCAGGTCCGCTACACCCGTCCCGCGGTCCCGCTGGAGCCCGGCCGGATGGCCGAGTCCGAGATCCTCGCCCGCCTGATCCTGGCCGCCACCGGCATGCACGGCGCCGACCCCGCCGTCGTGGACGCGATGGTCGTCGACCAGACCCTCGGCAAGGCCGTGACGCAGGAGCACTCCCCGGTGTTCGGCCGCGACCCGCAGGAGCTCGCCGGCCTGCTCACCGGCGACACCGGGCCCGAACGGCGGCTGGACATGATGCTGCGCCTCGGCCCGTACGGCGACGGCTTCGGCGTACGGCCCGACGGGCTGACCCTCGCCGAGCTGCTCGCTCACCCGCACGGCATCGACCTCGGCCCGCTGCGCCCCCGGCTGCCCCAGCCGCTGCGGACCCGCAGCGGCAAGGTCGAGCTGCTCCCCGGGCCGATCGCCGCCGACCTGCCCCGGCTCCGCCGGTCCCTGGAGGAGCGGCCCGAGGGGTTGGTCCTGGTCGGCCGCCGCCACCTCCGCTCCAACAACAGCTGGATGCACAACGTGCCCGCCCTCACCGGCGGCAGCAACCGCTGCACCCTGCACATCCACCCGCAGGACGCGTCTCGCCTCGGCGTCCGCGACGGGGCGGACGTGCGGGTGAAGGGTGCCGGGGGAGAGGTGGTGGCCCCCGCGGAGGTCACCGACGCCGTCCGGCCGGGTGTGGTGAGCCTGCCGCACGGCTGGGGCCACGACCGCCCCGGCACCCGCCTCGGGCACGCCGTCACCGCCCCCGGAGTCAACGTCAACCAGCTCCTCGACGGCAGCCTGCTGGACCCGCTCTCGGGCAACGCGGTACTCAACGGCATCCCCGTCGACGTAGCCGCAAGCCTGTGACCTGGACTTTCGCTCTTATTGCTCGCACGTCAACATCTTGCTGACGCCGGACGACGGGACCTAACGTCAACGCACCGCCGACCCCCAGGTGGGATGTTCAAGGGCGAACGTTAGGTATCCATTCATGCTGACCATCCTCGGCTTCGCCATGATCGCGACCTTCCTGGTCCTGATCATGCTGAAGAAGATGTCGCCGATCGCGGCGCTCGTGCTGATTCCCGCGCTGTTCTGCGTGTTCGTGGGCAAGGGCGCCGAGCTCGGCGACTACGTCATCGACGGCGTCACCGGTCTCGCCCCCACCGCGGCGATGCTCATGTTCGCGATCGTCTACTTCGGGGTGATGATCGACGTCGGCCTCTTCGACCCGGTCGTGCGGGGCATCCTGAAGTTCTGCAGGGCCGACCCGCTGCGCATCGTCATCGGCACCGCTCTCCTCGCCGCGGTCGTCTCCCTCGACGGCGACGGCTCCACCACCTTCATGATCACCGTTTCGGCGATGTACCCGCTGTACAAGCGCCTGAAGATGTCCCTGGTCGTGATGACCGGCGTCGCCGCCATGGCCAACGGCGTGATGAACACGCTGCCGTGGGGCGGGCCGACCGCACGTGCCGCCACCGCGCTGAAGGTGGACGCGAGCGACATCTTCGTGCCGATGATCCCGGCCCTGGCCGTGGGCCTGGTGTCCGTCCTCGTCCTCGCCTGTGTCCTCGGCCGCCGCGAGCGGAAGCGGCTCGGTGTGCTCACGCTGGACGAGGTGCTGGTGGAGGAGAAGGAGACCGTCCTGGTCGGCGGCGGCTGCGGGAAGTCCTCGGCGCGCGCCGGCGGTTCGGGCTCCGGTGCCGGTGCGGACCTGCCCGAGGAGGACGACGAGGGCTTCCAGGGCCTCGACCCGCACCGCCCCACCCTGCGCCCGAAGCTGTACTGGTTCAACGCGCTGCTGACGGTCGCCCTGCTCACCGCCATGATCATGGAATGGCTGCCGATCCCGGTGCTGTTCCTGCTCGGCGCCGCCCTCGCCCTGACCGTCAACTTCCCGCACATGCCGGACCAGAAGGCCCGCATCGCCGCCCACGCGGAGAACGTCCTCAACGTCTCCGGCATGGTCTTCGCCGCCGCCGTCTTCACCGGCGTCCTGCAGGGCACCGGCATGGTCGACCACATGGCGACCTGGCTGGTGGACAACATCCCCGACGGCATGGGCCCGCACATGGCCCTCGTCACCGGCGTGCTGAGCATCCCGCTGACCTACTTCATGTCCAACGACGGCTTCTACTTCGGCATCCTGCCGGTGCTCGCCGAGGCGGGCCACGCGCACGGCGTCTCCTCGCTGGAGATCGCCCGCGCCTCGATCGTCGGCCAGCCCCTGCACATGTCCAGCCCCCTCGTGCCCGCCGTGTACGTCCTGGTCGGCATGGCCAAGGTGGAGTTCGGCGACCACACCCGCTTCGTGGTCAAGTGGGCCGCGCTGACGTCCCTGGTGGTCCTCGGGGCCGGAATCCTCTTCGGCACCGTCTGAACACCTCGAGGAGGTACACCTCATGGCGCCCGGTGGGAACCGCGGCTGGCTGCTCCGCCTCGTCATCGCCTTCGGCTGCGCACAGGGGGCGGTGTCGATGGCCCGGCCCGCCGTCTCCTACCGGGCCCTCGCGCTGGGCGCCGACGAGCGGGCGGTCGGTGTCGTCGCGGGCGTCTACGCCCTGCTCCCGCTCTTCGCCGCCGTCCCCCTCGGCCGCCGCACCGACCACGGCCGCTGCGCCCCCCTGCTCCCGGTGGGCGTGGTCCTGATCGCCGGCGGCTGCGCGCTCAGCGGACTGGTGAACTCCCTGTGGGCGACGGCCCTGTGGAGCGGGGTGATGGGACTCGGCCACCTCTGCTTCGTGATCGGCGCCCAGTCGCTGGTCGCCCGGCAGTCCGCGCCGCACGAACAGGACCGCAACTTCGGGCACTTCGCCATCGGCGCCTCCCTCGGGCAGCTGATCGGGCCCGTCGCCGCTGGCGCCCTGATCGGCGGGCCGGACATGGCCCGCAGCAGCGCGCTCGCCCTGGTCGTGGCGGCCGCGGCCGCGGCCGCCGCGTTCACCTCGCTGTGGCGCATCGAGGACCGTACGGCCGTCGACGCGCGTGCGCCGCAGGGCACCCGGGTGCCGGTCGGTGGCATCCTGCGCGCCCGGGGCGTGCCCGCGGGCATGCTCATCAGCCTGTCCGTGCTGTCCGCCACCGACATCCTCACCGCCTACCTCCCGGTGGTCGGTGAACACCGCGGCATCGCCCCGTCGGTGGTCGGCGTGCTGCTCGGGCTGCGGGCCGGTGCCACCATCGCCTGCCGGCTCGTCCTCACCCCGCTGCTCCGGCTGCTCGGCCGGCCGGCGCTGCTCACGGCGACCTGTCTCCTGGCCGCGGTGCTGTGCGCGGGGGTGGCGCTGCCGGTGCCGGTGTGGGCGCTCGGCGCGATGCTCACGGTCCTCGGGTTCTGCCTGGGGGTGGGGCAGCCGCTGTCGATGACGACGGTGGTCCAGGCCGCCCCCGAGGACGCCCGCTCCACGGCGCTCGCCCTGCGGCTGACCGGCAACCGGCTCGGCCAGGTCGCCGCCCCCGCCGCCGCGGGCCTGGTCGCGGGCGTGGCGGGTGTGGCGGCGCCGTTCGTGATGCTGGGGGCCCTGTTGCTGGTGTCGTCGGGGGTCGCCCTGCGGTCGCCGGGGCGACCCCTGGAGGGGGCCGGACGGGTGACGGAGGGGCGGCCGCAACGGCCGGGATTGCGCCGCACGAGCGATATCTGACGGCGCGCCGGGCGTCGCTGCCGGGGGCTGAGCGGCCCATGAAGGAGAGTCCAGGCGAAAGAGCGATTTGTATGAAAATCGTCTGAACTCGGAGGACTGCCCATGCCCACCCTGTCACTCCCACGTGCCGTCGGCCCCCGCGCGGGCGCCACAGTCGTCCTCACCGCCCTCGCCGCGGCGGGTGCGTCCTGGGTGGTGGCGCCGAGCGCGGTGGCCCAGGGGGAGAACGGCGACATCAGGGTCCACGACGAACGGCATCTCAACGGAACGGCGCTCGTCGGGTCGGCCAAGGACGATCCTGTGGTGTGCAGGTTCTATCTGGAGGCCGTCAACTTCGACACGCTCACCAGCGTCCTGTACACCATCACTCCACAGCCCCCGTTGCCCACCGCCGCCACCGTCACCGGAACCATCCAGCTGGCCGCGGGCGCCGGGCACACCGATCCGCTGGGTCTCGCTGACGGCCAGTACAAGGTCAGCTGGACCGTGGGCACGCCGCCGGCCGTGAAGGAGAAGGTCTTCCGCGTCAACTGCCACGACGGCAAGCTGGACGGGGCGCCCGGCGGCCAGATCGAGGACCACCAGCAGGGCGGCCAGGACCACCAGCAGAACAATCAGCAGGGCGGCCAGGACCACCAGCGGAACGACCAGAACAACGGGTCCTGGGGAGGCCAGGACGACCACGACGGCCCGAAGGGCGGTGTGCACGCGGGCGGCGGCGGTCTCATCGACAGGGCGGCCGCGTACTCGCCGGTCACCGCGGCGGCGGCCGTCGGTCTGGTCGCGGTCTGCGGTGCCGTGTACGTCCGGCTGATCCGCCGGCGGCCCCATGGTGCCGCGTAGGCGCGGACGCAGGCCCTGGTACCGGACCCGCGCCTACCGCCTCGCCAGGACCGCCGCGCTCGTGGTCGTCCTGGTGATGGTGGTGGGCCGGTGCGGGGGACACGACACGCCCCCCGGGGCCGTCCGGGCAGGCGGCCCGGATGCCTCCCGTGCCGACGGCCGGGGCGCGGGCCATGACGGCTCCGGTGCGGACGGCGCCGCTCCCCCCGCCAGTCCGACGCCCCCGCCCCGCCCGCTGCCCCGGTCCCGGCCGACGTCCCTCCGCATTCCCTCGCTGGGCGTCGACGCCCCGATCGCGGCGCTCCGGCTCGACCAGGACCGGCATCTGCAGACGCCACCGGTCGACCGGCCCCAGCTGGTCGGCTGGTACGAGGGCGGCCCCACACCGGGCGAGCCGGGCACCGCGATCGCCGTCGGCCACCGCGACACCACGACCGGTCCCGCCGTCTTCGCCGCGCTCGCCCATGTCACGCCCGGCAAGCTCATCGAGGCCGGACGTGCGGACGGCCGTACCGCCGTCTACACCGTGGACCAGGTGAAGGTCTTCGACAAGGCGGACTTCCCGGACGAGGAGGTCTACGCCCCGACCCGGCGCCCCGAACTCCGCGTACTGACCTGCGGCGGCCTCTTCAGCCGGCGGACGGGCTACACCAGCAACGTGGTGGTCTTCGCCCACCTGACGGCGACGAAGTGACCGGAGGCGGGGGAAGGGCCGAAGCGGCCCGAACCAGATCCTCCGCTTTCCCGGCTGCCTGCGCCGGAGCGGAGCATGACGTGCCGTGTCTTCCCCCGGCCGGGCACATTCCGTTAACTTCCGTGACTCACAAGCCCCGTACGACCCGCACGGGGCCTTCGGACACGGAGCAGCGGCGCTCCGGACAGCCCCCGGGGGCGGCAGCCATGACACGCGCCATCTCTCTGCACGACGTGAGCAAGTCCTACGCACGCGGCCCGCGCGTGGTGGACCGGCTCTCGCTGGACATCACGCCCGGCGAGTTCCTGGTCCTGCTCGGCCCGTCCGGCTGTGGCAAGTCCACCGTGCTGCGGATGATCGCCGGCCTGGAGGACATCGACGAGGGCGTGCTGCTGCTCGACGGCGAGCACGCCAACCACTGGCAGCCCTCCGAGCGCGGCATGGCCATAGTCTTCCAGAACTTCGCCCTCTACCCGAACATGACCAGCCGCGACAACATCGGCTTCCCGCTGCGCATCGAGGCTCCCGGCACCGACCCCTCCCCGCGCGTCACGGCCACCGCCCGCATGCTCGGCATCGAGGACCTCCTCGACCGCTTCCCCGGCCAGCTCTCCGGCGGTGAGCGGCAGCGGGTCGCCATGGGCCGGGCCATCTCCCGCCACCCCTCCGCCTTCCTGATGGACGAGCCGCTGTCCAACCTGGACGCCAAGCTCCGCAACCACCTGCGCACCGAGATATCCCGGCTGACCCGCGAGCTGGCGGTCACGACGGTCTACGTCACCCACGACCAGGCCGAGGCGATGTCCCTCGGCGACCGGGTCGCCGTGCTGCGCGGCGGGGTCCTCCAGCAGGTCGGCACCCCGCGCGAGGTCTACGCGCTGCCCCGCAACGTCTTCGTCGCCGCCTTCATCGGCATCCCGCGCATCAACCTGCTGCGCGGCCTGGTCCGCGCCCCGCTGGACGGCGCCATGACCGTCAGCCTGGGCAAGCAGTACCTGCGCCTGCCCGAACCGCTGTCCCTGGACCACCAGTTGCTGCGGGTGCAGCAGGGCCGTGAGGTCATCGTCGGGCTGCGCTCGGAGGCCGTCCGCATTGCCCGGCACGGCTCCGCCCGGCCCGGCGAGGTGCCGCTCACCGGGCTGGTCGAGCACGTGGAGTTCCAGGGGCACGAGGTCCTCGTCCACTTCGACACCGGCTCCAGCCCCGCCGTCGTACCCGAACTCGAGGCTCCGCGCCCGGCCGCCCGGCCCGCGCGCCGCCGGCGCAGGGAGAGTCTGGGCGTGCTGGACCGGCTCCGGGAGCGGGCGGGGTCGCTGCGCGCCGGTCCGGTGGTGGTGCTCGAACACCCCGACGACGCCGAGCCGGAACCCGCCCCCACGGAGGGCCGCCTCCCCGGCGACCTGGTGGTCCGCACCACCCCGGACATCCGGCTGCACCGCGGCATGCAGGTCCCGCTCCTCGTCGACCTCGCCCACCTCTTCGTCTTCGACCAGCACGGCGACCGCATCTGCCCGTCCCCCGACCGGCTGCCCGACCTGGAGGAGTGAGCGGCCGCCCGCCCGGCGATGATGAGTCCCGAGTGCGTCTGGCGCGTAAAAACTATCGCCGCTAGTTTGTGTGCCGGACCACGCGGACCCGCCGGGAGGAAGCAGCATGAAGGCACACGACGGCCTGTACATCGACGGCGCATGGCGCCCCGCCGAGGGCAGGGACGTGATCGAGGTCGTGAACCCGGCCGACGAGCAGGTCATCGGCCGGGTGCCGGCAGGGTCCGCGCTGGACGTCGACACCGCCGTCCGCGCGGCCCGCGCCGCCCTCCCCGGCTGGGCGGCCACAGCGCCGGCCGAGCGCGCCGCACGCCTCTCCGCCCTCCGGGACGCCCTGGTGGCGCGCAAGGACGAGATCGCCGAGACGGTCACCGCCGAGCTGGGCTCCCCGCTGCAGTTCTCGCAGATGGTGCACGCGGGCGTGCCGATCGCGGTCGCCGGCTCCTACGCCGAGCTGGCCGTCGGCCACCCGTTCGAGGAGAAGGTCGGCAACTCCACCGTCCTGCACGAGCCGATCGGCGTGGTCGGCGCGATCACCCCCTGGAACTACCCCCTGCACCAGATCGTCGCCAAGGTCGCCCCGGCCCTCGCCGCGGGCTGCACGATCGTCCTCAAGCCCGCCGAGGACACCCCGCTCACCGCACAGCTCTTCGCCGAGGCCGTGCACGAGGCGGGCGTACCCGCCGGTGTCTTCAACCTGGTCACCGGGCTCGGACCGGTCGCGGGCCAGGCGCTCGCCGAACACCCGGGCGTGGACCTGGTCTCCTTCACCGGCTCCACCGCGGTCGGCAGGAAGATCGGCGCGGCGGCGGGCGCTGCCGTCAAGAAGGTGGCCCTCGAACTCGGCGGCAAGTCCGCCAACGTCATCCTGCCGAGCGCCGACCTCGCCAAGGCGGTGAACGTCGGTGTCGCCAACGTGATGTCCAACTCCGGCCAGACGTGCAGCGCCTGGACCCGCATGCTGGTCCACCGTGACCGGTACGACGAGGCCGTCGAGCTGGCGGCCGGCGCGGCCGCCAAGTACGGCGACCGCATCGGCCCGGTCGTCAACGCCAGGCAGCAGGCCCGGGTGCGCGGTTACATCGAGCAGGGCATCGCCGAGGGCGCCCGCCTGGTCGCGGGCGGCCCCGACAGCCCGCGCGAGAAGGGCTACTTCGTCAGCCCGACCGTCTTCGCCGACGTCACCCCCGACATGACCGTCGCCCAGGAGGAGATCTTCGGCCCGGTCCTCACCGTCCTCCGCTACGAGGACGAGGAGGACGCCCTGCGCATCGCCAACGGCACGGTGTACGGCCTCGCCGGTGCCGTCTGGGCCGGTGACGAGGCCGAGGCCGTCGCCTTCGCCCGCCGTATGGACACCGGCCAGGTCGACATCAACGGCGGCCGGTTCAACCCCCTGGCCCCCTTCGGCGGCTACAAGCAGTCCGGGGTCGGCCGGGAACTCGGCGCCCACGGACTCGCCGAGTACCTGCAGACCAAGTCCCTCCAGTTCTAAGGAAGTTCGCGAGTCATGGCCGTACGAGCCGCTGTCCTGCCCGCCATCGGCGCCCCGCTGGAGATCACCGCCGTCGAGCTGCCCGACCCGGGCCCCGGGCAGGTCCGGGTCCGCCTCGCCGCCGCCGGCGTCTGCCACTCCGACCTGTCCCTGTCCAACGGCACCATGCGCGTGCCCGCCCCGGCGGTCCTCGGCCACGAGGGCGCCGGCACGGTCGTGGCGGTCGGGGAGGGCGTCACCCACGTCTCGCCCGGCGCCTCCGTGGTTCTCAACTGGGCTCCCTCCTGCGGCAGTTGCCACGCCTGCACGCTCGGCGAGGTCTGGCTGTGCGCCAACGCCCTGAACGGAGCCGCCGACGTCTACGCCCGCACCGTCGACGGCACCGACCTGCACCCCGGTCTGAACGTGGCCGCCTTCGCCGAGGAGACGGTGGTCTCCGCGTCCTGCGTGCTGCCCCTGCCGGACGGGGTGCCGCTGGTGGACGCCGCCCTCCTCGGCTGCGCCGTCCTCACCGGCTACGGCGCCGTCCACCATTCGGCGCAGGTCCGCCCCGGCGAGACCGTCGCCGTGTTCGGAGTCGGCGGGGTCGGCCTCGCCACCCTCCAGTCGGCCCGCATCGCGGGCGCGTCCCGGATCATCGCCGTCGACGTCTCCCCGGAGAAGGAGGAGCTGGCCCGCGCGGCCGGTGCCACGGACTACGTCGTCGCCTCCGACACGACCTCCCGCGAGATCCGCGCCCTCACCGGCAAGCAGGGCGTCGACGTCGCCGTGGAGTGTGTCGGCCGCGCGGTCAGCATCCGCGCGGCCTGGGACTCCACCCGCCGGGGCGGCCGTACGACGGTCGTCGGCATCGGCGGCAAGGACCAGGAGGTCACCTTCAACGCCCTGGAGATCTTCCACTGGGGCCGCACCCTGTCCGGCTGTGTGTACGGCAACACCGACCCGGCCCGCGACCTGCCGGTGCTCGCCGCGCACGTGCGGGAGGGCCGCCTTGACCTCTCCGCGCTGGTCACCGAGCGGATCGCCCTCGAAGGCATCCCGGCCGCCTTCGAGAACATGCTCGCGGGCAAGGGCGGCCGGGCGCTGGTGGTGTTCTGAGGCGCGGGAGCCTCAGGGCACCTTCTCGGGTCGCGGCTCCTGTCCGGCCGCGACCCGGGCCGTACGGCCGGCGCGCGCCCGGGACCGGGACACCGCCACACCGGCGAGGCACAGCACACCGCCCACGAGCGTGAGCGCGCCCGGCACCTCACCGAGCATCAGCCACGACATCAGCACGACCAGCGCCGGCACCGCGTACGTCGTCGCGCCCATCCGGCTGGCGGTGGTGCGGGCGAGGGCGTACGCCCAGGTGGTGAAGGCGAGCGCGGTCGGAAAGACGCCCAGGTAGACCATGCCGAGGGTGGCCGACACGGGCGCGTGCGCGGCCTGGTGCGCCAACTGCCCGGCGAACGGCAGGCACGCCACCGTCCCGACCAGACACCCGAACGTCGTCACCTGCAGGGCGCTCGCATGTCCCAGGGCCGGCTTCTGCGTGACGACACCCGCGGCGTACGCCATCGCGGCGAGCAGGCACAGCACCACACCCAGCACCGAGGACCCGCCGCCGCCCGACATCGACAGCCCCACGGTCACCGCGCCCGCGAACGACACCGCCATCCCGGCCAGGAGCCTGGGCGGCATCGGATCACCGAGCAGCCGGGCGCCCAGCAGGGCGATCAGCAGCGGGCCGACGTTCACGACGAGGGCCGCGGTACCGGCGTCCACCTGCTGCTCGCCCCAGTTCAGGACGACCATGTAGAAGCCGAACCACAGCAGCCCGGACAGCAGGATCCCGCGCCAGGCGGCTCTCGGGGGCAGCCCTTTTCCGCGTACGCCCCAGATGAGTCCCAGAGCGACCGCGCCCGACGCCAGCCGGCCCAGGGCCAGCGCGCCGGGGGAGTACTCCTGCCCCGCACTGCGGATCGCCACGAAGGCCGACGCCCACAGGACGACGGTCACGATCGCCGCACAGGCGGGCAGCAGCCGGGCGCGACCACGGTCGGCGTTCATCATTCTCCCGAGGTTGGAGACCGGCCGGGTTCCGGACCGGCGGAATTCGGACGGGACGCAGCCACGCGTGGGCGCGAGCAATCACGACGGACCCGCACCCGGCGAACCAACGCACAGCCCGCCCCGGCAGCCGCACTCAGCACAGCTCGCCCGGCGAAATGCCCAGCAGCGCCGACAACTCCCGCTCCCCCGACGGAGTCACTTTCACGGCCCGGGCGGAGCCCACCCGCACGCACCACCCCGCCTCCAGCACGTGCCGGCACAGCGCGGCCCCCGCCGCCCCCGCCAGGTGGGGCCGCCGCTCGGTCCAGTCGAGGCACGCGCGGGCCGGCGGGCGCCGCCGGTTCGACAGGTCGAGGGCGATCCCGGCCGCGCCGAACCACTCCACCCCCGCGTCCGTCAGCGCGAACCCGGTGTCCTGCCGCAGCAGCCCCCGGAGGGTCAGCGCGTCGGTGACCGCGACACCGAGCCGCCCCGCGAGATGGTCGTAGCACGTGCGTCCCCGTGCCATCGCGGCCCCGGCGCTCGACGCCCGCAGCGAGCGTGGCCGTACCTCCGCCGGAGGCACCTGGGCGGCCAGTTCCTCCACCAGCCCCGCCACGCGCGCGTCGGCGAGCCGTACGTACCGGTGCCGCCCCTGCCGCTCCTCGTCGAGCAGGCCGCCGGCCACCAGCTTCCCCAGGTGCTCGCTCAGCGTGGACGCGGCGACCCCGGCGTGCCGGGCCAGCTCACCGGCCGTCCAGGCACGCCCGTCGAGCAGCGCCAGCAGACACGCGGCCCGGGTCTCGTCGGCCACCAGTGCGGCCAGTGCGGCGAGCCCGGCCGCCCGGGGGTCCTTGGTGGTCATGCACCCAGCATGCGGCACCGACACTTCGGCACCCGCCGAACCGTCCCGGCACGCCCCGACCCTTCCCCGCACGCCGCCGGCCTTCCCTACACGATCTGCCGCACCTGCTCGTACTGCTGCGCCAGTCCGTCCAGCAGCGCCGACAGCCCCGCCTCGAAGGCCCGCTCGTCGATCTTCTCCTGCTGCTCGGCGAGCAGGTGCGCCTGGCCCAGGTGGGGGTAGTCGGCGGGGTCGTACGCGCTCGCGTCGTCCACGAAACCCCCGGCGAACGAGCCGAGGGCGGAGCCCATGATGAAGTACCGCATCAGCGCGCCGATGGAGGTCGCCTGCGCCGGCGGCCAGCCCGCGTCGACCATCGCGCCGTACACCGCGTCCGCCAGCCGCAGCGCGGCGGGGCGCCGGCCCGGGCCGCGCGCGAGGACCGGGACGATGTTCGGGTGGTCGCGCAGGGCGGCCCGGTAGGAGACCGCCCAGTCGTGCAGCGCGGTGCGCCAGTCGCGGCCGTCCTCGAACATCGACAGGTCGACCAGCCCGCTCACCGAGTCCGCGACCGCCTCCAGGATCTCGTCCTTGGTGGCGAAATGGTTGTAGAGCGAGGGCCCGCTCACCCCCAGCTCGGCGGCGAGCCGGCGGGTGGAGACGGCCGCCAGGCCCTCCCGGTCCACGAGGTCGCGGGCCGTCTCGACGATCCGGTCGGTGCTGAGGAGGGGCTTGCGCGGTCGGGCCATGGCGCACATAGTAGGGCTGCGACTGGAAACTAGCAGTGCTAATTTAAATGTACGGCTTTCAAGATCTATCGGGTGTGGGTGATCGCGTGGTGCATCTGGGGCTCAGTGAGGAGCAGACCGCCGTACGGCAGCTCGCCCGGGACTTCGTGGAGCGCGAGATCGCCCCCCACACGGTCGCCTGGGACCGGGCCGAGGAGGTCGACCGGGGCATCGTGAAGAAGCTCGGCGAGGTCGGCTTCCTCGGGCTGACCGTCGACGAGGAGTACGGCGGCTCGGGCGGCGACCACCTCGCGTACTGCCTGGTCACCGAGGAACTGGGCCGCGGGGACTCGTCGGTCCGCGGCATCGTCTCCGTCTCCCTCGGGCTCGTCGCCAAGACGATCGCCGCCTGGGGGACCGAGGAGCAGAAGCGGCGCTGGCTGCCGGGACTGACCGCGGGCGACCACGTGGGCTGCTTCGGCCTCACCGAGCCCGGCACCGGCTCCGACGCGGGCAACCTCACCACCCGCGCCGTACGCGACGGCGACGACTTCGTGATCAACGGCAGCAAGATGTTCATCACCAACGGCACCTGGGCCGATGTCGTCCTCCTCTTCGCCCGCTCCACCGACGCCCCCGGCCACAAGGGCGTCAGCGCCTTCCTCGTGCCCGCCGACACCCCCGGCCTGGCCCGCCGGGCCGTCCACGGCAAGCTCGGCCTGCGCGGCCAGGCCACCGCCGAGCTGGTGCTGGAGGATGTCCGCGTGCCCGCCTCGGCGATGCTGGGAGAGGAGGGCAAGGGCTTCTCGGTCGCCATGTCCGCGCTCGCCAAGGGGCGGATGTCGGTGGCCGCGGGCTGTGTGGGCATAGCCCAGGCCGCGCTGGACGCGGCCGTCGGGTACGCCGGCGAGCGTGAGCAGTTCGGCAAGCCCATCGCCGGCCACCAGCTGGTGCAGGAGCTGATCAGCGACATCGCCGTCGACGTGGACGCCGCCCGGCTGCTCACCTGGCGGGTCGCCGACCTCATCGACCGCGGGCAGCCGTTCGCCGTCGAGTCCTCCAAGGCCAAGCTGTTCGCCTCCGAAGCCGCCGTCCGCGCCGCCAACAACGCCCTGCAGGTCTTCGGCGGCTACGGCTACATCGACGAGTACCCGGCCGGCAAGCTCCTGCGGGACGCCCGCGTGATGACCCTCTACGAGGGCACCAGCCAGATCCAGAAGCTGCTCATCGGCCGTTCCCTGACGGGGGTTTCGGCCTTCTGAGTAGCGGTCTGAGTAGGTGTGCGGATGTGGCCGCGGCCACGTCCGCCGATGCTCGGAGCATGAGTGACACACCGGTCAAGCAGCAGAGCACGGCCGCCTTCTACGGTCAGGCCGTCGCTTCGTTCTCCGTCGCCCTCCTGGCGACCGCCTCCGGCATCCTCCGGCTGGACGCCGGCGCCTGGGTGCGCGGCTTCCTCGGCATCGCCGTCCTGTACCTGGTCACCTCCGCCTTCACCCTCGCCAAGGTGATCCGGGACCGGCAGGAGGCCGGCCGGATCGTCAGCCGCGTCGACCAGGCCCGGCTGGAGAAGCTGCTGGCCGAACACGATCCCTTCGAAAAGCTCTGACCGGCTGCACTAAGCGCCCGCTCACCGTCGGCGGTATGGTGGTGCTCCTGTCATCGAGAGGGGCGAGCGAGCGATGAGTACGGCGGAGGAGACGACCGGCGGCGAAGTGGAGCCGTGGGAAGAGGTCACCCCTGACGCGGCACGGCGGCTGCTCGTCGCCGCCGTGGAGGCCTTCGCCGAGCGCGGCTACCACGCGACGACGACCCGCGACATCGCGGGCCGCGCCGGCATGAGCCCGGCCGCGCTCTACATCCACTACAAGACCAAGGAAGAGCTGCTCCACCGGATCAGCCGCATCGGTCACGACAAGGCCCTGGACATCCTGCGCACGGCGGCGCAGCGCGAGGGCACCGCGGCCGAGCGGCTCGCCGACGCGGTCGGCTCCTTCGTCCGCTGGCACGCCGGGCGGCGCACCACCGCGCGGGTCGTGCAGTACGAGCTCGACGCGCTCGGCCCCGAGGCCCGCGCCGAGATCGTCGCGCTGCGCCGCCAGGTCGACGCGGAGGTGCGCGGGATCGTCGAGGACGGGGTGGCCGCGGGCGAGTTCGACGTGCTCGACGTCCAGGGCACCACGCTCGCCATCCTGTCTCTGTGCATCGACGTGGCCCGCTGGTTCACCGTGAACGGCCCGCGCACCCCCGAGGAGGTCGGCGCGCTCTACGCCGACCTCGTGCTGCGGATGGTCGGGGCGAAGTAGCCCCGGCCGCGGCCCCTGGGGCCACCGGGGCCGCTACAGGTAGTACCGGGACACCGACTCCGCGACGCACACCGGCTTGTCGCCGCCCTCGCGCTCCACGGTGAAGGCGACCGTCACCTGGACGCCGCCGGCGACGTCCTCGACACCGGTGATCTTCGCGGTGGCGCGCAGTCGGGAGCCGACGGGGACCGGGGCGGGGAAGCGGACCTTGTTCGTGCCGTAGTTGACGCCCATCTTCACGCCCTCGACGCTGATCAGCTGCGGTCCGAAGACCGGGAGCAGCGAGAGCGTGAGATAGCCGTGCGCGATCGTCGTCCCGAACGGCCCCGCGGCGGCCTTCTCCGGGTCCACGTGGATCCACTGGTGATCCCCGGTCGCCTCGGCGAACAGATCGATCCGCTTCTGGTCGACCTCCAGCCAGTCGCTGTAACCCAGCTGCTCGCCCACGGCCGCCTTCAGCTCGTCGGGGGAGGTGAAGGTCCTCGGTTCTGCCATGTTCCCGGCCTCTCGCTCGCGCGTCTCGCTCACGTCTCTAAGCAACTGCTTAGCATGGTCGCGTCCGGGGCGCCTGTCAACGGATCCCGGTCGGTACCGGACCGCTAGGCTCTCAGGAGTGCCGCAGATTCCCGAGAAGATCCACGAGCTGACCGTCGGACAGCTGTCCGCGCGCAGCGGCGCCGCCGTGTCCGCCCTGCACTTCTACGAGTCCAAGGGCCTGATCAGCAGCCGCCGCACGTCCGGCAATCAGCGCCGCTACAGCCGTGACACCCTGCGCCGGGTCGCCTTCGTCCGCGCGGCCCAGCGGGTCGGCATTCCGCTGGCCACGATCAGGGACGCGCTGGCGGAGCTCCCCGAGGAACGGACCCCCACGCGGGAGGACTGGGCCCGGCTGTCGGAGAAGTGGCGGTCGGAGCTCGATGAACGCATCAAGCAGCTGAACCGGCTGCGCGATCACCTGACCGACTGCATCGGGTGCGGGTGCCTGTCGCTGGAGAACTGCGTCCTGTCCAACCCCGACGACGTGTTCGGCGAACGGCTGACGGGGTCGAGACTTCTGGCGGAGGGGCCCTGAAACTCCTGCCCTGAGGAGGGGCGCCGAGGCCCCCCTCCGCCGACGGCCCCTCACTCGTACTCCGTGCCACCCTTGCGCGTCAGATACGCCGGACTGACCGCCTTGGCGATGGCACGCCCCCCGGTCACCGTGCTGTACCGCTCCGCCGCGGGCCGTATCACCACACCCTCGCGCAGATGCAGCCCCCGCCCGGACACCGTCTCGCGTCCGCTCGCGAACTCCCGCACCCGCTCGATGTCGTACGGCCCCGCGTACAGCCGGGGCACCACCGGCAGCTCCCCCTCCAGCAGCTCCGCCGCGTCGAGCCAGCGCACGGTGCCGTCGATCTCCGCCGAGACGTCGAACGCCGCGTACCCCAGCGTCTCCCGCCGTCCGTCGGCCCCGTACGTCAGGTCCTGCACGCCCGCGCCGTACACCTCACCGAAGACGCCGACCCGGCGCGCTCCGAGCCGCTCGGCCAGCCGGGCGGCCACCTCCGCGACCCCGTGTCCACGCACCGCCCGCCAGTACAGGTTCCGTGGATCCTCGCGCAGCGCCAGGGACTTGGCGCCGAAGCCCTTGGAGGAGACGTGCACCCGCCCCTCGCCGGCGACGTACGTCAGCAGGCACGCCGAACCGTGCAGCTTCTCCGTGAGGACGACCGGCTCGCCCGGCGTGAAGATGTCCGGGTAGCGCTGGATGTTCTCGATGTCGACCCAGGGCAGCAGATCGGGAGCGGACTCCACCTCGCCGTTCATCGTCGGCGGGACCGGCGGCACCCACTTGACGATGCCCAGCCGCTCGGCGAAGTCCGCGCCCTCGGCCGCCGCGCGGGCCAGGTCGACGTCGGCCAGCGCCTTCGGCCGGCACACGATGCCCTGCGACAGCTCCCCGCGCAGCCGTACGGCCTTGACCCGGTTGGCCTCGCCGCCCGCGAGCCGCCCGGTCAGACCCAGCTCCTCGATCAGGGCGTGCGGGAGCACGGCCTGCTCGGGGATGTAGAGGGCGGCCTCACCGGTGCGGTACGCGCCCTTGGCGACGACGGCCCGGTACAGGCCCACCTGGGCCAGCTCGAGCGCGTCGGCGTTCGGATGCTCGTGGACGGTCAGCACTTCGGCGGTGACCCGCAGCGTGGACATGGGACTCCCCGTGTTCATCGGTTCGGTTTCATCGCCTCCACTGTCCGGACGGAAACCGGCTGGAGCGAGGGGATTTGAGGCTGGTAGCGTCACCCTCTTCGGCCGGCGGCGACGCCGTGCACGGAGTACCGGACGGGGATCCACTCCCATGCGTACGCCCGCCCTCACCGCCGCGCTCGCGGACATCGACACCGCCTTCGACGGGTGCACGAGCCCCGGCGAGACCGGCTGCGGCCGCTGTCACCTCCCCGAGGAGACCGCCTATCTGCGCACGCCGTCCGTGCGCGTGCCCCTGGACGTGGTGAAGATGTACCTCTGCGAGGTGTCCGACCACTTCGACGACCAGGCCGCCGCCATGCGGCGCCTGCTGCCGGACGCGGCACGGGCGATGGCCGACGGCACCCTGGACGGCCTCGGCTGGGAGACACAAGCCCTGAGCGGGGCGGAGCGGCGCTCCTGGTCCGCCGAACAGGTCTCGGCCCTGGAGGCGTTCGTCCTCGTGTGGTGGCAGGAGGTGCTCACGGTTCCCGAGCCGCCGTACCCGGTCGAGGACGTCTTCGAGGTCTGCGCCAAGATCCTGCGCACGATGACTCCGCTGCTCGACCGGTGGGAGCCGGGTCCCGTCGCCGACACCCATCTGGTCGGCTGTGCGGACACCTGGCTGTACGACCTGGTCGGGGACCAGTGGCCGTTCCGCTGGTGGGACCCGGACGACGAGGCCGCCGCAATCGCCGAGCTCCAGTGCTGGCTCGCCCGGCACGCGGCCGGCCGCCTGCGGGACCGGGGCGAGACGGACCTCGCGAAACGCGCCGAGCTGGTGGGGCTGCCCTACGACGAGCGCTGGAACGACCGGTACTGGGCCAGCCCCTCCGCCACCAACTGAGCGTTGGACGCGGCCCGTCCGCCGTCCGGCAGGAGCAGCGTGTCCTCCAGGCCGATCCGGGTGGCGAGGCCCAGCCGGCCGGCCAGCCGCAGCACCGGCCAGGTGCCGCCCTCCTCGCCGTGCAGCAGCACCGGCCGGCCGTGGGCGGTGCCCAGCTCGGTCAGCAGGGCCCGCGCCGAGGCCTCGGCGGTCGCCGGGTCCGGGTCGGTCACCTCCGCCAGCACCCGCAGCACCCGCGGCGCCAGCGGCGATGCGGCGAACCGGGCTGCGCCGTCGGTGCCGGACCAGATGCCCGCCTCCACGCCCACGCCACGGTCGAGCAGCGCGGCGGCGACCTCCTCGGCGCCCCGCTCATGCCAGTTGACGGAGGCGAAGTCGGGCAGCGCCGACCAACTGCGCACCCGGGCGAGGCGGGCCGCCGGATCGGGCTCCGCCCAGGCGCCCGTCGTCACCCCGACCGGCACCGGCACCCGCGCCCGGATCGCCTCCAGTGTCGGCGCGAGCACGCGCGGGGAGAGGCTGTCATGCCCGCACGGCGACCTGGGGTGGACATGGACCGACGTGGCTCCGGTCTCGACGGCCTCCGCCGCGGAGCGGGCCAGTTCCTGCGGGGACAGCGGCACCGCCGCACTCTCGGCGGCCGAACGGCGTCCGTTGAGACACACCTGCACCTGCACCATGACCCGATGGTGCCAGGCACCAATCATGAGCGGGGGCACGGCATCCCCTGCGCACCCCCGGTGAAACGCCCCGGTGGAACCCCCCGTTGCACCGCGGCGGTCAGGCAGACATCAACAGCTGTCCCCGCCGGGCGTACTGCAGAGCCCGCGGGGAGAGCACGGGGCGGGGCACGAGGATCCCGCAGTCCGTGCAGACCGGGCCGGACGACGGTGCGTGGTCCAGTCCGTACTTCCAGAGCAGCCGTTCCCCGCCGCACACCGGGCAGCACGAGCCCGGCTCGCGCTCCAGCGCGGCGATCAGCCGGCGCAGCACGTCGGCCAGCGGCCCGTCGGGGTGGATGCGCGGGTCGTCGCACCAGGCGACCCCGAACCCGCCCCAGGTGAGCCGGTGCCAGTCGTCCACGCTGCCGGGGCGGCGCAGCCCGTCGTGCTTCTCCTTCCTGCGCCGCTCGGTGAAATCGGTCTCGTAGGCCAGCCAGACGGAACGGGCCTCCTCCAGCTCCTCCAGCGCGGCCACGAGCCGCGCCGGGTCGGGGGAGCGGTCCTCCGGGCCGAAGCCCGCCCGGGAACACAGGTGGTCCCAGGTCGCCCGATGCCCGTAAGGAGCGAACTTCTCAAGGCACTTGCGCAGTGAGTACCGCCGCAGCGCCAGATCACAGCCCGGATCGCGTACCTGTCTCGCCAGACTCCGGAAACCGGCCATCGTCCTGCACCTCCGTCACACCTGCACCTGTACTTCGGTCACTTCGGCGTCTTGCACGGGCGTCGCCGAATAGACGTATCGACAGGCGATTTGGCTCCATCTCTTCTCGAGGCTCTTCCTGCGGACTCCGAAAAGTGACGCATGTTCATCTTCAAACTCGGGGATACCGGCGGTAACGTGCGCCCACCCCTGTCGCTAGGAGCTGCCATGCCACGGCGAACCCCACGTACCGCCCTTGACAGACTGAGAACGTCCCGCCGCTTTCCCGGGTTCCTGAAGACGGCGTCGATATGCGTCCTCGTCGCCGGACTTCTCTCCCCGCTCACCCAGACGGCGTCCGCCGCCCAGGCCACCGCCTCGAACGACTACTGCGGCGGGCAGTGCTCGGACATCCTGCCGCCCGGTGAGAACGGCAACGCGACGCTCGCCCAGATCCTGCTCAACCAGGCCTTCGGCACCCAGCCCTCGCACGCCGAGGACCAGCTCGGCCCCTACGCCAACCTGGCCAAGGGCTACTCGGGCCTGACCGACGCGACGATCAACTCCTTCTTCAACGACGCCTCGTTCGGCGTCCCGTCCGACCAGGTCGCCTCCACCGAGAAGCCGGGCGGGCGCGGTGACGTGACGATCGTCCGGGACAAGAAGAGCGGTGTGCCGCACATCACGGGCACCACCCGGTACGGCACCGAGTACGGCGCCGGATTCGCGGCGGCCGAGGACCGCCTCTGGCTGATGGACGTCTTCCGGCACGTCGGCCGCGGCCAGCTGACCTCCTTCGCCGGCGGCGCCGCCGCCAACCAGGGCCTGGAGCAGCAGTTCTACCGCAGCGCGCCGTACACCGAGGCCGACCTCCAGGCGCAGATCGACAACGCCGTCGCCAAGAACGGGGCGCGCGGCCGGCAGGCCCTCGACGACGTCAACGCCTACCTCGACGGAGTCAACGCCTACATCGACGCCTCCGACAGCGGCCGTTACTTCCCCGGCGAGTACGACCTGACCGGCCACAAGGACCCGATCACCAACGCCGGCACCATCCAGCACTTCAAGGTCACCGACCTCGTGGCGCTGGCCTCCGTCATCGGCTCCCTGTTCGGCTCCGGCGGGGGCGGCGAGGTCAACAACGCCCTCTCCCTGATCGCCGCCCAGGCCAAGTACGGCGTCGAGGAGGGCACCAAGGTCTGGGAGTCCTTCCGCGAGCGCAACGACCCCGAGGCCGCCCTCACCGTCCACGGCGGCGAGAGCTTCCCGTACGCCACCAAGCCCGCCGACGCCAAGGGCGAGGCCCTGCCCGACGCCGGCTCGGTGACCGAGGAACCGCTCGTCTACGACCGCACCGGCAGCGCCGGCGGCTCGGTGGCGAAGAACGCCTCCGGCAGCGCCGCCAGGAGCGCACTGGGCTCCGCCAGGCGCGGCATGTCCAACGCCCTCGTGGTGAGCGGCAAGCACACGGCGAGCGGCCACCCGATCGCCGTCTTCGGGCCGCAGACGGGCTACTTCGCCCCACAGCTGCTGATGCTCCAGGAGATCCAGGGCCCGGGCATCAGCGCCCGAGGCGCCTCCTTCGCGGGTCTGAGCATGTACGTCGAACTGGGCCGCGGCCAGGACTACTCCTGGAGCGCGACCACTTCCGGCCAGGACATCATCGACACCTACGCCGTCGAGCTGTGCCAGGACGACTACCACTACCTGTACCACGGCACCTGCACGGCCATGGACAAGCTCGAGCAGAAGAACTCCTGGTCGCCGACGACGGCGGACGGCACGCCCGCGGGGTCGTACACGATGCGGGTGTGGCGGACGAAGTACGGGCCGGTGGAGTACCGGGCGACCGTCGGCGGCAAGAAGGTCGCCTACACCAGCCTGCGGTCGTCGTACCTGCACGAGGCCGACTCGATCATCGGCTTCCAGATGCTGAACGACCCCGGCTACGTCAAGGGACCCCAGGACTTCCAGAGCGCTGCGCAGCACATCAACTACACCTTCAACTGGTTCTACGCCGACTCCCAGCACACCGCGTACTACAACAGCGGTGACAACCCGGTCCGCGCCTCCGGTGTCGACGCCGAGTTCCCGGTCTGGGCGCAGCCCGCGTACGAGTGGCGGAACTGGGACCCGGCCGGCAACACCGCCGACTACACCCCGGCCTCCGCCCACCCCAATTCCGTCGACCAGGACTACTACATCTCCTGGAACAACAAGCAGGCCAAGGACTACACGACCGCGTCCTGGGGCGACGGCTCCGTGCACCGCGGCAACCTGCTCGACGACCGGGTGAAGAAACTGGTCGCCGCCGGCGGGGTGACCCGTACGAAGCTCGTCCAGGCCATGGCGGACGCGGCCCTCGCCGACCTGCGCGCCGAGGACGTGCTGCCGAAGCTGCTCAAGGTGATCAACTCCTCGCCGGTGACCGACTCCACGGCCGCCGACGCGGTGGGCAAGCTGCAGGCCTGGGTGACGGCGGGCGCCAAGCGCACCGAGACCTCCGCCGGTTCGAAGGCCTACGCGAACGCCGACGCGATCCGCATCCTGGACGCCTGGTGGCCGCTGCTGGTCAAGGCGGAGTTCGAACCGGGCCTCGGCAGCGACCTGTACACCGCGATCACCAACGGCATCCCCGTGGACGAGGCACCGTCCGCCGGGCACGGCCCGACCGGCTCGCACGCCGGAAGCTCCTTCCAGTACGGCTGGTGGAGCTATGTCGACAAGGACATCCGGGCGGTGCTGGGCGAGTCCGTGCAGGGCGGCCTGGCGCACGAGTACTGCGGCGGCGGCAGCCTCGGCGCCTGCCGTGACACCCTGATCAGCACCCTGAAGCAGGCGGCCGGCGCCACCGCCGTCCAGGTCTACCCGGGCGACGACCAGTGCTCGGCCGGCGACCAGTGGTGCGCCGACTCGATCGTCCAGCGCACCCTGGGCGGCATCAAGCACGGCAAGATCAGCTGGCAGAACCGGCCGACCTTCCAGCAGGTCGTGGAGTACACGTCACACCGCTGAGGTGACCCCGGCGGCGGGTCAGGCGATACGGCCCGCCGCCAGGACCACCCGCGCCAGCTCGGGGTGCAGGATGTCGCTGTGCGCCCCGGCCGGCGGGCCGCCCCGCCGGACGACGGCCGCCGCGTCCACGTTCACGCACCCCGACGCCGGCAGCGCCCCGCCCAGCGCCGCCGCGAGGTCGAGGCGGGCGGTGTCCGGCACCGCCTGCACCCCGTCGTGGCCCATGGCGCCCCACCGCGGACCCAGCACCGCCGCGATCTCGCCGCCCGCGCACGACCGGTCGTCCCCGGCCAGCCGGGAGGCGAGCGGATAGAACGTGCCGAGCGCCGAGTCGAAGTGCGAATGGCAGCACACCAGCGGCCCGTCGATCCGCCCCTGGCGGTCCTTGAGCGCACCGGCCCTGTGGGCGTCCTGCGGCAGCCGGTCCGCGAACGCGTAGTGCGAGAAGGCGCCCTGGAGGAGGGTCACCGACTTCACCGTACGCACCCCGTCCGTCAGTCCGAGCAGTGCGAACGCCACCAGCCGCCCGCCGAAGCTGTGCCCGGCCAGATGCACCCGCACCCCGGGCGCCGCCTGGGCCAACTGCCCGAGCAGCGGCCCGAGTCCGTGCTCGCCGACCGTCCCGGCGCGCCGCTTCATCGCGTAGTACGTCGCCTGCCGCAGCAGCTCCTTGGCACCGTCCCAGGGGTTCGGGATGCCGAACCCGGCCGGTGCGCCCGGGGACCCCACCGCGGCGAGCGCCTCGGCGAACTCGTCGCACGCGTTCGCCGGGTCCCCGGTGAGGACGGCCGGCTCGCCGTCCTCACCGGTGTCGCCCATGCCGGGGCGCTCCCCGTCCGCCAGCAGCCGCACCAGCCGCCCGAACTCCGTCAACCCCTGCTCGCCGGTGGGGCGTTCGTCCAGCATCCGGGCCAGCTGGTCGATCACGGGCGCGCGGCCCGGGAACGCCTCCAGCAGCGCGCGCCGGGTGTCCTTGTCCAGCGCCGGGCGCGGCACCGCCTCCGCCTCCACGGCCGCCACGGACTTCGGGAAGTCGGGGATCGGCTCGTCGCTGAACCGCATCGACGGCCAGATCACACCCACGTACCCGAGGCGGGCCTTCGGCGCCAGCCGGGGGATCGGTGCGAAGAACCGGCGGTAGAGCGCGGTCGCGCCGGAGCGGTCGTTGTTCCAGCCGTGGGCGAAGACGATCAGGTCACGGACGCCGTGCTCCGTGACCTGCGCCAGCAGCCGGTCGCGTTCGGGGCCGTCCACGTCCCCGTCCGCGTCGAAGGTCAGCTCCCAGTAGGGAGTCACGCTCATCCCAGGATCCGCCATGCCAGGCTCCCTCGTCCCGCCTGAAACGATGCGTTACGGGCGCATCGTCCTGCGGCGGGGCGAAGTTGGCCATAGACCGCGCCTCACCCGTACCGGAGATAGCCCTTTCGGGTGCGCCGGAACGCCTCCAGCTCCTCCTGCCAGGCCCCGACCACCTCGTCCGTGGCCGCGCCCGCGTCGATCATCGTGCGGACCCGGTCGGAGCCGGTGAGCTTGTCGATCCAGTTGTCCGGCCGCCACGCGAACCCGTCCCACACCTGCTTCGCGGTCACCAGCAGTGCGATCCCGGTGCGTACGGGGTCGTAGGCCCCCCGGTCGGTCACATGGATCTGCACCCCGCCGACCGTCTTGCCCTGGAACTTGGAGAACGTCGGCGTGAAGTACGCCTCCCGGAACCGCACGCCCGGCAGTCCGAGCGCGTTCACGGCGGCGGCCCACCGCCCGTCGATCCCGTCCGCGCCGAGCAGCTCGAAGGGCCGGGTCGTGCCGCGCCCCTCGGAGACGTTGGTGCCCTCGAACATGCAGGTGCCGGAGTACACCAGCGCCGTGTCCGGGGTCGGCATGTTCGGGCTCGGCGGCACCCAGGGCAGCCCGGCGCCGTCGTACCAGTCCGACCGCTTCCACCCGGTCATCAGGACGGTGGCCGGCGCGACCGACTTGTTCAGGAACTCCCCGTCGAACAGCTCCGCCAGCTCCGCGACGGTCATGCCGTGCGCCTGCGCGATCGGTTGCCGGCCGACGAACGTGGCGAACTCCTCGTGCAGCACCGGACCCTGGGCCGCCCGCCCGGTCACCGGGTTCGGGCGGTCCAGGACGACGAAGCGCCGGCCCGCGAGCCGCGCGGCCTCCATGCAGTCGTAGAGCGTCCAGATGTACGTGTAGAAGCGGGCGCCCACGTCCTGGATGTCGAAGACGACCGTGTCGACGCCGGAGGCGGTGAAGATGTCGGCGAGCGGCTTGCCGCTCTTGAGGTAGGTGTCGTAGACCGGCAGGCCCGTCGCCGGGTCGTCGTAGCGGCCCTCCGAGCCGCCGGCCTGTGCGGTGCCCCTGAAGCCGTGTTCGGGGCCGAAGACCGCGGTCAGCTTCACCCGGGGGTCCTCGTGCATGACGTCGACGATGTGACGGGCGTCTCTGGTGATGCCGGTGGGGTTGGTGATGATGCCGACGCGTTGTCCCTGCAGCAGGGAGTAGCCGTCGGCCGCGAGTCTCTCGAAGCCGGTGCGCAGCTCTTCACGGTGGGCGGGGGTGTCCGGGCGTCCGGGGCCGGCCGGAAGGGCGGCCATCGTTGCCGAGGTGAGGAGGTTCCGTCGGGACAGGTCCATGGCTGGAGGTTGGTGCGACGGGCCTTCCTTCACACATACCGACCGGTTAGTCTGGTCCGGTCAGAGCCGATGCGCGCCGCGCGAGTCGTGTCGAAGGAGACCGATGGTGGAAGCCGTGCAGGATGCGGGAGTGGTCGTCACCGGGGCCGGCGGCGGGATCGGGGCCGCGCTGGCCCGGCGGTTCGCCGCGGAGGGGGCCCGGGTCGTGGTGAACGACCTGGACGGCGAGAAGGCCAAGGCGGTGGCCGAGGAGATCGGCGGGATCGCCGTGCCGGGCGACGCGTCCGCGATCGTCGGCGACGCCCGCGACGCGCTCGGCGGCACCGTCGACGTGTACTGCGCCAACGCCGGCGTCGCCTTCGAGGACTCGGGCGAGGGCGGCCCGCTCGACGAGAGGTCCTGGGCGGTGTCCTGGGACGTCAATGTCATGGCGCACGTCCGCGCGGCCCACGAGCTGCTGCCGCACTGGCTGGAGCGGGGCGCCGGGCGGTTCGTGTCCACCGTGTCGGCCGCCGGGCTCCTCACCATGATCGGCGCACCCTCCTACAGCGTCACCAAGCACGGTGCCCTGGCCTTCGCCGAGTGGCTGTCGCTGACGTACCGCCACCGGGGCCTGAAGGTCCACGCGATCTGTCCGCAGGGCGTCCGCACGGACATGCTGGCCGCGACCGGCAGCGCCGGCGACCTGGTGCTCCATCCGACCGCGATCGAGCCCGAGGCCGTCGCCGACGCCCTGTTCCGGGGCATCGAGGAGGACCGCTTCCTCGTCCTGCCGCACCCCGAGGTCGCCGAGTACTACGCGGCCCGGGCCGCCGGCCCCGACCGCTGGCTGGCCGGCATGAACCACATCCAGCGCAAGTGGGAGGAGGCCCGGTGAGCACCCTCCGGTACGCGGACCGCCCCTGGCTGGCCCTCCTCGACGACGTCCAGCGCGGTCCGGTCGCCCCCGCCGACTCCCTCGTGCACGCCCTGCGGGCCGCCGTCGCCGAGGCCCCCGAGCGCACCTTCCTCGCCTACTTCGACGCCCGGCTGAGCTATCGCGAGGTGGACGAGCTGAGCGACTCCGTCGCCGCCCACCTCGCCGCGCGCGGGCTGGAGCGCGGCGACCGGGTGGCCGTGCTGCTGCAGAACTCCCCGCACTTCGCGCTCGCCGTCCTCGGTGCCTGGAAGGCCGGCGCGACCGTCGTCCCGGTCAACCCCATGTACAAGTCGGCCGAGGTCGGGCACGTCCTGCGGGACGGCGAGGTGGCCGCGCTGGTCTGCTCCGACCGGGCGTGGGAGTCGTATCTGCGGGCCACGGCCGCCGACTCGCCCGTGCGGGTCGTCCTCACCGCGTGCGAGCGGGACTTCCAGACCCGCGACGACGCGCGCGTGCTCGGCTTCGAGCGGCTGCCGCAGGCGCCGGACGCCGACGACCTCGTGGCCGTCGCCCGACAGGGCGGCACGGCACCCGGCGGGCGCGACCCGCGACCGGACGACATCGCGCTGATCAGCTACACCTCCGGCACCAGCGGCACCCCCAAGGGCGCCACCAACACGCACGGCAACATCATGTACAACGCCGAGCGGCAGCGGACCGGGCTCGGACTGCCCGAGGCGCCCGTCTACTACGCGCTCGCACCGCTGTTCCACATCACCGGCATGGTCTGCCAGTTCGGCGCCTGCCTGAACAGCGCGGGCACCCTGGTGCTCACGTACCGCTTCGAACCGGGACTCGTCCTGGAGTCCTTCGCCGAGCACCGCCCGCACTACACGGTGGGCCCGTCCACCGCCTACATGGCGCTCGCCGCCCACCCGGACGCCACCCGGGAACACTTCGCCTCCTTCGTGAACCTGTCCTCCGGCGGCGCGCCCGTGCCGCCCGCCCTGGTGGAGAAGTTCCGCGGACTGTTCGGGCCGTACATCCGCGTCGGTTACGGCCTCACCGAGTGCTCCGGCCCGTGCGCCGCCGTCCCGCCCGCCCTGGAGGCCCCCGTGGACCCCGTCTCCGGGACGCTGTCGGTGGGCGTGCCCGGCGCCGACACGCTCGTCAGGATCGTGGACGAGCAGGGCGCGGAGGTGCCGTTCGGGGAGCAGGGCGAGATCGTCGTACGCGGGCCACAGGTGATCCCGGGCTACTGGCGGCGCCCCGACGCCACCGCCGAGACCTTCCCGGACGGGGAGCTGCGCACCGGCGACATCGGCTTCATGGACGAGCGGGGCTGGCTGTACGTCGTCGACCGCAAGAAGGACATGATCAACGCGTCCGGGTTCAAGGTGTGGCCCCGTGAGGTCGAGGACGTGCTGTACACCCACCCGGCGGTGCGCGAGGCGGCCGTGGTGGGTGTCGCCGACGGCTACCGTGGCGAGACCGTCAAGGCCTACATCAGCCTGCGTCCGGGCGCGGAGGCGGACCCGGACGAACTCGCGGTGTACTGCAAGGAGAGACTGGCCGCCTACAAATATCCGCGTCAGGTGGAGATCCTGCCCGACCTGCCCAAGACGGCGAGTGGCAAGATCCTCCGTCGGGAACTGCGTTCCCGCGCGCACGACACCCAGTAGACAACACGGAAAGGCAGGTGGCGGCAGTGCCCAGGACGACGGACACCGAGGGAGCACCTGTTCCGCAGCGGCTCCTCGCCGCCGCCACCCGGCTCTTCGCGGAGCAGGGTTACGACCGCACCTCGGTGCAGGAGATCGTGGAGGCGGCCGGCGTCACCAAGGGGGCGCTGTACCACTACTTCGGCTCCAAGGACGACCTCCTGCACGAGGTGTACGCGCGCGTGCTGCGCGTACAGATGGAGCGGCTCGACCACTTCGCGGACATGGACGCGCCGGTGGAGAAGCGGCTCAGGGGCGCGGCGGCGGACGTGGTCGTCACGACGATCGAGAACCTCGACGACGCGTCGATCTTCTTCCGCTCCATGCACCACCTGAGCCCGGAGAAGAACAAGCAGGTCCGCGCCGAGCGCCGGCGCTACCACGAGCGCTTCCGCGCGCTGATCGAGGAGGGCCAGCAGGCGGGGGTCTTCTCCACGTCGACCCCGGCCGACCTGGTCGTGGACTACCACTTCGGCTCGGTCCACCACCTGTCGACCTGGTACCGCCCGGACGGCCCCCTCACCCCGCAGCAGGTCGCCGACCAGCTCGCCGACCTGCTGCTGCGGGCGCTGCGTCCGTGAGGTGACGCACGAGGGCCACGGCCGCCGGATTACGGGGCCGTGCGCCGCGTCCCGCGAGCACGACCCTGCGGCCGGGCTCCGGCTGCCTTATCCGCACACAGGGCAGCCCGGCCCGCTCTCCGATGGCCCGGGGCACGAAGGCCACCCCGATCCCGGCCCGCACCAGCTCGACCAGCAGCCCGATCTGGGTGACGTCACAGGTGATACGGCGTTCCAGGCCGCAGTGCGCCGCCAGGCGCCGCACGGCGGTCTCCAGGCCGGTCCCGGCGCGGAAGTCCACGAAGGGCTCGTCGGCGAGGTCCCTGATGAGCGTGCGACCCGCCTCGGCCAGCGGATGCCCCGGTGCGGTGATCAGCACCAGGTCCTCGTGCCAGTCGGCGTACAGGTGCAGCCCCTCGGGCAGCTCGTGCGCGTCCGGGGCGAGAAAGGCCAGGTCCAGTTCGCCGGCCCGCAGCGCCTCGGTCAGCTCACCGACGGTCGCGTCCCGCACGGACACCTGGATGCCGGGGTGCTCCTGGTGGAAGGCGGCCAGTTCGGCGGGCAGGTCGACGCAGGTCAGCGTCTGGATGGTGCCGATGGACACACGCCCCGTGGAAAGACCCGCCACGGCGGCCACCGCGTCCCGGGCGGCCTGCGCGCCGGCGAGCAGCGCACGCGCCTGGGGGAGAAGGGCGCGGCCGGCCTCCGTGAGCACCGCCCGGCGGCCCGTGCGGTCGAACAGGTCGGCGCCCAGCTCCCGTTCCAGGTTCCTGACGGACGTGCTGAGCGCCGACTGGACGATGAGTTCGGCGCGGGCGGCGGCCGTGAAGCTGCCCTCGGTCACCACCGCCATGAAGTGGCGCAGCTGACGCATCTCCATCCATCCATTTTAGAGTTGGTGGTCAGCGAAACCATCTGTTGGACCGGTGGGTGGTCTGCGGGCCACGCTGGTCGCATGACACGCAGACCCCTTCTCCTGCACCGGTTCCTCGACTTCCTCCGGGCACTGGCCCGCGAGGATCATCACTACTCGGGCGGCTATTAGAGGTACTTCTTCAGCTCCCGCCGCGCCAGCGACCGCTGGTGGACCTCGTCCGGGCCGTCGGCAAGCATCAGGGTGCGGGCGCTCGCGTACAGCTCGGCCAGCGGGAAGTCCTGGCTCACGCCGCCCGCGCCGTGCAGCTGGATCGCCCGGTCCAGGATGCCGACCACGGCACGCGGGGTGGCGATCTTGATGGCCTGGATCTCCGTGTGGGCGCCCTTGTTGCCGACGGTGTCCATCAGCCAGGCCGTCTTCAGCACCAGCAGTCGCAGCTGCTCGACGGTGACCCGGGCGTCCGCGATCCAGTTCTGGACCACGCCCTGCTGGGCCAGCGCCTTGCCGAAGGCCGTACGGGACACCGCCCGCCGGCACATCAGCTCGATCGCCCGCTCGGCGATGCCGATCAGCCGCATGCAGTGGTGGATCCGGCCGGGACCGAGCCGGGCCTGGGCGATGGCGAAGCCGCCGCCCTCCTCGCCGATCAGGTTCGACACCGGCACGCGCGCGTGGTCGAAGACCACCTCGGCGTGGCCGCCGTGCGAGTGGTCCGCGTAGCCGAAGACCTGCATGGCGCGCTCGACGGTGACACCGGGTGTGTCGCGCGGGACCAGGACCATCGACTGCTGGCGGCGGACGTCCGCGCCGTCCGGGTCCGTCTTGCCCATCACGATGAAGATCTTGCAGTCCGGGTTCATCGCCCCGGAGATGTACCACTTGCGGCCGGTGATGACGTACTCGTCGCCGTCCCGCTCGATGTGCGTGGTGATGTTCGTCGCGTCCGAGGAGGCGACCTCCGGCTCGGTCATCGCGAACGCCGAGCGGATCTCCCCGGCGAGCAGCGGCTCCAGCCACTGCTTGCGCTGCTGCTCGTTGCCGAACTGGGCCAGCACCTCCATGTTCCCGGTGTCCGGCGCGGCGCAGTTCGTCGCGGTGGGCGCGAGGTGCGGGGAGCGGCCGGTGATCTCGGCGAGCGGCGCGTACTGCAGGTTGGTCAGCCCCGCCCCGTACTCGGCGTCGGGCAGGAACAGGTTCCACAGCCCCTGCCTGCGGGCCTCGGCCTTCAGCTCCTCGACCACGGCCGGGGTGTCCCAGGGCGAGGCGAGCGCGGCCCGCTGCTCCTCGGCGACCGCCTCGGCGGGGTACACGTACTCGTCCATGAAGGCGAGGAGCTTGGCACGCAGCTCCTCCGTGCGCGCGTCGAACGCGAAGTCCATGGCCGGTCAGCCTTCCTGAAGAGTGGTCAGTCCGTGGTCGATGAAGACGGGAACGAGGTCGCCGATCCGGTCGAAGCCCTGCCCGACCGTCTGGCCCAGCGTGTACCGGTAGTGGATGCCCTCCAGGATCACGGCGAGCTTGAACCAGGCGAACGCCTCGTACCAGGAGACGGCCGAGACGTCCCGCCCCGAGCGCTCGGCGTACCGCTCGATCAGCTCCTGCGGGGACGGATGCCCGGCGGCCTCGGCGGTGGTGGAGACGGGCGAGTTCGGCATGCCCAGCGACCGGCTGTACATCACCAGCAGGCCGAGGTCGGTCAGCGGGTCGCCGAGCGTGGACATCTCCCAGTCGAGGATCGCCTTGATCGTGTCGTCGGCGCCGATCAGGACGTTGTCGAGCCGGTAGTCCCCGTGGACGACGGCGGGCGCGGGCGAGGCGGGCAGCTGTCGGCCCAGAGCCGCGTGCAGCTCGTCGATGCCGGCCAGGTCGCGGTTGCGGGAGGCGTCCAGTTGCTTGCCCCAGCGGCGCAGCTGGCGGTCCAGGAAGCCCTCGGGGCGCCCGAAGTCCTGCAGGCCCGCTTCGGTGAAGTCCACCGCGTGCAGCTCGACCAGGGTGTCCACGAGGGACAGCACCGCGTTCCGGGTCCGCTCGGGCCCCAGCGGGGCGAGCTGCTGGGCGGTGCGGTACGGGGTGCCCTCGACGAACTCCATGACGTAGAACGGCGCGCCGAGCACCTCCTCGTCCTCCCACAGCAGTACCGGCCGGGGCACCGGCACGTCCGTCGGGTGCAGGGCGCTGATCACCCGGTGCTCGCGCTTCATGTCGTGCGCGGTGGCGAGGACATGGCCGAGCGGGGGCCGCCGTACGACCCACTTCGAGGTGCCGTCGGAGAGTGCGTAGGTGAGGTTCGACCGTCCGCCTTCGATCAGCCGTCCCGTCAGGGGGCCGTTGACCAGACCGGGGCGCTCGCGGTCGAGCAGGGCACGCAGCCGATCCAGGTCGAGACCGGGCGGGTGGTCGGCGCTCATACATCACTCCCTAGGGGCGGGTGGACCAGACCCGACCAATGATGCCGACCGGTCGGTATGTCGTCCAGTGTGCAGGCCGAACACGGTGCCGAACGTGACCGGAGCCACGATAGGCCGACGGCTCTCCGGCGCGCTGCCCGGGGAGCCGTCGGCCGGCCGCCGGCGCGGCCGTTCCGTGGTCGTCCCGGTGCCCCTCGTGTGCGGCGTGCCGGTGGCCGTCGTGCAGATGGTCGACGGGGTCGCCGTGCGGCACGGCGCCGTGGCCGCAGTCAGCGCCGTGCCGGTGCGTCCCGTGTGTGTTCCCGGTGAACGAGAGTCATGGTGCTCACCTCGGGGGGTACGGGGTTCCGGCGACGGACAGCGACGGACGGACCGTGCGTGCGATCCGGTGCACAACGGTGCACACCGGTTGCGCGGCGGACGAGTACCCCGGAGGGTCGGAAAACATGAAGGGCATCAGCTACAGCCGCTACGGCGGACCCGAGGTGCTGGAGTACGGCGAGGTGCGCGACCCCAAGGTCGGCCCCGACCAGGTGCTGGTCAAGGTGCGCGCCGCGGCCGTCAATCCGGTCGACTGGAAGTGCCGCGAGGGCCATCTCGACACCCTCCTCGACGCCGTCTTCCCGGTGATCCCCGGCTGGGACGTGAGCGGGGTGGTCGTCCAGCCCGGCGCCGCGGTCACGGAGTTCTCCGTCGGCGACGAGGTGATCGGCTACGTGCGCGAGGACTTCCTCTCCCGCGGCACCTTCGCCGAGTACGTCGCCGCGCCCGTGCGCACGCTGGCCCGCAAGCCGCGCAACCTCTCCTTCGAGGAGGCCGCCGGGCTCCCACTGGCCGGGCTCACCGCCTATCAGGTGCTGGTCAAGGCGCTGGAGATCAAGCGTGGCGAGACCGTCCTGGTGCACGCGGCGGCCGGCGGCGTCGGCTCGCTCGCCGTCCAGATCGCCGTCCATCTCGGTGCCCGGGTGATCGGCACGGCGAGCGAACGCAACCACGACTACGTCCGCGGCCTCGGCGGCGAGCCGGTGACGTACGGCGAGGGCCTGGCCGAACGGGTGCGCGCGCTCGCGCCCGACGGCGTCGACGCGGTCTTCGACACCGTCGGCGGCGACACGCTGAGGACCTCCGCCAACCTGCTCGCCCCGGAGGGCCGGCCGGCCTCGATCGCCGACCCTGAGGTGGTCGGCTACGGCGGTCGCTACTGCTTCGTCCGCCCCGACGCCGAGGACCTGGCGGAACTCGCCCGGCTGGTGGAAGAGGGAGCCGTGTCCGTGCACGTCCAGGAGACGTTCCCGCTGGAACGGGCGGCGGACGCGCAACGGGTGAGCCAGGAGGGCCGCACCCGCGGGAAGATCGTCGTCACCGTGGACTGGGAGACCGAGACGGACTAGCCGCGAGAAACCGGTCGACGGCGCCCAGCCAGGGGGGACCGGCTGAACCGGACTTGCCGAGGCGGACCGGCCGAGGGGGGGGGCGGCTGAGGCGGATTTGCCGAGGCGGGCCAGCCGAGGCGGGCCGGCCGAGGGGGGCCGGCTGAGGCGGACCGGCCGAGGCGCACCGACTGGCGGGACCGGGCGACATGGGCGGGCCGCCGATGCCGAGGCCGACCGGTCGACATGGACGGGCCGATGCCGAGTGAGACCGGTCGACGGCGCCCAGCCAGGGGGGGACCGGCTGAGCCGGACTTGCTGAGGCGGACCGGCCGAGGGGGGCCGGTTGTCGGGGGCCGGCCGAGGCGCACCGACTGGCGGGACCGGTCGACATGGACGGGCCGATGCTGAGGCCGACCGGTCGACATGGGCGGGCCGAGGCCGAGTGAGACCGGTCGACGGCGCCCAGCCAGGGGGGACCGGCTGAGCCGGACTTGCCGAGGCGGCCTGGCCGAGAGGGAACCGGCCGAGGTGGCACGGCTGGCGCGGCCGAGGCGGACCGGCTGGCGCGGAGCGGCATGGCGGACCGGCAGAAGCCTGACCGGGCGAGGCGGACCGGCTGGAGCCGCCGGCATGGACCGCTCGGCATGGACCGGTCGGCGGGGGTCGGCCGCGGCGGACCGGCCGGTGTCGAGAGAGGCCGGTCGAGGCCGACCGGCCGGCGCGGAGCGGTCGCGGCGGACCGGTTGGCGCGGACCGGCCGGCATGGACCCGTCGGTATGGACCCGTCGGTGCTGGTCAGACGACGAGCACGGCCGCGCACACGGCCGTCGCCACCGCGCACAGCACCGCAGCCGTCGCGTGCCGGGGCGCCAGCGCCGGCGGGCGCACACCGGCCGCGAGGGCCCGGATCCGGTGGTGGGCCACCCACAGAAAGCTCAGCCACAGCGCACAGCACAGCGCGCACAGCACCACTCCGGTGGCCGACGGCCCGCCGTGCAGCGAGGTCTTCACCGCGAGCACGGCGGCCACGGCGGCCGACAGCGTCGTCCGTCGCCACGCCAGCCGGGTCCGTTCGGGCTGCAGCCCCGGGTCCCGGCCGTCCGGGCCCGTCCCCGCGGTCACCCCTCCCACCCGAGCAGCACCACCACGACCATCGCCACGGCCACCACCGCGACCACCAGGCTGAGCAGCGCCGGGAACCGGGAGGCGGGCAGGTCCTCGCCGCGCCGGATCGCCCGCTCGCAGCGCACCCAGTGGTTCACCGCGCGCAGGGCGCACAACACCCCGGCCCCCAGCAGCGCCAGCGCGAGACCGACACGCCACGCCCGGCGCAGGTCCGGCAGGAACTGGTCCACCGCGAATCCGCCGCCGATCAGCGCGAGCGAGGTCCGCAGCCAGGCGAGGAAAGTGCGCTCGTTGGCCAGCGAGAACCGGTAGTCGGGTGTGCCGCCCTCGTCGCGCACCAGCTCAGGCGCGAACCACAGTCGGATGTTCCGTACGAATTCGCTCACGCAACCGACCCTACCGGCGCCTCACCGGCCCGCCCGGAACGCCCTCAGCCGCTCGTACGCGGCCAGCCCGTCCGGCACCCACTCCCACGTGCCGAGCCGCTGCTCGACCTCCTCCTCGGGCAGGAAGGCGTGCCACTGGACCTCCTCCACCTGGGGCCGTACGGGCAACTCGCAGCGGACCTCGTACACCGCCGACCACCAGCTGTGCCCGGCCCCGTTCTCGTACAGGAACTTGAAGAGGAACGCCGGCTGCGGCAGGCCCGTCACGCCCAGCTCCTCCTCCGCCTCGCGCAGGGCCGCCCCGTCGTAGGACTCGCCCGCCCCGACGACCCCGCCGACGAACATGTCGTACAGGGAGGGGAACACCAGCTTGGTCGCCGTGCGGCGGTGGACGAAGAGCCGGCCGGCCCTGTCCCGGGCCTGGATGAACACGCAGCGGTGGCGCAGTCCGCGGGCGTACGCCTCACCGCGCGGGCGCCGGTCGACGACCCGGTCGTGCTCGTCGACGATGTCGAGGATCTCGTCAGCAGGGTTCATGCCCCCCATCCAAGCAGGCATGATCGGCGCCGCCGCGGCTCCCGGGGCGGCGATCCGGGCGGGCCTGTTCAGCGCCGCCGCGGGTCCGGGCCGGGTGCGTCCGGGCAGGCGAGTCGATCGTCGTCGCGGGTCCGGCGCGGGGGTGGGCGAGACGTGTGCTCAGCGCCGCTGGAGGTCCCGGGCCGGAGGTTCCGCTTCCGCCGCGCCGCACGGCATCGCCGGGTGCAGCCCGAGCAGCACGATGCCCACGACCACCGCCGCGAGTCCGCTCGCCTCCCAGGCCAGCGCCCCGGTGTCGGTGCGCAGCCGGTCCCCGAGGAAGCCCACCCCGCACAGGATCCCGGCCAGCGGTTCGGCGGCGGTGAGCGCGGGCAGCGACATGCGCAGCGGGGCCGTCTCGAAGGCGCTCTGCACCAGGACCAGCCCGGTCACCCCGCAGGCCAGCACGCCGTACGGCTGCCAGCCGGTGAACAGCTCCGTGAGGCCGCCCTCGGCGAAGCGGGTGCCGCTCACCCGGGTCAGCGCGTCCTGCACGCCGTACAGCAGCCCGGCGGCGGTGGCCAGCAGCACCGGGCCCCAGCTCAGCCGGGACCGCTTGCCGTACGTCGTGAGCACCAGCGCCGCGCCCACCATCGCGCCGATGATCAGCCAGTGCCGCAGTGGATCGGCGATCGCGTGGCCGCCACGGGGCTCGCCCGCCACGATGAACGCGCTCACCCCGCCCGCGAGCAGGGCCAGCCCCGCCCACCCCTGGCGGCCCAGGGACTGCCTGGTCTGGTACCGGGAGAGCGCGAGCGCGAACAGCAGGTTGGTCGCGAGCAGCGGCTCGACCAGGGAGATCTCGCCCTTGCCGAGGGCGAACGCGCCCAGCACCATGCCGGCCACCATCAGACCGAGCCCGCCCAGCCAGCGCGGCACCCGCATCAGGTCCAGCAGCAGCCGGAAGGACAGGAAGTCGCTCAGCGGAGCCTTCTGTGCGGCGTCCTGCTGGAGCACGAACCCGAAGCCCAGACAGCAGGCAGCACTCACGGCGAGAACAAGAACCAGAACGGACACGCTGCGTACCTCGATCATCCGGCCGGACCACGGACGCGTAGTGGCCGACTGTAGCGTCCCGGGGGCGGCATTGACCCGGAAGTACCCTCGACCGGGCGGTTGACCCGCCATGCTCCGCGGCCGGTCGGCCGGGCGCCATGGCGTACGCCACATAATTCCGCCGGTGTGTCGCCGCCCACGGTCCGACCACCGGTGTGGAGCGCCTCAAGTTCCCGTCCAGTCACGCTAGTTGAACCCAGCAACAGCGGCGTTCCGCTTGACGTGATCCTTGGCTGGGGGTTTGCTGTGCGTGATCGGTCGATGGCAGCCCGAGAAACAGGAAGTCCCGCGGTGCCCCCTCTCCCACCCCTGCTCGGCGCCCCCCGGGCCCCCGCTCACCCGTCCGGCGACACCGCCGAGGACGACCCGGGCGCCTTCGACGACGCCCTCGACGACGCCGAACTGCGCACCGCCCGCGCCGCCTTGGCCCAGGGCCGCCGACAGGCCGCCCGCTCGCTGCTGCTGCACACCGGCGACGACTGGGACCGCCGGGGGCACCGCCTCACCGTGCTCGCCCAGGAGCCGTACGCCGCCGCCTGGGCCCGCGACTGGCTGCACGCCGAGCCCTGCTCGGCCGACCCCGCCGTACTGCTCGCCCTGGCCCTCGTCCACCGCGCCCTGCGCGGCAAGGAGGACCCCGAGCGGGCCCGCGAGGCCTGCGCCACGGCCGCCGGTCTGGCACCCGCCGACCCCACCCCCTGGCTCGGCCTGCTCCTGCTGGCCCGCGCCCTCGGCCCCGAGCGCGAACTGCGCGCCGACTTCGCCGAACTGCGCCGGCGCCACCCCGAGCACCACCACGCCCACCACCTGCTCGTCGCCCGTGTCGCGGAGCGGCCCTCGGGCGGCCGGGCCGAGTCCCACGAGGTGTACGACCTCGCCGAGCTGGCCGCGGCAGGGGCGCCCGCCGACTCCCCGCTGGCCGTCCTGCCGGTCGTGGCCTACGCAGAGCGCTACCGGGCGCTCGCCGCCACCGGCCTCGCCCCGGCCGACCCGGCCGCCTCCGGGCACTGGTCCGGCCCGCGCGCCCGCCGGATCCTGAACGCCTGCTTCGACTGGTGGCTGGAGTGGGAGCACGACGACCACCCCCGCCGCCACATCGACCTCAACCACCTCGCGTTCGCCCTGACCTGCGCCGGCCGCCCGGCCGAGGCGGCGGCCCTGTTCCAGCGCATCGGCCCGCACGCCACCCCGGCGCCCTGGTCCTACGGCCGCCGCGATCCGGGGGCGGCCTTCCACGCGGCCCGCACACGCGCGCTGGGACGCTGAACGGCCGGGGCCGCCCAGCCGTACGGGTGTGCGAGACCTGCGTGAGAAGTGCTTACGGAAGTCTGACCACCGACCCGTTTCCCTGGCTCCACGAGCCACCGAGTGCTCGAATGAACACGTGAACGCTGAACCATCCGAGGAGCGGGACGGCAGGCCCATAGGCCGCCGCGTCTTCCTCGGCACCCTCGGCCTGGGCGCGCTCGGCGTCGCCGCCGCGCCCGTGCTCCAGCGCGGCCTGGAAGGCCTCCTCGGCACCGTCGCCGGCAAGGACCCCACGGGCCTGACCGGCCTGCTGCCCAACGGCGGCGGCTTCCGGTACTACTCCGTCGCCGCCTCGGTGCCGCACCGGAGCGCCGCGGACTACCGGCTGAAGATCGACGGACTGGTCGACCACGCGCGCACCTACACCCTGGCCGACCTGCGGGCCCTGCCGCAGACCCGGCTGGTCAGGGACGTCCAGTGCGTCACCGGCTGGCGGGTGCCCGGCACCCCCTTCGAGGGCGTCCGCCTCTCCCGCCTCCTGGACCTCGCCGGTGTCCGCTCCTCCGCGAGGGCCGTCCGCTTCACCTGCTTCGACGGCACCTACACCGAGAGCCTCACCCTCGCCCAGGCCCGACGGGCGGACGTCCTGGTCGCCCTGCGCATGCAGGACGAGGACATCGGCCACGACCACGGCGGCCCGGTCCGCCTCTATGTGGCGCCCATGTACTTCTACAAGTCGGCCAAGTGGCTCTCCGGTATCACCGTCACGGACCGGGTCGAGCCCGGCTACTGGGAGCGCCTCGGCTACGACGTCGACGCCTGGGTGGGCCGTTCGAACGGACGGACCGATGACCCTACGAGCTGAGACCCCGGCCCCGCCCGGCGCCCGGATCCGCCGCTTCGGCCGGGCCGAGCGGTGGGTGCACCGCACGACGGCCGCGCTGATGGGCGTCTGCGTGGTGACGGCGGCCGTCCTCTACATCCCGCAGCTGGCGGTCGCGGTCGGCCGCCGCGAGCTGGTCGTCCGCGTCCACGAGTGCGCGGGCCTCGCCCTGCCGGTGCCGGTCCTGCTCGGCCTCGCCTCCCGCGCCTTCCGCGCCGACCTGCGCTTCCTCAACCGTTTCGGCCCGCACGACCGGGTGTGGCTGTGGGCCGCGCTGAGCCGCGACAGACGCCGGTCCTCGCGCCCGGCGGGCAAGTTCAACGCGGGGCAGAAGGTCTACGCGGCCTGGATCGCCGGCGCCACGCTGGTCATGCTCGGCACGGGGCTGATGATGTGGTTCACCCGTCTGACCCCGCTCATGTGGCGCACCTCGGCGACCTTCGTCCACGACTGGCTGGCCCTGACCATCGGGGTGGTCCTGGCCGGCCACATCGGCATGGCCCTGGGCGACCCCGAGGCCAGACGGGGATTGCGGACGGGGCTGGTGAGCGCGGAGTGGGCGAAGCGGGAGCACCCGCTGTGGCGCCCCTGACCGCGAGCCGACGGCCCTCGAACGCGGGCGGACGGCCCTCGGCCGCGAGCGGACCCCGCTGACGGGAATCGGCCTTCCGCCGACGGTACTTGGCCCCCGCGCGGCCCGCCGTCCCGGGACCGGCGGGCCGACGGCGCCTCGAAGGCGCCGACGCGGGGTAACCGGAATCTATGCTTCCGCAAAGCAAAATGGAAGCCCTGATTCCTGTTGACTCGCGACGTGCGACGACGCACCCTGAACGGCACGCGCACCAAGGGAGCAGCCCGATGAGCAGAGCCACCGACACCCTCCGCGTCGTCGAGTACTGGACCGACCAGGACACCCACGTGATCTTCCCCGTCCAGCGCAGCGACGAGGTCGACCGCATGAGCGACGCACAGCTCATCTCGGAGTACGGGGACCCCGAACACGGAACGGTCGCCCGCATCGTCCACTAGGGCGGCCGGGTCACCCCGCGAAGTCCAGCAGCACCTTGCAGGACCGCTCACGGTCGGCGGCCAGCACGAACGCGGCCCCGGCCTCCGCCACGGGCACCACGGCGCTGATCAGCCCGTCGAACTCCCCGCGGGCCGCCAGCAGTTCCAGAGCCTCGTCGAACTCGGCGTCGAACCGGAACGCGCCGCGCAGCTCGATCTCCCGGCTCACCACCAGGTTCCCGGCGAACGGACTGTGACCCGGCGGCAGCATCCCCAGCTGGACGACCACACCCCCGCGCCGCACCAGTCGCACACAGGTGTCCAGGCCGGCCGCCACCCCCGACGCCTCGACGGCCACGTCCACCTCCTCGGGCCACCCGGCATCCTCCGGATCGTCGGCCCGTACGAGCGTGTCGGCCCCGGCGACGGCCGCGTACCGCAGCGCCTCCGGGACCAGGTCGGTCACCGTCACCCGCGCCGCACCGGCCGCCTTCGCCGCCGCAACCACCAGGCACCCGATCGGCCCGGCCCCGGTCACCAGCACATGCCGGCCGGCCGGCTCCCCGGCCCGGCGCAAGGCATGCAGCGCCACCGACAGCGGCTCCGCGAGCACGGCCCGGCGCAGCCCGAGCCCGGCCGGCAGCGCCCTCAGCTGCCCGGCCGGCACGGCCACGCGGCCCGCGAAGGCGCCCTGCACATGCGGAAAGCGGGCCGCGCTGCCCAGATACCGGGTGTCCCGGCAGACGTTCGCCCGCCCATCGGCACACTCCGGGCAGGCGCCGCACGGTGTGGCGGGGTGCACGGCGACGTCCGTACCCGGAGCGGGTCCCGAGGCGTCCGGCCCGTGGGCCAGCACCGTCCCCACCGCCTCGTGCCCGAGCACCATCGGCTCGCGCAGCCGGAAGTCACCTACGCCGCCGTGCCGCCAGTAGTGCAGATCGGACCCGCACACCCCGCCGTACCGTAGGGCCACCAGCGCCTGCCCGGGCCCGGGTTCGGGGTCCGGCAGCTCCTCGACCCGCAGGTCCCCCGCCCCGTGGATCACACAACCCAGCATCGCCGCAGCCCCTTTCAGAGCACGCTCGTCATGCCGCCGTCGACGTACAGGATCTGACCGCTGACGAAGTCGGCGGCGGGGGAGGCGAGGAAGAGCAGGCCGCCCACCAGGTCCTCGGCACGGCCCCAGCGGCCGGCCGGGGTGCGCCCGCGGACCCAGGCGCTGAACTCCTCGTCCTCGACGAGCGGTCGGGTCAGCTCGGTCTCGATGTAGCCGGGACCGAGCCCGTTGACCTGGACGCCGTACGGTCCCCAGTCCGCACACATGCCCTTGGTGAGCATCTTCAGCGCGCCCTTGGCCGCCGCGTACGGCGCGATGCCGGGGCGGACCACCTCGCTCTGCAGCGAGCAGACGTTGACGATCTTGCCGTGGCCGCGTTCCGTCATCCGCCGGGCCGCCTCCCGGCCGACCAGGAACGCACCGGTGAGGTTGGTGTCCAGGACGCGGTGCCAGTCCGCGTCGGCGAACTCCAGCAGCGGGGCGCGCAGTTGCATGCCCGCGTTGTTCACCAGGATGTCGAGCGGGCCCACCCGCTCCTCGACGTCCGCGATCCCGGCGGCCACGGCCGGGCCGGCGGTCACGTCGAACACCGCCGTGCGGACCCGGTCCCCGGGCAGTTGGGACGCCGCCTCGGCCAGCCGGCCGGGGTCGCGCCCGTTGAGGACCACCGTGCAGCCCGCCTCGGCCAGGCCCCGGGCCAGCGCGAGGCCGATGCCCCGGCCGGCGCCCGTGACCAGAGCCGTACGGCCGCCGACGTCGAAGAGCGGGTGACTCATCCCGTACCCCTAGATGATCAGTGAGAGGAGCAGGACCAGAGCGCCGCCGACCACCGACAGGATCGTCTCCATGATCGACCAGGTCTTGACGGTCTGCCCGACGGTCAGCCCGAAGTACTCCTTCACCAGCCAGAAGCCGGCGTCGTTGACGAAGCTGAAGAAGAGCGAGCCCGAGCCGATCGCCAGGACGAGAAGGGCCGTGTCGGCGGTCGACATCCCGGCCGCGAGCGGCGCGACCAGACCGGCCGCGGAGACCGTCGCCACCGTCGCCGAGCCGGTCGCCAGCCGGATCACCACCGCGATCAGCCAGGCCAGCAGCACCGCCGGGATCGACCAGTTCTTGGATATGTCCAGGATCATCTGGCCCACACCGCAGTCGATCAGCGTCTGCTTGAAGCCGCCGCCCGCGCCGACGATCAGCAGGATGCTGGCGATGGGCATCAGACCCCTGTCGACCGTCTGCTGCAGCCGCTCCTTGCTGAACCCGGCGGGCCGGCCCAGCGTGAAGAACCCGACGATCACGGCGGTGAGCAGGGCGATCAGCGGGGAGCCGATGACGTCGAAGACGCGCTGGGTCGTGTTCGCCGGGTCGTCGACGACGATGTCCACCAGCGCCTTGGCCAGCATCAGCACCACCGGCAGCAGCACGGTCCCCAGGGTCGCGCCGAAGCCGGGGCGGCGCTCCAGCTCCTCGGAGGCACGCTGGGGCAGCATCCGGTCGGGGGCCGGGACGTCCACCCAGCGGGCCGCGACCTTCGAGAACAGCGGACCGCCGACGATCACGGTCGGTACGGCGACGAGGATGCCGAGCGCGAGCGTCACGCCGAGGTTGGCGTGGAGCGCGTCGATGGCGACCAGCGGGCCGGGGTGCGGCGGGATCAGGCCGTGCATCACCGACAGGCCGGCGAGCGCCGGGATGCCGATGCGCATCAGGGAGTAGTTGCCGCGCTTGGCGACCATCAGCACGACCGGGATCAGCAGCACGATGCCGACCTCGAAGAACAGCGGCAGGCCGATCACGGAGGCGATGAGCACCATCGCCCAGGGCATGGCGCGCCCGCCCGCCCTGGCGAGGATCGTGTCCACGATCTGGTCGGCGCCCCCGGAGTCGGCGAGCAGCTTGCCCAGGATCGCCCCGAGCGCGATCAGGACGCCGACGCCGGCCACCGTGGAGCCGAGCCCGGTGGTGAAGCTGGTGATCGCCTTGTCGAGCGGCGCTCCGGCCGCCGCCCCGAGCGCCAGTGACCCGATGGTCAGCGCCAGGAAGGCATGGAGCTTGAACTTGGTGATGAGCAGGACGATCACGACGATGCCCACCAGGGCGGCGATGCCCAGCTGGGCGTGGCCTGCGGAGGTGATCGGCGGAGGTGCGTCCGCTGCCAGCATCTCGACGCTGAGTCTGGTCACGGGGGTTCCCTTGCGGTGACGTGGGGACTTTTTCGGGGGTGCTACGCGGATGCCGCGGGAAGCGCGTCCAGTGCCCGCACCGCGCGCTCGGTGATCTCCTGGGGGCCGCCGCTGACGTCGACGGCGACTCCCGCCTCGTCCGGCCCCAGGGGCTGCAGCGTGGCGAACTGGGAGTCCAGCAGCGCGGTCGGCATGAAGTGCCCCTGCCGCTGCGTCATCCGGTCCTCGATCAGCTGCCGGTCGCCCGTGAGGTGCACGAAGACGATCCCGGGAGCGACGGCCCTGAGCCGGTCGCGGTACGCCCGCTTCAGCGCCGAGCTGCTCACCACCCCGCCCAGCCCGGCCCGCCCGTGCGCCCAGCGGCCGATGGCGTCCAGCCAGGGCCAGCGGTCGGCGTCGTCGAGCGGAACACCGGCCGACATCTTGTCGATGTTGGCCTGCGGGTGGAAGTCGTCGCCCTCGGCGTACGGAACGCCCAGCCGCGCGGCGAGCAGCGGACCGATCGTGGTCTTGCCCGTCCCCGCGACGCCCATCACGACGACGACCTTGGGGGTACGCATCACTGCCTCGCTGTCTTCCTCGACATCCGACGCCACATCGGCGTCGCCACACTGAAACCCATTAGGTACGACGAATTCAAGAGTCTGTGATGTATAAGTCTGACTTTTTGTGTCTGTGATCCAAGTCGTACGCTGAGTGCATGAGCACACCGGGCCGGGGGCTGCACGGCCATGTACTGGACACCCTCGGCCCCGCGATCACCGCGGGCGAGTACCCGCCGGGCAGCGTTCTTCGCACGGACGAACTCGCACAGCACTTCGAGGTGTCACGCTCCGTGATGCGCGAGGCGGTCCGCGTGCTCGAGTCGATGCACCTGGTCGAGTCCCGCCGCCGGGTGGGCGTGACCGTCCGCCCGAAGCCCGAGTGGAACGTCTACGACCCCCAGGTCATCCGCTGGCGCCTCGCGGGCGCCGACCGCCCGCACCAGCTGCGCTCCCTGACCGTGCTGCGCTCCGCCGTCGAACCGGTCGCGGCCGGCCTCGCCGCCCGGCACGCCACGGCCGAGCAGTGCGCCGAACTCACCGAGTGCGCCCTCGGCATGGTGGCCAACTCACGCGGCCACCACCTGCAGGAGTACCTGGTCCACGACGTCGCCTTCCACCGCGTCATCCTGAGCGCCTCGGGCAACGAGATGTTCGCCCGGCTCGGCGACGTCGTCGCGGAGGTGCTGGCCGGCCGGACGCATCACGAGGTCATGTTCGAGGACCCCGACCCGGCGGCCGTGACCCTGCACGTGCAGGTGGCCGAGGCGGTCCGCGCGGGCGACGCGACCCGCGCCGAGGAACTGACCAGGGAGATCACCGTGGGCGCCCTCCACGAACTGGACATCCTGGCGCCCTGACCGGCCCTACTCCAGGAAGTCACCGTCCACGTACACCCACGCCCCGTCCACCCGCTCGAACCGGCTGCGCTCGTACAGGGAGCCGCCCCGGTAGGAGGCGCGGAAGGTCACCGTCCCGGTGGTGTGGAAGGCCGACCCGTCGGTGGCGCCGAGGATCTCCAGACCGGTCCACCGCATGCGGGGATCGAGGTCCAGCCGCTCGGGCCGGGTCCGGGGATGCCAGGTCCGCAGCAGATACCCCGCGTCCCCCCGCACGAACGCGCTGTACCGCGAGCGCATCAGCAGCTCGGCGGTCGGCGCCGCCGCCGAGCCCGTGTGGAAACGGCCGCAGCAGGCGTCGTAGGACAGGGGGAGCCCGCAGGGGCAGGTGCGCGAGGTCATGGGCCACATTGTGCCCGGACCGGGGGAGGCGTCCGCCGTCGGCGGGGTGCACAGTGGAGGGGCAAGACCAGCCCGCAGCGGAGTGAGGAGAGACGGACGATGACCGAACCCGTCCGCAGCCGTCCTCCGGCCGTCAAGGAGTGGCGGCTGAACCTGTACCTCTCCGAGCACGACCCGGACACCACCGCCCGGATCGTGCTGGACACCGGCGACGGCGTCCTGGAGAGCCACGCGGAGGCCCGCCGCAACCCCTACGACCCGGCGATGCCCGACATCGGCGACGAACTCGCCGCCGGACGCGCGCTCATCGCCATGGGCCGCATGCTGCTGCGCGCCGCCGACGGCGACATGAAGGCGACCGGAGCGGCCGACACGGACACGTCCCCGGCACCGCTCTGGCTCACCCGGGAATGAGCCCCCGCACCCGGGAACGACACCCCCTCACCCCGGGGACGGCCCACCCCCCGGTCACCTCCCGGCCTTGCGCAGGAAGCGGCGCAGCCGGGTCAGCGGCCAGGTGTTGATCACGTCGTCCCGGGTGAGGCGGCCGCGCTGCGCGGTACCGACGCCGTACCGCATCTGCGCGAGGTGCGGAACCGAGTGGGCGTCGGTGTTCACCGCGAACTTCACACCGTGCTCCACGGCGCGCAGGATGTCCTCGTCGCACAGGTCCAGCCGGTCCGGCTGGGCGTTGACCTCCAGCGCCGTGCCGGTGCGCGCGCACGCCGCGAACACCTCGTCCCAGTCGGCGTCCACCCCCGGCCGCCGGCCGATCAGCCGGGTCGTCGGATGCCCGATGACATGGATGTACGGGTTCTCGCACGCCCGCACCAGCCGCCGGGTCATGGCCGCGCGGCCCTGGTCGAAGTGCGAGTGCAGCGACGCCACGCACAGATCGAAACCGGCCAGGAACTCGTCCGGCCAGTCGACCTCTCCGTCCGGGCCGATGTTCAGCTCCGTGCCGTGCAGCAGCCGCATCCGGCGCCGGGTGCCGTCCAGCTCCCGCAGCCGCTCCCGCTGGGCCAGGATCTTCTCGTCCGTCATCCGCTGCATGTACAGGTTGGGCGCGTGATCGGTGACCGCGTAGTACGCGTAGCCCCGCCCGGCCGCGGCCTCCACCATCTCCTCCAGCGGTGCGAGGCCGTCCGTGAGATCGGTGTGGGTGTGCAGGTCACCCCGGATGTCCCGCTCGGTCACCACCTCGGGCAGCTCCCCGCGCAGGGCCGCCTCGATCTCCCCGCGGTCCTCCCGCAGCGTCGGCGGGATCCACGGCAGCCCGAGCCGCGCGTACACCTCCTCCTCGGTCCGCGACGCCACCGACTCCCCGCTCTCGCTGTCGAACAGGCCGTACTCCGACAGCTTCAGCCCCTGGTGCACGGCGATCGTCCGCGTGCGGATGTTGTGCGCCTTGGAGCCGGTGAAGTACTGCAGCCCCGCGCCCCACGACCGAGGCGGCAGCACCCGCAGATCCACCTGGAGGCCCTTGGCGGTGCGCACCGACGTCTTCTTCGCCCCCTGCGCGATCACCTCGGCGGTGGCCGGCAGCTCGCACAGTGCCGTCATGAACGGCTCCGACCGCCGCGCCGCCACCAGCACGTCAAGATCCCCGATCGTCTCCCGCATCCGGCGCAGCGAACCGGCGTACGCACAGCGCGCGCAGCCCGTCACCCGGGACAGCTCCCCGACGATCTCCTCGGCGGTGTCCAGGGCCAGCGGCAGCGGCACCCGGCCCCCCGACCGCTGCAGCAGCTCGATGCCGTGCCGGATGTTCTCCTGCGTCCGCTCGCCGAAGCCCTTCAGATCGGCCAGCGCGTCCGCCTCGACGGCCGACGCCAGCTCGCTCACCGACGAGATGTGCAACTCCTCGTAGAGCCGCAGCGCCTTCTTCGGGCCCAGCGTGGGGATCGTGATCAGCTCCCGCACCCCGGCGGGGATCTTCGCCCGGCGCTCCTCGACCACCGCCAGCTTCCCGGTGCGCAGGTACTCGCTCACCTTGTCGGCGATCGACCGTCCCACGTTCGGGATCTCCCGCAGCCCGTCCTCGTCCAGCCGGGAGATGTCGGCCGGATACCCGCCGATCGCGCGCGCCGCCTTCTCGTAGGCGCGCGCCTTGAAGGCGTCGCCTCCCGTGATCGCGATGAGGTCCGCGTACTCCCGCAGGAGCGCCTCGACCTCGTCGTTGGGCCGGGCCACCCCTCAAGTGTAGGAAGCCCCGGCTGCGCGGGCATGCAAAAGGCCCCTGCTGAGCAGGGGCCTTGCTGGTGTCCGAGGGGGGACTTGAACCCCCACGCCCGATAAAGGGCACTAGCACCTCAAGCTAGCGCGTCTGCCATTCCGCCACCCGGACAAGGTGTCTGTCGTGCGAGCCCTGCCTTTCGGCGGGGTTTCCCCTCGCGGCGACGAAGGAAACATTACCAGGCTTTCGGGGGTGGCTGATCACCCCCCGTCCCGGGGGCCGCCGCGCGTGAACGGCGTGTGACGCACCGGGACCACTCTTGGGCGGGGGGCGGGACGGAGAGAGGATGAGAAGGACCACCAGCAGTGACAGTGGGAGGAAGCAGCGTGAGCGACACGGACACGGCCAGGAGCGTCACCGGTGAGGACGAGGTCGTGGACCTCTGCCGCGAGCTGATCCGGTTCGACACCAGCAACTACGGCGACCACTCCGGACCCGGCGAGCGGAAGTCCGCCGAGTGGGTCGCCGAGAAGCTCGCCGAGGTCGGGCTGGAGCCGAAGATCTTCGAGTCGCACCCGGGACGCGCCTCCACGGTGGCCCGCATCGAGGGCGAGGACCCGTCCCGGCCGGCCCTGCTGATCCACGGCCACCTCGACGTCGTACCGGCCAACGCCGGCGACTGGACCCACCACCCGTTCTCCGGCGAGATCGCCGACGGGTGCGTGTGGGGGCGCGGAGCCGTCGACATGAAGGACATGGACGCCATGACCCTCGCGGTCGTGCGCGACCGGCTCAGGAGCGGGCGGCGGCCCCCGCGGGACGTCGTCGTCGCCTTCCTCGCCGACGAGGAGGCGGGCGGCACGTACGGCGCCCGGTACCTGGTCGACCACCACCCCGAGCTGTTCGAGGGCGTCACCGAGGCGATCAGCGAGGTCGGCGGCTTCTCCTTCACCGTGAACGAGCAGCGGCGGCTCTATCTGATCCAGACGGCCGAGAAGGGCATGCACTGGATGAAGCTGACCGTCGCCGGCACGGCCGGGCACGGTTCGATGATCCACCGCGACAACGCCATCACCGAGCTGTCCGAGGCCGTGGCCCGGGTCGGCCGGCACAAGTTCCCCGTGCGGGTCACCAAGACCACCCGGGCCTTCCTCGACGAGCTGGGCGACGCCCTCGGCACGGAGCTGGACCCGGAGGACATGGAGTCCACACTCGCCAAGCTCGGCGGCATCGCCAAGCTGATCGGCGCGACCCTGAGCAACACCGCCAACCCCACCCAGCTGACCGCCGGTTACAAGGTCAACGTCATCCCGGGCGAGGCCACCGCGCACATCGACGGGCGGTTCCTGCCGGGCCACGAGGAGGAGTTCCTCGGCGACCTCGACCGCCTGCTCGGACCGAACGTCCGCCGCGAGGACGTGCACGCCGACAAGGCCGTCGAGACCACCTTCGACGGCGCTCTGGTGGAGGCCATGCAGTCGGCGTTGCTGGCCGAGGACCCCACCGCCAAGGCGATCCCCTACATGCTCTCCGGCGGCACCGACGCCAAGTCCTTCGACGACCTCGGCATCCGCGGCTTCGGCTTCGCCCCGCTGAAGCTGCCCCCGGAGCTGGACTTCGCGGGCATGTTCCACGGCGTGGACGAGCGGGTGCCGGTGGACGGGCTGCGGTTCGGCGTACGGGTGCTGGACCGCTTCATCGACGCGTCGTGAGGCTCTCCCCCGGAGTAATCGGGCGCGCGTACGAGATCGACTGAGAAGGGTGAATCGGACCATAAGCTCGTAGCTCCATTACTCCCTCCTCGTTACAGGTGATGCGATCACCGCACATTGGGATCGCATTGCCAACGAGGAGGAACAATGATCAAGAAGGTCGTCGCCGCTGCGGCTGCCACCGGTGGGCTGGTTCTCGCGGGCGCGGGCCTGGCCGTCGCCGACTCCGGTGCCCAGGGTGCCGCCGTGCACTCGCCGGGTGTCGTCTCCGGCAACGTCATCCAGGTGCCCGTGCACGTCCCGGTGAACGTGTGCGGCAACACGATCAACGTGATCGGGCTCCTGAACCCCGCCTTCGGCAACACCTGCGTCAACAAGTGACGTCGGCTCCCTGAGGGGCGGCTGTCCCGAGGGGGCGTCTTTTACGAGCCGTCGGCCTCGGAGCGCGCGCCAGGCGCTCCGAGGCCGACCGGTCTTTACCTCGGAAATCGAAGGCAGGGGGGACTCAACATGCGACAGGGCACCCGCAAGGGCCTGATGACCATGGCCGCAGCGACCGGTGTGATCGCCGCCGCGAGCGGCTACGCACACGCCGACGCGGGGGCGGCCGGAGCCGCCACCGGTTCACCCGGCGTACTGTCCGGCAACACCGTACAGGCGCCGGTGCACGTGCCGGTGAACATCTGCGGCAACACCGTGAATGTCGTCGGGCTCCTCAACCCGGCGGCGGGCAACAAGTGTGCCAACAACTCGGGCGGCTACGGCGACAGTGGCGGCCACACCGGCTCGGGCGGCTCGCACGCGGGGGGCCATACCGGCGGCTCGCCGGGCGTCGGCTCCGGCAACACCGTGCAGGTACCGATCGACGTCCCGGTGAACGTGTGCGGCAACAGCGTCAACGTGATCGGTGTCGGCAACGCCACCACCGGCAACGACTGCGCCAACGGCGGCGGTCAGCACGGCAACCCCGGTCACCCGGGTCATCCCGGTCACCCGGGCCAGCCTGGACACCCGGGTCATCCCGGTCACCCGGGCCAGCCTGGACACCCGGGCCATCCCGGTCACCCGGGCCAGCCGGGTCACCCCGGTCAGCCGGGCAAGCCAGGGCACCCCGGTCACCCGGGCACCCCGACCACGCCGCCCACCCGGGGCGGGCACTCGCCGCACGGGGGCACCCAGGTCGACCAGCAGGGCGGCCGGTCCGGCCAGGCGCCCGGCACCGCGCAGCTCGCGCACACCGGCAGTGACCTGCCGCTCGGTCTCGCGCTGCCCGTCGGCGCGGGCGCGCTGCTCGCGGGCGCCGTGCTCTACCGCAAGGCACGGGCCGCGGCGTAACCGGGCGGGCCACCGGCGGTGAACGGAGCGGGCCCTGCCGATGCCGGCGGGGCCCGCTCCGTTCAGCTGTCCTGTCTCACCACGTGGCACGCACCTGACGGATGATCCGCCGGCGCAACCGCACCCTGCGGCTGCCGTCGCGCAGCAGGCTCAGTCGGTCCAACTCCCAGTGTCCGTACTCGGCATGGTCCGTCAGCAGACGTGTGGCCTCCTTGCGGGACACCCCGCGAGGCACGTACACGTCGACAAATTCGTATTCCGGCATCGCATCTATTGTGCGGGCTGGTGCCCGGTACGGATAGCGTCTGCACTATGTCTGATGCTGCGCAGCCCACCGCTGCCGAGGTACGCGCCGCCGCCGAGGCGGTCAAGACCGCGCTCGACCGTCATCTCGCGGCGGTCGAACGCAGGTCCGGAGACGACGACCCGGCCGTCTTCGAGGCGTTCAACCAGCTGGCCGCGGCCGCCGAGGTGTACGACGAGCTGCTCTACGACCGCTACGACGAGGTCACGCCCTTCGAGATCCCCGGCGCGGAGGACGCGCTGCCGCCGTACGCCGGGCCCGAGGAACCGAACGCGATCAGCGTCCTGATCCGCCGCGACTACGCCGTGGCCGAACCCCAGCGGCTGCTGGCGCAGGCCCAGCGGGTCGAGGCGGCGGAGTACGAGGAGGACGCCGCCGCGGGCGAGGGGGCCGCCGCTACGGTCCCCGGCGCGCTCGGCGTGCTCTTCGGCGAGTTCGAACCCGACGAGATCGCCTCCCGGCACAAGGAGTTCGGTCTCGAGGAGGGCGACTCCACGCTCTGGGTCACCGCGGCGGACGAGGCCCCCGAGGCCGGGGAGTGGCTCGAGACGCCGTTCGAGCACATCGAGCCGCAGCAGGTGGTGTGCCGGTTCGACGTCAGCGCCGTCTTCGACGACGAGGACGACTCCGACGAGGAGGACGATCTCGAGTTCGTCGAGGAGGACGAGCTGGAGCCGCTGGACGCCGAGAAGTGAGGTGGACGGCGGTGCCGTGCCGTGGGGCCCGAGGCCGGTACGGCACCGCCGGATTCCTTCCCAGCGGCTGATCACCGTTGCGGTCGATCGCCGTCGTGGCCGATCGCCGTCGCGGCGGACCCTATGCCGGTACCTGGGGGCGCAGCAGGGTCTGCAGGCGGGTCGTGCGGGGCTTGGCCGGGGTCTCCGCCACCGCCCTCGGGAGCGCCTGCTCCACGCCGTGGACCACGGACAGGTGCCGCTCCGCCCGGCCGAACGCCGTGTACACCCAGGGCCTGCTGAGCGCCTGAGCGGCATCGCCGGGGAGCACCACGACCACCGCCGGCCAGCGGGTGCCCACCGCCTGGTGCGCGGTCAGCGCCCAGCCGTGCCGCACCCGGCTCTCCACCCGCTCCCGCGGGACGACGACGGGGGCGCCCGCGCACGACAGGTGCAGCCCTTCGGCGTCGGCCTTCACCACCACGCCCGGCACCGTGCGGCCCGGGGCGGGGGAGTAGGCGATCCGGTCGCCGGGGTCGAAGCCGCCGAACCGGCCGGGGCCGGGGTTGAGGCGTTCCTTCAGCGCGGAGTTGAGGGCGCGGGTGCCCGCGGCGCCGCCGTGTCCCGGGGTGATCACCACGGTCTGGTCGGCCGGGACGCCGATCGCCCGCGGCACCGAGTCCGCGACCAGCTGCACGGTCCGGTGCACGGCCTCGCCCGCGTCTCGCACCGGGACGATGACGATCTCCTTGCCGGGTGCCTCGACCTGGTTCAGCTCACCGATGCCGATGCCGGAGACCAGCTCGCCGATCGGCCCGGGGTCGGGGACGCGGGAGGCGAGCTGCGGGCAGGCACGGGCCGCGAGCAGGTCGGCGAAGACGCGCCCGGGACCGGCCGACCACAGCACCGCCGGGTCGCCGCTGAGCACCAGCCGGGCCCCGTCGGGCAGCGACTCCACCAGCATCGCGGCGTTCTCCACGTCGAGCTGCGGGGCGTCCGGCACGATCAGCAGGTCCAGCTCCAGGGCGCCGTCCGCGTCCCGGCCCGGTCCCTCGGCACCCGCCAGCAGACCGGCGACCGTGCCCACGCTCCGCTCCGCCGGTTCGGCGCCCGCGAGCGCGGCGAGCCGGTGCCGTCCGTCGGACGTGTGGCAGACGGCGAAGGCGCGCAGGCCGGCGGCCCGGGCGGCACCGAGGAGCGCGGCCGGTTCGGCCAGGGCCGCCTCCCCGCCGGTGTGCAGCACCAGGCCGTGCCCGGCGACCGCGCGGGCCAGTTCGGCCGCACCGCCGGTCAGCCCGGCGGCGGCCGTCTGCCAGGCCTGATCGTCCTCCTTGGACAGGGAGTTGACCAGCCGGGCCAGTCCGTCGGCGAGGCTCTCCTCGGCCAGGGCGTACCGCTCCAGGCCGACCAGGACCCGCACCGGCCGCTCCTCCTCGCCTTCGCCCTCGCCCTCTTCCTCCGTCTGCGGGGCGACGGCTCCGGGCTCCTCCAGGGCGTCCTGGAACAGCAGCGCCTCGCCCTCCGCGAGGGCGCTCTGCACCGCCGCGTCCGGGTCCGGCACGGACTGCCGGGCCAGTGCCGTGGTGAGCGTGGACAGTTCCAGGGCGGTGTGTCCGGCCGCCGCCGCCTGCTCCAGCAGCCAGACGGTCAGCGCACGGGCGCGCCGTTCGTCGTCCGGGCCGCAGTCCGCGCCGAGCAGGGCCCGGGCGAAGCCGTCCGCCTGCTCGGGCCGTACGCCGGCGATCCGGAGCAGCTGCCAGGGGTCTTCGCGGAGCACGGTGTCGGCGCCCTCGCCGAGCGCCTCGGCCACCTGGGGGGCCAGGGCGTCGGGCGCACCGCCCTCGGTCAGCACCCGGCGGACGGCGGCGACGGCCTCCGGCGCGGGGGCGCCGGCGGCGACCGGGGCGGGGGCGGGCTGCGGTCGCTGTACCGGCTCGGGGGCCGGGCGGCGCGGGGCCGGCGCCGGCTCGTCGAACGCCGTGGCCGCCGGCTTCTCGCCGCTCTCCACGGCCCGTACCGCCGCGAGCAGGTCGGCCGCCGTGCCGCTGAGCTTGGCGCCGCTCGCGATCGGGCCGTGCCGCTCGGCCTTGCGCCGCTCGATCCGCTCCCGCTCGGCCCGCTGCGCGGCCAGCTCGGCCTGCGCCTCGGAGAGCCGGCTCGCCTCGTCGCCGTCGTCACCCTCGCCGGCACCGCCCCCGGAGGCCGCGCTCTCGTCGCCGCTCGCCCCGGCCTCGTCCTCGGCGCCGCCGCTCGCCCCGGCTTCGTCCCCGGCGCCGCCGCCCTCCTCGGTCCGGTCGGCCCGACTCTCCTCGGGTGCGGTGCCGGGCGCGGGCGCCTCGGGTGTGTCCGGCGTCCCCGGCCCGGCTTCCTCCGTGGTCTCCGGCTCCGTGCTCACAGCGTGCTCCAGTCGTGATCGGGATAGCGGTGCACAGGCGCCGACACATCGTCCAGCGCCCGGCAGATCTCGTCAGGAAGACTAAGGGCCTCCACTGACAACGCTGCCGTGAGCTGCTGCGCGTTGCGCGCGCCGACGATCGGCGCGGTCACCCCGGGCCGGTCCCGGACCCAGGCGAGGGCCACCTGGAGCGGGGTGACGGCGAGCCCGTCGGCGGCCGTCGTCACCGCGTCCACGATGCGGGTCGCCGTGTCGTCCAGGTACGGCTCGACGAACGGCGCCAGGTGCTCGGAGGCGCCGCGCGAGTCCGGGGGAGTGGTGTGCCGGTACTTGCCGGTGAGCACGCCCCGGCCGAGCGGGGAGGAGGGCAGCAGGCCGACGCCGAGGTCGAGCGCGGCGGGCAGCACCTCACGCTCGACGCCGCGTTGGAGCAGCGAGTACTCCAGCTGCGTACTGGCCAGCCGGGTGCGGGTGCCCGGCGCCGCGAGCTGCCAGGTGGCCGCCTTCGCGAGCTGCCAGCCGCAGAAGTTGGAGACGCCGGCATAGCGGGCGCGACCGCTGCTCACCGCTATGTCGAGGGCCTGCAGCGTCTCCTCCAGCGGGGTGCCGGGGTCGTAGGCGTGGACGTGCCACACGTCGACGTGGTCGGTGCCCAGGCGGGCCAGGGAGGCGTCGAGCGCGGCGAGCAGATGACCGCGGGAGCCGTCGAAGCGGCGGTCGGGGTCCGGGACGCTGCCCGCCTTGGTCGAGACGACCAGGTCGCGGCGCGGGACCAACCCGTCCATGAGCTGTCCGAGCAGGTACTCCGCCTCGCCGTCGCCGTACACGTCCGCCGTGTCGACCAGCGTTCCGCCGGCCTCCCAGAACGCCTTCAGCATGTCCGCGGCGTCATGCTGATCGGTGTCCCGGCCCCAGGTGAGGGTGCCGAGTCCGATCCGGGACACACGCAGGCCGGTACGGCCGAGATGCCTCTGCTCCATGCGGGCGAGATTACTGGCCAGAGCCCATGCGGTGGGTTGCCTGTGGATAACTGCCGCGGCCGCGCATCCGCGCTAAGGTCACCCCCGACAGCGACGTTACTCGCGGGTAAGGGGATTCGGTCATGAAACTCGGACTCAACCTCGGCTACTGGGGTGCCGGAATGGACGGGGACAATCTGGCCGTGGCGCAGGAGGCCGACCGGCTCGGCTTCTCCGTGTGCTGGGCCGCCGAGGCGTACGGCTCCGACGCGGCGACCGTGCTCAGCTGGGTCGCCGCGCAGACCGAGCGCATCGACGTCGGCTCCGCCATCTTCCAGATCCCGGCCCGGCAGCCCGCGATGACGGCCATGACCGCGGCGACGCTGGACTCCCTCTCCGGCGGCCGCTTCCGGCTGGGCCTCGGCGTCTCCGGCCCGCAGGTCTCCGAGGGCTGGTACGGCGTCAAGTTCGACAAGCCGCTGGCACGCACGCGCGAGTACGTGGAGATCGTCCGCAAGGCGATGACCCGGGAGCGGCTGACGTACGAGGGCGAGCACTGGACCCTGCCGCTGCCCGGCGGCCCGGGCAAGCCGATCAAGCTGACCGTCCATCCGCAGCGGGAGCACATCCCGCTGTACATCGCGGCGATCGGCCCGAAGAACCTGGAGCAGACCGGCGAGATCGCCGACGGCGCGCTGCTGATCTTCCCCGCCGCCGAACACCTGGAGGAGACCACCCTGAAGTACCTGCGTGCGGGGCGCGAGAAGGCGGGCGCCACCCTCGACGGGTTCGACGTGTGCCCGACGCTGCCGCTCGCCGTCGGCGACGACAAGGACGTGGCCCGGCTCGCGGACACCTTCCGCCCCTACACCGCCCTGTACGTCGGCGGCATGGGCAGCGCCAAGCAGAACTTCTACAACCAGCTCGCCCAGCGCATGGGGTACGCGAAGGAGGCCGCCGAGATCCAGCAGAAGTACCTGGCCGGCGACAAGCAGGGCGCCGCCGCCGCGGTCCCGCAGGACCTCATCGACAAGACCGCGCTGCTCGGCTCCGTCGACCGCATCGCCGACCGGATGAAGGCCTACGCCGCCGCCGGGGTCACCACCCTCAGCCTGGCCCCGGCCGGCTTCACGCTGGAGGAGCGGATCGCCTCGCTGCGGGCCGGCAGCGAGGCACTGGAGCGCGCCGGGCTCGCCTGAGGAAGAGGGAAGTCCTGCGGCCGTGGTGGGGGCTCGGGGGTCTTCCCCGCCACGGCCGTCACGGGGAACAACGCTCCGGCCGCCCCGCGGTTACGACCCCGTCCTTCCCTCTTTCGGCCGAGCCGGCCCGCACCCCCGGACCGTCCCGGCCGACGGCGTGCCTGAGCCGCACCGCCGGTCTCACAGCCAGCCGCGCTGCTTGAACAGCCGGAACAGCAGCACCTCCAGCAGCGCCATCAGCAGGATCACCGCCGGGTACGACCACAGCCAGTGCAGCTCGGGCATGTGGTCGAAGTTCATGCCGTAGATCCCCGCGATCATCGTGGGGACCGCCGCCATCGCCGCCCACGCGGAGATCTTCCGCATGTCGTCGTTCTGCCGCACGCTCATCTGCGCCAGGTGCGCCGACAGGACGTCCGACACCAGCCGGTCCAGCGCCTCCACGGACTCGTTCGCCCGCATGAGGTGATCACCCACGTCCCTGAAGAACGGCCGCGCCTTGTCGTTCACGAACGGCTCCCCGCCCATCGGGCCGCTCCCCGCCAGCCGGGTCAGCGGCAGCGCCAGCGGGCCGGTGGCCCGGCGGAACTCCAGGACCTGCCGCTTGAAGCCGTAGATCCGGGACGCGGTGTTCCGCGAGCCGCCGCCCTCCGGCCGGAACACCTCCGCCTCCAGCTCCTCCAGGTCGGTCCCCAGCTCCGTCGCCACCTCCAGATAGTGGTCCACGATGGCGTCGGAGATCGCGTACAGCACGGCGGTCGGGCCCTTGTCCAGCATCTCCGGCTCGTCCTCCAGCCGTCGCCGTACGGCCGCCAGCGGCGAGCCCTCGCCGTGCCGGACGGTCACCACGAAGGAGTCACCGATGAACACCATGACCTCGCCGGCCGACACGGTGTCGCTCTCCGGCTCGTACACGACCGGCTTGAGCACCATGAACAACGAGTCGTCGTACACCTCCAGCTTGGGCCGCTGATGCGCCTTGAGCGCGTCCTCCACCGCCAGCGGATGCAGCCCGAACTCCCGCGTGACCAGGTCGAACTCCCGTTCCGACGGCTCGTGCAGCCCGATCCACACGAATCCGCCCGCCGCCCGCGCCTCGGCGAGCGCGTCGGACAGGTCCTCCGGCCCCTCGGTGCGATGGCCATGCCGGTAGATGGCGCAGTCCACGATCACGGAGCGCATTCTCCCTTCGCCCGTTCACCGGTGCATATCTCGATACGCCTACCCTGGGCCGCATGCCCACGCTCATCCTCGTAAGGCACGGACGTTCCACCGCCAACACCTCGGGCGTGCTCGCCGGCTGGACGCCGGGCGTCGCCCTGGACGAACGCGGCGCCGCACAGGCCGCCGCGCTGCCCGGACGGCTCACGGGCCTGCCGATCTCCGAGGTCGTCACCAGCCCCCTGCAGCGCTGCCAGGAGACCGTACGGCCGCTGCTCGAGGCCCGCCCGGAACTGCGGGTCCACACCGACGAGCGGATCGGGGAGTGCCACTACGGCGACTGGTCCGGCCGCAAGCTCGCCGAGCTGAAGGACGAGCCGCTGATGGACGTGGTGCAGGCGCACCCGTCGGCCGCCGCCTTCCCGGGCGGGGAGTCCATGCGGGCCATGCAGACCCGCGCCGCCGAGGCCGTACGCGAGTGGAACGCGCGCGTGGAGCGCGACCACGGCGCCGACGCCGTCTACCTCATGTGCTCCCACGGGGACATCATCAAGTCCCTCGTCGCCGACGCCCTCGGACTCCATCTCGACCTCTTCCAGCGGATCTCCGTGGAGCCGTGTTCCGTCACCGCGATCCGTTACACCCGCCTGCGGCCCTTTCTCGTCCGCCTCGGCGACACCGGCGATTTCGCTTCGCTCGCCCCGCGCGAGGAACCCGGCGAGGGCGACGCACCGGTCGGGGGTGGTGCGGGCGCACCGTGATCGTCGCCCGCAGTAGGGTGAAGCGGTCCACCCCGTCGCGTACCAGCATGGCCCGCACCGCACAGACTCTCGAATCCAATGGAGACAGGACGTGTCCCGTCAGGTGTTCCTCTACGACCAGCCGGACCGTTTCGTGGCCGGCACGGTCGGACTGCCCGGGCGCCGTACGTTCTTCCTCCAGGCCACCGCAGGCCCCCGGGTGACCAGCGTGGTCCTGGAGAAGACCCAGGTCGCCGCGCTCGCCGAGCGCATGGACGAACTGCTCGACGAGGTCGTACGGCGCAGCGGCGGCAGCGCGGCCGTCCCCGCCGTGGCGCCCACGGAGATCTCCGACAGCGCGCCCCTCGAGACCCCCATCGAGGAGGAGTTCCGGGTCGGCACCATGGCGCTGGCCTGGGACGGCGAGGAACAGCGCATGATCGTCGAGGCGCAGGCCCTGGTGGAGCTGGAGGCCGACACCGAGGAGGACCTCGCCGAGGCCGAGGAGCGGCTGCTCCAGGACGAGGAGAACGGGCCCCCCATGCTGCGGGTCCGGCTGACCGGCGCGCAGGCCAGGGCCTTCGCCAAGCGTGCCCTCGACATCGTCAACGCCGGGCGGCCGCCGTGCCCGCTGTGCAGCCTCCCGCTCGACCCGGAAGGACACGTATGTCCGCGCCAGAACGGATACCGCCGAGGAGCGTGACGCTCACCGACGCGGCAGCCGCCGAGCTGCTCGCGCACGGTGAGCTGACCGTGCGCGGCCGGATCCGCGAGGCGTCCAACGCGGCGCTGTTCTGCACGGTCGCGTACGACGGCCGGGAAGCCTCCTGCATCTACAAGCCGGTGGCCGGGGAACGTCCGCTGTGGGACTTCCCCGACGGCACCCTCGCAGGCCGCGAGGTGGCCGCCTACCAGGTCTCCGAGGCCACCGGCTGGGGACTCGTACCGCCGACCGTCCTGCGCGACGGGCCGTACGGCGAGGGCATGTGCCAGCTGTGGATCGACGTCCTCGCCGAGGCCGAGCTGCTCGCCCTGGTCGACGGCGAGGAAGCCGGGCCCGGCTGGAAGGCGATCGGCCTCGCCGAGGTCGGCGAGGGCCGTACGGCACTCCTGGTGCACGCCGACGACGAGCAGCTGCGCCGGATGGCCGTCCTGGACGCCGTGATCAACAACGCCGACCGCAAGGGCGGCCATCTGCTGCCCACCGCCGACGGCCGCCTCTACGGCATCGACCACGGCGTCACCTTCAACGTCGACGACAAGCTGCGCACCCTGCTGTGGGGCTGGGCCGGGGAACCGCTCACGGCGGACGCCGTCGACGCCCTCGAAGGGCTGCGGGAAGGCCTCGGCGGGGAACTGGGCGAGCGGCTCGCCGCCCTCATCACGCCGGCCGAGATCGACGCCACACGCGCGCGTGTCGACGCCCTGCTCGCCTCGGGCGTGCACCCGGAGCCCGGCGGGGAGTGGCCCGCGATCCCCTGGCCACCGGTCTGAGCACACCGGCCGGCGATGCACAAGAGGGCCTCACCGGCCATCCGGCCCGATCCCGTTCGTATCCGCAGCTCGACGCCGGTTAGGCTCATGTACATGCATGCCTGGCCCGCTTCCGAGGTCCCCGCCCTGCCTGGTCAGGGCCGCGACCTGAGGATCCACGACACCGCGACCGGCGGCCTCGTCACCCTCGACCCCGGTCCCGTCGCCCGTATCTACGTCTGCGGCATCACGCCGTACGACGCGACCCACATGGGTCACGCGGCGACCTACAACGCGTTCGACCTCGTTCAGCGCGTGTGGCTCGACACCAAGCGGCAGGTCCACTACGTCCAGAACGTCACCGACGTCGACGATCCGCTGCTGGAGCGGGCCGATCGGGACGGCGTCGACTGGGTCGCCCTCGCCGAGAAGGAGACGGCCCTCTTCCGCGAGGACATGACCGCCCTGCGGATGCTCCCGCCGCAGCACTACATAGGTGCCGTCGAGGCGATACCCGGCATCGTCCCGCTCGTGGAGCGGCTGCGTGAACTCGGCGCGGCCTACGAGCTCGAGGGCGACATCTACTTCTCCGTCGAGTCCGACCCGCACTTCGGCAAGGTCTCGAACCTCGACGCGGCAGCGATGCGGCTGCTGTCCGCCGAGCGCGGCGGCGACCCGGACCGCCCGGGCAAGAAGAACCCGCTGGACCCGATGCTGTGGATGGCGGCCCGTGAGGGCGAGCCCAGCTGGGACGGCCGCTCCCTCGGCCCGGGACGCCCCGGCTGGCACATCGAGTGCGTCGCCATCGCCCTCGACCACCTCGGCATGGGCTTCGACGTCCAGGGCGGCGGCTCCGACCTGGCCTTCCCGCACCACGAGATGGGCGCCTCGCACGCCCAGGTGCTCACCGCCGAGTTCCCCATGGCCAAGGCCTACGTCCACGCCGGCATGGTCGCCCTGGACGGCGAGAAGATGTCCAAGTCCAAGGGCAACCTCGTCTTCGTCTCCCGGCTGCGCCGCGACGGCGTCGACCCCGCCGCGATCCGTCTGACGCTGCTGGCCCACCACTACCGCGCGGACTGGGAGTGGACCGACCAGGTCCTCGAGGACGCCGTGGCCCGCCTCGGCCGCTGGCGCGCCGCCGTCTCCCGGCCCGACGGGCCGTCCGCCGACGCGCTCGTGGAGGAGATCCGCGAGGCCCTGGCGAACGACCTGGACGCCCCGACCGCGCTCGCCGCTGTGGACCGCTGGGCGGCCCGCCAGGAGGAGAGGGGCGGCACGGACACGGGCGCCCCGGGCGTGGTCACGCGGGCGGTGGACGCGCTGCTCGGGGTGGCCCTCTAAGCACCGCCACGGCGACGGAAAGCAGGGGCGCTTCCCCCCGGGGAAGCGCCCCTGCTCCGTACCTCAGTCCTCCGGACTGTCGTCGTCGTCCTCCTTGGTCCCGCCCCCACCGGCGGCCGGAGGCCTCTGCTTGCCGCCGGGAGGGCCCACGTCCCGGCGCCGCAGATACCGCTCGAACTCGCGGGCGATCGCCTCACCGGACGCCTCCGGCAGGTCCGCGGTGTCCCGGGCCTCCTCCAGCGTCTGCACGTACTCGGCGACCTCACTGTCCTCGGCGGCCAGTTGGTCCACGCCCACCTGCCAGGCGCGCGCGTCCTCGGGCAGCTCGCCCTGCGGGATGCGCAGGTCGAGCAGGTCCTCCAGGCGGTTCAGCAGCGCCAGCGTCGCCTTGGGGTTGGGCGGCTGGGAGACGTAGTGCGGCACGGCAGCCCACAGCGACACCGCCGGGACACCGGCGTGCGTGCACGCCTCCTGCAGGACGCCGACGATGCCCGTCGGGCCCTCGTACTTGGTCTCCTCCAGGTCCATCCGCTGGGCCAGGTCCGGGTCGGACGTGACCCCGCTGACCGGCACCGGACGCGTGTGCGGGGTGTCACCGAGCAGGGCGCCCAGGACGACCACCAGCTCCACGCCCAGCTCGTGCGCGAATCCCAGCAGTTCGTTGCAGAACGACCGCCAGCGCATGGACGGTTCGATCCCGCGGACCAGCACCAGGTCGCGCGGCTTCTCGCCCCCGACACGGACCACCGACAGCCGGGTCGTCGGCCAGGTGATCTTGCGCACACCGGCGTCCATGAACACTGTGGGGCGGTTCACCTGGAAGTCGTAGTAGTCCTCGGCGTCCAGCGCCGCGAACACCTCGCCCTTCCACTCGCGTTCCAGATGCGCGACCGCCGTGGAGGCGGCGTCGCCGGCATCGTTCCAGCCCTCGAACGCGGCCACCATGACTGGGTCGATCAGCTCGGGAACCCCCTCCAGCTCGATCACCCAGTGCCTCCTTCCGACGTGCCCTCGCTTGACCCACCAACCTTACGGCGTCCGGCGGGGGCGCCCGCAGCCCCCTTGCACGGGGGAGTGACCGGATCACTGCCCCGTTCACCACCACGGGACACCCCCCGTCCGCACGCAGGCTCGCGCAGGGTGCGGCCGACCCCCCCCGGGCGAGATCCCCACCGGACACGGGTCCGTGCCGTCCCGGACAGCCCTCGGCGGCCGTCCTGCGGGCGGCACGTCGAACCACTCCCGCCCGGCCGCCCAGTGCCGCACCCAGCCGGTGAAGCCCGGCTCGGCGGTGGTGTGACCGAACTCCGCGCCGAAAGGTGCCGCGCCCTCGCCCGTGATCACCCATATGTGACCGCGGTGCGGGCCGGTGACCACGAGACGCCAGGACATTCCGCAGCCGTCGGTGCCGAGCCTGAGCGAACCGTGCCGGAAGACCCGGTCGATCACGGTGTCCGGGTCGTCGTAGGGGCCGTCGTCGTCCTCCCATGTCCACGCCCGGGTCAGCGGGAACGGTTTGCCGAGGTCCTCCTGCGGCTCGGCACTCTCACGAGGCTCAGGAGTCCCTGCTCCGGCGGCCCGTGGAGCGAGCCGTCGGTCCCCTCCGACACGAACGTGCGGTACGGCTCGGGCAGTACCATCCCGTGCTCCGCCTCGAAGGCCCGCACCGCCTGCCGGCCCGGTACCGACCCGCCCCCGTCGTCGACACCGAACGCCTCCCGCAGGAGTGCGAGTTCCGCCGGATCCGCCTGGTCGTCGTTCATGACCCCAGGGAAACACCCGGCACCGACAACGGCCCGGGGCAGACGGAAGGGGCGGCCTCATCCGGCGAAGACCGCCCCTTCCGCGGTTCCGGACCCGGTGCGGCGGGGTCCGGCGTGCGGGCGGAGCCGGTCCCGGTCAGGGGGGTGGGACCGGCCGCCGCACGGGTCTACTTCTTGTCGAGCAGGTCCTGCACCTTCGTCCGGACCTCGTCCGTGGCCAGGCCGCGGATGGTCAGCGTCGTCCGGCGGCGCAGCACGTCGTCCGGCGTCTCGGCCCACTCGTGGTCACGGGCCCAGACGACCTGCGCCCAGATCTCCGGGGCGTCGGGGTGGACGCGCTCGGCCAGCGCCGGATCGTCGTTGGCCAGGCGGGCGATGTCGAAGGCCAGGGAGCCGTAGTGGGTGGCCAGGTGCTTGGCGGTGTCGGCGGCCATGCGCGGGCCGGGCGCCGGGTTGTCCACCAGCAGGCGGTGCGCGACCGCGCGCGGGTTGGCGACACCGGGCAGCGGCAGCTTCCTCGGCAGCGAGGAGATGGGCTCGAAGTCGTCGCCGAGCGGGTGACCCGGCAGCGCCTCCAGCTTCTTCATGATCGTACGGCCGATGTGCCGGAACGTGGTCCACTTGCCGCCCGCGACGGACAGCATGCCGCCCCTGCCCTCGGTCACGACCGTCTCGCGCTTGGCCTTGGCGGTGTCACCGGGACCGCCCGGCAGCACCCGCAGGCCGGCGAAGGCGTAGGTGATGAGGTCCCGCTCCAGCTGCTGGTCCCGGACGGAGAACGCGGCCTCGTCCAGGATCTGGGCTATGTCCTTGTCGTTGACGGACACGTCCGCCGGGTCGCCCTCGTACTCCTCGTCGGTGGTGCCGAGCAGCAGCATGTCCTCCCAGGGGAGGGCGAAGGTGATGCGGTACTTGTCGATGGGGGTGGCCAGCGCGGCCTTCCACGGGGACGTCCGCTTCAGGACCAGGTGCGCGCCCTTCGACAGGCGGATGGACGGCGCCGCGTTCGGGTCCTCCATCCGGCGCAGGTGGTCGACCCAGGGGCCGGTCGCGTTCAGCACCAGGCGGGCGTTCACCCCGAACTCCTCGCCGGAGACCCGGTCCTTGAGGTCGGCGCCGGTGACGCGGCCGCCCGTGAAGCGCAGCCCGCTGACCTCGGCGTGGTTGAGCACGACCGCGCCCGCCTCGACGGCCGCGCGGACCGTCATCAGCGCCATCCGCGCGTCGTTCATCTGGTCGTCGCCGTACACGGCCACGGCCTTCAGGTTCTCGGTGCGCAGCTCGGGCACGTCCTGCGCCGCCTTGGCGGGGGAGAGCAGGTGGCCGACGCCGTCGCCGAACGCGGAGAGCGCGGAGTAGGCGAAGACGCCCGCGCCGAGCTTCGCCGCGCCGTGCGGCCCGCCCTTGTACACGGGGAGGTAGAAGGTGAGCGGGTTCGCCAGGTGGGGGGCCACCTGACGGGAGACCGCACGGCGCTCGAAGTGGTTCTCCGCCACCAGCTTCACCGCGCCGGTCTGCAGGTAGCGCAGACCGCCGTGGAGCAGCTTGGAGGAGGCGGAGGAGGTGGCGCCGGCGAAGTCACCGGCGTCGACCAGCGCCACCCTGAGACCGGCCTGCGCGGCGTGCCAGGCGGTGGAGATGCCCAGGATGCCGCCGCCGATCACAAGAAGGTCGTACGACGCCTTGGAGAGCTGCTCCCTGGTCTCGGCCCGGCTCGGGTTCGAGCCGGAGGCCGGGTGCGTCCCCAGGGCAGGCACGGAACTCAGGGTGGACTGACTGGTCATGTCGGGTACTTACTCCTCGTCAGAGATGTCTGAGCCGGTGGGACCGCTCAGCTCTCGTCCTCGATCCAGCCCATGGTCCGGTCGACGGCCTTGAGCCAGTTCTTGTACTCACGGTCGCGGGTCTCCGCGTCCATCTGGGGGGTCCATTCGGCGGCCCGGCGCCAGTTGGCGCGCAGTTCGTCGGTGCTGGACCAGAAGCCGACGGCGAGGCCGGCGGCGTAGGCGGCGCCGAGGCAGGTGGTCTCGGCGACCATCGGGCGCACCACCGGGGCGTCCAGAACGTCGGCGAGGGTCTGCATCAGCAGGTTGTTGGAGGTCATGCCGCCGTCGACCTTGAGCGCCACCAGCTCGTCGCCGGAGTCCTTCACCATGGCGTCGGCGATCTCCCGCGTCTGCCAGGCGGTGGCCTCCAGGACGGCGCGCGCGAGGTGCGCCTTGGTGACGTACCGGGTCAGGCCGGCGATCACACCGCGGGCGTCGGAGCGCCAGTGCGGGGCGAACAGGCCGGAGAAGGCCGGCACGAAGTAGGCGCCGCCGTTGTCCTCGACCGAGAGCGCGAGGGTCTCGATCTCGGCGGCGGTGGAGATCAGGCCCATCTGGTCGCGCATCCACTGCACCAGGGAGCCCGTGACGGCGATCGAACCCTCCAGGGCGAAGACCGTCGGCTGGTCACCGATCTTGTAACCGACCGTGGTCAGCAGACCGGCGTACGAGTTGATGATCTTGTCACCGGTGTTCATCACCATGAAGGTGCCGGTGCCGTAGGTGGACTTGGTCTCACCCTCGGAGAAGCAGCACTGGCCGAACAGGGCCGCCTGCTGGTCACCGAGCGCGGAGGCGACCGGGATGCCGCCGATGAGGTCGCCCAGCTTGCCGCCGGTGACCTCGCCGTAGACCTCGGCCGAGGAGCGGATCTCGGGCAGGATCTGCATCGGCACGCCGATGGACTCGGCGATCTTCTCGTCCCACTGCGTCGTGTGCAGGTTCATGAGAAGGGTGCGGGAGGCGTTGGTGACGTCGGTGACGTGCTTGCCGCCGTTGACACCGCCGGTCAGGTTCCAGATGACCCAGGTGTCCATGGTGCCGAAGAGGATGTCGCCCGCCTCGGCGCGCTCCTTCAGGCCGTCGACGTTGTCGAGCAGCCAGCGGGCCTTGGGCCCGGCGAAGTAGGAGGCCAGCGGCAGACCGGTCTCGCGGCGGAAGCGGTCCTGGCCGACGTTGCGGCCCAGCTCCCGGCAGAGGGCGTCGGTGCGGGTGTCCTGCCAGACGATGGCGTTGTGGACGGGCTCACCGGTGTTCTTGTCCCACAGCACGGTGGTCTCGCGCTGGTTGGTGATGCCGATGGCCTTGATGTCGTCCCGGGTGATGCCGGCCTTCTGGATGGCTCCGGCGACGACTTCCTGGACGTTGGTCCAGATCTCGTTCGCGTTGTGCTCGACCCAGCCCGGCTTCGGGAAGATCTGCTCGTGCTCCTTCTGGTCGACGGCGACGATCCGGCCGTCACGGTCGAAGACGATGCAGCGCGAGGAGGTGGTGCCCTGGTCGATCGCCGCGATGAACGGGCCTGCGGTGTGGGCGTCGGTCACTGTGTGCTCCTGAAAGATCCGTGGTGAGGGGGCTGAACGTACGGCGTGTGCTTCGAGACGATCTCTAGGCGAAGGCGACGTTGTATATGCCTGCGGCGACAGCGCCGCCGATCAGCGGGCCGACCACCGGGATCCAGGCGTAGGCCCAGTCGGAGCCGCCCTTGTTGGGCAGCGGCAGCAGGGCGTGCACGATGCGCGGACCCAGGTCACGGGCAGGGTTGATCGCGTAGCCCGTCGGGCCGCCGAGGGACAGACCGATCGACACCACCACGAACGCGGTGATCAGACCGCCGAGGACGCCGAGGCCGTTGCCCTTGTCGTTCAGGCCCTGCGTGAGGACCGCGAGGATCAGCACGACGGTGCCGATGATCTCCGTGGCGAGGTTCTGCACCGCGTTCCGGATCTCCGGACCGGTGGAGAAGACGCCGAGGACCGGGCCGGCGCCCTTCTCCTGGGCCTCGACGGCCTTGGCCGTGGTGGCCTGCGCGCCCGGACCGCCGACGATCTCCTTGTCGGTCAGGTGCGCGTGGAACTGGCCGTAGTAGGCCACCCACACCAGGGCCGCGCCGATCATCGCGCCGAGCAGCTGACCGGCGAAGTAGACCGGGACGTTGCTCCAGTCGCTGTTCTTGATGGCGAGGGCGACGGTCACGGCCGGGTTGAGATGGGCACCGGAGAGGGGACCGGAGATGTACACGGCCGTCATGACGGCGAAGCCCCACCCGAAGGCGATGGCGAGCCAACCGGCGTTACGGGCCTTGGAGGCCTTCAGCGTGACGGCCGCGCAGACGCCGCCGCCGAGCAGGATGAGTATGGCGGTACCGATGGTCTCGCCGATGAAGATGTCGGAGCTGGACACCCGCGACTCCTTTGTCCTTCGTCCAGGGGTCGCAGAACCCCGGGTCCCACCGGAGGTTCTGGCCGCCCTCGGGGGTGAGAGCGATGCCGGCCCTTGGCGTTGTCACACTCTAGCGCGTATTGCCGGTAGGTGTTCGACAATGCCGACCGATGGACGGGAGTCTTGCTTCGGCGTTACGCATGCGTCAAGGGTTCTGTTATCGAAAACAGGATCGTTATTGATCGCTGTCGCTTATCACTCTTCGCCCGTTGACGTACCTACTCGCCCGTTATGTCCATTTCAGGGTATGGCGAGAACCGGAACGCCGCCCGGCGTCCCGGTCGCCCCCGGATCGGCCCGCAGGCCTCAGAAGCGCGCCGCGCCCAGATCCCTGGACACCGCCCGGGCGCAGTCGCGCACCGCCGCGATCAGCTCCGGGCGCACCTCGTCCTCGCGGCACAGCCGCTCCACCGCGCCGGTGATGCCGACCGCGCCCACCGGCATACGGCGCCGGTCGTGGATCGGCGCGGCGACGGACGCCACGCCCTCCCAGGTCTCCTCCACGTCCGCCGCGTACCCACGCGCGCGCGTGACGTCGAGAACGTGCTCGAAGGCGTCGGCGTCGCACACCGTGCGGTCCGTGAAGGGCTTGCGGTCCGCCTCCAGGACCTCACTGTGCGCCACCGGGTCGTAGGCGGAGAGCACCTTGCCCAGGGCCGTGGAGTGCAACGGCTGCATGGCCCCGATCTCCAGCACCTGCCGGCTGTCGTCCGGCCGGAAGACGTGGTGCACGATCAGCACGCCCTGCTGGTGCAGCACGCCCAGGTACACGCTCTCCCCGCTGGAGCGGGCCAGGTCGTCGGTCCACACCAGGGCCCGCGCCCGCAGCTCGTGCACGTCCAGGTACGTGGTGCCGAGCCGGAGCAGCTCCGCGCCCAGCTGGTAACGACCGGAGATGTCGTCCTGCTCCACGAAACCCTCCTGCTGGAGGGTGCGCAGGATGCCGTGGGCGGTGCCCTTGGCGAGGCCGAGCGACGAGGCGATGTCCGACAGGCCGAGCCGCCGCTCGCCGCCCCCGAGCAGCCGCAGCATCGCGGCCGCCCGTTCGAGCGACTGGATGTTCCGTGCCATCGCCGTTCTGCCTCCGCTTCATCGACTGCCGGCGAACGCCGGTGCGCTCCGCCCACCGGTGCCGACCCTTGTCGTGCACTCTCGTACGTCCCGCTACCCGCCGTTCGGCAATGTCGAACACTACCGGTCCATGCCGACCTCCCGCTAATGGTCGGACGACACCTGTTACATCACACGTGGCCGGGCTGTGGCGTACGGGCCACCCCCGTCCGCCTCGTGGACGCCTGTGCCCATCCAAGCCGACTCCCGGTTACTCTGGCGCCGTGCGGCATCCCTGCCCGTCGGGGAAACCGCATAGCCGACAGCCGTCGCATCCCAGGGAGCCCCTTCATGGCCTCGTTGCCCACGTCCCCTACGACCGACAGCCGGACCCGTGTGTCCGCGCTCCGAGACGCGCTCGCCACCCGTGTGGTGGTGGCCGACGGAGCCATGGGCACGATGCTCCAGGCCCAGGACCCGACCCTCGACGACTTCCAGCAGCTCGAGGGCTGCAACGAGATCCTCAACCTCACCCGCCCCGACATCGTGCGCTCCGTCCACGAGGCGTACTTCGCGGTGGGGGTCGACTGCGTCGAGACCAACACCTTCGGGGCCAACCACTCCGCGCTCGGCGAGTACGACATCCCCGAGCGGGTGCACGAGCTGTCCGAGGCCGGCGCCCGCGTCGCCCGCGAGGTCGCCGACGAGTTCACGGCGAAGGACGGCCGCCCCCGCTGGGTCCTCGGCTCCATCGGCCCGGGCACCAAGCTGCCCACCCTCGGCCACGCCCCCTACACCACCCTGCGGGACGCCTACCAGCGCAACGCCGAAGGCCTGGTCACCGGCGGCGCCGACGCGCTGCTCGTCGAGACCACCCAGGACCTGCTGCAGACCAAGGCGGCCGTGCTCGGCGCCCGCCGCGGCCTGGCCGCCCTCGGCCTCGACCTGCCGGTGATCGTGTCCGTGACCGTCGAGACCACCGGCACGATGCTGCTCGGCTCGGAGATCGGTGCGGCGCTGACCGCGCTGGAGCCGCTGGGCATCGACATGATCGGCCTGAACTGCGCCACCGGTCCGGCCGAGATGAGCGAGCACCTGCGCTACCTCGCCCGCAACGCCCGCATCCCCCTGTCCTGCATGCCCAACGCGGGCCTGCCGGTCCTCGGCAAGGACGGCGCCCACTACCCGCTGACCGCGCCCGAGCTGGCCGACGCGCAGGAGACCTTCGTCCGCGAGTACGGCCTCTCCCTGGTCGGCGGCTGCTGCGGTACGACCCCCGAGCACCTGCGCCAGGTCGTCGAGCGCGTCCGGGAGCTGACCCCGGGCGAGCGCGACCCGCAGCCCGAACCGGGGGCGGCGTCGCTGTACCAGTCGGTGCCGTTCCGGCAGGACACCTCCTACCTGGCCATCGGTGAGCGGACCAACGCCAACGGGTCGAAGAAGTTCCGCGAGGCCATGCTGGAGGGCCGCTGGGACGACTGCGTGGAACTGGCCAGGGAGCAGATCCGCGAGGGCGCGCACATGCTCGACCTGTGCGTGGACTACGTCGGCCGGAACGGTGTGGCCGACATGGAGGAGCTGGCGGGCCGCTTCGCGACCGCGTCCACGCTGCCGATCGTGCTGGACTCCACCGAGGTCGACGTCATCGAGGCGGGCCTGGAGAAGCTCGGCGGCCGTGCGGTGATCAACTCGGTGAACTACGAGGACGGCGCCGGCCCCGACTCCCGTTTCGCCAAGGTCACGCAGCTGGCGCGGGAGCACGGGGCGGCGCTGATCGCGCTGACCATCGACGAGGAGGGCCAGGCCCGCACGCCGGAGAAGAAGGTGGAGATCGCCGAGCGGCTGATCGCCGACCTGACCGGGAACTGGGGCATCCGTGAGGAGGACATCCTCATCGACGCCCTGACCTTCACCATCTGCACCGGTCAGGAGGAGTCCCGCAAGGACGGCCTGGCCACCATCGAGGCGATCCGCGAGCTCAAGCGCCGCCACCCGGCGGTGCAGACCACGCTGGGCCTGTCGAACATCTCCTTCGGCCTGAACCCGGCCGCCCGCATCCTGCTCAACAGCGTCTTCCTCGACGAGTGCGTCAAGGCCGGCCTGGACTCCGCGATCGTCCACGCCTCCAAGATCCTCCCCATCGCCCGGTTCAGCGACGAAGAGGTCACCACCGCCCTGGACCTGATCTACGACCGCCGCAGCGACGGCTACGACCCGCTGCAGAAGCTGATGCAGCTGTTCGAGGGTGCCACGGCGAAGTCGCTGAAAGCGGGCAAGGCCGAGGAGCTGGCGGCACTGCCGCTGGAGGAGCGGCTGAAGCGGCGCATCATCGACGGCGAGCGCAACGGCCTGGAAACCGACCTCGACACGGCCCTCGAGGACCGTCCGGCCCTGGACATCGTCAACGACACCCTGCTGGACGGCATGAAGGTGGTCGGTGAGCTGTTCGGCTCCGGCCAGATGCAGCTGCCGTTCGTGCTGCAGTCCGCCGAGGTGATGAAGGCCGCCGTGGCCTACCTCGAGCCGCACATGGAGAAGTCGGACGCCGAGGGCAAGGGCACGATCGTGCTGGCCACGGTGCGCGGGGACGTGCACGACATCGGCAAGAACCTGGTCGACATCATCTTGTCCAACAACGGCTACAACGTGGTCAACCTGGGCATCAAGCAGCCGGTCTCGGCGATCCTGGAGGCCGCCGAGGAGCACCGGGCGGACGTGATCGGCATGTCCGGGCTGCTGGTGAAGTCCACGGTGATCATGAAGGAGAACCTGGAGGAGCTCAACCAGCGCGGCCTGGCCGCCCGCTTCCCGGTCATCCTCGGCGGCGCCGCCCTCACCCGCGCCTATGTCGAACAGGACCTGCACGAGGTCTACGAGGGCGAGGTCCGCTACGCCCGCGACGCCTTCGAAGGCCTGCGCCTGATGGACGCCCTCATCGGCGTCAAGCGGGGCGTCCCCGGCGCGAAGCTGCCCGAACTCAAGCAGCGCCGGGTGCGGCCCACGGCCACGGTCGAGATCCAGGAGCGCCCGGAGGAGGGGCACGTCCGCTCCGACGTCGCCGTCGACAACCCGGTACCGACCCCCCCGTTCTGGGAGACCCGGATCGTCAAGGGCATCCAGCTCAAGGAGTACGCGTCCTGGCTGGACGAGGGCGCCCTCTTCAAGGGCCAGTGGGGGCTGAAGCAGGCCCGCACCGGTGAGGGGCCGACGTACGAGGAGCTGGTGGAGTCCGAGGGCCGCCCGCGCCTGCGCGGTCTGCTCGACCGGCTGCAGACCGACAACCTCCTCGAAGCGGCCGTGGTCTACGGCTACTTCCCCTGTGTCTCCAAGGACGACGACCTGATCATCCTGGACGAGCGGGGCAACGAGCGCACCCGGTTCACCTTCCCGCGCCAGCGCCGCGGCCGACGGCTGTGCCTGGCCGACTTCTTCCGCCCGGAGGAGTCGGGCGAGACGGACGTGGTCGGCCTGCAGGTCGTCACCGTCGGCTCGCGCATCGGCGAGGAGACGGCGAAGCTCTTCGAGGCCAACGCCTACCGCGACTACCTCGAACTCCACGGCCTGTCGGTCCAGTTGGCCGAGGCGCTCGCCGAGTACTGGCACGCCCGCGTCCGCGCGGAACTCGGCTTCGCAGGCGAGGACCCGGCCGAGATGGAGGAGATGTTCGCCCTCAAGTACCGGGGCGCCCGCTTCTCCCTCGGCTACGGCGCCTGCCCCGACCTGGAGGACCGGGCCAAGATCGCCGAGCTGCTCGAGCCGGAGCGGATCGGCGTCCACCTCTCGGAGGAGTTCCAGCTCCACCCGGAGCAGTCCACGGACGCGATCGTGATCCATCATCCGGAGGCGAAGTACTTCAACGCCCGCTGAGCCCTCCCGGGACCCGCCCGCTGCCGCCCGCCCGCCGGGTCCGCGTACGCCCGTGCGCGAGCGTGGGAGGGAGCGGGTTGTCCGCGCGGTTCCCCGCGCCCCTCCGGGACGCTCCGGCCGGCCCTCGCTGCGGCATGCCGAAGGGCCTCTGGGCTGCGCCGGGGGTGTTCCAGGAGATACCCCCGGCCGCGAGTGATAAACGAGGCGCTTCGGGCGGCATCGTCGTACACTGGTCGGTCCACTGCAGGCCGGTTCCCCGCACGGGAACCGGCCTGGTCGTCCCTCAAGGAGGTGCGCCCGGATGACCAGCACGGTCCCCGCGCTCGGAACCTGTACGGCCGAAGGCTCTGCCCTGGAGGCGGTACTCCTCGACATGGACGGCACCCTGGTGGACACCGAGGGATTCTGGTGGGACGTCGAGGTCGAGGTCTTCGCGGCGCTCGGCCACACCCTGGACGAGTCCTGGCGGCACGTCGTGGTCGGCGGCCCCATGACCCGCAGTGCCGGCTTCCTCATCGAGGCCACCGGCGCCGACATCACCCTCGCCGACCTCACGGTGCTGCTCAACGACGGATTCGAGGACCGTATCGGCCGGGCCCTGCCGCTGATGCCGGGCGCCGCCAGGCTGCTCACCGAGCTGCACGAGCACGCCATCCCCACGGCCCTGGTCTCCGCCTCCCACCGGCGCATCATCGACCGTGTGCTGACCGTGCTGGGCCCGCACCACTTCGACCTCTCCATCGCGGGCGACGAGGTCTCGCGCACCAAGCCGTTCCCGGACCCCTACCTGCTCGCCGCCGCCAAGCTCGGTGCGGCCCCCACCAGGTGCGCCGTGGTCGAGGACACCGCGACCGGTGTCGCCGCCGCGGAGGCCGCGGGCTGCCGGGTGGTCGCCGTACCCTCCATCGCGCCCATCAGCCCGGCCGCCGGGCGCACCGTGGTCACCTCCCTGGAAGAGGTCGACCTGACATTTCTGCGCGGCCTGATGACGGAAATGGGATAGCCGTTCACCCAGCGTGCAAGGCGTTCATCCGGGGGGTTGGACAAATTTCCGGGGAAGTACACCCGGGGGGAATTCCCGGCGGGCCGCCCGGCCGAATTCCACTGACCGGCCGCACAGTTGGAAGTGTGACGTTTCCCACGCCGACCGGCCTCGACAACGCCGGGCCGAGCGTGCTGAAGCGTCCCGTTCGTGCGGGATCGGTGGATCCTTGTGTCCCGATTGGTGGGATGCTGCACTAATCCTGCCGCTGTCGGGTTTTCGGTGTGTCCGCAACCGGTTTCTCTGCGTGATGGGGGGTCAACTCACGGGGCCGTGAGCCCTCCTGCGGGCGCGGACTAATCTCATCGCGAGAACATCGCCGCAACCCCCCGTGAGCCGCCGCACCACCCCTGCATGCCGGTTACACGGACTCGAACAGCTCTGGAGAAACTCCCGCATGAACCGCAAGACTTTGGTGCTGCCGGCGGTGGCCGGCCTGCTCACCCCGGTTCTCGCCGCGTGCGGCGGATCCGACAGCGGGAGCAAGAGCGGCGACGCCATCGTCGTCGGTACCACGGACCGGTTCACCGCCACCCACGACGCCCCCGCGCCCATCGACCCGGCCTACGCCTACGACGTCGGCACGTGGAACATCCTGCGCCAGACCGTGCAGACCCTGATGGCCCAGCCCAAGGGCGAGGGCGACCCGGTCCCGGACGCCGCCGAGAGCTGCTCCTTCACCGACAGCGGCAGCGAGCGCTACGCCTGCCGGCTCCGCGACGGACTGAAGTTCGCCAACGGCGACGCGGTGACCGCCCAGGACGTCAAGTACTCCATCGAGCGTGCCCTGCGGATCAAGGCCGACAGTGGTGTGGCAGCCCTGCTGAACACCATCGACACCATCGAGACCCAGGGCGACCGCGAGGTCATCTTCCACCTCAAGACCGCCGACGCCACCTTCCCGTACAAGCTGTCCACCCCGGTCGCGGGCATCATCGACCCGAAGGACTACGAGAAGGACAAGCTGCGCGACGGCTTCGACGTGGACGGCTCCGGCCCCTACACCTTCCACGCGGACGTCAACGGCAACGCGATGGCCAGCGCCACCTTCACCAAGAACCCCTCCTACAAGGGTGCCGTGAAGGTGAACAACGACAAGGTCGTGCTGCGCTCCTTCGACAGCGCCGAGGCCATGAGCGCCGCCATCGACAAGGGCGGCGTCGACGTGATGACCCGCACCATGTCGCCCGCGCAGATCCAGAAGCTGGACGCCGGCACCGACCAGAACGTCGATCTGGTCGACATGCCGGGCCTCGAGATCCGCTACCTGGCCTTCAACACCGACGCCCCCAGCGTGAAGTCCAAGGCCGTGCGGCAGGCCATGGCCCAGCTCATCAACCGCGGCGAACTGGTCTCCAAGGTCTACGGCACCCAGGCCGAGGCGCTGTACTCGCTGGTCCCGGCCACGGTCACCGGCCACTCCAATGCGTTCTTCAACAAGTACGGCAACCCCAGCGTCGCCAAGGCCAAGGACCTGCTCACCAAGGCCGGCATCACCACCCCGGTGAAGCTGACCCTGCACTACACCACCGACCACTACGGCTCGGCCACCAAGCAGGAGTTCGAGATCCTGCAGAAGCAGCTCAACGACAGTGGCCTGTTCGACGCCTCCATCCAGGGCCACCCCTGGGAGACCTTCCGGCCCGCCGAGCGGAAGGGCCAGTACGACGTCTACGGCATGGGCTGGTTCCCCGACTTCCCGGACGCCGACAACTTCCTCGCGCCCTTCCTCGACAAGGACAACTTCCTCGGCTCGCCGTACTCCAACAGCACCATCCAGCGCACGCTGATCCCGCAGTCCCGCCGCGAGGCCGACCGGCTCAGCGCCTCCAAGAGCCTGACCGCCATCCAGGACACCGTCGCAGAGGACGTCCCGGTCCTGCCGCTGTGGCAGGGCAAGCAGTATGTCGCCGCACGGGACGACATCACGGGCACCGCGTACGCCCTCAACTCCTCCTCGACGCTTCAGCTGTGGGAGCTCGGCCGTGGTGTGAGCGGCTGACGGCTCTCTCATCCGGGGACCAGGGACGGCTGCCCCGGAACCCGGGGCCAGGACGGTGGCCCCGGGGTGACGAACCGACGACAAGGCACATTTCAAGTGAACATGCGCAACCAGTGGCCAGTCCTGCCCATCGTGGCGGGACTGGCCTCCGGCCTGTTGACCGGCTGTGGCTCGGAGTCCGGTGAATCCGGGGGTACCGGCTCTTCCGTGGTGCTGGGGATGTCCGACGACGTCCTCGCCACGGACCCGGCTTCCGGCTACGACCCCGGCTCCTGGCTGTTGTTCGACAACGTCTTCCAGTCGCTGCTGAGCTTCCCCAAGGGCGGCACCGAACCCCAGCCCGAACTGGCGAGACAGTGCACCTTCACCGACACCCGGGCCATGGTCTACAAGTGCGAGCTGAAGGACGGCCTGAAGTTCAGCAACGGTGACGCCCTCACCTCCGAGGACGTCAAGTTCTCCTTCGACCGCATGCTGAAGATCAACGACTCCGCCGGCCCCGCGATCATGTTCCCGATGCTCGGCGACGTCGAGACACCGGACGCGAAGACGGTCGTCTTCCATCTGAAGGTCCCCGACGCCACCTTCCCCAGCAAGCTCGCCTCCGGCGCCGGCTCCGTCGTGGACCACCGCCAGTACGACGCCAACGGCCTGCGCACCGACCACAAGGCCGTCGGCTCCGGTCCCTACGAGCTGGACTCCTTCGACGACGACCAGGCGGTCTTCTCGGTCAACGGCAACTACAAGGGCACCGCCAAGGTCAAGAACTCCGGCATCACCCTGAAGTTCTTCCACGGCGACCGCACCGCCCTGAAGAAGGCACTGCTCGACGGAAGCGTCGACATCGCCTACCGAGGCCTGCCCGCCTCCGACATCGCCGGCCTCGACAAGCAGGACGACAGCAAGGGCGTCGACGTCATCGAGGGCAGCAGCGCCGAGGTCCAGCACCTGGTCTTCAACGTGAAGGACCCGGTCGCCGGAAGGCTCGGCGTCCGCAAGGCCATCGCCTACCTCCTCGACCGCGACGCCCTCATCAAGAACGTCTACCAGGGCACCGCCACCCCGCTGTACTCGATCATCCCGGCGGGCATCGTGGGCCACAACACGGCCTTCTTCGACACCTACGGCGCCCGTCCCTCGCGGGCCAAGGCCGCCGCCGCGCTGCGGGCCGACGGCGTCACCGGCAAGGTCAAGCTCACCCTGTGGTCCACGCCGTCCCGCTACGGCCCCGCCACCGACGAGGAACTGAAGGCCATCGCCGGTCAGCTCAACGCCAGCGGGCTCTTCGACGCCGACGTGAAGTCCGTCGCCTTCGACCAGTACGAGAAGGACATCGCGGCCGGCAAGTACGGCGTGTACGTCAAGGGCTGGGTGCCCGACTACCCGGACGCGGACAACTTCACCGCCCCGTTCTTCGGCAAGGGCAACGTGCTGGACAACCGCTACAGCAACAGCACCATCACCGGCTCCCTCATCCCCGGCACGGCCGCCCAGAGCGACCGTGCCGCGACCGACAAGGACTTCGGCCGGCTGCAGAACATCGTCGCCGCCGAACTGCCCGTCCTGCCGGTCTGGCAGGCCAAGCAGTACGCGGTCGCCCGCGACGGCGTCTACGGCCTGGAGTACTGCCTGGACGCCTCGACGGTGTTCCGGTTCTGGGAACTCAGCAAGAGCTGACACCGGACACGGCCCGGTCGGTCACGACGGCGAAGGGCGCCCCTCCCGCGCGGGAGGGGCGCCCTTCGCCGTCACGGGCAAGACCCTATTGCGCGCCGGGGCGCACCAGACCGCTCTCGTAGGCGTACACCGCCGCCTGCACCCGGTCCCGCAGGCCCAGCTTGGTCAGCACATGCCCCACATGCGTCTTCACCGTCGTCTCGCTCACGAACAGATCCGCGGCGATCTCGGCGTTCGACAGCCCGCGCGCCACCAGTTTCAGCACCTCCACCTCACGGTCGGTGAGCGTGGTCAGCGTGTCCGGCACCGGCTCCTCACCGGACGGCAGATGCGTGGCGTACTTGTCCAGCAGCCGACGTGTGATGCTCGGCGCCAGCATCGCCTCACCGGCCGCGACCACCCGGATCGCCTGCACCAGCTCGTTGGCGGGCGCGTCCTTCAGCAGGAAGCCGCTCGCCCCGGCCCGCAGCGCCTCCACCACGTACTCGTCCAGGTCGAACGTGGTCAGCACCAGCACCTTCGCCGGTCCGGACCGGTCCGGCCCGGTGATCTGCCGGGTCGCCTCCACCCCGTCCATCCGCGGCATACGGATGTCCATCAGGACCACGTCCGGCTGCAGGGCCCGTACCTGATCGAGGGCCTGCAGACCGTCACCGGCCTCGCCCACGACCGCGATGTCCTGCTCGGCCTCCAGGATCATCCGGAAACCCGTACGCAGCAGAGGCTGGTCGTCGACCAGTAGGACGCGGATGGCCACGTGACACTCCTTCGCTAGTCCGGCCCCATTCTGCCCTGCGCCGCACCGCCCGACTCCGCCGCCCTCACCGGCAGCGGATAGGGCGGGGGAGTGCCGCCGAACTCCGGGCAGCGCGCCTGGTGGTCGCACCAGCCGCACAGCTTGGTCGGCCGGGGCCGCCACTCACCGGTCTCCGTCGCCTGACGGATCGCCTGCCACAGCGCGTGCAGCTTGCGCTCGACCCGCTCGAGGTCGGCCGGGACCGGGTCGTACGTCAGCACGTCCCCGCTGCCCAGGTAGACCAGCTGCAGCCGGCGCGGGATCACCTGCTTCAGACGCCGGACGACCAGGGCGTAGAACTTCATCTGGAACAGCGCGCCCTCGGCGTACTCGGGCCGAGGCGCCTTGCCCGTCTTGTAGTCGACGATCCGCACCTCGCCGGTCGGCGCCACGTCCACCCGGTCGATGATCCCGCGCAGCCGCAGCCCCGACTCCAGCTCGGCCTCGACGAACAGCTCCCGCTCGGCCGGCTCCAGACGCGTCGGATCCTCCAGCGTGAACCACCGCTCGACCAGCCGCTCGGCCTCGGTCAGCCACCGGGCCAGCCGCTCACCCTCCGGATCGTCGGCGAACAACTCACCCACCTCGGGCCTGCTCTCCCGCAACCGGTCCCACTGCTCCGGGATCAGCGCCTTCGCCCGCGGCGCGGTCCGCTCCCCGGCCGGCGCGTCGAACAGCCGCTCCAGCACCGCATGCACCAACGTGCCCCGAGTCGCCGCCTCGCTCGGCTTCTCCGGCAACCGGTCGATCACCCGGAACCGGTACAGCAACGGACACTGCATGAAGTCACTGGCCCGAGAGGGCGACAGGGAAGTGGGCGCGACGGCGCCACGGCCACCCCCCACGCCGGGGACACCCACCGGCACCCCGGGGCCGGCCTCCTCAGCTCGGGGCGCCACCGCCCCCGCCGTCTCCGGTGCGTGCGCGCCCCCCTCCACCGCCCCCGGCACGGAGCCCCCCGCCGCGGAACCGGCCCCGCCCGGCACGGCTTCCGTGTCCTCGATGCTGCTGTCCATGTCCACAGACCTTACGGCCCACCACTGACAGTCACCCAGTCCCCGCCCGCGCCGCCCGTGCGACCACGGGGCGAACACAAGGGGTGCCGGGGCGAAACACGCCACCACGGCCGCATACCATCGACGAGAGACCCTTCCGTCCGGCAGGTACGGAAGACGCTTCGAACGAGGGGACACCGTGGACGTGAGCGGCGGGAGCGGGCAGCCGCGGTCCGGCAACGACGAGCCGGCCGAGCACCCCGCAGGTCCTACGACCCCGGCGACCGGACCCACCGGCCACCCCGGGCCGACGCCCCCCGAGACCCCGACGCCCCCCGAGACCCCGAGGCCCCCCGAGGACACCCCCCGCACCGACCGCGCCCCGGACACCGACGACACCGGCACCGGGACCGACGCCACCCACCGCGGCCCCTCCGCGGACGCACCGACACCCGACCCCGCACAGGAACACCGCTCCCTCGCCCACTCCGGCATCGCCAAAGGCGAACCCCCGCAGCCAAGGCCCAAAGAACCCGGCGGCGGCATCCTCATGGGCCGCCCCTTCGGCGTACCGGTCTACGTGGCACCCAGCTGGTTCCTGGTCGCCGCACTGATCACCTGGGTCTTCGGCGGCCAGCTCGACCGGGTGCTGCCCGAACTGGGCGCCGCCCGCTACCTGGTCTCCCTGTTCTTCGCGGTCGCCTTCTACGCCTCCGTCCTGGTCCACGAGCTGGCCCACACGGTCGCCGCGATCCGCTTCAAGCTCCCCGTCCGCCGCATCCAGCTGCAGTTCTTCGGCGGCGTCTCGGAGATCGAGAAGGAGGCCGAGACCCCCGGCCGGGAATTCGTCCTCGCCTTCGTCGGCCCCCTGCTCTCCCTCGTCCTCGCCGGCCTGTTCTACCTCGCCATGAAACCCGTCGAGGCCGGCACCGTCCCCGGAGTCCTCCTCGCCGGCCTGATGATCTCCAACCTCATCGTGGCGATCTTCAACCTCCTGCCCGGCCTCCCCCTCGACGGCGGCCGCATGCTCCGCGCCGTCGTCTGGAAGATCACCGGCAAACCGATGAGCGGCACCGTCGCCGCCGCCTGGGTCGGCCGCGCCCTCGCCGTCTCCGTCCTCATCGGCCTGCCCCTGCTCAACCAGTCGGGCGCCCTCGGCGGGAACAGCGCCGACACGGGCGGCATGGACACCGTCACCGACGCCCTGCTCGCCGCCATCCTCGCCGCCATCATCTGGACCGGCGCGGGAAACAGCCTGCGCATGGCCCGGCTGCGCGAACACCTCCCCGAACTACGCGCCCGCACCCTGACCCGGCGCGCCGTACCCGTCGAGACCGACACCCCGCTCTCCGAGGCCCTGCGCCGCGCCAACGCCGCCGGCGCCCGCGCCCTGGTCGTCGTCGACGCCGACGGCCACCCCCTCGCCCTCGTCCGCGAATCCGCCATCGTCGGCGTACCCGAGCACCGCCGCCCCTGGGTCGACGTCAGCGGCCTCGCCCAGGAGCTGACCGACGGCATGCGCGTCTCCGCCGAGCTCGCCGGCGAAGACCTGCTGGACGCCCTGCGAGCCACCCCCGCCACCGAGTACCTGGTGGTCGAGGAGTCCGGCGAGATCTACGGCGTCCTCTCCGCCGCCGACGTCGAGCGCGCCTTCGTGAAGGCCATGGCCCGCCCCAGCTAGTGGTCGGCGGGCCGCCCAGCTGCCGGTAGGCTGGTCACATGTCCGAACCGACCGGTGCCGCCCGCAGGCGCGGGCCCTTCAAGGTCGGGGACCAGGTACAGCTGACCGACCCCAAGGGCCGCCACTACACGTTCACGCTCGAAGCCGGGAAGAACTTCCACACCCACAAGGGCTCCTTCCCGCACGACGAACTGATCGGCGCTCCCGAGGGCAGCGTTGTCCGCACCACCGGCAACGTCGCCTACCTCGCGCTGCGCCCCCTGCTCCCCGACTACGTCCTGTCCATGCCCCGCGGGGCAGCCGTCGTCTACCCCAAGGACGCGGGGCAGATCCTCGCCTTCGCCGACATCTTCCCCGGCGCACGCGTCGTCGAGGCCGGCGTCGGCTCCGGCTCGCTCAGCAGCTTCCTGCTGCGCGCCATCGGCGACCAGGGCATGCTGCACTCCTACGAGCGCCGCGAGGACTTCGCCGAGATCGCCAAGCAGAACGTGGAACGCTACTTCGGCGGCCCCCACCCCGCCTGGCAGCTCACCGTCGGCGACCTCCAGGACAACCTGTCCGACACCGACGTCGACCGCGTCATCCTCGACATGCTCGCCCCCTGGGAATGCCTGGAGGCCGTCTCCAAGGCACTCGTCCCCGGCGGTATCCTCTGCTGCTACGTGGCCACCACCACCCAGCTCGCCCGGACCGTGGAGTCCATCCGCGAGATCGGCTGCTTCAACGAGCCGACCGCCTGGGAAACCATGATCCGCAACTGGCACATCGAGGGCCTGGCCGTCCGCCCCGACCACCGGATGATCGGCCACACCGGCTTCCTGCTCACCGCCCGCCGCCTCGCCGACGGCGTCGAGCCGCCCATGCGCCGCCGCCGCCCCGCCAAGGGCGCCTACGGCGAGGACTACGCAGGACCCAACGCCGACGCCGGAACCGGCCGCTGACCGGCCCCCGCCGAGCACAACACAAGGGCGCCGTGCCCGAGTTCCCCACCCCCCACGGGAACTCGGGCACGGCGTCCGTCCGTTGACACAGCACCAGGACCCCGCACCACCCGTGCTCCCGAACGCCCGCGCACGGCGCACAGCCTGCGGAAATCCCGGACCCCGCCGTTCCCCCGCACTGTGACGTGTGGCACCATGCTGGCCACCCCACCGGCACAGCCCTCACAGGAGACACTCCTAGTGCAGCAATCCGCCGTTCCGGAGCTCGCCCACGCCCAGACCCGGCCCATCCACTGGGTCGCCACCGCCACCGCCGTCGCCGGCGTCGTGGCGCTCTCCTCCGTCGTACAGCCCAGCCCGGCCACAGCCGCCCAGACCGCCACCGGCCCGCGGGCCACCCCCGCACCCGCCGCCGTCGCACCCCCCGGCACCACCGGCGTGGCCTTCCCCCTGCAATGCGGCCCCGTCAAAGCCGTCGTCGCTAAGAAAGCCACCGGAGACCTCGACGGCGACCGCAGGCCGGAAACCGTCGCCGTCGTGCACTGCGACTCCGCCATGGGCACCCCACCCGACGGCGTCTACGTCCTCACCCGCCCCACCGACGGCGGCGCCCCACGCATCGTCGCCACCCTCGTCGACCCCAAGGACCGGCTCACCGTCACCGACTTCACCATCCGCGCCAAGACGGTCGGCGCAACCCTGCTCGGCTACTCGTCGGACGCCGTACCCAACTGCTGCCCCGACCTGAAAACCCCCGTCACCTGGCGATGGAACGGCACCGCGTTCCTCCGCTCCACCGCCGGCGACACCCACAGCGTCTGACCCGGCCGCCCCGCCTCAGTCCGCGTCGGGCCCGTACACCTCGACCCCGTCCGCGACCCGGCGCACATGGATGCACTCGCCCGGACACTCCTTCGCCGAGTCCACCACATCCGCCAACAGCGGCAGCGGCACCGGGGTCGTCGCCCCCGCGGCCTGCAGCAGCTCGTCGTCCGCGCCCTTCACATAGGCCAGCCCGTCGATGTCCAGCTCGAACACCTCCGGCGCGTACTGGGCACAGATCCCGTCGCCGGTACACAGGTCCTGGTCGATCCAGACCTCCAGCGCCTCGCCGCCCGGGGCCTCCTGCTGCACGGTCACCTCTCCTGCCGTCGAATCGCCGGACGGCCCGGCGCCACGCGGGCCAGCCGGGTCCGCACCAGCGGCGGTTGAACACCCCCGACCCTACCTCCGCCCACATTCCGGCCGTGTTCGACCGCTCCCGGGTTTCCACCCCCACCCCCTCGGGTACGAGCGCCCGACCGGAACAGGAGGCACCCGGCCCGCGGACGACCGGAACCGGCCGCACCCGCAGTGACACAAGCCACCCAAATCATCGCTCTGCGTGATGATCGCACGAGCGTCCCCCAGGGCTGCCCGCGCACCGGCCGCTCACACCGGAACCGACAACTCCGGCCACTCCCGAAGGGTTTCGACCACGCCATGCATGGAACAAGCTGCTTCCGCAAGACGTTGAGTGGGTATTCCCTCCGTGCGAGGGAGAGCGCACCGGGTGACCGACGACACACCTTGACAGTCTTGGTGATCTAGGGGTTTCAATCGACACCCACCCAGGTAGGGTCTGGAAGCGTCCAGCTCCCCTTGGAGGAGGTGAGGACCGTGGCAGCCCACGACGACGACATGAACCGCGGCATCCGCCCGGGACGCGGGTCCGACGACCCGGCCGGGCAGATCGCCTACCTTGAGCAGGAGATCGCCGTCCTGCGCCGCAAGCTCGCCGACTCTCCGCGACACACGAGGATTCTCGAAGAGCGGATCGTCGAGCTGCAGACGAACCTGGCCGGCGTGTCCGCCCAGAACGAACGACTGGCCAACACCCTCCGCGAGGCCCGCGACCAGATCGTGGCCCTCAAGGAGGAAGTCGACCGGCTCGCCCAGCCACCGGCCGGCTTCGGAGTCTTCCTGCAGGCGAACGAGGACGGCACCGCCGACATCTTCACCGGCGGCCGCAAACTCCGGGTCAACGTCAGCCCCAGCGTCGAGCTCGACGACCTCCGGCGCGGCCAGGAAGTCATGCTCAACGAAGCGCTCAACGTGGTCGAGGCCATGGAGTACGAGCGCGTCGGCGACATCGTCACCCTCAAGGAGATCCTCGAGGACGGCGAGCGCGCCCTCGTCCTCGGGCACACCGACGAGGAGCGGGTGGTGCGGCTCGCCGAGCCCCTGCTGGACGTCACCATCCGCCCCGGCGACGCCCTCCTGCTCGAACCCCGCTCCGGCTACGTCTACGAGGTCGTGCCCAAGAGCGAGGTCGAGGAACTCGTCCTCGAAGAGGTCCCCGACATCGGCTACGAGCAGATCGGCGGCCTCGGCAACCAGATCGAGGCGATCCGCGACGCGGTCGAGCTGCCGTACCTCTACCCCGACCTGTTCCGGGAGCACGAGCTGCGCCCGCCCAAGGGCGTCCTGCTCTACGGCCCGCCCGGCTGCGGCAAGACACTCATCGCCAAGGCCGTCGCGAACTCGCTCGCCAAGAAGGTCGCCGAGGTCACCGGCCAGGCCGCCGGCAAGAGCTTCTTCCTCAACATCAAGGGCCCCGAGCTCCTCAACAAGTACGTCGGCGAGACCGAGCGGCAGATCCGCCTCGTCTTCCAGCGCGCCCGCGAGAAGGCCAGCGAGGGCACCCCCGTCATCGTCTTCTTCGACGAGATGGAATCCCTCTTCCGCACCCGCGGATCCGGCGTCAGCTCGGACGTGGAGAACACCATCGTCCCCCAGCTGCTCGCCGAGATCGACGGCGTGGAAGGCCTGCAGAACGTGGTCGTCATCGGCGCCTCCAACCGCGAGGACATGATCGACCCCGCCATCCTCCGCCCCGGCCGGCTCGACGTGAAGATCAAGATCGAGCGTCCCGACGCCGAAGCGGCCAAGGACATCTTCGGCAAGTACCTCACCGAGCGCCTCCCGCTGCACGCCGACGACCTCGGCGAGCACGGCGGCGACAAGTCCACCACGGTCCAGGGCATGATCCAGACCGCGGTCGAGCAGATGTACGCCGAATCGGAGGAGAACCGCTTCCTGGAGGTCACCTACGCCAACGGCGACAAGGAAGTCCTCTACTTCAAGGACTTCAACTCCGGCGCCATGATCGAAAACATTGTCGGACGCGCCAAGAAGATGGCCATCAAGGACTTCCTCGAGAAGAACCAGAAGGGCCTCCGCGTCTCCCACCTCCTCCAGGCATGCGTGGACGAGTTCAAGGAGAACGAGGACCTCCCCAACACCACCAACCCGGACGACTGGGCCCGCATCTCCGGAAAGAAGGGCGAGCGGATCGTCTACATCCGTACCCTCATCACCGGAAAGCAGGGCGCGGACACCGGCCGCTCCATCGACACGGTGGCGAACACCGGTCAGTACCTGTAAAAGCAGGGCGGCTGCGGGTGCCCTCACCGGGGTACCCGCAGCCGACTGTTTTTCCGGCCACGACCGGAGCAGTCAATGACGCAAATGATCTCCCCACCAGCACAAAGGCGTTCTAGGCTCGTTCCTACCGCCGAAACGCGCAGTGCGGGGACGGGCACCGCACACGCACCGGAGCGCCAGCGGTACGCGAGCGGCGCCCACGACCGAGGGTGCCGCCGGGCAAGGAGGGCCGCATGACCGTACGGCGAGTAATGGGCATCGAGACGGAGTACGGGATCTCCGTCCCCGGCCACCCCAACGCCAATGCCATGCTCACCTCGTCCCAGATCGTCAACGCCTACGCGGCGGCGATGCACCGGGCCCGCCGGGCCCGCTGGGACTTCGAGGAAGAGAACCCGCTGCGAGACGCCCGAGGCTTCGACCTCGCCCGGGAAGCCGCCGACGCCAGCCAGCTCACCGACGAGGACATCGGCCTCGCCAACGTCATCCTCACCAACGGCGCACGGCTCTACGTCGACCACGCCCACCCCGAATACAGCGCCCCCGAGGTGACCAACCCCCGCGACGCCGTCCTCTGGGACAAGGCCGGCGAGCGCATCATGGCCGAGGCCGCCGAACGCGCCGCCCAGCTCCCCGGCGCCCAGCCCATCCACCTCTACAAGAACAACACCGACAACAAGGGCGCCTCCTACGGCACGCACGAGAACTACCTGATGAAGCGGGAAACCCCCTTCTCCGACATCGTGCGCCACCTCACCCCCTTCTTCGTCTCCCGCCAGGTCTTCGCCGGCGCCGGCCGCGTCGGCATCGGCCAGGACGGCCACGAACACGGCTTCCAGCTCAGCCAGCGCGCCGACTACTTCGAGGTGGAAGTAGGCCTGGAGACCACCCTCAAGCGCCCCATCATCAACACCCGCGACGAGCCCCACGCCGACGCAGAGAAGTACCGCCGCCTCCACGTGATCATCGGCGACGCCAACCTCTCCGAGATCTCCACCTACCTCAAGCTGGGCACGACCGCCCTGGTCCTGTCCATGATCGAGGACGGCTTCATCGCCGTGGACCTCGCCGTCGACCAGCCCGTGCGCACCCTCCACCAGGTCTCCCACGACCCCTCCCTCAAGCGCCTGGTCACCCTCCGCAGCGGACGCACACTCACCGCCGTCCAACTGCAGATGGAGTACTTCGAGCTCGCCCGCAAGTACGTCGAGGAGCGCTACGGCGCCGACGCCGACGACCAGACCAAGGACGTCCTGACCCGCTGGGAGGACACCCTCACCCGTCTGGAGAACGACCCCATGAGCCTCGCCGGCGAACTGGACTGGGTCGCCAAGCGAGAACTCATGGAGGGCTACCGCCGCCGCGACGGCCTCGACTGGGACGCCGCCCGCCTCCACCTCGTCGACCTCCAGTACGCCGACGTGCGCGCCGAGAAGGGCCTCTACAACCGTCTGGCGGCCCGCGGACGCATCAAGCGGCTCCTGGACGAGTCCGAGGTCGACAGAGCCCGTACGAAGCCCCCGGAGGACACGCGGGCCTACTTCCGCGGCCGCTGCCTGGAGCAGTACGCCGACGACGTGGCCGCGGCCTCATGGGACTCGGTCATCTTCGACCTCCCGGGCCGGGACTCCCTCCAGCGTGTCCCAACCCTGGAACCGCTACGCGGAACGCGAAATCACGTCAAGGAGCTGCTGGACCGCTGCCGCACGGCGGAAGACCTGGTCAGGGTCCTGTCGGGCGGGTGAGCGCGATCAGCGGGTACTCGTACCGCCCCGGGCGGTCAGGGTGGAAACCCCGCCGTCCGGGAATCATCGAGGTGGCCCCCGCAGGTTGAGGAAACTGCGGGGCCGATGTCGGACCCGGCTTGTAGGGTCTGATCATCACCGATCGGCAGGCGAACTGAGCGGGGTGAGGGTTATGGCAACCAAGGACACCGGCGGCGGTCAGCAGAAGGCCACGCACTCGACGGAACAGGTCGAGGAGCAGACGCAGGACGCGCAGGCCTCGGAGGACCTGAAGGAACGGCACGAGAAGCTGTCGGACGACGTGGACTCGGTGCTGGACGAGATCGATGACGTACTCGAGGAAAATGCCGAGGACTTCGTGCGCTCGTTCGTGCAAAAAGGCGGGGAGTAAAGGCGAACTGGCCACTTTGCCTTCGAATTGAAAGTCGCGGGGGGATTCGGTGGCTGAGGAACCGGACGCGAAGGAATGCGGCAGGTGCGGGCGAGTCCAGTCTCGTGCGGCATTCGCACGGGACCGGAACCGGCGTGACGGCCTCCAGGTGTACTGCCGGGAGTGCGTGGCGGAGTACAGCGCTGCGCACTACCGGCTCCGCCGGGAGGCCGTGGGCAAGCCGGTCCGGGAGAAGGTCGACGTCCCGGCCGGGCACAAGCTCTGCCGGACGTGCGGCGAGGTCAAGCCTCACGGCGAGTGGCACAAGAACGCGACGGCGTCCGACGGGCTCTCTACGCGTTGCAAGGCATGCCGTGCGACCCAAGGGCGTGCCGACCATCTCAAGCGGAACTACGGCCTCACCGAAGCCGAGCGTGACGCCATGGTCGCCGCCCAGCGCGGACTGTGTGTGATCTGCCTGAATGCTCCGGCCGTACATGTGGATCACTGCCACAAGACGGGTAAGGTCCGTGGCGTACTGTGCTTCAACTGCAATTCGGCCATCGGCAAGTTGGGAGACGATCCCGACGCCGTTCGCCGGGCCGCCTCTTACCTGGAAGGAAACTCGTGGAAGCCAATACTCGTGGCACCGGGCGTCTACCAGCTGCCTTCCTGACGCCAGGGTCCTCCTCCTTCATGGACTTCCTCTCCGAGCACCAGCCCGAGCTGCTGCCCGGCAAGCGGCAGCTGCCGCCCACCCAGGGGGTGATCGAGGCGCCGCACGGCACGACCATCGTGGCGGTGACCTTCCCGGGGGGCGTGGTGCTCGCCGGTGACCGTCGGGCCACCATGGGCAACATGATCGCCCAGCGGGACATCGAGAAGGTGTTCCCGGCGGACGAGTACTCGGCGGTGGGCATCGCCGGCACCGCCGGTCTGGCCGTGGAGATGGTCAAGCTCTTCCAGCTGGAGCTGGAGCACTTCGAGAAGGTCGAGGGTGCTCAGCTGTCCCTGGAGGGCAAGGCGAACCGGTTGTCGACGATGATCCGTTCCAACCTGGGCATGGCCATGCAGGGTCTGGCCGTGGTGCCGCTCTTCGCGGGGTACGACGTGGACCGGGAGAAGGGGCGCATCTTCTCGTACGACGTCACGGGCGGCCGTTCGGAGGAGCACAACTTCGCGGCGACGGGTTCCGGCTCGATCTTCGCGCGGGGTGCGATGAAGAAGCTGTTCCGTGAGGATCTGACCGAGGAGCAGGCCACGACGCTGGTGGTCCAGGCTCTGTACGACGCGGCTGACGACGACTCGGCGACCGGTGGTCCCGATGTCGCCCGCCGGATCTACCCGATCATCACCGTGATCACCGAGGACGGTTTCCGCCGGCTGACGGAGGAGGAGTCCTCCGAGCTGTCCCATGCGGTGCTCCAGCGGCGGCTGGAGGAGCCCGACGGTCCGAAGGCCGCCCTGCTCTGAGGGCGGGCCCCGGTTCTTAACAAGGTGATCCAGTGACCATGACAGAAAGGGACGGATAACCGGTGTCGACGCCGTTCTATGTCTCACCTCAGCAGGCCATGGCCGACCGGGCGGAGTACGCCCGCAAGGGCATCGCCCGGGGCCGCAGCCTGGTCGTGCTGCAGTATGCCGACGGCATCGTGTTCGTCGGTGAGAACCCGTCCCGTGCGCTGCACAAGTTCAGCGAGATCTATGACCGGATCGGTTTCGCCGCGGCCGGCAAGTACAACGAGTACGAGAATCTGCGGATCGGTGGTGTGCGGTACGCGGATCTGCGGGGCTACACGTACGACCGTGATGACGTCACCGCGCGGGGTCTGGCGAACGTGTACGCGCAGACGCTGGGCACGATCTTCTCGTCGGCCGCGGAGAAGCCGTACGAGGTGGAGCTGGTGGTGGCCGAGGTGGGGGAGACCCCGGAGGGCGACCAGATCTACCGGCTGCCGCATGACGGCTCGATCGTGGACGAGCACGGCTCGGTCGCGGTGGGTGGCAATGCGGAGCAGATCAGCAGCTTCCTGGATCAGCGTCATCGGGACGGGATGTCGCTGGCGGAGGCGCTGAAGCTGGCGGTGCAGGCGCTGTCCCGGGACACCAACGGCAGCGAGCGGGAGATTCCCGCGGAGCGCCTGGAGGTGGCGGTGCTGGACCGTACGCGTCCGCAGAAGCGCAAGTTCAAGCGGATCGTCGGGCGCCAGCTGGGCCGTCTGCTGGAGGCGGACGGTGCGGCGACGGAGGCGGAGAGCTCGGAGGAGTCCGAGGAGGAGTAGTCCGCCGCCCTGTTCTGTTCGTGTGTGCCCCGGTCGCAGCTGCGGCCGGGGCACACGGCGTGTGGGTGTCTAGTGGGCTGCTGGTGGGGCGGTGGAGGCTCGGACGACGAGTTCCACCGGGATGTCGCCGCGGTCCGGCTCGCGGCCGTCCAGGACGGCCAGGAGGGCGTGCATGCCGCGTTCGCCGAACCGTTCGGCGTCGAGCCGCACGGTGGTGAGTTCGGGGTCGATGGCGGTGGCGAGGCCGAGGTCGTCGACGCCGGTGACGGAGATGTCGTCGGGGATGCGCAGGCCGAGGCGGCGCAGGGCCTTGTAGGCGCCGGCGGCGAGTTTGTCGTCGTCGCAGATGACGGCGGTGGGGCGGGGGCCGGGTGCGGTGAGGGCGGTCTCGGTGGCGGTGAGTGCTCCGTCGATGGAGATGGGGGCGCGGGCGGTGCGGATCCGGGTGCCGGGCAGGGCGGCCATGCGTGCGGCGAGTTCGCGGGCGCGTACGTCGAAGGTCCAGGAGGGGACGTCGGCGGCGAGGTGGAGGACGTGGCGGTGGCCGAGGGCGAGGAGGTGGTCGGTGATCTGGCGGATGCCGTCGGCGATGTCGAGGTTGACGGTGGCGGCGCCGAGGCTGCCGTGGGGGTCGCTGTCGAGCATGACGAGGGGGAGTTGGTCGCCGCGGATGGCGGTGAGGGCGTCGGCGGCCATGGAGGAGGCGATGACGCCGTCGAGGGCGGCCTGGGCGGAGGCGAAGGGGTCGCGGGCGGGGCCGATGCCTTCGGGGGAGGGGTAGAGCACGACGCCGAAGCCGTTCTCGGCGGCGATGCGTGCGGCGCCGGTGTAGACGCCGGCGAAGAATTCGGTGGTGAGGGCGGGGACGACGAGCAGGACGGTGCGGGTGTGGCCGAGGCGGAGGTTGCGGGCGGCGAGGTTGGGGCGGTAGCCGAGGTCGCGTGCGGCTTCGCGGACGCGTTCGGCGGTGGCCTCGGAGACGCGGCCGCGCCATTTGTCGCCGAGGACGAGGGAGACGGCTGCCTGGGAGACCCCGGCCGCGTGGGCGACGTCACGGCTGGTCGGGCGCGTGCTGCTGCGTGCCACCGTGGGTCTGCTCCTTGGGGTGCGGTCGTTCGTCTGGACGTGTGAACAGCGCACATGGTACGTATGGGCGAGGAAGTTATACGTACAACCTGAGGCGTCGCGGCGCCGCGACGGAGTCGGTGGAGGGCAGCAGATGGCCACGGGATACCTCGAGATCCTGCGGGCGCGGCATGCGCTGCGGCTGCTCACCGGCACCTTGGTGGGCCGGTTGCCGAACGCGACCGCCGCGATCGCCCTGGTGCTGTTCGTCCGTGCCCAGGGCGGTACGTACGCTCTCGCGGGCGGGCTGGCGGCGGTGTACGGGGTGGCGAACGCCGTGGGTCAGCCGGTGCTGGGCCGGCTGGTGGACCTGTACGGCCAGCCGCGCGTCCAGCTGCCCGCGGCGGTCCTGGCGGCCGTGTCGATGACGGTGTTCGCGTTCACCGGTGTGGATCCGCTGCCGCTCGCCTACGGGGCGGTCGCGGCGGCGGGGCTGTTCGCGCCGCCGCTGGAGGGCGGTCTGCGGGCGTTGTGGCCGTCGGTGCTGAGCCGTGAGGAGCAGGTGCACACGGCGTACGCCATGGATGCCGTGGCGCAGGAGATCATGTTCACGGTGGGTCCGCTGCTGGTCACCTTGTGCGTGTCGCTGTGGGACGAGCGTGCGGCTCTGCTGGTGCTGAATCTGCTCGGTGTGCTGGGTGCGCTGTCGGTGGTGGTGTCCGCGCCGTCGCGTGCGTGGCGTTCGGCGCCGCGTGAGGCGCACTGGCTGGGTGCGCTGCGTTCGCCGGGCCTGCTGGCGCTGCTGGGCGCGTTCCTGTTCGTGGGGATCGCGCTGGGTTCGATCACGGTGGCGTCGGTGTCGTACGCGGACGGGCACGGCGGTGACGCGGTCTACGGCTGGCTGATGGCCGGGCTGGGGCTGGGGGCGCTGGTCGGTGGTGCCGGGTACGGGGCGCGGCGGTGGGCGGGTGCGCCGGAGCGGCGACTGCGGGTGCTCGTGGCTCTTCTGGCGGTGTGTTACCTGCCGCTGATGCTGATGCCGGGGGCGTTCGCGATGGTGCTGCTGAGTGTCGTGTCCGGGGTGTTCCTGGCGCCGTGCATCGCCTGTGCGTTCATCATCGTGGACCGGCATGCGCCGAGCGGGACGGTCACCGAGGCTTTCTCCTGGCTTGTGACGACGTTCACCGTGGGTGCCTCGGTGGGTACGGGGCTGGCGGGGCCGGTGGTGCAGGCCGGTGGTGCCCTGTGGGGTTTCGCGCTTCCGGGGGTGGCGGGGGCGGTGTCGCTGCTGGTCCTGCTGGCGACCGGGCGGGTCCTCGCAGCTCCCGCGCGGGGCGGGGTTGTTGCGGCTTCATCGGAAACTGATCCAAATCGTGCTGTCGAACCCCGTTTCAGCTCAGGGGATCGGGCGTAATGTTCACTCATGGACCGCCGCATTTTCGGGCTGGAGAACGAGTACGGCGTCACGTGCACGTTCAGGGGACAGCGCCGCCTGTCGCCTGACGAGGTGGCGCGGTACCTCTTCCGCCGTGTCGTGTCATGGGGCCGCAGCAGCAATGTCTTTCTGCGAAACGGCGCCCGGCTCTATCTCGACGTGGGCTCACATCCGGAATACGCGACACCCGAATGTGACAATGTGATCGAACTGGTCACCCACGACAAGGCCGGCGAGCGCATTCTCGAAGGACTCCTGGTGGACGCGGAACGACGCCTGCACGAGGAGGGAATCGCGGGCGACGTCTACCTGTTCAAGAACAACACCGATTCGGCGGGCAACTCCTACGGCTGTCACGAGAACTATCTGGTGGCGCGGCACGGGGAGTTCTCCCGGCTGGCGGACATCCTCATCCCGTTCCTGGTGACGCGGCAGCTGCTGTGCGGTGCGGGCAAGGTGCTGCAGACGCCGCGCGGGGCGGTGTACTGCGTCAGCCAGCGCGCGGAGCACATCTGGGAGGGTGTCTCCTCGGCGACGACCCGTTCGAGGCCGATCATCAACACGCGTGACGAGCCGCACGCGGACGCCGAGCGTTACCGCCGGCTGCATGTCATCGTCGGCGACTCGAACATGTCGGAGACGACGATGCTGCTGAAGGTCGGCGCGACCGACCTGGTGCTGCGCATGATCGAGGCGGGCACCGTGATGCGTGACCTCACCCTGGAGAACCCGATCCGGGCGATCCGTGAGGTCAGTCATGACATCACCGGCCGGCGCAAGGTGCGGCTGGCGAGCGGGCGGGAGGCCTCGGCGCTGGAGGTGCAGCGCGAGTACTTCGACAAGGCCGTGGACTTCTGCGACCGCCGTGGCATCCGTACGGGTACGGTCGCGCAGGTCCTGGAGCTGTGGGGCCGTACGCTGGACGCGATCGAGACCGAGGAGCTGGACCGGATCGCCACCGAGATCGACTGGGTGATGAAGTACAAGCTCATCGAGCGGTACCGGGCCAAGCACAACATGACGATGTCGCATCCGCGGGTCGCGCAGATAGACCTCGCCTACCACGACATCCACCGCCGTCGTGGCCTGTACTACCTGCTGGAGAAGAAGGGTCAGACCGCCCGGGTCTGCAACGACTTGAAGATCTTCGAGGGCAAGTCGGTTCCGCCGCAGACCACTCGGGCCCGGCTGCGCGGCGACTTCATCCGGCGGGCACAGGAACAGCGCAGGGACTTCACGGTCGACTGGGTGCACCTGAAGCTGAACGACCAGGCCCAGCGCACCGTGTTGTGCAAGGACCCGTTCCGTTCGGTGGACGACCGGGTCGAGAAGCTGATCGCCGGAATGTAGCGGAAGCAGGACGAGTCAAGCGTTGCGGCTCCGAAATGCCGGAACGCCACACGGGCGCCGTACGTTTCCCGTACGGCGCCCTTCTCACGTCGTAGAGTTGCGCGCACGCCATCCACAAGATCGACCGATTACGAGGCTCTGCCGTGCGCCGACGTTCACTCCTCCTCGCAGCCGTCCCCGCGGGACTGGTCACGCTCGCCGCTTGCGGTGACGACAAGTCCGGCTCCGGCAAGGTCAGCGCCTCGCCGTCGCCGTCGGCGTCGAGCGCGCCCCCGCCCAAGATCGTGGACGGGCCGTTGCCGGCGATCACGGCGGGCACGAAGTTCGGCGAGAAGCCGACCGTGGCCAAGGGGCAGGGGGAGCCGTCGAAGGACCTGGCGGTGAAGACGGTGATCGCGGGCAGTGGCCGTCCGGTCGCGGAGAACGACTTCGTCCAGGCGAACTACCTGGGCCAGATCTGGGCCACCGGCAAGGTCTTCGACAACTCCTACGACCGTAAGAGTCCGCTGGTCATCCAGCTCGCCCAGGGCCGCAGCATCGACGGCTGGCGGTATGCGCTGGCAGGCAAGAAGGTCGGCAGCCGTGTCCTGATGGCGGTGCCGCCCACCTGGGGCTACGGCACGTCGGGGGAACCGCAGGCGGGCATCAAGGGCACCGACACGATGGTCTTCGTGGTCGACGTGATCGACTCCTTCAACTCCTCGAGCTCCGCCCACGGCAAGGCGGTCCCCCCGAACGACCCCGCCCTGCCGACGGTGGACGCCGGCACCAACGCCAAGGGGGAGGCGCCGAAGGTGACCGTTCCCCCGAAAGCGGCCCCGCCGAAGAAGCTCGTCTCGACGTATGTCCTGGAGGGCGACGGTCCCGAGGTCAAGGCGGACCAGACGGTCCTGTGCCAGTTCCAGGGCCTGGTCTGGGAGGGGGGCAAGACCTTCGTGCAGACGTACGGCTCGGGGCGTCTGGCCCAGTTCTCGCTGGCGGAGATCCAGCAGGTGGTCAAGGGGCTGGCGCAGGGCCTGACCGGGAAGAAGGTGGGCAGCCGCGTGCTGGTCGTCGTACCGCCGGGGCTGGGGTACACCACCACTCCGCCCGGCGGGGTCGTCAAGAAGGACTCCACGCTCGTCTACACGGTGGACATCCTCGCGACGATGTAGCGCGATGCGGCCGGGTGTGCTGGCGGGCGGGCGGGCTGCGGAGATGAAAGACTGTCCGCGTTTCGTGTCGTACACAAGCAGGAGCTTTTGACGTGAGCATCGAGAAGCCCGAGATCGACTTCCCGGGCGGCGAGCCCCCGGCGGACCTCGAGATCAAGGACATCTGGGAGGGCGACGGGCCGGTCGCGCAGGCCGGCCAGAACGTCAGCGTCCACTACGTGGGTGTCGCTTTCAGCACGGGCGAGGAGTTCGACGCCAGCTGGAACCGTGGCACCCCGTTCCGCTTCCCCCTGGGCGGCGGCCGTGTGATCAAGGGCTGGGACCTGGGTGTGCAGGGCATGAAGGTGGGTGGCCGTCGTCAGCTGACGATTCCGGCTCACCTCGCCTACGGCAACCAGAGCCCCACGCCGGCGATCAAGCCCGGCGAGACCCTGATCTTCGTGGTGGACCTGCTCGGGGTCTGATCCCCGTCCGGTGCCTGCCCGGTCCACGGGCCGGGTCCGACCGGATCCGATCACCTGGGGCCCATGCCTGTTCGGGCGTGGGCCCTCGGCTTTTGTCCGCGCGCCGCGGAGCGGTACGGTCATCGGTCGTAAGCACCATAGGGAAGGCGAAGGGCGTCGATGGCCATTGCCAAGGCCGAGCGGCTGATGAACCTCGCGCTGTGCCTGCTGGGGACGCGCCGGCCGCTCAGCAAGCGCGAGCTGCGTGATTCCATCGAGGCTTACGTCGAGGCCGTCAGGCCGGAGAAGGGCGCAGCGGGGTCGGACGACTCCTTCAACCGTATGTTCGAGCGGGACAAGGACGACCTGCGCGAGCTGGGCCTGGTCATCGAGACCGTCGAGAACCTCGACGGCGAGGTCGGCTACCTGGCCCGCCGCGACAGCAACCGCCTGCCGCCCATCACCCTGGACGCCGAGGAGGCCGCCGCCCTCGGCCTGGCCGCGAAGGTCTGGCAGCAGGCCCGGCTCGCCGGCGCGGCCAGCGGCGCCCTGCAGAAGCTGCGCGCCGCGGGGCTGCCCGAGGGCGTCGACCCCTACGGGGCGCACGGCGCGCTGGAGCCGCGCATCCCGGTGCACGAGGCAGCCTTCGAGCCGCTGATGCTGGCCTGCCGCGACCGCCGACCGGTCGTCTTCGACTACCGCAAGGCCTCCGCCGTCCACCCCGAGCCCCGGCACGTCGAGCCGTGGGCGCTGGAGTGCTGGCGCGGGCACTGGTACCTGGCCGGCTTCGACCGCGACCGGGGTGCCGAGCGTGTCTTCCGGCTGTCGAGGATCACCGGCCGGGTCCGCTCGCGCGGTACGGGCTTCACCGCGCCGGTGCCCGACGTCGTCACCGTGCGTGAGACCGTCGCGAGCTGGGCGGGTGAGATCGCGGACGGCACGGCGCTGATCCGGCTGCGCACCGGCTCCGGCTACCCCCTTCGGGCGAAGGCCACCGCGGTCCGGGAACTCGGGGACGGCTGGGACGAGTTGGAGATTCCGTACGGGCACGGCCTGGACGCCTGGCTGGTGGAGTTCGGGCCGGACGTGGTGGTCCTGGAGCCGGCCGAGCTGCGCGCGGACGTGGTGGACCGGCTGCGTGCCGTGGCCAAGGGTTGAGAGGCGGAGCAGGACTGTGGCAGGCAAACCGGTCAGGCCCGTGAACGCCATCGACCAGACCCGGCGGATGCTCTCCCTGGTGACGTATCTGCGCGAGCGCCCGGGCGCTCGGATCGCGGACGTCGCCCGCGCGTTCGGCATCACCGAGGACGAGCTGGTCGCCGATCTCGATCTGCTGCCCATGTGCGGCACCAGTTTCCGCGGCGGCGACCTGCTGGACATCGACACCGACGGCGAGCGCATCTGGTGGCACAATCCGGCCGCGCTCGGCGAGGAGGCCGCCGAGCCGCTGCGGCTGGCCGCCGACGAGGCAACCGCGCTGCTGGTGGCCGCCCGTGCGGTCTCCACGCTGCCCGGCCTCAGGGAGAGCGACCGGCAGGCCCTGCTGCGGGCCACCGCCAAGGTGGAGACCGCCGCCGGTGAGGCCGCGGGAGCCAGCTCGCGGCTGTCGGTCACCTTTGAGTCCGAGGGCGGGGTCTTCGCCGACGTCGACCGGGCGATCTCCGAGCGCCGCCGCCTGTGGATCCGCTACTACTCCCCGGCCCGGGACGAGGTCACCGAGCGCGAGATCGACCCCATCCGCCTGGTCAGCGTCGGCCACACCTATGTCGAGGCCTGGTGCCGCCGCTCCGAGGCCCGGCGCACCTTCCGGCTCGACCGGGTCGCCGAGATCAGGATCCTGGACGAACCGTCCGCGCCGCCCGAGATAGAGCTGCGCGACCTCTCCGAGGCCCTGGTGCAGCCGGCCGCCGAGGACCCGGAGGTCGTCGTCGAGGTCGGCCCCGGCGGTCGCTGGGTCGCCGAGTACTACCCGCACGACAGCGCCGATGAGCTTGCCGACGGCGGGCTGCGTATCACTCTGCGCACCCCCGATCCGGCCTCCCTGCGCCGGCTGGCGCTGCGGCTCGGCCGCGACGGCCGGATCGTCTCCCCGCCCGAGCTGGCCGACAGCGCCCGCCGGGCGGCCCGCGAGGCACTGACGGCGTACGACGCGCCGGCGACGGGGGAGCGCGGCGCGCACGCCGGGCCGGACGACGGGCACGGCGGGTACGACAGGCCGGAGTGAGCCGCCGGGGCGCGCCGGTGCCGCGACGGCGGGCCCGGGCGGGCCGGGAGGACCGGCTCCGTCGCGTCCTCGCCTCCGGCGCCGGCCTGCCCCCGCAGGCGTACGACCACGACAGGAGGAGCGAGGGTGTTGGACGAGTCTCCGGTGTCCGGTGCGAGCGAGATGACGGTGGCGGCCGCCTTCGCCGGGATGAAGAGAGTGGTCCCCGTGATGTTCAAGGCGGGCTGCCCGGACTGCCGGGGCCGCTTCGAACTCGCCGCGAGCGCGCTGCGCCTCGCCATCGGCGCCACCAGCCGTACGACGTTCTACTCCTTCACCTGCCCCGAGTGCGGTGCCTCGGTGCGCAAGCCCGCGGGGGAGCGCATCGTCGAGCTGCTCACCGGCGGCGGGGTCAGGACCCTGCGGCTGCACTCCACGGTGTAGTCGGCTGCGTGCGCCGCGCGGGGACGGTCTAGGCTCGACGTCATGTTCTGGCCGATGTTCGCGGTAGCCATGGGTTTCCTGGGTCTCGCCGTCCTGGGGGTGCTCGCCGTCCGGGTCTTCCTGGAGGCGCGGCGCCTCGGCGAGCAGGTCGCGGACTCCGCGCGCCGTATCAACCGCGCGGCCGAGGACCTGGAGCGGGCGGCCGTCAGCACGGCCCGCGCCGTGGACGCCCTGTGAGGGCCGCCGAGCGGTTGCTGTGAGTCCCGGGGCACACGCGCTTTGCGTCACTTCGCCCTGTCATGCTGCCCGCCCGGAAAGGTACGCTGCTGGTCGCGGCGCGGAGAACGAGGCCCGTACCGCGGAATTGGGAGTACGCACGGGGATTGCCTGACGTTTACCCCCGAGCGTTACGATCGCTGCCAGCACGACCATCGGACACATGTCCGACTGGTCGGACAGCACCCCATACAGCCGCCTCGGTGAGAAGGTAAAGACTTATGTTCGGAAGGCTCGGAGCCCCCGAGATCATTCTCATCCTCGTCGTCATCGTCCTGCTGTTCGGCGCGAAGAAGCTTCCGGACATGGCCCGCTCGCTCGGCAAGTCCGCGCGCATCCTGAAGAGCGAGGCCAAGGCGATGAAGGAAGAGGGCAACACCTCCGCCCAGGCCCCCGGCTCCGGCGAGCAGCCCCCGGCCCAGCGCACCATCCAGGCGGCCCCCGGTGACGTGACCAGCTCGCGGCCGGTCAACGAGCCGACGGACACCCCCCAGCGCTGACGCAGGGCCGGTTACGCCCGGCCCGCCGCACGAGATGAGGACGTGGGTTGCTCAAGCCTGCCCGCAAGAAGGAGAAGGATCCCGAGGGACGGATGCCCCTTGCGGATCACCTTCGTGAGCTCCGCAACCGGCTCGCGAAGGCGCTGCTGGCCATCGTCGTCGTGACGATCGTCGCCGCCTTCTTCTACAACGACATCATCAACTTCCTGACCAAGCCGATCCTCGACTCGGTCGGTTGCGCGGAGACCTTCGAACAGCTGGCGAAGTCCTCCAACAAGCACCAGTGCGCGGAGATCACCATCAACGGCCTTCTCGCGCCGTTCACACTGGCGCTCCAGGTGTCGCTGATGGCGGGCGTCGTCGCCGCCTCTCCGATCTGGCTCTACCAGCTGTGGGCGTTCGTCGCGCCGGGTCTGCACAGGCACGAGAAGAAGTACGCCTACGCCTTCGTCTTCACCGGCGCCCCGCTGTTCTTCGCCGGTGCCTTCTTCGCGTACAAGGTGCTGCCGACCACCGCGAAGGTGCTGATCGACTTCACCCCGAACGGCAACATCAAGAACCTGCTGCCGCTCGACGACCTGCTCCAGCTGGTCACCCGCATGGTGATCGTCTTCGGCCTCTCCTTCGAGCTGCCGCTGCTGCTGATCATGCTCAATCTCACCGGCATCCTCACCGGCCGGCGCATGCTCGGCTGGTGGCGCGGCATGATCCTCGGCATCACGGTCTTCGCGGCCGTCGCCACGCCGAGCACCGACCCGCTCTCCATGCTGGCGCTCGCCGGCCCGATCTGGGTGCTGTACTTCGGCGCGGTCCTCTTCTCGCTGCTCAACGACAAGCGCAAGCGCCGCCGCGAGGCCGAGGGCCCCGCCGACGACGAGGCCTCCGAGCTGGACCTCACGCCGGACGACATCGGCGAGATCGAACCCGTCTCGGCCGGCCGGGCGGTGCCCGGGCAGGCGAGCACGGACCGGGTCAACGGCTACGACGACGTGACCTGACCCACCCCGCACCGAGCTGCTGCGTCGATGCCCCCGTACCCGGGCGAGTCACGGGACGGGGGCATCCGTCGTACCGCCGGACGCGGTACGGGCACACGATCGGGATAATGATCGTCCTGTTGTCAGTGGGGCCCGGTACGCTCGAAAGCACGATGACAGAGGATCTCTCACCGGCCGAGCGGTACGCGGCAGCCCGCAGGCGGGCAGCCGAGCAGGCCACCGCGCTCGCGTCCTTCCGCGAGATGTACGACTTCGGCCTCGACCCCTTCCAGATCGAGGCCTGCCAGGCGCTCGAGGAGGGGAAGGGCGTGCTGGTGGCCGCCCCCACCGGCTCGGGCAAGACGATCGTGGGCGAGTTCGCCGTCCACCTCGCGCTCCGGCAGGGCAAGAAGTGCTTCTACACGACACCCATCAAGGCGCTGTCGAACCAGAAGTACGCCGACCTGTGCCGCCGTTACGGCACCGAGAAGGTCGGCCTGCTCACCGGCGACAACAGCGTCAACTCCGACGCACCCGTGGTCGTGATGACCACCGAGGTGCTGCGGAACATGCTCTACGCCGGTTCCCAGACCCTCCTCGGCCTCGGCTACGTGGTCATGGACGAGGTGCACTACCTCTCCGACCGCTTCCGCGGCGCCGTCTGGGAAGAAGTGATCATCCACCTGCCCGAGTCGGTGACCCTGGTCTCGCTGTCGGCGACCGTGTCCAACGCCGAGGAGTTCGGTGACTGGCTGGACACCGTCCGCGGCGACACCGAGGTGATCGTCTCCGAGCACCGGCCCGTGCCCCTGTTCCAGCACGTGCTCGCCGGGCGGAGGATGTACGACCTGTTCGAGGAGGGCGAGGGCCACAAGAAGGCCGTCAACCCCGACCTCGCGCGCCTCGCCCGCATGGAGGCCACCCGGCCGTCGTACCAGGACCGCAGGCGCGGCCGGTCGATGCGCGAGGCCGACCGCGAGCGGGAGCGCAGACAGCGTTCGCGCGTGTGGACGCCCGGCCGGCCCGAGGTCATCGAGCGCCTCGACTCCGAGGGCCTGCTGCCCGCCATCACCTTCATCTTCAGCCGCGCCGCCTGCGAGGCCGCCGTCCAGCAGTGCCTGTACGCGGGCCTGAGGCTCAACGACGAGGAGGCCCGGGAACAGGTCCGCGACCTGGTCGAGGAGCGCACCGCCTCCATCCCGCAGGAGGACCTGCACGTCCTCGGCTACTACGAGTGGCTGGAGGGCCTGGAGCGCGGTATCGCCGCGCACCACGCGGGCATGCTGCCGACCTTCAAGGAGGTCGTCGAGGAACTGTTCGTGCGCGGCCTGGTCAAGGCCGTGTTCGCCACCGAGACCCTCGCCCTCGGCATCAACATGCCCGCCCGCTCGGTGGTGCTGGAGAAGCTCGTCAAGTGGAACGGCGAGCAGCACGCCGACATCACCCCCGGCGAGTACACGCAGCTCACCGGTCGCGCCGGCCGCCGCGGCATCGACGTCGAGGGCCACGCGGTCGTGCTCTGGCAGCGCGGCATGAGCCCCGAGCACCTGGCGGGCCTGGCGGGCACGCGCACCTATCCGCTGCGCTCCAGCTTCAAGCCGTCGTACAACATGGCGGTCAACCTGGTCGAGCAGTTCGGCCGGCACCGCTCCCGCGAACTGCTGGAGACCTCCTTCGCGCAGTTCCAGGCCGACAAGTCGGTCGTGGGCATCTCCCGGCAGGTGCAGCGCAACGAGGAGGGACTGGAGGGCTACAAGGCCTCCATGACCTGCCACCTCGGCGACTTCGAGGAGTACGCCCGGCTGCGCCGCGAACTGAAGGACCGCGAGACGGAACTGGCCCGGCAGGGCGCCCACCAGCGGCGTGCCGAGGCCGCCGTCGCCCTGGAGAAGCTGAAGCCGGGCGACGTCATCCACGTGCCCACGGGCAAGTACGCGGGCCTCGCCCTGGTTCTGGACCCGGGTCTGCCCGCCGGCCGCTCCAACGGCCACCGCGGCTTCGACGCCCACGACGGGCCGCGCCCGCTGGTGCTGACCGCCGAGCGGCAGGTGAAGCGGCTGGCGTCCATGGACTTCCCGGTGCCGGTCGAGCCGCTGGACCGGATGCGGATCCCGAAGAGCTTCAACCCGCGTTCCCCGCAGTCGCGTCGGGACCTGGCCTCGGCGCTGCGCACCAAGGCCGGGCACATCCCGCCGGAGCGGGCCCGCAAGAAGCGCTCGCAGGCCGCCGACGACCGGGAGATCGCCCGGCTGCGCACGGAGCTGCGCGCACACCCCTGTCACGGGTGCGACGACCGCGAGGACCACGCCCGGTGGGCCGAGCGGTACCACCGGCTGCTGCGCGACACCTCGCAGCTGGAGCGCCGCATCGAGGGCCGTACGAACACCATCGCGCGCACCTTCGACCGGATCGTCGCCCTGCTGACCGAGCTGGACTACCTGCGGGCCGACGAGGTCACCGAGCACGGCAAGCGGCTCGCCCGGCTGTACGGTGAACTCGACCTGCTGGCCAGCGAATGCCTGCGCGAGCGGGTCTGGGAGGACCTCGCCCCGGCCGAACTCGCCGCCTGCGTCTCGGCGCTGGTGTACGAGGCCCGGGTCGGCGACGACGCGATGGCGCCCAAGCTGCCGTCGGGCAAGGCGAAGGCCGCCCTCGGTGAGATGGTGCGGATCTGGGGCAGGCTCGACGCCCTGGAGGAGGACTTCCGGATCAACCAGACCGAAGGCGTCGGACAGCGCGAGCCCGACCTCGGATTCGCCTGGGCCGCGTACATGTGGGCCTCCGGGAAGGGCCTCGACGAAGTGCTGCGCGAGGCCGAGATGCCCGCGGGCGACTTCGTCCGCTGGTGCAAGCAGGTCATCGACGTGCTGGGGCAGATCTCGGCGGCGGCGCCCGCCGAGGGCTCGACCGTGGCCAAGGCGGCGCGCAAGGCCGTCGACCAGTTGCTGCGGGGCGTGGTCGCCTACTCGTCGGTGGGCTGAGAGCCCCCCTGGGGGTGACGCTTCCGCCCTTCCCCCCGGCGATCCAGGTCGCCGGGGCGGGAGGGCTCTTTTCACTCGCCACGATGAGGCGCTTTCGCATGCCCGTACGCCGTCACCGAACGTATTCGAACGGCGCCTCACCGTGTAAATGCACTGAGGCTACTCCTGTCCCACGGGCGATTTCAGGCGCTTGCTGAATATGACACGGCGATGATCCGGTCGGACTAAGCTCGCCCGCGGCGCACCGAGTTGAGATGAATTCGTGCGCCTGTTCCCAATCCTGCCGTCATTCCCGACAGTTCCATGAACTTTCCCCTCACAAGCTCTCCCCACACCCAGCCGATTCGTCTCAGAAGGCATCCATGGTGAGTGTTCAGAAGCCTCCCGGTCGCCGCGAACGTCCGTACGCGCGCGTGCTCCTGCCGCCGGCCACAGTGATGGCCGCCGCGACCGGCACCGCCGTCGCCCTGGTACCGGCGTCGGCCCGGGTCGCCGTCGGTGTGCTCGGGGCGGTGGCCGTGCTGCTGGTCCTGGTCACGGCCGCGGAGGCCGCCCGCCGCGGCCGCCTGCTCCGCGAGGAGCGGGCCGAACGCGCCCGGCACACCGCGTATCTGGAACACCGGCTCGCCGCCCACGACCAGCTGATCACCCGTTACGTCGACGACATCCTGCCCACCGGCTTCTTCCGGCTGCGCGCCGGCGAGCACATGCGGGACGTGCTGCGCAACGTCTACGACGTCGACCCCGAACTGCGCGGCCTGCCCGAGCAGTACCGCGAGATGTTCCGCGTCGCGCTGAAGGGCGCCGACCACGAGATCTCGATGCGCGACGCCACCGAGCGCTCGTACGTGAGCGTCGCCCGCCGCGTCCAGGCCATCGTGCACCAGCAGGCCAAGGAACTGAGGGAGATGGAGGAGGACCACGGCCGCAACCCCGAGGTCTTCGACGACCTGCTGCGCATCGACCACGGCACCTCGCTGATCGGCCGCCTCGCCGACACCATCGCCGTCCTCGGCGGCGGGCGGCCGGGCCGCCAGTGGCCGCTGCCGGTCTCCCTCTACAGCACACTGCGCGGTGCCATGTCGCGCATCCTTGAGTACCGGCGCATCGAGCTGAGCTCCATCGTCAACATCAACATCAAGGGCACCGCGGTCGAGCCGATCATCCACGCCGCCGCCGAACTCCTCGACAACGCCACCCGCTACTCGCCGCCCACGGCCAAGGTGTACGTCACCGCCACCGAGGTGCAGGCGGGCGTCGCCATCGAGATCGAGGACGCCGGCGTCAGCCTCAGCGAGGAGTCCCGGGCCCGTATCGAGGGCGCCATCGAGGCCGCCAAGGCGGGCGACGACGCGGACAACCTCGGCGAGAACCCGCGCCTCGGCCTCGCCGTCGTCGGCCGGCTCTGCAAGCAGTTCGACATGGAGGTCTCGCTGCGCGCCTCCGCCTACGGCGGCGTCCGCGCCATCCTCGTCGTGCCGCGCGTGATGACGACCACCGAGCCCGGCGTCGGCGCCGCGCACGGGATCGGCGCCACCGGCATCCCGATGCGTGAACTGGGCGCCGTCGACGGCCCCAAGCGCCCGCCCAAGAAGCGCCGCCCCACCAGCCCCAAGATCCCCGCCGGGATCTCCATGGAGGACGACGTCCCCGAGGTCACCGAGTGGACCGCGGGCGGCCTGCCGCAGCGCCGCAGCCGGGTGAAGACCCCGCTGAGCCAGCGGTACGCCGAACAGGCCGCCATCGAGCGGGCCGAGCGTGAGGGCAGGCCGACCATCTGGTCACAGTCCAAGCCGGCACCCGAGCCCGAGATCGACCCCGAGCGCAAGAAGCTCATGGACCGGCCGATCGGCCAGGGGATCGAGGACTTCTGGAACGGCTTGCGCAAGGGCATGCCCGAGGGCGCCACCGGGCCCGAACTGACCGACTTCACGAGGCACCCGGAAATGTACGTGCACCTGCTCAACGATTCGGACACCACCACCGAGGCCGCCACCGGGGCCGACGACGAGGGAGACCTCAAGTGATCCAGCAGCGAGGCAACATCGACTGGATGCTCAAGCAGTTGAACGACGGCGTGCCGGGCATCGAGATGATCGTGGTCCTCTCCGCGGACGGACTGCGCATCGCCCGCTACGGCGGCGATCCCGACGCCGCCGACCGGGTGGCCGCCGCCTGCGCGGGCGTGCAGAGCCTGGCCGGCGCCATCATCAAGGAGCTGCCCGGCGCCGGTGACATGCAGGTCGTCGTCTTCGAGATCGACGGCGGCTACTTCTACCTCATGAACGCCGGCGACAACGCCTATCTCGCCGTACTCGCCGACGTCACCTGCGAGCCCGGCCGGATGAGCGGCATGATGCGCGACCTCGTCGTCCGGATCGGCGCCCATCTCACCAGTCCGCCCCGGCGGAACGGGCAGACCGTATGACCCCTCCACGACGCAAACGGCGCCTGCCGAAACCGCCCCGGCCTCCTCAGCCGCCCGCCCCGCCCACACCATCGGCGGACGGCCAGGCCCCGCCCCGCAACCCGGAACGGCTGTACACCATCGCCGGCTCCGCCGACGGGAAACGGGCCGAACTGGACCTGGTCACCCTGATCGTGTCCCGTGCCGCACCGGCGCGGCACGCCCCGCCGGAACACGCGGCCGTCCTCCGGCTCTGCGACGCTCCCCTGTCCGTGGCCGAACTGTCGGCCTACCTCAATCTGCCGTTCAGCGCGGTGACCGTCCTGATCACCGAGCTGATCACGGCCGAACTGGTGCAGGCGCGCGCCCCGATCGTCCGCCAGGCGCTCCCCGACCGTTCACTCCTCGAAGCGGTGATGCATGGACTTCAACGGCTCTGACACCCTCCCCGGCCCACGCACCGAGGACCATCTGCCGCACACGGCGCAGGCCGCGGTGAAGATCGTGATCGTGGGCGGCTTCGGTGTCGGCAAGACCACCATGGTCGGCTCCGTCAGCGACATCAGGCCGCTGACCACCGAGGAGACCATGACCCAGGCGGGCATCGGTGTCGACGACAACTACGGCTCCGACTCCAAGACGGCCACCACCGTGGCCATGGACTTCGGCCGCATCAGCATCACCGACAAGCTGGTGCTCTACCTGTTCGGCACCCCCGGCCAGGAACGCTTCTGGTTCCTGTGGAACGGCCTGTTCGAAGGCGCCCTCGGCGCGGTGGTCCTCGTCGACACCCGGCGCCTGGAGGTCAGCTTCGACGTCATGGGCCGGCTGGAGGAACGCGGCGTGCCCTTCGTCGTCGCCGTCAACTCCTTCCCGGACGCGCCCCGTTACCCCGTCGAGGAACTGCGCACCGCGCTGGACCTCGCCCCGGAGATCCCGATCATCGACTGCGACGTCCGTCGCCGTGCCTCCAGCAAGGACGTGCTGATGACCCTGACGCGCTTCCTGCACTCCCTCGCCCTCTCCGGCGCCCTCATGTGAACCCCGCAGCCGACCGACCTCCACACCTTCCGTCCCGGAGCGACACCGTGACCTCTGAACCCCAATCCCTGACCGGCACAGACCCCGCCCCCACCCCGCCGCCGGGCTGCCCGGCGCACCGCCTCGGCCCCGGGGGACTGCACCGGCTCTACGGCCCCGACGCGGAGGACCTCGGCGACCTCTACGAACGACTGCGCGAGGCGCACGGCCCCGTGGCCCCCGTCCTGCTGCACGACGACGTACCGATGTGGGTGGTGCTCGGACACGCCGAGAACCTGCAACTGGTGCGCACCCCCTCGCAGTACACCCGCGACAGCCGGATCTGGACCCCGCTTCTCGAGGGCATGGTCAAGCCCGACCACCCGCTCATGCCGCACATCGCCTGGCAGCCCATCTGCTCCCACGCCGAGGGCGACGAGCACGAGCGGCTGCGCGCGGCGGTCACCGCGGCCATGGCCACCATCGACCACCGCAGCATGCGCCGGCACATCGGCCGGCACACCCAGGGCCTGGTCAACCGCTTCTGCGAGCGCGGCCGGGCCGACCTGGTCTCGCAGTTCTCCGAGCACCTGCCGATGGCCGTGATGTGCGAGATCCTCGGCATGCCCGAGGAGTACAACGACCGGATGGTGCAGGCCGCGCGAGACGCGCTGAAGGGCACCGAGACCGCCATCCAGAGCCATGCCTACGTCATGGACGCGCTGAGCCGGCTCACCACCCGGCGCCGCGCCCGGCCCGAGGACGACGTCACCAGCCACCTCATCACCCACTCGGCCGGACTCACCGACGACGAGGTCCGCGAACACCTGCGCCTCGTCCTGTTCGCGGCCTACGAGGCCACCGCGAACGCGCTCGCCAACGCGCTGCGCATGGTCCTCACCGAGCCGGGCTTCCGGGCCCAGCTCAACGGCGGCCAGATGACCGTGCCCGAGGCGATCGAGCAGTCCCTGTGGGACGAGCCGCCGTTCAGCACCGTCCTCGGCTACTTCGCCAAGCAGGACACCGAGCTGGGCGGTCAGCGCATCCGCAAGGGCGACGGGCTGCTCTTCGCTCCCGCACCCGGCAACGTCGACCCGCGGGTGCGGCCCGACCTGTCCGCCGGCATGCAGGGCAACCGCTCCCACCTCGCCTTCGGCGGCGGCCCGCACGAGTGCCCCGGCCAGGACATCGGCCGCGCCATCGCCGACGTCGGCGTCGACGCGCTGCTGATGCGGCTGTCCGACATCCAGCTGGACTGTGCCGAGGAGGACCTGCGCTGGCGGTCGTCCATCGCCTCCCGGCACCTGGTGTCCCTGCCCGTGCGCTTCGAACCGAAGCCGCAGCAGGACGTCAACCTGCCACCCCGGCCGCTGCCCGTCCCGCCGCCGCGCACCGACTGGCAGGTCGGCACCCTCAGCAGCGACCCGGCCCCGGCCCCGGCGCCCACACCTCGGCAGGCGGCTCCCCGCCCCGCCGTGCCCGATCCCGTGCCGGCGCTCCCGGCTCCGGAGCCGGTCCGTCACAGGAACGTCTGGCGCCGCCTGCTCAGCTGGTGGCGCGGGGAGTGACCGGAAGGGGCCGGTCCGCACCGGCCCAGGCCTCGTAGGACGACCAGGCCAGGAGCTCGCGTCCACTGACGAACGCGTGCTCCCCGCCGGTGACCGGGTCGGTGAACTCCAGCCTCCGCGCGAGCAGTTGCAGCGGCCGCCGGAAGTCACCGGCCGGCACCGGGCCGGTCACCTCGGGGTACAGCGGATCGCCGAGGATGGGCACGCCGAGCGCGCTCAGATGCACCCGCAGCTGATGGGTCTGCCCGGTCGCCGGTACGAGCCGGTAGCGACCCCGCCCGTCCCGGTGCTCGGCGAGCTCCACGTACGTCTCGGCATTGGGCTCGCCCCCGACCTCCCGGGCGGCCTGCACCCCGCGCTCCTTGACGATCCTGCTGCGCACGGTGCGGGGCAGGGCCAGCGCGGGATCGTACGGTGCGACCGCCTCGTACTCCTTGCGCACCAGCCGGTCCCGGAACAGCGTCTGGTAGGCGCCGCGTTCCTCCGGACGCACGGTGAACAGCACCAGTCCCGCCGTCAGCCGGTCCAGGCGGTGCGCCGCCGTCAGCGTGGGGATGCCCAGCTCGTGGCGGAGCCGGGCCAGCACGGTCTGGACGACATGCGTGCCGCGCGGGGTCGTGGCCAGGAAGTGCGGCTTGTCGGCCACGACGATGTGCGCGTCCCGGTACACCACCTCCACCGGGAACGGCACCGGGACCTCGGCGGGCAGCTCGCGGTGGAACCACACGAACATCCCCGGCTCGAACGGCGCGTCCCCCGCCACGGCCCGCCCGTCGGCCCCCACGACCGCCCCCGCGTCGAACATCCCCTCCACCACCCCGGCCCCGGCCCCGCTCAGCCGCTCCACCAGGTACTCCCGCACCGTCCGCCAGCCCCCGGCGACCGGCAGCCGCACCCGCACGGGGTCGACCCCCTCGCGCTGGGGGAGCGGGGCGGGAGGGGGCGGGGTGCGGCGTCTCACCACGCCAAGGGTACGGGGAGGGGGGCAGAATGCGGATCATGCCCTTTCTCACCGACCCGGTCCTGCTCCCGGGAGCCCTCGCCCGCACCCCGCAACCCACCCTGCCCACCGGCGACGGCCTGCTGCTGCGCCCCTGGCGGGCCGAGGACGCGCCCGCCGTCCACGCCGCCTTCCAGGACCCGCTGATGCACCAGTGGCACCTCAGGTCCACCGACTCCGTGGAGGAGGTCGCCGGCTGGATCGAGGGCTGGCGGGGGGAGTGGCAGGGCGAGCAGCAGGCCCAGTGGGCCGTCGTGGACGCGGACACGGACGCGCTGCTGGGCCGGGTCGCGCTGCGCCAGATCCTGCTCACGGACGGCACCGCGGAGATCGCGTACTGGACGGTGGCGCAGGCACGCGGCCGGGGTGTCGCGGTGCGCAGCGCGACGGCCCTGAGCCGCTGGGCGTTCGAGGAGATCGGCTTCCACCGGCTGGAGTTGCTGCACGCCCTCGCCAACGAGGCGTCCTGCCGGGTGGCCGTCAAGGCCGGCTTCGTCCATGAGGGGACCAAGCGCAGCGCCTGCCTCCACCCGGACGGCTGGCACGACATGCATCTCCACGCGCGCGTGCGCGGCGACTGAACCCCGACGCCCCGGCGGCGCCCCGCCGCCGCCCCTGTGAAGATGGGGCGCATGCCACCCTATGAGCTTGCGGACCGACTCGTCGTCGGTGTCGCCTCCAGCGCCCTGTTCGATCTGCGGGAGTCGGACGCGGTCTTCCGGGAGCAGGGCGAACAGGCCTACCGGGCCTACCAGGAGGAGAAGCGCGACGACACGCTCCAGCCGGGCGTCGCCTTCTCCTTCATCCGGCGGCTGCTGTCGCTGAACGACCTCGGCGAGCCGGGGGACCCGCTCGTCGAAGTGATCATCCTGTCCCGCAACGACCCCGACACGGGTCTGCGCGTCATGCGGTCGATCCAGACCCACGAACTGCCCATCAGCCGGGCGGTGTTCATGCAGGGCCGGTCCCCGTACAAGTTCATGCCCGCCCTGAACATGTCCCTGTTCCTGTCGGCGAACGGGAACGACGTACGGGAGGCCGTCGCCGCCGGACTGCCCGCGGGACACGTGCTCGGGTCGGCGTACCCGGACGACCCCGCCGACCGGGAGCTGCGGATCGCGTTCGATTTCGACGGGGTGCTCGCCGGCGACGCCGCCGAGCAGGTGTACCAGTCCGGCGGCCTGGAGGAGTTCCGGGCGCACGAGGCCCGCAACGCGGCCACCCCGCACGACCCCGGGCCGCTGCGGGACTTCCTCGCCGGGGTGAACCGGATCCAGCGCCGCGAGGAGGAACGGCGCACGCGCGACCCCGGCTACGGGCTGCGGGTGAGCGTGTCCATCGTGACCGCGCGCAACGCGCCGGCGCACGAACGGGCCGTGCGCAGCCTCAAGCAGTGGGGTGTGCGGGTCAACGACGCGTTCTTCCTCGGCGGCATAGACAAGGGCGCGGTCATGAAGGTGCTCGACCCGCACATCTTCTTCGACGACCAGGTGACGCACCTGCAGAGCACGTCCCGGACCACGCCCAGCGTGCACATCCCGTTCGGCAAGATCAACGAGACGGCGCCCTGACGGCGGACCGCCCTCAGGCGGCCGCCGCGCCGCCCTCCTGCTCGGCCTCCACCCGGGCGTTCCACTCCCGCTTGGAGGCCTGCCAGCCGTCCTCGTCGTGCCCGAGGCGCCAGTAGCCGGAGATCGACAGGTCCTCGCGCGGGATCTGCCGCTCGACGCGCAGCAGCCGGCGCAGCTCCTTCACGAAGCCCGCCTCGCCGTGCACGAACGCGTGCAGCCGGCCCGCCGGGAAGTCCAGCCCCCGCACCGCCTCCAGCAGGGCCTCGCCGACCGGCCGGTCCCCGCGGTGCAGCCAGCGGACGTCCACCTCGCTGTCGATCTTCTGCTCCTCCGCGGGGCCGGAGACCTCCACGAAGGCGTGCGCACGGGCGTCGGCGGGCAGCGTCTCCAGGGCGCGGGCAATGGCGGGCAGCGCGCTCTCGTCCCCGACGAGCAGGTGCCAGTCGGCGTCCGGGGCGGGCGCGTAGGCACCGCCGGGACCCATGAAGCGCACGGTCTCACCGGGCCGGACGCGCGTCGCCCAGGGACCGGCCAGGCCCTCGTCGCCGTGGATCACGAAGTCCAGGGTCAGCTCACGGTGTTCCGGGTCCCAGGCGCGCACGGTGTACGTCCGGGTCACCGGCCACTGCTCCCGCGGGAACTCCGCGCGGATCCGCTCCAGGTCGAAGGGTTCCGGGTAGCTCACGCCCTCGGGTCCGAACAGCAGCTTCACATAGTGGTCGGTGCAGGTGTCCGCCGCGAAGTCGGCCAGCCCCTCGCCACCGAGCACCACGCGCTGCATGTGCGGGGTGAGCCGCTCGGTGCGCACCACGTGGGCGGTACGGGGCTTGCGCGGCTTTCGTCCCGGACGCTCTGCCATCACGGCCTCCTGCAGTATTGGTTAGGTTTACCTAAGCTAGCACCTCTCCCAGAGTGAACACCTCTTCCCCGAGGGCTCGATGAGAGCCCTTTGCCGGAGCTTTCCGGTCGTGGTCACCGGGCGAGCGTGCCCAGCAGCCGCTGCAGGGAGCCGCCGAGCCCCCAGCGCCGGGCAAGTTCCTCCAGGGCCGCCGGGTCGCGCGGGGAGTGCGGCAGGGCGGTGTCGACCTGCGGCAGCGGCACGTCGTCGGCCACCCGGACCACCTTCGGCGCGACCGCGACGTACGGGCGGGCCTCGGTGAGCCGCTTGCGCTGCGACGGCGTGAGCTTCGCCTTCGGGTCGTCCACCGCGGCCATGATCCCGGCCAGGTCGCCGAACTCGGCGAGCAGCTTGGCGGCCGTCTTCTCGCCGATGCCGGCCACGCCCGGCAGTCCGTCGCTCGGGTCGCCGCGCAGCAGCGCCAAGTCCGCGTACCCGCGCCCGTCGACCCCATACTTCTCACGCAGCACCGCCTCGTCGGTCAGCTGCAGCGTGCCCACGCCCTTCAGCGGGTAGAGCACGCGCACCTCGCGCTCGTCGTCCACCAGCTGATAGAGGTCGCGGTCGCCCGTGACGATGTCCACCGGGCCGTCCGCGCGCGCGGTGAACGTGCCGATCACGTCGTCCGCCTCGTACCGTGCGACGCCGACGCGGGCGATGCCGATCGCGTCCAGCACGGCCTCGATCACCGGCACCTGCGGCGCGAGGGTGTCCGGCACCTCCTCCTCGTCCGGTCCGCCCTCGTGCTCCTCGGCGACCCGGTGCGCCTTGTAGGTGGGGATCAGGTCCACCCGCCACTGCGGCCGCCAGTCGGCGTCCATGCAGGCCACCAGCCGCTCCGGCCGGTGGTCCTTCACCAGCCGGTCGATGAAGTCCAGCAGCCCGCGCACGGCGTTCACGGGTGTGCCGTCGGGTGCCTTCACGGAGTCGGGGACGCCGAAGTAGGCGCGGAAATACAGCGAGGCGGTGTCGAGGAGCATGAGTCGTCCGGTCACGCTCGCATCATGCCGTACGGCCGAGTCGCCGCCGTCCCTGTGAGCTGGGTCACTTAAAAGTTTGACCATGTCGATCGTGGGGAGGGGCGGCCTCTGTCATGTCCCCGAAGACGAGAGGTACGCGTGGCAGCGAGGCTTGAGGCGGAGCACCTGTTCAAGGTGTTCGGCAGACGACCGGACGAGACAGTGGAGCGCCTGAGGCGGGGCGCCGACCGCGAGGAGCTGCGTGCCGACGGCACCACCGCCGCCGTCATCGACGCCTCCTTCCGGGTGGAGGCCGGCGAGATCTTCGTCGTCATGGGCCTGTCCGGCTCCGGCAAGTCCACGCTGCTGCGCATGCTGAACGGACTGCTGGAGCCGACCGCGGGCAGCGTGCGCTTCGACGGCCAGGACCTGACCGCCCTCAGCGACCGTGAGCTGCGTGAGCTGCGCTCCAGGAAGATCAGCATGGTCTTCCAGCACTTCGCGCTCTTCCCGCACCGCAGCGTCCGCGACAACGCCGCCTACGGCCTGGCCGTGCAGGGCGTTCCCCGCGCCGAGCGCGAGCGCCGCGCCGACGAGGCGCTCGCCCTGTGCGGCCTGGCCGGCTGGGAGAAGTCCTGGCCCGACGAGCTGTCCGGCGGCATGCAGCAGCGCGTCGGCCTCGCCCGCGCCCTCGCCACCGACGCGGACCTGCTGCTGATGGACGAGTCCTTCAGCGCCCTGGACCCGCTGATCCGCCGCGACATGCAGGACCAGCTCCTGGAGCTGCAGAAGACCCTGAAGAAGACCATCGTCTTCATCACCCACGACCTCAACGAGGCCATGCGCCTCGGCGACCGCGTCGCCGTCATGCGCGACGGCCGCATCGTGCAGACCGGCACCGCCGAGGACATCCTGCTGCGTCCCGCGAACGACTACGTCGCCTCCTTCATCCAGGACGTCGACCGCTCCCGCGTCCTGACGGCGGGCGCCCTCATGGACACCTCCGTCACCGGCGACGCCCCCCTGTGCGGCTGCGAGACCGCGACCCCCGAGACGCCGTTCACGCAACTGTGCGCGATCAGCGCCCGGCTCTCCCACCGCGTCTGCGTGGTCGACGAGGCGAACCGGGTCGTCGGCGTCGTCCCGAGGCAGCGCCTGGTCGGTTTCCTCGGCGAGGAGACGGCCGGTCCCGCGCCCTGTGACAACCCGGACGGGAAGGCGAAGGTGATCAGCCGTGCCTAGGATCCCCCTCGGCGACTGGGTCGACTCCGGCGTCAACTGGCTGGTCGGCCACCTCTCCTGGCTCTTCGACGCCGTCAAGGCCGTCATGGAGGGCATGTACGACGGCATCGACGCCGTGCTCGGCGCACCCCAGCCCCTGCTGATGGCCGGCATCCTCGCCGTCGTCGCCTGGTGGCTGCGCGGCCTGCTCGCCGGTGTCCTCGCCTTCGCCGGGTTCGCGCTGGTCGACTCCCTCGAACTGTGGGACCGGGCGATGTCCACGCTGGCCCTGGTCCTCGTGGCCACCGTGATCGCCCTGGCCGTCTCGCTCCCGCTGGGCATCTGGGCGGCCCGTTCCAAGGCCGTCAGCGCCGCCGTACGGCCCGCCCTGGACCTGCTGCAGACCATGCCGTCGATGGTCCTGCTGATCCCGGCCATGCTGTTCTTCGGCCTCGGCACCGCCGCCGGTGTCGTCGCCACCCTGATCTTCGCGCTCGCCCCCGGCGTCCGCATGACCGAGCTGGGCATCCGCCAGGTCGACGCCGAACTGGTCGAGGCCGCCGAGGCGTTCGGCACCACCCCGCGCGACATCCTCTGGCGCGTGCAGCTGCCGCTCGCCCTGCCGACCGTCATGGCCGGCGTCAACCAGGTGATCATGCTGGGCCTGTCCATGGTCGTCATCGCCGGCATGGTCGGCACCGGCGGCCTCGGCGGCGCCGTCAACGAGGCCATCGGCCAGCTCGACATCGGCTACGGCTTCGAGGCGGGCGTCGGCATCGTCGTCCTCGCCATCTACCTGGACCGCGTCACCGGCGCGCTCGGCACCCAGCTCTCCCCGCTGGGCCGCAGGGCCGCCGCCAAGGCCCCCACGCGTGTGTGGTCGTACCGTCCGCGTCCCGCGGTCGCGGGCGTCGGCGTGGTCGTCCTCGCCCTGATCGCGGGCGGGACGGGCGTCCTCGGCTCCTCCAGCGGCACCTCCGTGGCCTCCGGCACGGACGTCGGCAAGGGCAAGGAGATCCGGATCGGCTACATCCCGTGGGACGAGGGCGTCGCCTCCACCTTCCTGTGGAAGGAGATCCTGGAGGAACGCGGCTTCAAGGTCACCACCACCCAGTACGCCGCCGGACCCCTCTACACCGGCCTCGCCACCGGCCAGCTCGACTTCGAGACCGACTCCTGGCTGCCCACCACCCACGCCGAGTACTGGAAGAAGTACGGCAAGCAGCTCGACGACCTCGGCTCCTGGTTCGGCCCGACCTCCCTGGAACTGACCGTCCCCTCCTATGTGAAGGACGTGAACTCCCTGGCGGACCTGAAGGACCACGCCTCCGAGTTCGGCGGCAGGATCGTCGGCATCGAGCCCAGCGCGGGGGAGATGGGCCTGCTCAAGAGCGAGGTCCTCCAGCGGTACGGCCTGCAGGGCACGTACGACGTGGTCGACGGCTCCACCCCGGCCATGCTCGCCGAGCTCGAGCGTGCCTACGCCAAGAGGCAGCCGGTCGTCGTCACCCTGTGGTCCCCGCACTGGGCCTACAGCGACTACGACCTGAAGAAGCTCGAGGACCCGCAGAACGCCTGGGGCAAGGGCGACGGCGTGCACACCCTCGCCCGCAAGGGCTTCACCGCCGCCAACCCCGAGGTCGGCCGCTGGCTGAAGGGCTTCTCGATGACCGAGCGGCAGCTCACCGGCCTGGAGTCGCGGATCCAGCGGGCCGGCAAGGGCAAGGAGCAGGACGCCGTCCGCGCCTGGCTGCGCGACCACCCGGGCCTGGTCGACACGTGGGCCCCGGTCGACCGCAAGGGCGGCAGGAGCCAGGCGGCCGGGTGACCTGACCGGCCCGGACCGCCACCCGAGGGGCGGGCGCGCGGGACGTCGTACGGCGTCCGGTGCTGCCCGCCCCTCGTGGTCCGCGGCCTACGACAAGGATCCGGCCAACCACAGGGCGTGACGATCCGTGGCCCGAGGAGAGGCACCTGGCGCAGCTGGTCGGCATGTTCGTCCCCCGGGGGGACGGTGCCGAGGGCCGCCCCGGGCTGCCCCTGCGCTGGCGCGAACTGTGAGGGTGGGAGTCCATGCGCATGTCAGGGATGTGGCAGCCGCGTGAAACGGTTTGCCGAACATGCGTAGGGTGCAGAGAAGTCATCGGAAGAGGTGTGCGCCACAGCGGGCACTCGTACAGCGGCACGACGAGCGAGGGAGGGAGCCGGAGCGATGGGCGACCACAAAGAGCAGCAGCCCGTGCGGGTGGGCGCGGCCGTCCGGCGTCGCCGCCGTGCGCTGGAGCTGACCCTCGCCGCCGTGGCCGAGCGCACCGGCCTGTCGGTGCCCTTCCTCAGCCAGGTCGAGAACGACCGGGCCCGCCCCAGCCGCACCTCACTGGAGAAGCTGGCCGACGCCCTGCGCACCACCGCCGTCGAACTCCTCGCTGCCGCCGACCCGGCCGCCAGCGTGGACGTGGTCCGCGCCGAGCCCGTCGCCGAGGGCGACTTCGACGCCCGCACCCGCTCCCTGGTCCGCGGCCACCACCAGTTGCACGCCTCCGAGTTCACCGGCGACCACGACGCCGGCCGCGAGTTCCAGCACCGCAACGACGAGCTGATGTACGTGGCCGACGGGGCCGTGGAGATCGAGGCCGAGGGCCGCGCGTACCGCCTCGGCCGCGGCGACACCCTGTACCTGACCGGCGGGGTCCGGCACCGCTGGCGGGCCACGGTGCCGGACACGCGGGTCATCGTGGTCGCGGTCGCCGAGCACATCGAGGCCGTGCAGGACCGGTCCCGGTAGTGCGGGTCGTCTCCCTGGTCCCGTCCCTCACCGAGGCGGTGGCGGTGACGCTGCCCGGTGTGCTGGTCGGGGCGACCGACTGGTGCAGCCATCCGGCCGACCTGGACGTCACCCGGATCGGCGGCACCAAGAACCCGAAGACCGACCGCATCCTCGCCCTCGCTCCCGACCTGGTGATCGCCAACGAGGAGGAGAACCGGCCCGCCGACCTCGACGCCCTGCGCGCGGCCGGCCTGGAGGTGCTGGTCACCGAGGTCCGCGGGGTCCCGCAGGCGCTCGCCGAGCTGCGCCGGGTGCTGACCGCGTGCGGCGCGCCGGAACGCCCCCGCTGGCTCGCGGAGGCCGAGTCGGCATGGGCGTCCCTGCCGGAGCCGGCCCGGCGCACGACGGCGGTCGTGCCGGTCTGGCGCCGGCCCTGGATGGTGCTCGGCCGGGACACCTTCGCCGGTGACGTCCTGGCCCGTCTGGGCGTCGACCACCTCCACGCCGCCCACCCGGACCGCTACCCGCGCGTCCCCCTGGCGGAGCTGAACGCGGCGGCCCCCGACCTGGTCGTGCTCCCCGACGAGCCCTACCGCTTCACCGCCGACGACGGCCCCGAGGCCTTCCCCGGCCTGCCCTGCGCCCTGGTCAGCGGACGCCACCTGACCTGGTACGGCCCGTCCCTGACGGAAGCCCCCCGGGTGCTGGCGCGGGCCCTGCGAGCAGCTCGCCGCTGAGCAGCCCGCGCACGGTCCCGGAGCCCGCCGCCAGCCAGGCCGCGACGAGAACGGCGTACAGCCCGAGGGCCAGCCCGTCGTAGACCGCGAGGCCGGTGTGCCGGGCGAGGGACGCCGCGCCGGTGACGCAGGTGCCCACCGGGAAGGTGAACGCCCACCAGGTCATCGCGAACCCCATGCCCTGCCGCCGGGCCCGCACCACCAGCGCGGTCGCGAAGGCCAGCCACAGCAGCGCGAATCCCATGACCGGCACCCCGTACAGCACGGCGAGGACGTCGAGGGCGCGGTCGTACGGCGCCGGAACGACACCCGGAGCGGCCTTCGCGATCGCGCCGACCGCGGTGGTGGACTGCCCGAGCGGGCCGAGGACCAGGAAGACGGTCGGGGTCAGCGCGAGGGGCAGCGGGCCCGCGGTGAGCAGCCGGGCGAAGACCAGCGGCAGCGTGATCAGCGTCGCGAACAGGCTCAGCCCGAACAGGGCGAAGCACCCGAGGAGCAGGGTCTGGCGTGGCTGCCCCGGCGGGAGGTACGGCACCAGCAGCGGGCCAAGCGCCGCCGACACCATGGGCGCGACCAGCGGCAGCAGCCACACCGGGGACGCCTGGGAGGGCTCGGCGCGATGCCGTGCGGCCATCAGGTACGGGACGGCTACGGCGGATCCGAGCCCGACCGCCGTACCGGCGGTGAACAGCACCGCGTCCAGGCCGAGGGCCGGCCCGGTGCCGATCCAGCGCCGGCCGACGGTGAGGGCGCCGCCGCCCACCGCCAGCAGGGCCATCGCCAGACAGCCGTAGAAGGGCGCCACGGCCGGGTCCAGCAGGTGGGCGCGGGCCTGGTCGCGGTGGCGGGTCCAGTGCAGCGCGCGGGCGGCGAGAAGGGCCACGAGCAGGACCAGGCCGAGCGTCCAGACCGCCGGGAGGACACCGCGCAGCGCCTCGGCGCCGACGGGGAGCGCGGTGCCGGCCGTGGCGATCACGGCGGTGCCCATGACGGAGGCGTACCAGTGGGGGCCCAGGTGGCGGACCCGGGCGACGCGGGGGACGGCGAGGGGCTGGGCTGCGGTGACCATGGCTCCACGCTGCCGTCCCAGGACGGCGCCGACCAGGGAGTTCCCGCCTATGGGGGCATAAGCTGGTCTTATGAGCGAGGTGGAGGGACAGCGAGATCCGGCCGGTACCCTGGCGCACCGGGTGCCGGACCTCGCCGCGCTGGAGCTGCTGCTGGCGGTGGCACGGCTGGGCAGTCTCGGCGCGGCGGCCCGGGAGGTGGGCATCACCCAGCCCGCCGCGAGCAGCCGGATCCGCTCGATGGAGCGGCAGCTCGGCGTGGCCCTGGTGGACCGCTCGCCGCGCGGCTCCCGGCTCACCGACGCGGGCGCCCTGGTGACGGACTGGGCCCGCCGGGTCGTGGAGGCGGCGGCGGCCTTCGACGCGGGGGCGCGGGCGCTGCGGGACCGGCGGGACTCGCGGCTGCGGGTCGCGGCGAGCATGACCATCGCCGAGTACCTGCTGCCCGGCTGGCTCCTCGCGCTGCACGCCGAGCGCCCGGATACGGCCGTCTCGCTGCTCGCGGGCAATTCGGCGAAGGTCGCGGAGCTGCTGCTGGCCGGTGAGGCGGACCTGGGGTTCGTGGAGGGGCTGTCGGTCCCCACGGGCCTGGACTCCACCGTGATCGCCCGGGACCGGCTCGTCGTCGTCACCGCGCCCGGCCACCCCTGGGCCCGCCGTCGGCGCCCGCTGACGCCGCAGGAGCTGGCGACGACCCCGCTGATCCTCCGTGAGCGCGGCTCCGGCACCCGCCAGGTTCTGGACGCGGCGCTCGGCGGACTCGCCCGCCCGCTGATCGAACTGTCCTCGACGACGGCGGTGAAGGCCTCCGCGGTGAGCGGCGCGGGCCCTTCGGTCCTCAGTGAGCTGGCGGTGGGGGAGGAGCTGTCGCTGCGGCGACTGGTGAGCATCCCGGTGGAGGGTATGGCGCTCCGCCGCGACCTGCGGGCGGTCTGGCCGACGGGGCACCGCCCCACGGGCCCGGCACGGGAGCTGCTGTCGCTGACGCGGGGGTGAGAACGGGGGGTGCGACGGTGAGGCGCCCGGTGCCCGGTGTTCCGGCCGGCCGGAGTGGGTCGCGCGCGCCGGCGTCGGCAGGATCTGCCCGCGGCAGCGGCGCCACGAGGCCGTCCGGCACCTCAGGTCCCTACGAGCCCGCCGCCGCGACCAGGGCGCGCATCTGCTGACGCGGGGGTGAGAACGGGGGGGTGCGACGGTGAGGCGCCCGGTGCCCGGTGTTCCGGCCGGCCGGAGTGGGTCGCGCGCCGGCGTCGGCAGGATCTGCCCGCGGCAGCGGCGCCCACGAGGCCGTCCGGCACCTCAGGTCCCTACGAGCCCGCCGCCGCGACCAGGGCGCGCATCACCCGCAGGTCCTCGCCCATCTCCGGATGCCACTGCACGCCCAGCACCCAGCCCCGGTCCGCCGGCAGCTCCAGCGCCTCCACCGTGCCGTCCGCCGCGTAGGCCGAGGGCACCAGTCCGGCGCCGATCCGGTCGACCGCCTGGTGGTGGTACGTCGGCACCGTCGTCTCCTCCGGGACGATCCCGGCGTACAGGCTCCCCGGCACCGGCTTCACCGGGTGCCCGCCGAACACCCCGACCACCTCCGCGTGCCCGTCGAGGTGCTGCACCAGCGTCCCGCCGAGCGCCACGTTCAGCAGCTGCATGCCCCGGCAGACGCCCAGCAACGGCGTACCCCCGTCCAACGCGGCCCGGATCAGCGCAAGTTCCCAGGTGTCGCGGGCCTGGGCGGGCGGGCCCGTGCGGGGGTCGCGCTCGGCGCCGTAGCGGGCTGGGTCCACGTCGGGACCGCCCGCGATCACCAGCCCGTCCAGCCGGGCCACGGCCGCCGCGGCCCGGTCCGGGTCGTCCGGCGGCAGGAGCGCCGCCAGGCCGCCGGCCCGCTGCACCAGCCGGGGGTACGCGGCCGGCAGCAGGGCCGCCTCCAGCTCCCACACGCCCCAGCGGGCGCCGGTCTCCAGATACGTGCTCACACCGATCAACGGCCGTCCGGTCACGTCGCCCTCCCAGTCATCCAAAGGTTCACCCCCATACCTTTGCAGACCTGCCCTAGGCCAGGAAGCCCCGCAGCAGGGCCGCCGTGCCCGCGCAGTGCTCGCGCATCATCTCCCGCGCGCCGTCCGCGTCCCCGTCCAGCACCGCCTCCACCAGCGCGGTGTGCTGCCGCTGCGAGTGCTCCAGGTTGCGCACCAGCAGCGGGATGCAGTCCAGCAGGTCGTTGACCGTGGCCCGGACCGCCGCGTACTGCGCGGTCAGCGACGGCGAGCCGCACAGCTCGGCCAGCGTCAGGTGCAGCAGCGTGTCCGCCCGGCGGTAGTCCGCGAGCGGGGCCTCGTGGGTGCGGTCCAGCGCCTCGCGCAACCGGTCCGCCTGCTCCCCGGTCAGCCCGTGCGCCGCACACAGCCCGGCCGCGCCCACCTCCAGCACCTCCCGGAAGCGCAGCACGTCCTCGATGTCCACCTCGGCGATGCGCCGCCGCAGCTCGTCCTCGCCGCCCGCGTCCGTGCGCGGCAGCACGAACGTTCCGCCGTACCGCCCGCGCCGCGCCTCGACCAGCCCCTGGTCCTGGAGCACCTTCAGCACCTCGCGCAGCGTCACCCGGCTGATCCCGAGCCGCTCCGCCAGCTCCCGCTCGGCCGGCAGCCGTTCGCCGCCCGGCACCAGGCCCAGCCGTACGACCTGCAGTATCTGCTCCAGCGCCTCCTCGAAGCCGTTGCCCGCCCGCACCGGCCGCAGCACCGGAGCGAGCCGGTCACCCAGTCCGTAGGGACCGATGTCCTGCGACATCCGCCGTACCCCCTTCCCAAGCAATGGTTCTCCGCAATACCTTATGGCTCCCGGCCCCGCCGAAAAAGCGCACAGGCGCCCAAGGAGGCTCTCCCGTGGCAGACCGCACACCCCCGCTCGGCGTCGAGGAACTGCACGCCCTCGTCGCGAGCGGTGAGATCGACACTGTCGTCCTGGCCTTCCCCGACATGCAAGGGCGGCTCCAGGGCAAGCGGTTCGCCGCCCGCTTCTTCCTCGACGAGGTACTCCAGCACGGCACCGAGGGCTGCAACTACCTCCTCGCCGTCGACACCGAGATGAACACGGTCGACGGCTACGCGATGTCCTCCTGGGACCGCGGCTACGGCGACTTCGCCATGCACCCCGACCTGGCCACCCTGCGCCGCATCCCCTGGCACCCCGGCACGGCCCTGCTCGTCGCCGACCTGGCCTGGAACGACGGCTCCCCGGTCGTCGCCGCGCCCCGCCAGATCCTGCGCCGCCAGCTGGAGCGGCTCGCCGGACTCGGCTGCACCGCCCAGGTCGGCACCGAGCTGGAGTTCATCGTCTTCAAGGACAGCTACGAACAGGCCTGGGACGCGAACTACCGCGGCCTCACCCCGGCCAACCAGTACAACATCGACTACTCCGTCCTCGGCACCGGCCGCATCGAACCCCTGCTGCGCCGGCTGCGCAACGACATGGCCGGCGCCGGCCTGACCGTCGAGTCCGCCAAGGGTGAGTGCAACCCCGGCCAGCACGAGATCGCCTTCCGCTACGACGAGGCCCTCGTCACCTGCGACCAGCACGCCCTGTACAAGACCGGCGCCAAGGAGATCGCCTCCCAGGAAGGCGTCTCGATCACCTTCATGGCCAAGTACAACGAGCGCGAGGGCAACTCCTGTCACATCCACCTCTCGCTCACCGACGCCGACGGCACCAACGTCATGGCGGGGGACCAGGAAGGGGGCATGTCCGAGCTGATGCGCCACTTCCTCGCCGGGCAGCTCGCCGCCCTGCGCGACTTCTCCCTCCTCTACGCCCCCAACATCAACTCCTACAAGCGGTTCCAGCCGGGCTCCTTCGCCCCCACCGCCGTCGCCTGGGGCCACGACAACCGCACCTGCGCCCTGCGCGTGGTCGGCCACGGCCGCTCCCTGCGCTTCGAGAACCGCCTCCCGGGCGGCGACGTCAACCCCTACCTCGCCGTCGCCGGACTGATCGCCGCCGGCCTGTACGGCGTCGAGCAGAAGCTCGAACTCCCCGAGCCCTGCCCGGGCAACGCCTACACCGCCGGCTTCGAGCACGTTCCGACCACCCTGCGCGAGGCCGCCGAGCTGTGGGAGAACAGCACGATCGCGAAGGCCGCCTTCGGCGACGAGGTCGTGGCCCACTACCGCAACATGGCGCGCGTCGAGCTGGAGGCCTTCGACGCCGCGGTCACCGACTGGGAGCTGCGCCGCTCCTTCGAACGCCTGTGAAAGGTCGACACGTGTCCGAATCGGACGAGTTGAAGGTCCTCAACCCCGCCACGGAAGAGGTCGTCGCCACCGTCCCCGCCGCGAGCGAGGAGGACGTGGCCGCCGCCGTCGTACGGGCCGCACGCGCCCAGACCGGCTGGGCCGCCCTCGCCCCCGCCGACCGGGCCCGGCTGCTGCGCCGCTTCGCGGACACCGTGGACAGCCACCTCGAGGAGCTCGCCCAGCTGGAGGTCCGGGAGGCCGGCCACACCGTCGCGGGCGCCCGCTGGGAGGCCGGCAACGCCCGTGACCTGCTGCTGTACGCGGCCGGCGGCGCCGAACGCCTCCTCGGCAAGCAGATCCCGGTCCCCGGCGGCTGGAACGTCACCTTCCAGGAACCCCTCGGGGTCGTCGGAGTGATCGCGCCCTGGAACTTCCCGATGCCGATCGCCGCCTGGGGCTCCTTCCCGGCGCTGGCGGCCGGCAACGCGGTCGTCCTCAAACCCGCCGAGACCACCCCGCTCACCGCGCTCCGGCTCGCCGAACTCGCCCTGGAGGCGGGCCTGCCCGAGCACCTCTTCCAGGTGCTGCCCGGCCACGGCCACACCGCCGGGCGCGCCTTGGTCGACCACCCGGACGTCGCCAAGATCGTGTTCACCGGCTCCACCCGCACCGGCCGCGAGGTCATGGAGCGCTGCGCGAGGCTCGTCAAGCCGGTCACCCTGGAACTCGGCGGCAAGAGCCCCAACGTCGTCTTCGCCGACGCCGACCTGAAGGCGGCCCTCGACCCCTTCTCCTTCCTGGACAACTCCGGCCAGGACTGCTGCGCCCGCACCCGCATCCTGGTGCAGGAGCCGCTGCTGGAGGAGGCGCGGGAGTTCCTCGCCGACGCGCTGGCCGCCGTGGTCGTGGGTGACCCGGCCGACGAGAAGACCCAGATGGGCCCGCTGATCTCCCGTGGGCAGCTCGAGCGCGTACGGTCCTACGTCCCCGGGGACACGCCCGCCCTGCGCGGCAGCGCCCCCGACGGGCCCGGCTTCTGGTTCCCGCCGACGGTCCTCATCGGCGAGGCGCACGACAGCCGGGCGGCCCGCGAGGAGATCTTCGGCCCGGTCGCCGTCCTGCTCCCGTTCACCGACGAGCAGGACGCCGTCCGCCTGGCCAACGACACCCCCTACGGCCTCTCCGGCTCCCTGTGGACCCGGGACCTCGGCCGCGCCCTGCGCGTCTCCCAGGCCGTCCGCGCGGGCAACCTGTCCGTCAACTCCCACTCCAGCGTCCGCTACTGGACCCCGTTCGGCGGCTACAAGCACTCCGGCATCGGCCGTGAACTGGGCCCCGACGCCCTGACCGCCTTCACCGAAACCAAGAACGTCTTCATCAGTACGGAGGGCCCCGCACAGTGACCGCATCGACTGGAGAGAACGTCTGCCGCCGCCTGGTCGGCCGCACCGCCGTCGTCACCGGAGCCGGCAGCGGCATCGGCCTCGCCACCGCCCGCCGGCTCGCCTCCGAGGGCGCCCACGTGGTCTGCGCGGACGTCGACGAGGCCCGCGGCAAGGCCGCCGCCGACGAGACCGGCGGACTCTTCGTGAAGGTCGACGTCACCGACCCCGAGCAGGTGGAGGCGCTGTTCCGGACGGCGTACGACACCTACGGCAGCGTCGACATCGCCTTCAACAACGCCGGCATCTCCCCGCCCGACGACGACTCCATCCTGGAGACCGGCCTGGAGGCCTGGAAGCGCGTCCAGGAGGTCAACCTCACCTCCGTCTACCTGTGCTGCAAGGCCGCCATCCCCTACATGCGCCGCCAGGGCAAGGGGTCCATCATCAACACCGCGTCCTTCGTGGCGCGGATGGGCGCGGCGACCTCGCAGATCTCGTACACGGCCTCCAAAGGCGGCGTGCTGGCCATGTCCCGCGAGCTGGGCGTGCAGTTCGCCCGGGAGGGCATCCGCGTCAACGCCCTGTGCCCCGGGCCGGTCAACACCCCGCTGCTGCAGGAGCTGTTCGCCAAGGACCCCGAGCGGGCCGCCCGCCGCCTGGTCCACGTCCCGGTCGGCAGGTTCGCCGAGGCCGAGGAGATCGCCGCCGCCGTCGCCTTCCTGGCCAGTGACGACTCCTCCTTCGTCAACGCCACCGACTTCCTGGTGGACGGCGGGATCGCGGGGGCGTACGTCACGCCTCTGTAGGAAGTGTCAGAGGAACGTCCGTCCCTCACCCCGGTAGGTCGGCACGCTCGCCGTCACCTCGTCGCCCTCGACGAGGTGCAGCGCGTCGAACCGCTCGCACAGCTCGCCCGCCTTGGCGTGCCGGAACCACACCCTGTCGCCGACGAGGAGGTCGTCGGCGGGCGAGCCGAGCAGCGGGGTCTGCACCTCACCGGGGCCCTCCTGCGGGTCGTACCGCAGCCCCTCCGGCAGGTACGGCACCGGCAGCCGGTCGGGGCCGGCGACGCCGGAGGCCGGGTAGCCGCCGCCCAGCACGGTGACGACCCCGACACCGGGCCGCCGCACCACCGGCAGGGCGAAGAGGGCGGCCGGGCGGCCGGTGAACGACGTGTAGTTGTCGAACAGGCGCGGCACGTAAAGCCCGGAGCCGGCCGCTATCTCCGTGACGGCGTCCTCGGCGGCGGTGTGCTGCACGCTGCCGGTACCGCCGCCGTTGACGAACTCCAGGTCGGGCACGACGGCCCGTACGGCACGCACCACGTCCGCCCGCCGCTCGGCCAGCTCCCGCCGGGCGGCGGCCTGCATCAGCCGGATCGCCCGCGAGCGCAGCGGCCGGCCGGCCACCGCGTCACCGACCCCGGCGATGTGTCCCTCGTACGCCATGATCCCCACCAGCCGGAAGCCCGGCCGGCGGGCCACCGACCGGGCCAGCTGGGCGAGTTGGGCGGGGGAGTGCAGCGGCGAGCGGCGGGCGCCGACCCGGACCCGGCCGCCGAACAGTTTCAGCGAGGTGTCCAACTCCAGGCAGACCCGCACCACTTCACGCCCGCCGTCACGGGCGGCGTCGATGAGGTCGAGCTGGGCCACGTCGTCCACCATCACGGTGACGGCACCGGCCAGCTTGGGGTCGGCGGCCAGCTCGGCGAAGGCGGCCCGGTCGGCGGAGGGGTAGGCCAGCAGGACGTCCTCGAACCCGGAGCGCGCGAGCCACAGCGACTCGGCCAGCGTGAACGACATGATCCCCCGGAAGCCGTCCCTGGCCAGGACGCGTTCCAGCAGGGCCCGGCAGCGCACGGACTTGCTGGCGACCCGTACCGGCTTCCCGGCGGCACGGCGCACCAGGTCGGCCGCGTTGGCGTCGAAGGCCTCCAGATCCACGATCGCGAGAGGGGCGTCGAGATGGGCGGTGGCCCGGTCGTAACGGGCCCGGTCGGCGGCGCGCGCAGTCATGACGGAAGCCTGCCAGACGGGATTACCGCAGGGTAGGGGGACGTTCCGGGCAGATGCCCCGGGGTCGTGGACTGGTTCTCGGTCTCCCCCCGACAAGCCGTAGAGTGACGCGCACGTACGACGGAACATGCCCGGCCGCTTCGATGAACCGGGATGCCGATCCGGCCGTACGGGTATGCGTGCCCGGACGACTCTCGCACCGGGCGCGGCCGATGAGCCGGACGGCCCGCGCACGAGGACGCGGCCCGGGCACGAGGAAACGGGGGGTGCATGAGCACGGAAGCGCGCCACGCCCCCGTCCCGCCGCGCCCCTCCTCCCCGCCCGCCGCCCCCACGGCCGACCCGTCACCGCAGGGCGCCGCCCGCACCACCCCGGCACCCGTCCCGCCCGCCCGGCCGGGACCGGGAGCGGGGCCGAGCGCAGAGCCGGACCCGGGTGCCGGGGGAACCGCTGCGGGAAGGGCCACCCCGCGGGCGGCCGGCTCCGGGCGAGGCGCCGGTGACCCGGCCGGGTACCGCGCCGCAGCGGTGTCCGCCGACGATCCCGACGACGAGCCTTCCGTCTTCGCCCCGCGCGCTCCCCGGCCGTCCCCGGGCGCCCCGGCACCCGACGACCGGCCGCACTCCGAGCGCCCCGGCTCCGAGACCGGCACCGGTCCCGGCCCGGCGTTCCGGCGCGCCGCCGTACCCGGGTTCACCGATCCGGTGAACCCGCCCCCGCCCCCGGCCTCGGCCCGCTTCCCGGACACCCCGCCGAGCACCCTGCGGGAGAGGCTGCGCGCCGCCACCGTCACGCGCCCCGGCGGAGGTTCCGTCGTTGCGGCTGCCGCCGCGGAGCCCCCGGCCGGTACGGCGGGCCCGCTGCCGCCTGTCCGGCGTCCTGAGGGTGCCACCCGCGAAGGAGCCGGCGCCGCACAGGCCCCTGCCGGTGCCGCCGGCCCGCCGCCCCCTGCCCGGCGTCCTGGCGGAGCATCCGCTCGGCCTGCCGGCCCCTCGGAGTCCACGGCCGCGGGACGGCCTCCCGCCCCCGCGGAGAACTTCTCCGAGACCACGGCCCGGATGCGCCCCTCGGGACCGGCCCGGCGGCCTGGAGGCCCGGCCGGGAACCCCCCGGCCGAGAGCCCCTCGGAGACCACCACCCGGCTCCGCCCGGTCCCCGCGGACCCGTCCCCGGCACCGCGGCGGCCCGGCGCCCCGCTGCCCGGCTCCGCGCCCGCCGGGTCCGCCGAGCCGGGCCGCGACTCCCGTGGCGTCCCCGGCACCGGTGCGGCGGCCCGCTCCACGGCTGCTGCGGGCGGGGCCGACGGCTGGAGCCCGGGGGTACCCGGCGCGCCCGATCCGGCTCTCTCCTGGAGCAGCGGCTCCGCCGTGCGGCCGGTCGTGTCGTTCGGGGAGCCCGAGGCGTTCGGGGAGCGGACATGGCCCCGGGTGGGCCCCCGTACCGCCGCGGCCGCCGCCTGCCTGGTGCTCGGCCTCGGTCTCATCGGCGGTGCCGTCACCGGGAGTTGGCTCACCGGAGGCGACGACGACGCCCCCGGGAACGCGTTCACCGCCGCGGGCACGCTCTGGCACGACGTGCCCGTCGACCAACTGTTCCCGCCCACCGTCCAGGGCACCGGCGCCGGACCCGGCGGCGCCGACCGCACCTGGACCAGGATCGCCGTGGCCCCGGACAGCGGCTGCGCCCACGCCTTCGACCCGCTGCTGCACAAGGTCCTCGCCCCGCTCGGCTGCCGGCGGCTGCTGCGCGCCACCTACACCGACGCCACCCAGACCTACGTCACCACCGTCGGCCTGCTGTTCACCGACGCCGACCCCGCCGCCATGTCCGCGCTCGCCCGCCGCTTCCGCGCCGAGCGCCTGGACCGGCGTGCCGACCTGATGCCCCGCCCGTACGCGGCCAAGGGCACCGCGGCGGCCGGCTTCGGTGACCAGCAGCGCGCCTCCTGGACCGTCTCCGTCCTCACCGACGCCCCCGTCGTCGCCTACGCCGTCTCCGGCTGGGCCGACGGCCGCGGCGTCGCCGCCCCGCAGCCCGCCGCGGAAGCCGTCGCCTCCGGGGCCACCACGCCACAGGCCCAGGCCGGTCTCGGCAACGAGGCCCAGGGCCTGGCCGACCGCATCGAACGCCGGCTGCGCCAGACCGTCGGCTCGGCCACGGAGAGACCTTCATGAGGCATGTCCCCGCAGCCGCGGTGAGCCTGCTGCTCGCCGGCTCCCTCGCCCTGCTGCCGGCCACCGCGGCCCACGCCGACGGCATCCGCGCCCAGCAGTGGGCCCTGTCCGCGCTGCACCTGGACGAGGCCTGGCGCACCACCAAGGGCCACGGCGTGACCGTCGCCGTCCTGGACACCGGAGTCGAGGCCGACCACCCGGACCTCGCCGGCAACGTGCTGCCCGCCCAGGACATGATCGGTTTCGGCGCCCAGCCGGGGGACCGCACCTGGGCCCGGCACGGCACCGCCATGGCCGGCATCATCGCCGGACACGGCCACGGCCCCGGCGACGCCGCCGGCGTCATGGGGGTCGCCCCCGAGGCGAAGATCCTGCCCGTGCGGGTGATCCTGGAGGACGGCGACCCCGCCCGCACCAAGGCCCGCACCACCCGCGGCAACGCCCTCGCCGACGGCATCCGCTGGGCCGCCGACCACGGCGCCGACGTCATCAACCTCTCCCTGGGCGACGACTCGAACTCGGCCCACCCCGAGCCGAGCGAGGACGAGGCCGTGCAGTACGCCCTGAAGAAGGGGGTGGTCGTCGTCGCCTCCGCGGGCAACGGCGGCGAAAAGGGCGACCACATCTCCTACCCGGCCGCCTACCCGGGCGTCATCGCCGCCACCGCCGTGGACAAGTACGGCACCCGCGCCTCCTTCTCGACCCGTCGCTGGTACGCGGCCGTCAGCGCGCCCGGCGTCAACGTGGTCATCGCCGACCCCGACCACAAGTACTACGAGGGCTGGGGAACCTCCGCCGCCTCCGCCTTCGTCTCCGGCGTCGCGGCGCTCGTCGAGGCCGCCCACCCCGGTCTGCCCCCGGCCCAGGTCAAGAAGCTCCTGGAGGACACCGCCGACGATCCGCCGGCCGGCGGCCGGGACGACTCCCGCGGCTTCGGCATGATCGACCCGGCGGCGGCCCTGCAGGCGGCCGGCCGGATCCGGCCGCAGAGCCTGCGCGCGGCGTCGTACGGCGAGAAGTACTTCGGCGCCGGACCGGACTCCCCCAAGGCCACGTCCTCCGCCTCGGACTGGGCGGCCCCGCTGGCCGGCGGTGCCGGCGGGGTCCTCCTGGTCGCGGGCGTCGTGCTGTGGCGTGGCCGCAGGAAGGCGGTCTGAGGGCGTCCGGGGTGCTGCCCGGCCGGCCGGCGATGTACTGGATCTCCGGGCAGCGCGGCGACGCTCCGCGCAGCAGACGCCCGGTGTCGGGGCGACCGCGCGAGGACGGGCGAAGGCCGCGCGGGCCCATGACTTCGTCACACGGGTCCGACCTGCTCGGCCGTGTTGCATCGTGGCTGCCGACGCGGCGCTGCACCGGCAGCCGCGAGGACTTTGCCGGGAGCCGGGCCGCGATCGCCGGTCCGGTCGCCGACCGCTCGGCCCGCCGAGCCACCCGCCGCGAGACCGGAACCGAACCGGTGCCGGCCCGCCCGACGGCCTGCTGATCGTGCCAGGGCCGAAACGCCGGGCCGTGACGCCCCGACGTCAATCGCTCCCCGAGCCGGCACCGGCGAACGCCGACACCGCCGTCTGCGCCGCCGCCTCCACCAGTGCGATGCCCTGGGCCAGGGTGGTGGTGCCGTTCGACAGCACCGCCACCAGATACTCGCTCCCGTCCACCGTCACCCGCCCGATGCTGTTCACGTCCCACAGTCCCGTCGTACTGCGCGCCAGCCAACCGTTCTTCAGCGCCCAGGAGTTGCCCTCCGCCGCGGCCGACACCCCCCACTGCTGGTCCGCCTCGACCGACTTCAGCAGCCCCTGGAGATACGTCCGAGAGGCCGCGCTCAGCTTCGAATCCTTACCGAACACCTGCTGGAGCAGCACCAGTTGATCGGCGGCGGTGGTCTGGGTCAGCCCCCACAGCTCACCGTCCCCGCCCGAGGTCTCCGTCAGCCCGAACCGCCGGTTCGCCGCGTCCAGCCCGGCCGCCCGCCCGATCGTGTGCCACAGTGCCGTCGCGGACGCGTTGTCGCTGCTCTCGATCATCTTCGTGGCGTACACCCGCTCGGCCGCCGTCAGCCGCCGGTCCGCGTCCTGCGCCTGGAGCAGCAGTGCGGCGAGGATGTCGACCTTGACGATGCTCGCGGTGTCGAAGGCCGCGGTCCCGTGCACCGCGCTGTCCCCGGAGTCCGTCGCCAGCACCGCCACCGACACCTTTGCACCCGACGGCACGGCCACCGCCGCCATCGCCTCGTCCAGCCGCGCCTTCCGGTCGACCGCCGCGGGATGTGTCATGGCTGCCTCCTTTCCCGTCCCGGCCGGGGAGGAGGCCGAGGGCGACGCCGACGATACGGCCGCCGGCCCGGCGTGCGCCCGCGCCTTCACATAGACCGTGCCGCCGGCCGGCACCCCGCCCACGGCAGCGACGGCGAGCGCGGTGTACAGCAGCGGACGGCGCCGGGACGGGCGCGCGCGACGGCGAGAGCGGGCTGTGGAGGACTCCATGGCCGCGATGCTCGGGGCGCGGGCTGTGCGCACCGTCGGGCCGGCCTGAGACAGGGCTCAGGGAAGGCTGAGATTCCTGTGAAGACTCCCGTGCGAGGGGCCCGGAGTGTGCCTATAGGGTCGATGACCGTGGCGAACAAGAACATTCCCGACCCCGGCTTCTCCGACGACGACGGCTCCGCCGACCCCCGGCTGAGCGCGGCGCTCGCCGCCTGGGCGGAGGACCGCGGCGCGCTCGGACCCGTCCTGGAGGCGTTGAAGGGCGCCCGCCTGCTGGTCCCCGTCGTCGCCGTGCTCGGCGAGGTCGAGGAGGACGAGAACGGGCTGCGCCGCGAGAAGAACAGCGACATGGCCGTACCCACGCTGAAGGCCGGCTCCCGCACCGCCCTGCCGGCCTTCACCTCCACCGACTCCCTGGCCCGCTGGGACCCGGCGGCGCGCCCCGTCGCCGTACCCCTGCACCAGGCACTGGAGGCCGCCGCGCACGAGAAGGCGGACACGGTGGTGCTGGACCTGGCCGGGCCCGTCCCCTTCGAGCTGACCGGTCCCGCACTGCTGGCCCTCGCCGAGGGCCGTACCAGCACGGACCCGCTCGCCGATCCGGCGGTCGTGGCCGCGGTGCGCGCCGTGGTCGCCGACGTGCCCGCGGTGGTGCGCGCCTACCTCGGCCCCGGCCGGGCCGACGGCACCCTCGCCCTGGTCTTCGAGCCCGCCGTGCCGCACGACGCCGGCGTCCACGCGGTCGCGCGGCGCCTCGCCGCCGACGAGACGCTGAGGGCCCGCCTGGTGCGTGGCCTCGACCTGGCAGTGATGCCGGCCGGGGCGACGCCTCCGGGCGAGCCCTTGTTCGTTCGGTGATCGACAGGAGCGGCTGGGCCGACTAGCCGTAGACGGGGCCGGTGTACTTCTCGCCCGGCCCCTGGCCCGGCTCGTCCGGGACGATCGACGCCTCACGGAAGGCGAGCTGCAGCGACTTCAGGCCGTCGCGCAGCGGGGCCGCGTGGAAGGAGCTGATCTCGGTCGCGCCCCCGTCCAGCAGGCCGGCGAGCGCGGTGATCAGCTTGCGGGCCTCGTCCAGGTCCTTGTACTTCTCGCCCTCCTCGCTCAGCCCGAGCTTCACGGCGGCGGCGCTCATCAGGTTGACGGCGACCGTCACGATCACCTCGACGGCGGGGACCTCGGCGATGTCCCGGGTCATCGCGTCGAAGTCGGGGTTCTCAGGAGGGGTCTCACTCATGCCCCACACGATAAGCGGTGCACCGGTACGGCCTGCGATTCGCCCTTGTCAAGCGATCCTGCTAACCTGAATGACGACCGGCCGGACCGCCCTGTTCAGACAGAGTGCCCGGCCCACAAGTGGAGGCTCCGATCTCCCACCCGACCGTCCTCCGGGACGGCGGGTCACCCGGTCAGGCGGCCACCATCGTTCCGTACGGACGATGGAGTCGCCCGAAAGTGCGCCCCGCGGTCACCGCGGCGGTGCTCCGGTTGTCATTGGAGCCCCGCCTGTGATCGTCCGGGGCATTTTTTGTGCCGTCGGCGCGGTTAGGTCTAACGAACAGAGACGTTACGCGGCTGTCCGCCAGACCGCCGTGTGGTGCTACCGAGGAGGATCCATCAGCGCCGAGCCCCGCATCAACGACCGGATTCGCGTTCCCGAGGTGCGACTTGTCGGTCCCAGTGGCGAGCAGGTGGGCATCGTCCCGCTGGCCAAGGCACTGGAGCTTGCGCAGGAGTACGACCTGGACCTGGTCGAGGTCGCGGCGAACGCCCGTCCGCCCGTGTGCAAGCTCATGGACTACGGGAAGTTCAAGTACGAGTCGGCCATGAAGGCCCGTGAGGCGCGCAAGAACCAGGCGCACACGGTCATCAAGGAGATGAAGCTCCGGCCGAAGATCGACCCGCACGACTATGACACCAAGAAGGGTCACGTCGTACGGTTCCTCAAGCAGGGCGACAAGGTCAAGATCACGATCATGTTCCGTGGTCGCGAGCAGTCCCGGCCCGAGCTGGGCTACCGACTGCTGCAGCGTCTCGCGGAGGACGTCCAGGACCTCGGTTTCGTCGAGTCGAACCCGAAGCAGGACGGCCGGAACATGATCATGGTTCTCGGTCCGCACAAGAAGAAGACCGAGGCGATGGCCGAGGCCCGTCAGGCGCAGGAGGCCCGCAAGGCCGAGGCGAAGGCGAACCCCGGCAAGTCGCAGAACCCTGCCGAGGCTGAGGCGCCGTCCGAGGAGCCCGCCGAGGCGTGATCCCGGGGGACACCCAGTCCCCGAGGATGTAACCGACAGAAGAGAGCGACGCTCCACCGTGCCCGGTTTTCGTGACCGGGCACCGGAGCGCCACCGACGAGGAGATAACGGCGCTATGCCGAAGAACAAGTCGCACAGCGGTGCCAGCAAGCGCTTCAAGGTCACCGGCTCCGGCAAGGTGCTCCGCGAGCGCGCCGGCAAGCGCCACCTGCTCGAGCACAAGTCGTCCCGCGTCACGCGTCGCCTCACCGGCAACGCCGAGATGGCCCCGGGCGACGCCGCGAAGATCAAGAAGCTTCTCGGCAAGTGACGTACCGGCGCTCACCATCCGCTGAGCGCCGTACGCCAGGACCGGGACCCAGTCGTTTCCGGGTCGTGTGAAGACCACCACGACCCCGCTACAAGGAGTTAACAAGTGGCACGCGTCAAGCGGGCAGTCAACGCCCACAAGAAGCGCCGGGCGATCCTCGAGCAGGCCTCCGGCTACCGCGGTCAGCGTTCGCGCCTGTACCGCAAGGCCAAGGAGCAGGTCACCCACTCGCTGGTCTACAACTACAACGACCGCAAGAAGCGCAAGGGCGACTTCCGTCAGCTGTGGATCCAGCGCATCAACGCCGCTGCCCGCGCCAACGGCATCACCTACAACCGCTTCATCCAGGGTCTGAAGGCCGCGAACGTCGAGGTCGACCGCAAGATCCTGGCCGAGCTCGCCGTGAACGACGCGAACGCCTTCGCGGCGCTCGTCGAGGTCGCGCAGAAGGCGCTGCCGAGCGACGTGAACGCGCCCAAGGCTGCGTGACGCTGCGCCGGCTCCAGCCGACGCTCACTGTAGGACCCGCAGGCTCATGGCTTGCGGGTCCTGTTGTTGCTGCGGCTCCCGTTCCGGCCGCCGCCGGCGCCGCAGAGTGAAGACTTTCTTGAAGGTGAAGGACAGGATGCCCACCCCCGAGCTGATCTCCCCCCGGTCCGCCCGCGTGTCCGCTGCCCGTCGGCTCGAGAAGCGGAACTTCCGGGGGAAGGACCGGCTGTTTCTCGCGGAGGGGCCGCAGGCCGTCAGGGAGGCGGCCGGGCATCGGGTCGACGGCACCCCCACCCTCGTCGAGCTGTTCGCCACCGTCGAGGCCGCGGAGCGGTACGCCGACATCGTCGGAGCCGCGCGGGACGCCGGGGCACGGCTGCACCTGGCCTCCGAGGACGTCATCGCCGACATCTCCACCACCGTCACCCCGCAGGGCCTGGTCGGCGTCTGCCGGTTCCTGGACACCCCGTTCGAGGAGATCCTCGCCGCCCGGCCACAGCTCGTCGCCGTCCTCGCGCACGTGCGCGACCCCGGCAACGCCGGGACCGTGCTGCGGTGCGCCGACGCCGCCGGTGCCGAGGCCGTGATCCTCACCGACGCCTCCGTCGACCTGTACAACCCCAAGGCCGTGCGCGCCTCCGTCGGCTCGCTGTTCCACCTGCCCGTCGCCGTCGGCGTGCCCGTCGAGCGGGCCGTCGCGGGGCTGAAGGACGCCGGTGTGCGCATCCTCGCCGCCGACGGCGCCGGCGACCGCGACCTGGACGAGGAGCTGGACAAGGGCACCATGGGCGGCCCCAGCGCCTGGGTGTTCGGCAACGAGGCCTGGGGTCTGCCCGAGGAGACCCGCGCCCTCGCCGACGCCGTCGTCCGCGTCCCCATCCACGGCAAGGCCGAGAGCCTGAACCTCGCCACCGCCGCCGCCGTATGTCTCTACGCGTCGGCCCGTGCACAGCGCGCCTCCGGAGGGTGCCGCTCCGTCACCCAGAGCTAGTAGGGTGACCAGCTCGGGGCCCTGCGCCGTCTGAGAGGTGGGGTACGGGGATGAGTGTGGCCGGCACGAACGCCGCGCCGGAGGGACAGGACGCGCGGCACACGCCCGCGCCCGGGTCCGGCGACCGTACCGGGACCGGTCCCGGCATCGACCCCGACCAGCTGCCCGACGGCCTCGTGGTCGCCGACGAGCACGGCCGGGTCGTCTGCTTCAACGCCGCCGCCGCCCGCATCACCGCCGTACGCCCCGCCGACGTCCTCGGGCAGCCCCTGGAGAAGGCGCTGCCGCTGGAGGACCTGGAGGGGCGCCGCTGGTGGCAGCTCACCGACCCCTACGGGGGGCTCGCGACCCGGACCCGGCAGCCGGAGCGCAACCTGCTGCTGCCCGGGGTGCGGGAGGTGCTCGTCTCCGCTCGCTATGTGCGCGCCGAGCCCCTCGGGCCCGTGCAGCGCGTCGTCGTCTCGCTGCGCGACACCGAGGCCCGCCGCCGTACCGAGCGCAGCCACGCCGAGCTGATCGCCACCGTCGCCCATGAGCTGCGCTCTCCGCTGACCTCGGTGAAGGGCTTCACGGCCACGCTGCTCGCCAAGTGGGAACGCTTCACCGACGACCAGAAGCGGCTGATGCTGGAGACCGTCGACGCCGACGCCGACCGGGTCACCCGGCTCATCGCCGAGCTGCTCGACATCTCGCGGATCGACTCGGGACGGCTGGAGGTGCGCCGCCAGCCCGTCGACATTGGGGCCGCCGTCTCCCGGCACATCCAGGCCTACGTCGCCGCCGGCCAGCCCGCCGACCGGTTCCTGCTCCGCATCGAGCAGCCCCTGCCCGGCCTGTGGGCCGACCCCGACAAGATCGACCAGGTGCTCAGCAACCTCATCGAAAATGCCGTGCGGCACGGCGAGGGAACCGTCACGATTGACGTCATGCCCTCGGCGTCCCCGCGCGAGGGTGAGGAGAACGGCACGTCGGTCACGGTGAGCGACGAAGGGCCCGGCATCCCGGAGGAGTCCATGAACCGCGTCTTCACCCGCTTCTGGCGGGGCAGCAAGCGCGGCGGCACCGGCCTCGGGCTGTACATCGTCAAGGGCATCGTCGAGGCCCACGGCGGCACCATCACGGTCGACCGCGCCCCCGTGGGCGGCGCCGAGTTCCGATTTACGCTGCCCGTGGGAGCCCCGGCGTATCTCGCCTGACGAGAGCCGGAGCGGCCCGCGGGCGCATTCGCCTGCCTCCACCCCGTTAGACTCGGCCTTTGGCACCTTTGTGTCCTTCACACGGCCCACCAACGGTCACGGGGACCATCCGCCAGCCAACCGGAAGCACGGGAAGAGATGTCGGCACCGAATAAGTCGTACGACCCTGTAGAGGTCGAGGCGTTGAAACCGGAAGAGATCGAGCGCATGCGGGACGAGGCGCTCGCCGCCTTCGCCGCCGCGGACTCCCTCGACGCGCTCCACGAGGCCAAGGTCGCCCACACCGGCCCGGCCTCCCCGCTGGCCCTCGCCAACCGCGAGATCGGCGCCCTGCCCCCGCACGCCAAGGCCGAGGCCGGCAAGCGCGTCGGCATGGCCCGTGGGGCCGTGAACAAGGCCCTCGCCGGCCGCCAGGCCGAGCTGGAGGCCGAGCGTGACGCCCGCGTGCTGGTCGAGGAGGACGTCGACGTCACGCTGCCGTACGACCGCGTCCCGGCCGGGGCCCGCCACCCCCTGACCACGCTCTCGGAGCGCATCGAGGACATCTTCGTGGCCATGGGCTACGAGGTCGCCGAGGGCCCGCAGGTCGAGGCGGAGTGGTTCAACTTCGACGCCCTCAACATCGGCCCCGACCACCCGGCGCGCGGCGAGGCCGACACCTTCTTCGTGCAGGGCCCGGACGGCGGCACCGAGTCCGGTGTCGTGCTGCGCACCCACACCTCCCCGGTCCAGATCCGCTCGCTGCTCGACCGCGAGCTGCCGGTCTACGTGATCTGCCCCGGCCGCGTGTACCGCACCGACGAGCTGGACGCCACGCACACGCCCGTCTTCCACCAGGTCGAGCTGCTCGCCGTGGACGAGGGCCTGACCATGGCCGACCTCAAGGGCACCCTGGACCACATGGTCCAGTCGCTGTTCGGCGAGGGCATGAAGACCCGGCTGCGGCCGAACTTCTTCCCCTTCACCGAGCCGAGCGCCGAGATGGACATGCTCTGCTACGTCTGCAAGGGCGAGTCCGTCGGCAACCCCGACCGGCCCTGCCGCACCTGCTCCAGCGAGGGCTGGATCGAGCTGGGCGGCTGCGGCATGGTCAACCCGCGGGTGCTCACCGCCTGCGGCGTCGACCCGGAGAAGTACAGCGGCTTCGCCTTCGGGTTCGGCATCGAGCGGATGCTGATGTTCCGCCACAACGTCGAAGACATGCGAGACATGGTCGAGGGTGACGTCCGATTCACCCGGCCGTTCGGGATGGAGATCTGATGCGGATCCCGCTTTCTTGGCTGCGGGAGTACGTCGACCTGCCGGCGACGGAAACCGGCCGCGACGTCCAGGAGAAGCTCGTCTCGGCCGGCCTCGAGGTCGAAACCGTCGAACAGCTCGGCGCCGACCTCAAGGGCCCGCTGGTCGTCGGCCAGGTGCTGACCATCGAGGAGCTGGAGGGCTTCAAGAAGCCGATCCGCTTCTGCACGGTCGACGTCGGCCAGGCCAACGGCACCGGTGAGCCCCAGGAGATCGTCTGCGGCGCCCGCAACTTCCAGGTCGGCGACAAGGTCGTCGTGGTCCTCCCCGGCGCCACGCTGCCCGGCGGCTTCTCCATCGCCGCCCGCAAGACCTACGGCAAGACGTCCCACGGCATGATCTGCTCCACCGGCGAGCTGGGCATGGGCGACGACGGCACCCACGGCATCATCGTGCTGCCGCCGGAGACCGAGGTCGGCAAGGACGCCATCGAGCTGCTCGAACTGGTCGACGAGGTCCTGGACATCGCCGTCACCGCGAACCGCGGCGACTGCCTGTCCATCCGCGGTGTCGCCCGCGAGGCCGCCATCGCCTACGGCCTGCCGCTGCGCGACCCGGCCCTGATCGACGTACCGGCGCCGAACGCCTACGGCTACCCGGTCCAGGTCACCGACCCGTTCGGCTGCGACCGCTTCACCGCGCGCACGGTCACCGGCCTGCGCCCCGAGGCCCGCTCCCCGATCTGGCTGCAGCGCCGCCTGCAGAAGGTCGGCATGCGCCCGATCTCGCTCGCCGTCGACGTCACGAACTACGTGATGATGGAGCTGGGCCAGCCGCTGCACGCCTACGACCGGTCCCTGATCCAGGGCACCGTCGGCGTGCGCCGCGCCCAGGAGGGCGAGAAGCTCGTCACCCTCGACGGCGTCGAGCGCACGCTGCACGCCGAGGACCTGGTCATCACCGACGACCGCGGCCCGATCGGCCTCGCCGGCGTGATGGGCGGCGCGAACACCGAGATCGCCGACCACGAAGTGACCGAGGACGGCGTCAACGGCACGACGGACGTGGTCATCGAGGCCGCCCACTTCGACGCGGTGGCCATCGCGCGGACGGCCCGCCGCCACAAGCTGCTGTCCGAGGCGTCCCGCCGCTTCGAGCGCGGCGTCGACCCGCAGGCCGCCGCTGCCGCCGCGCAGCGCACCGTGGACCTGCTGGTGCTCCTCGCGGGCGGTACGGCGGAGGCCGGCGTCACCGAGATCGTCGCGCCCTCGGCCCCGCACACCATCACCCTCCCGGCCGGTCACCCGGACAAGGTGGCGGGCGTCGTCTACGGCCGTGAGACGGTCGTACGCCGCCTCCAGGAGGTCGGCTGCGACGTCTACGGGCAGGACGAGCTGATCGTCACCGTCCCGTCCTGGCGTCCCGACCTCGCCGACCCGAACGACCTCGCCGAGGAGGTCATCCGCCTCGAGGGCTACGAGAACCTGCCCTCCACGCTGCCCAAGCCGCCCTCGGGCCGTGGCCTCACCCACCGCCAGCGGCTGCACCGCAGGGCCGGCCGGGCGCTGGCCGGCGCGGGCTACGTCGAGGCGCCGAACTACCCGTTCGTCAGCGAGCAGGTCTTCGACCAGCTCGGCCTGGAGGCCGACGACCCGGCCCGCCGCGTCGTGAAGCTGGTCAACCCGCTCAGCGACGAGGAGCCCGCGCTGCGGACGACGCTGCTGCCGGGCCTGCTCGGTGCGCTGCGGCGCAACGCCGGCCGGGGCTCGCACGACCTGGCCCTGTTCGAGACCGGTCTGGTGTTCCTGCCCCGCGAGGAGCAGGGAGTCGCCACGCACCTGCCCGTCGACCGGCGGCCCACCGACGAGGAGATCGCCGCGCTGAACGCCGTGCTGCCCGAGCAGCCGCGGCACGTGGCCGTCGTCCTCGCCGGTGCCCGCGAGCAGGCCGGCTGGTGGGGCAAGGGCCGTCCGGCCGACTGGGCCGACGCGGTCGAGGCGGGTCGTGCCGTCGCGCGGGAGGCCGGTGCCGAGCTGATCGTCCGCAAGGGCCAGTACGGACCGTGGCACCCGGGCCGCTGCGCCGAGCTGGTGATCGCCGCCGACGGCACGGAGCGGATCGTCGGCCACGCGGGAGAACTGCACCCGCGCGTCCTGAAGGCCCTGGGCCTGCCCGAGCGCACCTGCGCGATGGAGCTGGACCTGGACGCCCTGGAGACGGTGGGGGACGGTACCCCGCAGGCGCCGAGCATCTCCACGTTCCCGGTCGCCACGCAGGACGTCGCCCTCGTCGTCGACAAGCCGGTCCCCTCCGCAGAGGTCGAGGCGGCGCTGCGCGAGGGCGCGGGTGAGCTTCTCGAGTCCATCCGGCTGTTCGACGTGTACGAGAACGCCGAGCAGTTGGGTGAGGGGCGGAAGTCGCTGGCGTACGCGCTGCGCTTCCGTGCGGGTGACCGCACGCTGACCGTGGACGAGGCGTCCGCCGCCCGGGACGCGGCGGTTGCCCTCGCGGGCGAGCGGACCGGGGCGGTTCTCAGGGCCTAGTCCGCCCACGGGGCGGGGGAGCTGCGCCCGTTCGGCGGCCTCGGGTCGTCCGTGGATCGTCGCGCAGTTCCCCGCACCCCTTCGGGGGGCTTTTCGCCTCCGCCAGCTGCATAAATGCAGGCCGGCCCGGGATGCCTCACTCGTTCGGGTGGGACCTGACGGCGATCCGGCCCGCCCGGGTCATGCCGTGGACAGAATCGGACCGGCCTTTCGGGGCCGGTCCGTCTGCTCTTTCGGGGCCTACATGGGGGATCAGAGACATGATCCGCATCAAGGCACGGGCGCCCACCGCGCGGGGAGCCGTACTGCCCACGCTCTGGGGAGCCGTGGCCGTCGCCTACAAGTTCGGCTGTCCTGTCGCCCGGCAGGACGGGTTCGGTGCGCGCATCGTCACCAGCGCCGTCTTCCTCGCCGTAGGCACCGGGCTGATAGTCCATGTGCGCCGCGCCCTGCTGCGGGAACTGCGGCAGGCCCGCCGGGTGGCGCGGGTCGCGCAGAGCGTCGTCCTGCGTCCGCTGCCCCCGCGGCTCGACGGACTGAACGTGGCCGCCGCCCAGCTGTCCGCCGAGCGTGGCGCGGTCGTCGGTGGCGATCTGTACGAGGCCGTCGCCACCGAGTACGGGGTCCGCGTGGTCATGGGCGATGTGCGCGGTCACGGTCTGACCGCCCTGGGAACCGTCGCCGCCGTGCTCGGCAGCTTCCGTGAGGCGGCCCACGACGAGCCCGAACTCGGCGGCGTGCTGCGCCGGTTGGAACGCGCCCTCGCCCGCCACCTGCGCGAACGGGCCCGCGCCGAACACCCCGCGAACGGCACGCCGGACCCCGATCACCCGGTCGCCGAGGAGTTCGTCACCGTCCTGCTGCTGGAGATCGGCCGGGACGGCGAGCTGCGCGCGTTCAACTGCGGCCACCCGTGGCCGTATCGGATCAGCGGCGCGCGGGTCGAGCCCCTGACACGCGACGATCCGCTGCCGCCGCTGGGCCCGTTCCCGCTCCCGGCCGAGCTGGAGGCCCAGTCCTGCGGTCAGCTGCTTCGGGGCGACTCCCTGGTCCTGTTCACGGACGGTGTGGAGGACGCACGGGACGTGCGGGGCCGCTTCTTCGCGCTGCCCGACGTGCTGCGAGAGACCGTACGAGATCATCCGGTGTCCCCTCAGGCGGTTCTGCGTACGGTCTTCAGGGCCCTCCTGCACCACACGACCGGCCGCCCGACGGACGACACCGCACTCCTGGTCCTGCGCAACGACCGCGGCAGAGGTCGGCCCGGCCAAGCCACCGCTTTTCGAGGGGGAGCCGGCGGCCTGGCCGGTGCCTCTTGCGAGGCACCTCAGTCAACCGGCCCGACACGCTGAGCGACAGCGCGCGCACAGCGCGGATGCTCGTGTTCCGTTCACACCCCGTGTGAAGGCGCACCCACTACGCTGACCGCACCAGGCCACTCGGGGGGCATCTCATGCAGCCCAACACTCTGCTCGACGCGATCCTGGACGAGGCGGGGATCTCGCACGCCGGTCTCGCCGCTCACGTCAACCAGGCGGGCCGCAGACGCGGTCTCGCGCTGCGGTACGAACACACCGCCGTGGCACGGTGGTTGAAGGGCCAGCGGCCGCGCGGCCAGGTGCCCGACCTGATCTGCGAGGTGCTGGCCGCCCGGCTGCACCGGCCGGTCACCCTGGACGACATCGGCCTCGGCGTGCCCGGCGAGCCGAGCAGCCCGCACGCCGGGTCGCTCTCCGGCTTCGTGGAGCGGGCGACCGCCCTGTGGCGCTCCGACGAACAGCAGCGGCCGCATGTGCTGGGCGCCCCCGCCGTCACCGGCACGCCGGCCGTCATGCCGGTGTGGGAGTGGGAGAACCCGCCCGAGGACGTGGACGTCTCCCGGGGCGGCCGGCACCGGGTCACCACGGCCGACATCGAGATGCTGCGGGCCGCCCGCACGCACTACGAGCAGATGTACCGCAAGGCGGGCGGCATCGCGACCCGGACGCGGATCGTCGGTTTCCTGAACGCGGAGGCGGCGCCGCTGCTGCGCGGCAGTTACACCGACGCCACCGGACGCCAACTGCACCGGGCCACCGGCGGGTTGGTGGCGATCGCGGGCATCTGCGCGTACGACTCCGACGCCCACGGGCTCGCCCAGCGCTACTTCCACCAGGCGCTGCGGCTGGCGAAGGCCAGCGGGGACCGCGGACTCGGGGCCTACGTGATAGCGCTGCTGGTCAACCAGTCGCTGTTCATGCGGGAGTACCGGCAGGCCGTCGCCTTCGCCGAGGCCGCGCTGCGCACCGCCGGCAAGCACATCACACCGGCGCTCGCCTCCGACCTGTACGCGATGCAGGCCAAGGCGTACGCGCACCTCGGGGACAGCGGCAGTGCCCTGTCCTGCATCCGGCGCGCGGAGACCGCCGCCGAGCGGATCCGGCGCGGGATCGAGCCCGACGAGACCGGTTACGTCCAGCCGGGGCTGGTCAACGTGCAGGTGGCCGAGGCGCTGCTCAGCCTCGGGGAACTCGCCGCCGCCCGGGAGCACGCGGCGGCGGCCGTCGACAACCCGGCCCACGACCGGGGGAGGGTGCACCGGCTCGCCATGCTCAGCACCATCGAACTGCGCCAGGGCAACGCCGACAAGGCGGTGGCCACGGCCGTGCAGATGGCCGAGCAGGCGCGCGGGATGGAGTCCCAGCGGCTGCGCGACAGACTCCGCGCGGTGCGCGAGCATCTGGTGCGCTGCGGCTCGGCCGGCACCGCCGAGGCCGCCGAACTCATCGACGGGGCACTGCGCGTGCCGCTGTAGGCCCCCTGTAGGTGCACAGTTCCTGCTGCGATATTGCCACTTACTCGGCGGAAGGTGGCAGAACCGTGCAGTGGACGAAACAGAACGAACAAACTGTGTATGCAAATCGCTGGTTCAGCGTCAACCTCGCAGATGTCGAGCTGCCGGACGGCCGGCACCTCGACCACTTCCTGATCCGGCTGCGTCCCGTGGCCGTGGCCACGGTCGTCAACGAGGCCAACGAGGTGCTGCTGCTGTGGCGGCACCGGTTCATCACCGACAGCTGGGGCTGGGAACTGGCCGCGGGTGTGGTGGAGGACGGCGAGGACATCGCGAGCGCGGCCGCCAGGGAACTGGAGGAGGAGACCGGCTGGCGGCCGGGGCCCCTGCACCACCTGATGAGCGTGGAGCCGTCCAACGGCCTCACCGATGCCCGGCACCACATCTACTGGTCCGACCGGGGCGAGTACGTCGGACACCCCGTGGACGACTTCGAGTCGGACCGCCGGGAATGGGTTTCCCTCAAACTCGTCCCCGATCTGATCGCCCGTGGGGAGGTCCCGGCCGCCAACATGGCGGCCGCGTTACTCCTGCTGCACCACCTCAGGCTCGCCGAGGGCTAGCGGGCCCGGTGCCCGGCGCCTAACGGGCGGCCAGCGCCTGCCAGATCGTCACGACGAGCGCACCCAGCGCCGTGAGCGCGGCGAGCGAGGGCAGCGGCCAGCGGGCGTGTTCCAGCGAGACCATACGGGAGTTCAGCTCGTCCAGTTCCTTGGCGGTCTCCTCGGTGCGGTGACTGAGCAGGGCCAGCCCTCCCTCGACGCGGGCGTAGGCCACATCGAGGCGGCGCCGTAACTCTGCGAGTTCTCCGTGGACCACGGGATGCTCCGGTTCGGCGGTCACGGGTCCGCTCCTTTCGGTGGTCGAAATGGATGGTTCCGCATCCCTTGCATGCGCATGATGAGTCAACTCGCCTGGTGGGCGCGTGGGGAGCGTGTGCGAGGGGCATATGCGTGCCCGGCGCGCACACGGGGAGTGAAACAGATGGACCCGGCACCGATGTCGGTGCCGGGCCCACAAGGCGTAGCTGTGCGTGATCAGCCGTAGGTGTAGAAGCCCGACCCGGTCTTCCGGCCCAGCCGGCCCGCCTCGACCATGCGCTGGAGCAGCGGGGGAGCGGCGTACAGCGGCTCCTTGTACTCGGCGTACATCGAGTTGGCGATGGAGACCACGGTGTCCAGACCGATCAGGTCGGACAGCTTCAGCGGGCCCATGGGGTGGGCGCAGCCCATCTCCATGCCGTTGTCGATGTCCTCGCGGCTCGCGATGCCCGACTCGAACATTCGGATCGCCGAGAGCAGGTAGGGCACGAGCAGCGCGTTGACCACGAAGCCGGAGCGGTCCTGGGCGCGGATGGCGTGCTTGCCGAGCATCTTCTCGGCGAAGACCTGGGCGCGGCCGAGGGTGCCCTCGGAGGTGGTGAGCGCCGGGATCAGCTCGACCAGCTGCTGCACCGGGGCGGGGTTGAAGAAGTGCACGCCGATGACGTGGTCGGGGCGGGAGGTGGCGACCGCCAGCTTCACCAGCGGGATGGAGGAGGTGTTGGAGGCCAGGATCGCGTCCGGCCGGGTCACGACCTGGTCCAGCACCTGGAAGATCTCGGTCTTCACCTGCTCGTTCTCCACCACGGCCTCGATGACCAGGTCGCGGTCGGCGAACTCGCCGAGGTCGGTGGTGAAGGACAGCCGCGCCTGCGTGGCGTCCCGCTCCTCCTCGGTGATCTTGCCGCGCTCGGCGGCCTTGGCCAGGGAGTTGAACAGCCGGGTACGGCCGATCTCCAGTGCCTCGCCGGTGGTCTCGGCGACCATGACGTCCAGTCCCGCGCGGGCGCACACCTCGGCGATGCCCGCGCCCATCTGGCCGCAGCCCACGACCCCGACGCGCTCGATGTCGGTCACATCGTTCCCTTCGCTGGTTCTCCGGCTCGCTGGCAGGACTCCGGGTTCGGCGCCTGCTCCGATCGTGCACGTTACCGCCAAGTATCGATGATCGATCGTCCGGGTGGGTGCATTCTGGGGCGCGGAACGATCCGTGACGGAGCGGATCCGGATGGTACGGGGGTGTACGGATGGGGAGACTGTCACGGCGGGCCTTCACCCTGGCGGCGCTGTCCACGCTGGCCACGGCGCCGGGCGCGGTCGCCGCACCGGATCACCGGCACCGCGCGGGCGCCGAGATGCGGGGTGTGTGGATCGCCACGGTGGCCAACCGGGACTGGCCCTCGCGGCCCGGTCTGACCGCCGACGAGCAGCGCGACGAGCTGATCGCCCACCTCGACAGGGTGGCCCGTGACCGGTTCAACACGGTGATGTTCCAGGTGCGGCCCACCGCCGACGCCCTGTGGCCGTCACCGTACGAGCCGTGGTCCGAGTATCTCACCGGCACCCAGGGCGAGGACCCCGGCTGGGACCCGCTCGGTACCGCCGTGCAGGAGGCTCACGCCCGCGGTCTGGAACTGCACGCCTGGTTCAACCCGTACCGGATCGCCAACCACACCGACCCGAGCCGCCTCGCCGACGGGCACCCGGCCCGCATCCACCCCGACTGGGCGGTGCCCTACGGCGGGAAGCTGTACTACAACCCCGGCCTGCCGCAGGTCCGCGCCTTCGTCCAGCGGGCCATGCTGGACGCGGTCGCCCGGTACCCGGTCGACGCCGTCCACTTCGACGACTACTTCTACCCCTACCCGGTCGCCGGGCAGACCTTCGACGACGACGAGGCCTACGACCGCTACGGCGGCGACTTCGACAGCCGGGCCGCCTGGCGGCGGGACAACATCGACCTGCTGGTGCGGGAGATGGCCGCCGGCATCAAGCGGATCAGGCCCGGCACCCGCTTCGGGATCAGCCCCTTCGGGGTGTGGCGTAACGCCGCCACCGACCCCGACGGCTCGGACACCCGGGCGGGCGTCCAGACGTACGACGACCTCTACGCGGACACGCGGAAATGGGTCAGGGACCACTGGATCGACTACATCGTCCCGCAGGTGTACTGGAACATCGGCTTCGCCGCCGCCGACTACGCGACTCTCGTGCCCTGGTGGGCGGAGGTCGCCAAGGGTACCCGGACCCGTCTCCACATCGGTGAGGCGCTCTACAAGGCGGGGGCCGCAGGACAGCCCTCGGCCTGGCAGGACCCGGTCGAGCTGTCCCGGCACCTCACCTTCGCCGCCCAGTACCCGCAGGTCCGCGGCCACGTCTTCTTTGCCGCCAAGGACGTGGCCGCGGACCCGATCGGGGCGATGGCGCGGGTGATCGCCGACCACTACGGACGGTCGGCGAACCCTCCGCGCTGATGTGCTGCTTGCTCTTCCCTGTGCTTGACCTGGCAGTCGGGTCCGGGGGACATGATCGCCTCGTGCCCGTCCTGGAAACGGACGCGGTACGGCGGGTTGCCCTCGGCCCCCAGCACTTCGACGACTTCCGAGACCTGGTCGTGTTGGCCGACCACCCTGCCGTGCTGGACAAGACGGTCGCCCTTGGATGCGTGCATCTACAGGCCCTCCTCACGATCACGACCGCTGCGTGACGGCGATGCACACGAGCACGGCCACGGCGGTCAGCGGAGCGGCCGGCGTGAAGTGCTCGCCCAGCAGCAGCGCCGACCACACCAGTGTGAGCAGCGGTTGAGCCAACTGCAACTGGCTGGCCTTCGGGATGCCGATGACCGCCATGCCCCGGTACCAGACGACCAGGCCGAGGAACTGCGAGCCCAGCGCCACCCACAGCAGACCGGCGACGCCGTGCCCGGTGAGGTGGACGGGCTCGTACGTCAGCGCCACCGCGGCCGCCGGCACGCTCAGCGGCAGACACAGCACCAGCGCCCAGCCGATGACCTGCCACCCCGGCATGAGCCGGGCCAGCCGGCCGCCCTCGGTGTACCCGGCGGCGCACACCAGCAGGGCCGCGAACAGATAGCCGTCGGCGACCGTGAGGGCACCGCCGCTCTGCCCGACGGTGAAGGCGACCACGGCCGCCGCCCCCGCCAACGCGGCCAGCCAGAACCGGCGCGAGGGCCGGCTGCCGGTGCGCAGGGCCGAGAACACGGCGGTGGTCAGCGGCAGCAGCCCCACCACGACGGCGGCGTGCGCGGTGGTGGAGGTCTCCAGCGCGAGCGTGGTCAGCAGCGGGAAGCCCAGCACCACGCCGGCGGCGACCACGGCCAGCCCCGGCAGATGGCGCCGCTCGGGAAGGGGGATCCGCAGGACGAGGAGACAGCCGCCCGCGACGAGCGCGGCGAGGACGCTGCGCACGGCCACCAGCGACCAGGGCCCGAAGCTCTCCAGGCCCCAGGCGGTGGCCGGGAAGGTCAGGGAGAAGGAGGCGACGCCCAGGGCGGCGAGTCCGGTGCCGAGGGCCCGGCGCTCTCGCGGGGCGGTCACCGCTATCGAGGTGGGAACAGTAGCGCTACTCTGTGTTCTCATGTCTGAGCGTAGCAGCGTTGGTGAACTGGCAGAACAGCTCCGACGGGAACTTGACCGCTACTCTCCCGGTGGAAAGCTCCCGTCGAGCCGGGCTCTGGTCGACCGGTTCCGGGTGAGCCCGGTGACCGTCTCGCGGGCCCTCGCCCAGCTGGCCGCCGAGGGGCTCGTGGTCACCCGGCCCGGCGCCGGCGCCTTCCGGGCCCGGCCGCGTACGGCCGAGTCACCGGCCGGGGACACCTCCTGGCAGGAGGTCGCACTGAGCGCCGGCGGCACCGGCGACCTCGTCCCGCGCACCGTGGACGCCTCCGGCGTCACCGTCTCGCTGGCCGCCCCGCCGCCCGGGGTGCTGGAGTTCAACGGCGGCTATCCGCATCCCTCGCTGCAGCCGGAACGGGCCATGGCGGCGGCGCTCGCCCGCGCCGGGCGGCGGCCCGGCGCCTGGGGGAGACCGCCGCTGGAAGGACTGCCCGAACTGCGGGAGTGGTTCGCGCGCGGGATCGGCGGGGCGGTCACGGCGGCCGAGGTGCTCATCGCCGCCGGCGGCCAGTCCGCGCTGGCCACCGCCCTGCGCGCGCTCGCCCCGCCCGGCGCCCCGGTCCTCGTGGAGTCCCCCACCTACCCCGGAATGCTGGCTCTCGCCCGGGCCGCCGGACTGCGGCCCGTCCCGGTGCCCGTCGACCCCGACGGCGTCCGCCCCGAGCTGCTCGCCGACGCCTTCCGGGCCAGTGGCGCCCGGGTGTTCGTCTGCCAGCCCCTGTTCCAGAACCCCACCGGCGCCGTGCTGGCCCCCGAGCGGCGCGGGGAGGTGCTGCGCATCGCCCGCGAGGCCGGCGCCTTCGTCGTCGAGGACGACTTCGTACGGCGCCTCGTGCACGCCGACGCGGGACCGCTGCCCCGCCCGCTGGCCGCCGACGACCCCGACGGCGTGGTCGTGCACGTCGGCTCGCTGACCAAGGCGACCTCGCCCAGCTTCCGGGTGAGCGCACTGGCCGCGCGCGGGCCGGTGCTGGAGCGGCTGCGCGCCATCCAGGTCGTGGACAGCTTCTTCGTGCCCCGCCCGCTGCAGGAGGCCGCGCTGGAACTCGTCGGCTCCCCGGCCTGGCCGCGCCATCTGCGCGCGCTTTCGGCCGAGTTGAAGGACCGCCGGGATGCCATGACGAGCGCCCTGGCCCGCCGTCTGCCGGAGCTGGCCCTGCCGCACATCCCGTCCGGCGGCTACCACCTGTGGCTGCGCCTGCCCGAGGGCGTCGAGGAGTCGGCCCTGGACGCCGCCGCCCTGCGCGCCGGCGTCGCCCTCACCCCCGGCCGCCCCTACTTCAGCGCCGAACCTCCCGCGGCCCACCTGCGCCTGAGCTTCGCCGCGGTCGCGGGGACGGGAGAGATCGCGGAGGGCGTGCGGCGGCTGCGCGGGGCGTTCGACGAGGTGCGCCAGGTGGGCTGACGGGACAGGCCGGTGACGCGGCCGGCGATGTCGGTGCGGGGTCGACGGTGGTCGTACCGGTCCAGCCGGTCGGGGAATGCCGCCGGCGGGTGACCGGGCGGTCCGCGCCGGCCGGGCCGTCGTACGCCGCGTGCAACGGCTCCGTGGGCACGACCACGGAACTGATCGCTCCGGTCCCCCGGGGTCGTACGGCGGGCAGCACGCCCCCAGCCGTCCGTACCGTCCGTGAGTGACCGCGTACGCCCGGTGACTCACGGCGTCCGGCCCTTGACCTGCCCGCACGCACGGCTCACCATCACCGCATGCCACTGAGGGTGACGTTCGTCGCCGCCGCACGCAGTTCCCCGCTGCTCGCGGAGCGCTTCGAGGACGACCGGCAGCTGGACCAGGCCGGCTGGGACGAGGTGCAGCGCGTCGCCGGGGAGCTGCTGCCGCTGGCCGCGGCCGAGCTGCGCTACTGCTCGCCGACCCCGCGCAGCCGGGCCACCGGCGATGCCCTGGGCTACGCTCCGCTGGTCCAGCCGGCGCTGCGGGACTGCGACATGGGCCGCTGGCGCGGGCTGACCCTGGGCGAGGCGATGGCCCGCGAGCCGCAGGCGGTGGACGCCTGGCTCGCCGACCCGCGGTCCACCCCGCACGGCGGCGAGTCCCTGCTGGACTTCATCTCCCGGGTGGGTGGCTGGCTCGACACCCGGCCGGTGGAGGACGGCGGCCGGATCGTCGCGGTCGCCGAGCCGTCGGTGATCCGCGCGGCCCTGGTCTACGCCCTGAAGGCGCCGCCGGCGACCTACTGGAACATCGACGTGCGCCCGCTGTCCACGACCACCGTCAGTGGCCGCTCCGGCCGCTGGAACCTCCGGCTCGACGGAGCCTCCGCTCAGCCCTCGCGCACGTAGTCGGTGGTGAGCAGCAGATCCTTCGCCGGGCCGCCGACCCGCCACACCGTGCGCCAGTGGTCCGCGTCCCGGACGGTGAACTCGCCCCGGTAGAGGTCGGCGGCACAGGGGTGCTCGGCGACGTACCGGCCCGAGGTCAGGTCCAGGTCGTGGAACGGCCGCCCGTCCGCGAACCGCACGTCCGCGGTGCCGGGCGCGGGCCCCGGCAGGAACCGCAGCGTCCGCGTCGCGGGCCGCGTCACGCCCTGCCAGGTGAAGGTGCCGGACTCCTCGTGGAGCAGGCCGCCGCCGTCGAGGGGGCCGAAGACGGTGGTCCCGGAGAAGCGCCCCTCGTCACCGCCGTCCAGGTCCCGCACGCTCCGCTCCACGCGCCACCGCCCGGCCAGATGCGCCAGCACGTCGGCGACCGGCCACACCTCTCCCGTCACCGAGGCCTCCGGGACCTGTGGTGCGGGCCGTCGGGGGAGTCGGCGGGCGTCCTGCATGCCGCCGAGCTTACGCGCCGGACCTCACCCCCTCCCTGCCCGCCCCATTGACGTGTCCATACCCCTTCCTTATCTTGCCGTTCGAAGTGCTGACGCATGTCTGATATTTCGAACAACGAGCCGCGGAGTGTCCATGTCACGCACCACCCGCACCAGGCTGGGACTCGGCCTCACGGCAAGCGCTTTCCTGCTGGCCGCCGCCGTCGTCCCGGCCCCCGCCCGTGCCGAAGGCGTCACCGACTACGCGATCACCGTCGACCCCTCCGCGAAGGGGCCCGCGATCGGCAGGACGATGTACGGCGTCTTCTTCGAGGACATCAACCGGGCCGCCGACGGCGGTCTGTACGCCGAACTCGTGCAGAACCGGTCCTTCGAGTACTCCACCGCAGACAATGCCTCGTACACCCCGCTGACCGCCTGGACGGTCTCCGGCACCGGTCAGGTCGTCGACGACTCCGGCCGCCTGAACGCCCGTAACCGCGACTACCTCTCCCTGGGCGCCGGCTCCTCGGTCACCAACTCCGGCTACGACACCGGCATCGCGGTCGGGAGCGGCAGGAAGTACGACTTCTCGGTGTGGGCCCGTGCCGACGCCGGCAGCACGCTCACCGTGCGCCTCCAGGACTCCGGCGGCACGCTCGCGCCCGCGCGGCGGATCGCCGTGAGGAAGGGCGGCTGGGCCCGCTACGAGGCCGCCTTCACCGCGGACCGCACCAGTACCAACGGCCGCCTCACCGTCGCCTCCGACGCCGCCACGGCCCTGGACATGGTGTCCCTCTTCCCGCGCGACACCTACAAGCACGAGCCGAACGGCCTGCGCAAGGACCTCGCGGAGAAGGTCGCCGCCCTGCACCCGGGTTTCGTCCGCTTCCCCGGCGGCTGCCTGGTCAACACCGGCTCCATGCAGGACTACAGCGAGGCCTCCGGCTGGCAGCGCAGGCGTTCCTACCAGTGGAAGGACACCGTGGGCCCGGTCGAGCAGCGCGCCACCAACGCCGACTTCTGGGGCTACAACCAGTCGTACGGCCTCGGCTACTACGAGTACTTCCGCTTCGCCGAGGACATCGGCGCGATGCCCCTGCCCGTCGTACCGGCCCTGGTGACCGGCTGCGGCCAGAACGAGGCCACCGACGACGAGGCCCTGCTGAAGCGGCACGTCCAGGACACCCTGGATCTGATCGAGTTCGCCAACGGCCCGGCGACCTCGACCTGGGGCAAGGTCCGCGCCGGGATGGGCCACCCCCGGCCGTTCCACCTCACCCACATCGAGGTCGGCAACGAGGAGACCCTGCCGACCGAGTTCTTCGCCCGGTTCTCGCAGTTCCGCGCGGCCATCCAGGCGAAGTACCCGTACATGCGGGTGATCTCCAACGCCGGCCCGGACGACTCGGGCACGACCTTCGACACGGCCTGGAAGCTCAACAAGGACGCCGGTGTCGACATGGTCGACGAGCACTACTACAACAGCCCGCAGTGGTTCCTGCAGAACAACGACCGCTACGACTCCTACGACCGCGGCGGCCCGAAGGTCTTCCTCGGCGAGTACGCCTCCGGTGGCAACGCCTTCAAGAACGGCCTCGCCGAGGCCGCGTACATGACCGGTCTGGAGCGCAACGCGGACGTCGTCGAGCTCGCCTCCTACGCCCCGCTGTTCGCCGACAAGGACGACGTGCAGTGGAGTCCGGACATGGTGTGGTTCGACAACCACGCCTCCTGGGGTTCGGCGAACTACGAGGTGCAGAAGCTGTTCATGAACAACGTCGGCGACCGGGTCGTACCCTCCACGGCCACCGGCACCCCGTCCCTGCGGGCTCCCGTCACCGGCGCCGTCGGCCTGTCCACCTGGAACACCAGCGCCGCCTACGACGACGTGTCGGTCACCGCGGCCGACGGCACGAGCCTGCTCGGCGACGACTTCTCCGGTGACGCCTCGAAGTGGACCCACACGGGCACCGGAAGCTGGAGCGTCCGGGACGGCCAGTACGTCCAGACCGACACCGCAGCCCAGAACACCATGGTCTCCGCCGGTGACCCCTCCTGGCACGACTACGACCTGCATGTGAAGGCCACCAAGAAGGCCGGCCAGGAGGGCTTCCTCGTCGCCTTCGGTGTCAAGGACACCGGCACCTACTACTGGTGGAACATCGGCGGCTGGAACAACACCCGGACCGCCGTGGAGCAGGCGGTGGACGGCGGCAAGTCGACGCTGATCGCCAAGCCCGGGTCGGTGGGGACCGGCCGTGCCTACGACGTCGACATCAAGGTGCGCGGCCGCCAGGTCACCCTCTACCTCGACGGCCAGGAGTGGGGCAGCTTCACCGACGACAAGCCGGCCGAGCCGTTCCGCCAGGTCGTCACCGAGGACGCGAAAACCGGTGACCTGATCGTCAAGGTGGTCAACGCCCAGCCCTCGGCGGCCCGTACGGCGATCGACCTCGGCGGTGCGAAGACCGCGGCGAAGGCCCGGGTGACCACGCTCGCCGCCGCACCGGACGCGGTGAACACCGAGACCGGCACGGCGGTCGCGCCGGTGACGTCCACCTTCTCGGGCGTCGCCGACACCTTCACCTACACCTTCCCGGCCGACTCGGTCACCTTCCTGCGGATCAGGCGGAAGTAGCGCCCCGCGTGGGCCGCGGCCCGGGCGGCAGCGGCCCACGCCCGGCGAAGGTCAGCCGCCGAAGTACCTCTGAGCCGCCCGGACGCCGTCCACCAGGGCGTCCACCTCGGCCTGCGTGTTGTACACGTAGAAGCTCGCCCGGGTCGTCGCCGGGACGCCGTACCGCTTCACGATCGGGCGCGCGCAGTGGTGGCCGACGCGGACGGCCACGCCCCGCTCGTCCAGCACCTGGCCCACGTCGTGCGGGTGGATGCCGTCGACCGTGAAGGAGACGGCCGAACCACGGTCGGCGAGGTCGCGCGGGCCGACGATCCGCACGCCCGGGACCTCGGCGAGCAGTTCCAGGGCACGGGCGGTCAGCGTCTCCTCGTACGCCGCCACCTCCGCCATGCCCAGCCGCTCCAGGTACTCCACCGCGGCGGCGAGCCCCACCGCCTGCGCCGTCATCGGCACGCCCGCCTCGAAGCGCTGCGGCGGCGGCAGGAAGGTGCTGCGGTCCATCTCCACGACCTCGATCATCGAACCGCCGGTGAGGAACGGCGGCAGCTCCGCGAGCAGGTCCGCCCGGCCCCACAGCACGCCGATGCCGTTCGGGCCGAGCATCTTGTGCCCGGAGAAGGCGAGGAAGTCAGCGCCCAGCTCCGTCACGTCGACCGGGCGGTGCGGGACGGACTGGGCGCCGTCCACGACCACCAGGGCGCCGAAGGCGTGCGCCCGGTCGGCGAGTTCCCGCACCGGGTTGAGCGTGCCGAGGACGTTGGACTGGTGGGTGAGGGCCAGCACCTTGGTGCGCGCGTCCAGCAGCTCCGCGGCCCGGGACACATCGAGCCGGCCCTCGTCGGTGAGCCCGAACCACTCGAGGCGCGCCCCCGTCCGCTCGGCCAGCTGCTGCCAGGGGACCAGGTTCGCGTGATGCTCCATCTCCGTGACCACGATCCGGTCGCCGGGGCCGATCCGGCCGGCGTTGCCGAGGGCGTAGGCCACGAGGTTCAGGCCCTCGGTGGTGTTCTTGGTGAAGACCACCTCGTCGGCGGCGGCACCGATGAACCGGGCGACGGTGTGCCGCGCCCCTTCGTACGCCTCCGTCGCCTCGCCCGCCAGCTGGTGCGCCCCGCGGTGCACGGCCGCGTTGCGGGTCAGACAGAAGTCCCGCTCGGCGTCCAGGACCGGCAGGGGCTTCTGGGTGGTGGCCCCGGAGTCCAGGTAGACCAGCGGGGCGCCGCTGTCCAGGGTCCGCTCCAGGATCGGGAAGTCCTTGCGCAGCGCGTCCACGTCGAAGGCCACGACGTCTCACCTCTCACGGTTTTATGCTCAGTTCTCCGTGAGGAACGCTAAGCCTTCCTCACGGAGAACCGCAAGCATTACCATGAGAGCCGTGGATCACGAGGCCCCCGTCTACCTGCATCAGCTCCCGGTCCCCGGCGAGGACCGCTACGTGTGTCTGGCGCTGGTCAACACGCGGTTCACCGTCAGCCACGGGCGCGTCGACCTGCTCGACGACGCCGAGGCGGCCCATCTGTGGCTCGTCCGGCACGCACTGCTGCCCGACCGGGTGGATCTGGGCGCCCGCCAGTCCGGCAGGCTCCGCGCCCTCCGTGAGGCCCTGCGTGCCCTCTTCGAGGCCCGCACCGCCGGAACGCGGCCGCCCGCCGACGCCCTGGAGGGACTGAACACCGCCCTCGCCGCCGCCCCCGCCACCCCCCAACTCGCCTGGACGGCCGACGGCCCCCGCCGCGCCGACGTCCCCGACACGGGCAACCCGGCCGCCGCCGCGCTCTCCCTGCTCGCCGAGGACGCAGTGGACCTGCTCACCGGCGTCGACGTCGAGCAGCTCACCGAGTGCGCCGCCCAGGGCTGCGCCCGCTGGTTCCTGCGCTCCCACGGCGCCCGCCGCTGGTGCACCACCAAGTGCGGCAACCGGGTCCGGGCGGCCCGCGCCTACGCCCGCAAGGCCGGTTCACCTTGAGAACACCTCCCGGAAATCAGAGATTTCCCCGGTATTCATGAAATTCATTCGGCGTTTCCCGTATTCGGAGTGCGGCGCGCCACTTTTCCGTGAGCGCACAACCAACCGGAAAGACGGACCGTCTACCTGGGCGAAATGACGGACACGCGTTCATGGGGGACCGCCGGAAATGCAAAAGGCTGCGAAATCGGCAATCCCCGCCGCGCGCGCCGCCGCCCTGCTCGCGGCGGCCGTCACCGCGAGCGTGTTCTGCGTCGCCGACGCCCTCGCCCGCAGTTATCCCTTCGGCCCCCGCACCCGCAGCGTCAACGACCTGGGCAACCAGTACGTGCCCTTCCACGCCCACCTGTGGGACCTGGTGCACGGCCGCGCCGACGGCGGTCTCCTCGTCAACTGGCAGTCCGGCTACGGCTCCAGCTTCCTGCCCGATCTCGGCACCTACCTCGGCAGCCCCTTCGCCCTGCTCGTCGCCGTCTTCCCGCGTGACCGGATCGACCTCGCGGTGTACACCGTCACCGTCCTGAAGGCCGCGTCCGCCGCGGCCGCCATGGCGTGGCTGCTGCTCGTCCTGCGACCGGGCCGCTGGTGGGCGGCGGGTCTGCTCGGTGCCTCCTACGCACTGTGCGGCTGGACCCTGGCCGACGCCGCCTACAACCCGATGTGGCTCGACGGCCTGATCGCCCTGCCCCTGCTGTGCCTGGCCGGTGAGTGGGCCCTCGCCGGGCGGCGCCGGCTCCTCGGTGTCCTGATCGTCGCCCTCTCCTGGACCGCCAACTTCTACACCGCCTACATGGCCACCCTCGGTGCCGGACTGGTCCTGCTGCTGCGCCTGCTGCTCATCCGCCCGCCGCGCCGGCAGGCCCTCGCCGCGGCCGGCCGGGCCGTCCTCACCGTCACCCTCGGCATGGGCCTCGCCGCCCCGCTCGTCACGGTGATCTGGTTCGGCACCCGTCACGCCTACCCCGGGCGTGTCCGCCCGTTCACCCCCGTACCCGGCGAGGACCTGCTGGCGCGGCTGCTGCCCACCACGTACGGCTTCGGCTCCCCGGCCCTCTACGTCGGCACCACGGCTCTGCTGCTCGCCCTCGCCCTGCCCTTCCACCGGGCGGTCCCCGGCCGGGTCCGCGCGGGCTGGCCGGCGCTGGTGCTCGTGGTGGCCCTCTCCCTGCAGTGGGCGCCCACCAGCCTGGTCTGGCACGCCTTCGCCACCCCGCAGGGCAGTTCCTACCGGCAGGCCTTCGTGGTGTGCGGGCTGCTCGTGATCGCCGCCTGGCACGCGCTGTCGTACGGCCCTCCGGACCGGCGGGCGCTGGCCGCAGCGACCGCGCTGCTCGCCCTGCTCACCGTCCTCGCGAGCCGCAGCGACCTGGTACGCCCCCACACCTGGCCGGTGCTGCTGCTCGCCGTCGGCGGCAGCCTGTGCGGACTCGTCCTCCTGGGGCGCGCCGGGCCGCGGACCGCGCTCGCCGGTATGGCCGTCGTCCTCCTGTTCGGCGCCCAGTTCGGCGAGACCGCCGCCACCTCCGCCGTCGCCACCCGGCTGCGCCTGAAGCACCTCGACGACTACGCGCCCTGGGGTCAGCGGCAGGAGCGGCAGGCGGCGGCGATCGCCGAGGCCGACGGCTGGCCCCGCCACCGCACGGACCCGGGCCGCGAACAGACCGTCGGCAACGACCCGTTGCTGGTGGGCGGCCAGGGCGCCCAGTACTACAGCAGCCTGACCTCCGACGTCCTCAGCCGTACCCTCACGGCCCTCGGCGGCGGCTGGACCTCGCGCGGCCGCAGTGTGCAGAGCCTGGACAACGCGGTCACCGACGTCCTGTTCTCCGTCGGTGCCCGGCTGCACAACCCGCCCGACCCGCACCAGGCGGCGCCGCCCGGGGCCGGCGCCCCACCCGGCGTGGCCCGGCGCGACGTGCCGCCCCTGGTGACCGTGCGGACCGCTCCCGACACCGCGCCCTTCGGGCCGTCGCCGTACCGCAACCAGGAACTCCTCCTCGGCAGCCGCGTCTACACCGTGCCCCGCCTCGGCGTACGGGACGACACCGGGGAGCCGGTCCCGTCGCGCACGGTGGGCGTGGGCCACGCCCTGACGGGTCCGACGCTCACGGCCCGTTGCCCGGCCGGGACCCAGGTGAACCTGTGGGCCCCGCACTTCTCCGGGGCCGCCCGGCTCACGGGCACCGGCACCGGCGTCCCCTTCGGGTTCGCGTACCCGCGCAACCGGGCCGCGATGGAACCGCTCGGCCGGACGCCGGCCTCCGGCGTCGTGCGCATCGAGCTGACGCCGAACCGTCCCGGCCGCATCCCGGCCGGCGCGATCGGCTGCCTGGACACCGCCCGGCTGCGCACCGCCGCCGCCCAGCTCACGGCCACCGGCGCCACCGGGGTGAGCGTCGACGACGGCACCCTGCGCGCCCGGCTGCCCGCCGGCAGCACGGGGATCGCGGTCGTCGCCGCGCCCCGGATCGCCGGCTGGCGGTGCGCCACGGGCGGCGGCGCGGCCAGGCCCGCGGGCGAGTACCACGGGCTGATCGCCGTCCCCCTCGACGGTCGGTCGACCTCCCTGGCCTGCACCTTCCACCCACCCGGCCTGCGGCTGGGCACGGCCGTCGGGGCCACCTCGCTGGTGACCCTCGTGCTGCTCTGCGCCCTCACCGCCGTCCGCCGCCGACGCGTTCCCGCGCCGCCCACGACCACACCACCGCGCGAGCGCGTGACCACCGCTTGCTGACCGCGTTCTGGGGGAACCCGCCATGCTCATATCCATCGTCGCGCCCTGTTACAACGAGGAAGGCGTCGTCGCGCGCTTCCACGAAGAGGTCCAGAAGGTCGCCGAGGAGCTGCTGCCGCTCGGCCACGACATGGAGTTCGTGTACGTCGACGACGGCAGCCGCGACCGCACCCTCGCCGTGCTGACCCGCCTCGCGGACCTCGACGCCCGGGTGCGGTACGTCTCCTTCAGCCGCAACTTCGGCAAGGAGGCCGCCCTGCTCGCGGGACTGCGGCACGCCTCGGGCGACGCGGTGATCGTCATGGACGCCGACCTGCAGCACCCGCCGGAACTGATCAAACGGATGGTGGACCTGCGTGAACAGGGGCACGACCAGGTCATCGCCCGGCGCAGCCGCACCGGCGACCGTCTCACCCGGACCCTCACCGCGCGCCTGTACTACCGGCTCGTCAACCGCCTGGTCGACGTCGAACTCGTCGACGGCGTGGGCGACTTCCGACTGCTGTCGCGCCGCGTGGTGGACGCGGTGCTGGACCTGACCGAGTACAACCGCTTCTCCAAGGGCCTGTTCGCCTGGGTGGGCTTCCCGAGCACCACCTTCGAGTACGAGAACGCCGTACGGGAGGCGGGCAGCAGCTCCTGGAACCTGCGCGGGCTGCTCAACTACGGCCTCGACGGCCTGCTGTCCTTCAACAACCGGCCGCTGCGCGCCGCCCTCTGGCTCGGCATGGGCCTGCTGCTGTGCGCCGGGCTCTACACGGCCTGGATCGTGGGTGCCGCGCTGATCCACGGGGTGCAGACCCCCGGCTATGTGACCATCATCACCGCCGTCACGGCCCTGGCCGGCGTGCAGATGGTCATGCTGGGAGTGATCGGGGAGTACACCGGCCGCATCTACTACGAGGTGAAGGGTCGTCCGCACTTCCTGGTGAAGGCGACCAACGTGGAACGCACGAAAGACCTCATACCTTGAAGCGACAGATTGCCACCTTTGCCGTGGTCGGTGTGATCAACACCGCCACTTATTACTGTCTCTACCTTTTGTTCCTCACCTGGCTGCCCTATCTGGCCGCACATGTTCTCGCCTTTGTGCTCAGCATGGTCGGATCCTTTTTCCTGAACGCCCGCTTCACCTACCGGACGCGGCCCACCTGGCGGAAATTCCTGCTGTTCCCGCTGACCAACGTCACCAACTTCCTGATCACGACGGTTGGCGTGTACGTGATCGTCGACGTCCTGCACGCCGGGAACCGCTTCGCCCCGCTGCTCGCCTCCGCGGCGGCGATCCCGGTGACCTTCGTCGTCTCCCGCTGGGTGATGCTCCCCAGGTCGATCGCATAGTCGTTGCATAAAACTGCAGCGCTACGTATAGTCATGCCATCACGAGGAGGATGGACATGGCGGTACGTGCGGCGGTGGCCGGAGCGAGCGGGTACGCGGGCGGAGAGGTCCTGCGCCTGCTCCTCGCGCACCCCGAGGTCGAGATCGGTGCCCTGACCGGGAACTCCAACGCCGGCCAGCGGCTCGGCGCGCTCCAGCCGCACCTGCTGCCGCTGGCCGACCGCGTGCTCACCACCACCACGCCCGAGGCGCTCGCCGGACACGACGTGGTCTTCCTGGCGCTGCCGCACGGCCAGTCCGCCGCCGTCGCCGAGCAGCTCGGTCCCGAGGTCCTCGTGATCGACATGGGCGCCGACTTCCGGCTCGAGGACCCGGCCGACTGGGAGACGTTCTACGGCTCCCCGCACGCCGGCACCTGGCCCTACGGCCTACCCGAACTTCCGGGTGCCCGTGCCGCACTGGAGGGGTCCAAGCGCGTCGCGGTGCCCGGTTGCTACCCCACCGCCGTCTCCCTCGCCCTGTTCCCGGCGTACGCGGCGGGGCTCGCCGAGCCCGAGGCGGTGGTCGTCGCCGCGTCCGGCACCTCGGGCGCGGGCAAGGCCCCCAAGCCGCACCTGCTCGGCAGCGAGGTCATGGGCTCCATGTCGCCGTACGGCGTCGGGGGCGGACACCGGCACACCCCCGAGATGATCCAGAACCTCAGCGGGGCGGCGGGGCAGCGGGTCTCCGTCTCCTTCACCCCGACCCTGGCGCCGATGCCCCGCGGCATCCTCGCCACGTGCAGCGCGTCCGCCGTCGACGGGGTGACCGCGGACTCCGTCCGCGCGGCCTACGAGAAGGCCTACGCCGACGAGCCCTTCGTCCACCTGCTCCCCGAGGGCCAGTGGCCCGCGACGGCGTCCGTCTACGGTTCCAACGCCGTTCAGGTGCAGGTCGCGTACGACGCCGCCGTGGGCCGCATCATCGCGATCAGCGCCATCGACAACCTGACCAAGGGCACCGCCGGCGGTGCCGTCCAGAGCATGAACCTCGCCCTGGGTCTTCCCGAGACCACCGGGCTTCCCACGATCGGAGTCGCACCGTGAGCGTCACGGCAGCCAAGGGATTCAGGGCGGCGGGCATCGCCGCCGGGATCAAGGAGAACGGCAACCCCGACCTGGCCCTCGTGGTCAACGACGGGCCCCGCCGTGCCGCCGCCGGCGTCTTCACCTCCAACCGCGTGAAGGCCGCGCCCGTGCTCTGGTCCGAGCAGGTGCTGAAGAGCGGCCAGGTCTCCGCCGTCGTCCTCAACTCCGGTGGCGCCAACGCCTGTACCGGCCCCAAGGGCTTCCAGGACACCCACGCCACCGCCGAGAAGGTGGCCGAGGTGCTCGGCCGCGGTGCCATCGAGGTCGCCGTCTGCTCCACCGGCCTGATCGGTGTCCTGCTGCCCATGGACAAGCTGCTCCCGGGCGTCGAGACGGCCGCCGCGCAGCTGTCCGAGCACGGCGGCGAGAAGGCCGCCATCGCCATCAAGACCACCGACACCGTCCACAAGACGTCCGTCGTGACGAACGACGGCTGGACCGTCGGCGGCATGGCCAAGGGCGCCGGCATGCTCGCCCCGGGCCTCGCCACCATGCTCGTCGTCCTCACCACCGACGCCGACCTCGACGACGACACCCTGGACAAGGCCCTGCGCGCCGCCACCGAGGTCACCTTCGACCGGGTCGACTCCGACGGCTGCATGTCCACCAACGACACCGTGCTGCTGCTCGCCTCCGGCGCCTCGGGCATCGCCCCGCAGTACGCCGAGTTCGCCGAGGCCGTGACGCGGGTCTGCGACGACCTCGGCCGGCAGCTCATCGGCGACGCCGAGGGTGCCAGCAAGGACATCAAGGTCGAGGTGATCAACGCGGCGAGCGAGGAGGACGCCGTCGAGGTGGGGCGCTCCATCGCCCGCAACAACCTCCTCAAGTGCGCGATCCACGGCGAGGACCCCAACTGGGGCCGCGTCCTGTCCGCGATCGGCACGACGAAGGCCGCCTTCGAGCCGGACCGGCTCAACGTCGCCATCAACGGCGTCTGGGTGTGCAAGAACGGCTCGGTCGGCGAGGACCGGGAGAAGGTCGACATGCGTTACCGCGAGGTGCACATCGTCGCCGACCTCGCCGCGGGCGCCGAGACCGCGACGATCTGGACCAACGACCTGACCGCCGACTACGTCCACGAGAACAGCGCCTACTCGTCATGAGCACTCGTAAGCACACGGCCCTGCCCAAAGCCCAGATCCTCATCGAGGCGCTGCCCTGGCTGACCCGGCACCACGGCAAGATCGTCGTCATCAAGTTCGGCGGCAACGCCATGGTGAACGAGGAGCTGAAGGCCGCCTTCGCCCAGGACGTCGTCTTCCTGCGGCACGCCGGCCTCAAGCCCGTCGTCGTGCACGGCGGCGGCCCGCAGATCAGCGCCGCGCTCGACCGGCACGGCATCGTCAGCGAGTTCAAGGCGGGGCTGCGCGTCACCACCGAGGACGCCATGGACGTCGTACGGATGGTGCTGGCCGGGCAGGTCCAGCGCGAGCTGGTCGGCCTGCTCAACCAGCACGGCCCGCTCGCCGTCGGCCTGACCGGCGAGGACGCGCACACCATCACCGCCGTCAGGCACCAGCCGGAGATCGACGGCGAACGGGTCGACATCGGCCGCGTCGGCGAGATCACCGACATCGACACGGGCGCGATCGAGGCGCTGCTGGCCGACGGCCGGATCCCGGTCGTCTCCTCGATCGCCCGCTCCCAGGACGACCACCATGTCTACAACGTCAATGCTGATACGGCGGCTGCGGCACTCGCTGCGGCACTGGGCGCCGAGACCCTCATGGTCCTCACCGACGTCGAGGGCCTCTACGAGGACTGGCCGAACTCCGACGAGGTGATCAGCCGCCTCACCGCTTCCCAACTGGAGAAGCTGCTGCCGGAACTGAGCTCCGGCATGGTGCCGAAGATGGAGGGCTGCCTGCACGCCGTGCGCAACGGCGTGACGACCGCCCGGGTCATCGACGGCCGGGTCCAGCACTCGATCCTGCTGGAGATCTTCACCGACGAGGGCATCGGCACCATGGTCGTGCCCGACGAGCCCGAGGGGGACGCACAGTGACGGGCAACCAGGAGCTGACCCAGCGCTGGCAGGGCGCGCTCATGAACAACTACGGCACTCCGCGCCTGCCCCTCGTCCGGGGCGCGGGCGTGAAGGTGTGGGACGCCGAGGGCCGGGAGTACCACGACTTCGTCGGCGGCATCGCCACCAACGCCCTCGGCCACGCCCACCCGGCGATCGTCGAGGCCGTCAGCAAACAGATCGCGTCCCTCGGCCACATCTCCAACTTCTTCATGGCCGAGCCCACCGTCGCCCTCGCCGAACGGCTCCTGCAGCTCTTCGGCCGCGAGGGCCGCGTCTTCTTCTGCAACTCGGGCGCGGAGGCCAACGAGGCCGCCTTCAAGATGGGCCGGCTGACCGGGCGGACCCACATGGTCGCCACCACCGGCGGCTTCCACGGCCGGACGATGGGCGCCCTCGCACTCACCGGCCAGCACGCCAAGCAGGAGCCGTTCCTGCCGCTGCCCGGCGACGTCACGCACGTGCCCTACGGCGACGCACAGGCGCTGGCCGCCGCCGTCACCGAGGAGACCGCCCTGGTGGTCATCGAGCCGATCCAGGGCGAGAACGGCGTCGTGGTCCCGCCCGCCGGCTACCTCAAGGCCGCCCGCGCGATCACCGCCGCCACCGGCGCCCTGCTGGTCCTGGACGAGGTGCAGACCGGCATCGGCCGCACCGGCACCTGGTTCGAGTACCAGGCGCACGAGGGCGTCCTGCCCGACGTCGTCACCCTCGCCAAGCAGCTCGGCGGCGGACTGCCGCTCGGTGCCACGGTCGCTTTCGGCCGGGCCGCCGAACTGCTCCAGCCCGGCCAGCACGGCACGACGTTCGGCGGCAACCCCGTCTCCTGCGCCGCCGGTCTCGCCGTCCTCGACACCATCGACGACCAGGGCCTGCTGGAGAACGTCAAGCGGCAGAGCGCGGCCCTGCGCGAGGGGATCGAGGCGCTGGCCCATCCGTTGATCGACCACGTCCGGGGCGCGGGCCTGCTCCTGGGTATCGTGCTCACCGGGCCACACGCGCCGCAGGTGCAGCAGGCGGCCCAGGAGGCCGGGTTCCTGGTGAACGCCCCCGCCCCCGACGTCGTACGGCTCATGCCGCCGCTGAACCTCCACGACGACGAGACGGGTGCCTTCCTCCAGGCGCTGCCCGGCATCCTCGAGCAGGCCCACGGGGACGGACGATCCGGAGAATGAGACGACGATGAGCCAGGCGCAGGACCACGAGCAGGCGGGCACCGGCCCCGCCGTACCGCAGACCCGCACCGCTCGGCACCGCCGGATCGTGGACATCCTCAACCGGCAGCCGGTGCGGTCGCAGAGCCAGCTGGCGAAGCTGCTCGCCGACGACGGGCTGAGCGTCACCCAGGCGACGCTCTCCCGGGACCTCGACGAGCTGAACGCGGTGAAGATCCGCAACAACGACGGTGAGCTGATCTACGCGGTGCCCAGCGAGGGCGGCTTCCGCACCCCGCGCGCCCCGCTGGGGGAGTCGGCGAAGGAGGAGCGCATGCGGCGCCTCTCCCAGGAACTGCTGATCTCCGCGGAGGCGTCCGCCAACCTCGTGGTCCTGCGCACCCCGCCCGGCGCGGCCCAGTTCCTCGCTTCGGCGATCGACCAGGCCGAACTGCACGACATCCTCGGCACGATCGCCGGTGACGACACCCTGATGCTGATCAGCCGGGACCCGAGCGGGGGCCAGGCGCTGGCGGACCACCTGCTGCGGCTGGCGCAGAACGGGCACTGAGCCCGCGTGCGGGGCCGGGCCGGGCGGCGGAGAATGAGTGTGTGATCTTCCGCGGCGAGCGGGCAGGCGGGCGGGCAATCCCGTGGCGCCCGTCGGCCGTATACAGAAGTGTGTCGGGTTTGCGGTTCCCCGTGGGTCGCCTCCCGGACGAGGCTCTGCTGGCCGGGCTGGCCACCGGAGACCCGGAACTGGCCGGCGTCTTCGTCCGGCGTTTCCAGCACCGGGTCTTCGGTGTCGCCATGGCCGTCACCGGGGACCAGCAGCTCGCCGAGGACGTCGCTCAGCAGACGTTCGAGCGTGCCTGGCGGCATGCGCAGATCTACGACTCGCGCCGTGGTTCGGTCACCACCTGGCTGACCACCATCGCGCACAACCTCGCCATCGACGCCGTCCGGGCGCGTCGTACGGATCCGGTGGCCCCCGAGGACCTGGACGCCCTCCTCGGCGTCGTCACCGAGACCCCCGAGCAGTGGGCACTGGCCGACGAGGCCTCCGCCCAACTCCGGGCCGCGGTGGCGCGGCTGCCGCGGGAACAGGCCCGGGCTCTGATGATGGCGGGTGTCTACGGGATGACGGCCCAGCAGGTCGCCGACGCGGAGGAGATCCCGCTGGGCACTGCCAAGACGCGCATCAGGGCGGCGATGGCCAAACTGCGCATCACACTGGCGGCTCCGAGGCGAGGCGACCATGCCGAGTGACGCGAACTGCGAGAAGCTGCGGGAGATCGGCGCCGAGCTGGCGCTGGGCGTGCTCCCCGGCCGGGAGCGGGCGGAGGCGATCTCCCACCTGGACCGGTGCGCGGGCTGCCGCGAGTTCGTCCGGCAGATGACGCTGCTCGGCGACCGGTTGATCGGCCTGCTGCCGGACAGCGAGCCGCCGCTCGGATTCGAGACCCGGGTGGCGCGCAGCCTGGCCCAGCAGATGACGGACCAGGACGGACGCAAGCCGGTGCCCGGCTCCGGCCTCGCGCGGCTGGGCCTGCGCGGCCGGGCGCGCCGGATCCGGGTGCGGCTGGCGGCGGTCACGGCCGGCCTCGTGGTCGCCGTCGGGTTCGCCGGCTGGGGGATCGGCACCGCCGTCGAGACGATCACGGCCTCGCCCCCGGCCACCGTCGAGTCCGAGCCCATGCTGGTCGGGGACATGACCGCGGCCGGGCCCGGCGGGCGGCCCGTCGGTGAGGTCTACGCCCATCCCGGCGACCCCGGCTGGATCTTCATGTCCGTCGACATCTCCGGCCACGGTACCTCCTACACCGGCAAGGTCACCTGCCTGCTCGAGCGCCCGGACGGCACGAGCGTGCGCGTCGGCGACTTCGACGTGCGCGACGGACGCGGTCACTGGGGTGCCGCGACCGTGATCGACCCGCACGCGGTCTCCGGTACCCGCCTCACGTCCGCCGACGGCACCGTCCTCGCCACGGGCCGTCTGCAGACCGGCACGGTGACGACCCAGGACGCGCACGAGATGATCCGGGAGACGTGAGCCCCCTCAGTCCGGCAGGGAGCCCTTGAGGGCGGCGGTCAGTTCGGCGACCGTGGGCCGGGCCGCCGGGCGGGTCCGGAGGCAGGCGTCGACCGCGGCGGCCAGAGCGGCCGGCAGGCGGCGCCGGGACCCGATCGGCGGGACGCCCTCCTCCGCCCGCGGATGCCGGCCGCCCGTGTCCGTCCCGTCCGAACTGGCGCAGTCGAACGGCACGCTTCCGCACGCCACTTCGTACAGCGTGACACCGACGCCCCACACGTCGGCGGCGGCCGTGAGCGGTCCCTCGCGGGCTTGCTCCGGCGCGCGATAGCAGCAGGTGCCCAGCCCCGCGGGCGCGGGTCCGGGGGGCCGGGCCACGCTCAAATCCAGCAGCTTGGCGTGACCGCGGTCGACCACCACGTTGGACGGCTTGAGGTCCAGGTGCAGCAGGCCCCGGCCGTGCAGGTAGTGCACCGCCGAGCACAGCTGCACCCCGAGCAGCGCCACATCGGCGGCGGCCGGCCGGCGCCGCAGCCGGTGCACCAGGTGGGCCAGGGTCTCCCCGGTCAGCGTCTCCAGGACGACGAGCGGCTCGGGCGAGGCGAAGGTGTCGTAGCCGCGGACCAGATGCGGATGGCAGAGGTCCCGCAGCCACCGCCCCTCGCGCAGCAGCCGCTCGGCCAGTCCCTCCTCGCCCCGGCGGTCGGGACGCACCACCTTGATCACGCACCGGCAGTCGCGTTCCTCGCTCCAGGCGTCGTACACGTCGAGCCAGCCGGTGCGTGCCAGATGGCCCAGGATCTCGTAACCCGGCACCGGTCTGGTGCCCGGTGCCAGGGGCGGGCCGCTCATGACAGCACCGCGCCCGCGCTCAGCCGGTGCAGCCGGGCGTACGTGCCGTCGCGCCCCAGCAGACCGGCGTGGTCACCGTCCTCGACGATCCGGCCGTGGTCGAGCACCACGATCCGCGTGGCGTCGCGGACGGTCAGCAGGTTGTGGGAGATGACGACGGTCGTCCGCCCCGCCATGAGCCGGCGCAGCGGGTCCATGATCCGGCGGCCCGACCGGACGTCGAGCCCGGTGGTCGGCTCGTCGAGGAGGAGCACGGGCGCGTCCCTGATCATCGCGCGCGCGATCGCCAGGCGCTGGCACTGCCCTCCGGACAGGGTCCGGCCGCGCTGCCCGACCAGCGTGTCGTACCCCTCCGGGAGCCGCTCGACGAACTCGTGCGCGTCCGCGGCGCGCGCCGCCGCGACGATGTCCGCCTCCGACGCCTCGGGCCGGCCGTAGGCGATGTTCTCCCGCACGGTGCCGTGGAAGACGAGCGTCTCCTGCAGGACGACGGCGACGTTCTCCCGTACGCAGGACAGGCTCAGGTCCCGCAGGTCGGTGCCGTCGAGGAGGACGGCGCCCCGGTCGGGGTCGTAGAAGCGCAACTGGAGCTTGGCGACGGTCGACTTGCCGGCGCCGCTCGCCCCGACCAGCGCCAGTGTCTGACCGGGTGCCACCTGGAAGGACACGTCCGACAGCGCCCACGCGGACGCGCCGGGATAGCGGAACCAGACGCCGTCGAACTCCACGGCGCCCCGCGCGCGGCCGATCTTCCGGGCGCCCGGGGCATCGGCGACCTGCGGCTTCTGGTCCAGCAACTCGATGATCCGCTCGGCCGAGGCGGAGGCCGCGTAGAAGGTGGTGCCGAGCCCGGACAGGCCGTGCACCGGGCCGTAGAGCTTGCCGATCAGCGCCAGGAAGACCAGCAGCCCGCCCAGCGTGAGCTGTCCCTGGGCCAGCTTCCAGGTGCCGAGGCCCAGCACCGCGAGAACGCCGCTCACTTCGATGATCTCGACGAGGGGCCCGTAGACCGCCCGGATCCGTGCCGAGGCCATCGCCGCCCGGAACCTGCCGACGTTCTCCTGGTCGAACCGGCGCTCCTCCCACCCCTGCCGGTTGTACGCCTGCACCAGGGCGACGTTGCCGAGCGCCTCCTCGGCGATCGCGCTGAGCGAGCCGCTGCGCCGCCTGCGCTCCCGGGACGCCGCCTTGATCAGCCGTGAGAAGTGCCGGGCGGCGGCCCAGAACAGCGGCACGATGGCCAGGGCCAGCAGGGTCAGGTCCCACCGCAGATAGATCAGCAGGCCCAGGAAGACGCCCAGTTGGGTCACGTAGTAGAGGACGTCCGCCACGCCCGAGAGCAGGAACGTCTCCACCGCGTCGACGTCCCCCGTGACACGGGACAGCACGTCGCCGAGCCGCCGGCGTTCGAAGAAGCCGAGCGACAGCCCCTGGACGTGCCGGAACACGTCGGAGCGCAGAGAGAGCAGAAAGCGTTCACCGACCCAGGTGGAGAGCACGTCGTCGGCGAACCCCAGGATCCCGGAGCAGACGATGAGCCCCAGATAGGCCGGCGCGATCCACACCAACGGCCGCAGGTCACGCGGGACGAGCACCCCGTCGATGACGATCTTGAAGAGCCAGATCTCCGCGGCGTCGACGGCCGGACCGGCCAGGCTGAAGAACAGCACGGGGACGAGCCAGCGACGGCCGCCCCGCGTGTAGGGCCAGAACCGCCGGAACACGTCGCGCGGTGAGACAGGAGGCGCGGCGGCGACGACGGCGTCCGAGGTGTCCCCGACCGACAGCAGACGCCGCAGGAGATGCGCCATGGGATGCGTTCCTCGGGGATCGGCCGAGCGGACCGGGTCCTCCGGCCCCTGGTCCGCCCGGCCTCATGGGTGATCAGTAGCCGCCGTGGCCGCCGTGGCCGCCGTGGCCACCGTGACCGCCGTGGCCGTGGCCGCCGTGGCCGTGGTCGCCGTGACCGTGACCGTGACCGCCGTGACCGTGACCGTGGTCGCCGTGGTCGTGACCGTGCCCCGAGAAGTCATGCCCCGACGAGTCATCGCCGTGGTCCCGGCGCATGGCGGGGAACAGACTGGTGAAGATGGCCATCGCGTTCCTCCTGAAACTTGGCGCACTTGAGATACGTCCCAGGGGGGAACTCGGATGGCTTTTCCCGGAAAAAAATTCCGCTTTCAACCCAATCATTGCGGTTTCAACCCAATCGCGAGGCCAGCCCCCCGGTGCACCGCACCTCGTCCCCGGCCGTGATCAGCAGGGCCTCCACGCCGGGCAGCGACTCCAGCCAGGCGAGTCCCGCCCGTGAACCCATCGCGAACGCGGCCGTGGCCCAGCAGTCCACCCACGTCAGCCGCGGCCCCACCACCGTGACCGACACCAGGTCCGTCACCGCCGGCCTCCCGGTGCGCGGATCCACGATGTGCGCCCCGCGCTCCGCCGTGCCGGACGTCGCCACCGACAGCTCGTCCACTCCCGCCGCCGAGATCACCGCGGCCAGCCCGCCCGGGCGCAACGGGTCCGCGACGCCGACGCGCCACGCCCGCTGCGGCTCCGGCGCGCCCAGCATCTGCACGTCCCCGCCGCCGTTCACGCTGACCCCGCAGACCCCGGGCACCTCCGTCAGCAGCCGTGCCGCCCGCTCGGCCGACCAGCCCTTGACGATGCCGGTGGGATCCGGCGAACCCCGGTAACGGGCGCTGAACCATCCGTCGCTCACCCGCTCCGCCTCGGCCGCCAGCTCCAGCACCTCGGCCACCTCGGGAGCGCACCGGTCCACGGTCAGCTCGCCCCGGGCCAGCCGGGACACCTCGCTGTCCTCGCGGTAGGTGCTGAACAGCGCGTCCACCCGGTGCAGGCCGGCGACGGCCTCGGCGAGCGCCGCCCGTACGGCACCGGGTTCCCCGCCGCGGACATCGAAGGAGAAGACGGTCCCCATGACCTCCTCCGCATGGCGCACCGCGGCGGGAGCCTCAGCCGGTTCGGCCACCGTCTCAGCCACCGGCCTGGTCCAGCGCCGACTGCAGCGACTGCCGGTAGCCGGTGCTGGTGTAGGTGGCGCCGGAGACGGCGTCGATGTTCGCGTTCCCGGCCGCCACCGCCTCCTGGTTGAGCTTGGGCACGGCCAGCGCCGTCTTCTGGTCGCTGAGGCCGCCCTTGGGTGCCTGGACCGCCGCCGCCTGAGTGATCTTTCCGCCGCTGACGGTGATCCGCACCTGGACCGGTCCGTACTGGGTCTGTGCGACCTTCCCGGTGACGGTACGCGCCCGAGCGGACCCCGACGACCCGGCGGACGGCCCCGACGATCCCGCGGCCGACCCGGCCGACGACGCCGACTTCACCTTGTCCAGTGCCGACTGCAGCGACTTCTTGTAGCCGTCGCTCGTGTACGTCGCCCCCGACACCGCGTCGATCCCCGCGCTCTGCGCGGCCACCGCCTCCTGGTTGAGCTTGGGCACGGCGAGCGCCGTCTTCTGGTCGCTGAGGCCGCCCTTGGGTGCCTGCACCGCCTCCGCCTTGGTGATCTTCCCGTCCGCGACGGTCAGCCGTACCTGCACGGTCCCGTACTGCGTCTGCGTCGCGTCACCGGTGACCGTGCCGGAGCCCGCGGCGGCCTGCGCGCCGCCCTGCGGGGACTTCTGTCCCGCCGCGGTCTGCTGCGGGGCCGCGCCCACCGCCGACGCGGACGCCGGGTCCGACGCGGGCTTCAGCGAGAGCAGCAGCACGACACCGGACACCGTCGCCGCCGTGGCCAGCACGACCCGCCGAACGGGGTGGCTCTTCCTCATCTTTCCCTAGCTCCTAGCTGCCGCTCACATCTCGAACGACTCGTGATGGATGCGGCGGGCGGGGACCCCCGCGCCGCGCAGTGCCTCGTACACCGACTGCGCGAACCCGGGCGGGCCGCACATGAAGACGTCGTGCCGGTCGATGTCCGGGATCTTCCGCTCGAGGTTCTCCGCGGAGATGTCCGGCCGCTCACCCTCCGGGCTGTTGACCGCGTACATCAGCCGGGCGCCCCGCTCGTCGGCGATCTTCGACAGCTCGTCCCACAGCGCCAGGTCCTGCGTCGTGTTGGCCCGGTAGAGCAGGGTGATGTCCCCGGCCGCGCCCGGCAGCGTCTCGAACAGCGCCCGCATCGGCGTGATGCCGACCCCGCCCGCGACCAGCAGCACCTTGCCCCGGCTGCGGCGCTGCGCGGTGAGCGCGCCGTAGGGGCCCTCGGCCCACACCTTGGTGCCGGGCGTCAGCTCGCGCAGCCGGGCGCTGTGGTCGCCGATCGCCTTCACCGTGATCCGCAGCATGTCCGGGCGGGGCGCCGCCGACAGCGAGTACGGGTGCGAGCTGAACCGCATCCCCGGGGCGAGGAACCGCCAGCGGAAGAACTGTCCCGCCTCGGCACCCATCCGGTGCAGCTTCCGTCCGCCGATCAGCACCGACACGATGCCCGGCGTCTCCTCGATCACCGCCTCGACGCGCATCCGGTGCTTGAGGTTCAGCCGGATCGGGGCGAGGATCCGGTACCAGACCACGAGCGCGGTGACCACGCCGTACAGGCCGTACCAGAAGGTCTTGGCGGCGGGTTCGACCGCGAAGTCGTTGCCGGTGGTGATCTGGTGCCAGAACGTCAGGAACACCGCCGCGTACGTCAGCAGGTGCACGTGGTACCAGGCGTCGTACGGCAGCCGGCGGCGGACCGGGCCCACCGACGTCAGCCCGATGACCACGAACAGGCCCATGCCGATGGCGGCCTTGCCCATGTCCGGCAGCTGGTCGACGGAGTCGACGGTCTGCTGGACGATGTCGCCGAGCGACTTGCCCGCCTGGAGCGCGTACCCCCACATGGTGAGGAAGACGTGCGCCACGATCAGGCAGAGCGTGTACCGGCCGCTCATCGCGTGCCAGCGGGCCACCCGGTCCGAGCCGACCCGCCGCTCCAGCGCCGGCACCCGTGCCATCTGGAGCACGACCAGCGCCATCAGGTAGCCGGCCAGCAGACCGGTGATCCGGCCCGCGTTGAGGATCCTGCCGTTGTCGTCGGCGATGGACGGGGTGTTGTGCCACCACAGCCACAGCACGGCCGCCGCGCCCGCCCAGACGGCGAGCAGCAGCGGGACGGCCGGGGAGCGGCGCGGGCGGATGCGGCGCATCGTCTGTCGGCGGGCGGCACGTCCGCCTGCGAGCGTGGTGGACACGGTTCCTCCGTGGGCACTTGTCCGTTGGCCCACAGATACGTGCCGCGTCGGCCGAGTGTTCAGAGCCCCGCCGAGTCCAGCGCGGACTGGAGTGACTGGCGGTAACCGCCACTGGTGTACGTCGCTCCCGACACGGTGTCTATCCGTGCGCTCTGCGCCGCGAGCGCCTCGCGCCGCAGCTGGGGCAGGGCGTAGCTGTTGATCTCCTGGTCGCGCGGGTTGTCCTGCGGGTAGTCGACGGCCGTCACGTCGGTGAGCGTGCCGCCCTTGATGGTCACCCGCACCTGGACCGGGCCCCAGCGGGTCTGGACGGTGTCCCCGGTGACCGTCCTGCTGCCGGTACCCGTCCCCGGGCCGGCGCCGCCCGTCGAGCTGGATCCGCCGGAGGATGGTGCCGAACTGCTCGACACAGAAGGCGACTTGCCGCTCGCCGAGGCCAGCGTGGGGGCGGCGTGCGGCTTCAGCGACAGCAGCAGCACCATCCCGGAGACGGTGGCGGCGCTCGCCAGCACGATCCGGCGCAGGGGGCGGTTCTTCCTCAGGGCGTGCATCAGGTCCTGCCTCACAGCTCGAACGACTCGTGGTGGATACGGCGGTCCGGCACCCCGGCCGCCCTCAGCGCCGCGTACACGTCCTGCGCGAAGCCGTGCGGACCGCAGACGTAGACGTCGTGGCCGGCCAGGCCCGGGAAGGTGGCGCGCAGCGACTGAGCCGTGATGCTCGGGCGTTCGCCGCCCGGCCCGTTCAGCGCGTACAGCACCTGCCCGCCCCGCCGGCGGGCGATCGCCTCCAGCTCACCGCCCAGCGCCAGGTCCTCGGCGGAACGCGCCCGGTACAGCAGGGTGACCTCGCCGGGCAGCGTCTCGAACAGTGCCCGCAGCGGGGTGACGCCGACACCGGCCGCGATCAGCAGCGCGTGGTGGCTGGTGGCCCGGTCTGCGGTCAGGGAGCCGTAGGGACCCTCCGCCCACACCCGGGTGCCGGGCCTGAGCAGGGCGACGGCCGTGCTGTGGTCGCCGAGCGCCTTGACCGTGATCCGCAGCAGGTCCGGCCGCGGTGGCGCGGACAGCGAGTAGGGCGTCGACGCCCAGCCCATGCCCTCGCCGAGGAAGCGCCAGCGGAAGAACTGCCCGGGCCGCGCCCCCAGCTCGTCCAGGTGCCGCCCGCGCAGGACGACCGAGTACACGTCCGGCGCCTCCTTGTGCACCGACTCCACCCGCAGCCGGTGCCGCCTGTTGAGCCGCACAGGAACGAGGACCCGGTACCAGAGCACCAGGGCCGCGACCCCCAGGTACAGCGCGTACCAGACGCCGGTCGCGACCGGCTTGCCGTTGAACTCGTCGCCCAGTGTCAGCTGGTGGAAGAAGGCCAGGAAGACCGCGGCGTACGTCAGCAGATGGACGTAGTACCAGAACTCGTAGCTCGTGCGGCGGCGCGCGGCCCGGGCCGAGGTGATGCCGACGGCGAAGAGGATCACCGTGCCGGCGGTGGCCTTGAGCATGTCCGGGTAGTCCAGCACGACGGTGACCGCCTCGTGCCACAGCGAGGTCCGGTCCTGCGCCGCGTACCCGGTGAGGATCAGCACGATGTGCGCGACGAGCAGGCAGAGCGTGTACCGGCCGGCCATCGCGTGCCAGCGGGCCACCCGGTCCGAGCCGACCCGGGTCTCCAGCAGTGGCACCCGCGCCATCAGGCCGACGAGCACCGCGCAGGCGTACCCGCACAGCAGCCCCGCGATCCGCCCGGCGCCGGTCAGCCAGCCCGCCGTACCGACCACGGACCCGGTGTCCGCCCACCACAGCGCGACCACGGCCGCCGCCCCGGCCCACAGCACGGCCGGCACGGCGTCCGCGGGGAAGCGCCGTGCGGTCACGGGCAGGGGCGGGGCCGTCCCCCTCGTCTCCACGGTGGTCATCAGTACCGTTCCCTTCGTCCGTCGTGCCAGGCCACTGTGCGGGCCGAAACTCTGAGCGACCTCTGAGAAGGGCGTCTCCAGAGCGGACTCAGAAGGTGTTCTCAGACTCCTCTCACGACCCGCGGCACCACTCAGAGGAAACTCACAGCCGCCGGGAGCACCGGCCGCCCGGCGCACGAGCGATGCTGGTAGGCGCGATGAACACCACTCGTTCCGGCCGCCCGGCCGTCACCCGGCCCGACGGCACCCCGCTGCGCGTCCTCGTCGTCGACGACGACCCCGACCTCGCGGAGGTGCTCACCGGTGCCCTGCGCTACGAGGGCTGGGAGGTCCGCGCGGCGGCCGACGGCGCCACCGCCCTCACCGCCGCGCGCGAGCTGCTGCCCGACGCCGTCGTGCTGGACGTGATGCTCCCGGACACCGACGGCTTCGCCGTGCTGCGCCGGCTGCACGAGGTGAAGCCCGACGTGTGCGTGCTCTTCCTCACGGCCCGGGACGCCGTCGAGGACCGGATCGCCGGCATCACGGCGGGCGGCGACGACTACGTCACCAAGCCCTTCAGTCTGGAGGAGGTCGTCGCCCGGCTGCGCGGCCTGCTGCGCCGCGCGGGCATGGCCCGGCAGTCGGAGGAGGGGCCGCGGCTGGTCGTGGGCGACCTGGTGATGGACGAGGAGGCCCGTGAGGTCACCCGGTCGCGCGAGCTGATCGAGCTCTCCCCGACCGAGTTCGAACTCCTCCGCTTCCTCATGCGCAACCCGCGCCGCGTGCTCAGCAAGGCCCAGATCCTCGACCGGGTGTGGTCCTACGACTTCGGCGGCCGGGCCCATGTCGTCGAGCTGTACATCTCCTACCTGCGCAAGAAGGTCGACGCGGGCCGCGAGCCGATGATCCACACCGTGCGCGGGGCGGGCTACGTACTCAAGCCGGTGACCCGGTGAGCCGCCCGACCGGCTTCCCGTGTCCGCGCCGGCTGCCCCGCCCCCGCACCCTGCGCGCCCGGCTCACCGTCGGTCTGGTGGTGTTGCTGGCGGTGAGCTGCGCGGCCGTCGGCCTGGCCGCCGTCGTCGAGCTGAACGGCTTCCTCACCCAGCGCCTGGACGAACAGCTCGCCCAGGTCGGCACCCGGTTCCCGGAGAGCCTGGAGCACAAGGGCCTGCTGCCGGACGATCACGACGGCGACGAGCACGGCGACACCCGCCGAATGGCCACCGGCACCTTCGGCGCCCGGCTGCTGGACGGCACGGTCACCAACAAGGGCCTGATCCGCAGCGGCGACCCGTCCGCCGACCTGGCCGTCACCCTCACCGCACAGGACGCGGGGCGGCTGGCCGAGGTGCCGGTCGACGGCCGGGCCCACACCGTCGAGCTCTCCGCCCTGCACGACTACCGGGTCGTCGCCTCCGCGGGCCGGGACGGGGACGTGCTGATCGTCGGCCTCCCGCTGGAGCCGGTCGAGGCCACGGTCCACCGGCTGGAGCTGGTCGCCGGGGCCGTCTTCGGCCTGGCGCTGGTGGCGACCGGCGTGGCCGGGGCGTTCTGGGTGCGCTGGTCGCTGCGGCCGCTCAGCCGGGTCGCCGCCACCGCGACCCGGGTCAGCGAACTGCCGCTGGCCAGCGGGGAGGTGGCGCTGCCGCCCCGGGCCCCGGACAGCGACCCGCACAGCGAGGTCGGCCAGGTGGCCGGGGCCTTCAACCGGATGCTGGGCCATGTCGAGGACGCCCTGACCAAGCGGCACGCCGGCGAGGAGCGGCTGCGCCGGTTCGCCGCCGACGCCAGCCATGAGCTGCGCACCCCGGTCGCCTCGGTGCGCGGGCACGCCGAACTGGCCCTGCTGCACCCCGGGCCGGTGCCGCCCGAGGTCACCCGGGCCCTGGAGCGCATCACCGCGGAGTCCTCCCGGATGGGCGAGATGGTGGACGACCTGCTGCTGCTCGCCCGCCTGGACGCGGGCCGCCCGCTGGAGCGCCACCCGGTGGACCTGACCCACCTGGTCCTGGACGCCGTCACCGACGCCCGGGCCGCGGGTCCGGAGCACCGCTGGACGCTGGACCTGCCGGAGGACCCGGTGACGGTCACGGGCGACACCCACCGCCTCCACCAGGTGCTGGCCAACCTGTTGGCCAACGCGCGTGTGCACACACCCGTGGGCACGAAGGTCACCGTCACCTTGGAGACCGGCACCGACATGGCTCTCCTCTCCGTCCACGACGACGGCCCCGGCGTGCCCGAAGCCGTCCAGCCCGACGTCTTCGAGCGCTTCACCCGAGCGGAGCACCGCCGCCGGGCGGATGCTCCCGGCGGCGGGGCGGGCCTGGGCCTGTCGATCGTGGCGGCGGTGGTGGAGGCGCACGGGGGGACGGTGGGGCTGGAGAGCGCACCGGGGTCCACGACCTTCACGGTGCGTCTGCCGGCGCCCGGCGTCAGTACCGGGTGAGAGCCGTGGCTCCGTCCACGGTCCCGATGGCGACATGCGGCCGTTTCCCGGGCTCCGCCCACCGCAGGATCCGCTCCATCGCGTCCTCCGGCACCGAGACACAGCCGGCGGTGGCACCGCTCCCGTTGACATGGAGGAAGATGCCGGCGCCGCGGCCCTTCACGGGCCGGTCGTAGTTGAAGCCGATGACGAGTGCGTACGCGTACTGCGTCGCATAGGCGTTCAGGTGCTCGGACTCGGAGGCGCGGCAGTCGGCCGGCAGCGGCTCGACCCACCGGTTGTACGACTGTGAGTCGTTGTCCTGGCACCACCAGGAGTCGTCCTTCACCGGCCGGTACGGCACGGTCGTCCCCTCCGGCGCGGGCTTGGTCCCGAAACCGAAGGGGAGGTCGTACAGCCCGGTCGGTGTCGTCTTCGTGCCCTGCTGCCGCGAGGCGCCCTCCACCAGTCCGTTCGCCCCGAAGCGGGCCGGTGCGGTACCGGCCTGCACCCACTGACCGTCCTTCAGGTCCCACCACGCGAGCGTGCCCGAGGTGGAGCCGGTGCTCGGGGCCTGAGCGGTGATCAGCTGGCTGCCGCCGCCCGTGTCGGCCAACTGCGCGGGCAGCGGCACGGACGCGGCGCCCGGCCGGAGACCGAGCAGGGCGAGCGAGGACGCGGACACGAGGGCGAGTACGAAACCGGGGCGCATGGCTCAGACGGTAGACGGCGGCAGCGGCAACGGCAGCCCGGGTAGTCCGTCCAGGCTCGTCGCGACGTGCTCCTTCTTGGTGAAGTACGCGCTCAGCGAGGCGTCGTCCTCGCGGGCGAAGCGCTTGCCGTGCAGGTCGCGGTCGTCCTCGTACGCCATGCGGGGGACGGCGTAGCCGCAGGTGTCGCGTACCAGTTCGGCGTGCACGACGATGATCGCGCGCAGGCCGTGGGCGGTGTGGTCGATGTCCGGGAAACGCGCGAGCAGTTCCGGGAACCGGGGGTCGTCACGGAACACCGGCTCGCCCCGCCCGTGGACGCGCACGATGTTGGGCGGGCCCTGGAAGGCGCACCACATCAGCGTGATCCGCCCGTTCTCGCGCAGGTGCGCGATGGTCTCGGCGTTGGACCCGGCGAAGTCCAGGTAGGCCACGGTGAGCTCGTCCAGTACGGCGAAGGAGCCCTTGAGGCCCTTGGGGGAGAGGTTGACCGTGCCGTCGCCGCGGAGCGGGGCGGTCGCGGTGAAGAAGAGGGGCTGTTCCTCGATGAACGTCCGGAGCCTGCCGTCGATGCGCTCATAGGTCTTTCCCATGGCCGCATTATCGGCGCACTTCGTTCGCCTGTCTAAGGAGTTCGCCCGACCCGATCCGCGGATCGATGGATTGACGAATCATGCATAGCTCTGCATACTCATGCATGAGAGTGGTGCAGCACGGCGCGGGCGACCTGCACCGCCCGTCGTCGCAGATCGCGGCCGAGCGGGACCCGGCCTGAGTACGGTTCGTCCATCCACACCCCTTATCGAGGAGCAGCGCAAGTGAGCAGCAACAGCGGTGACGTACGGCTCTGGGGCGCCCGTTTCGCCGACGGTCCCGCCGAGGCCCTGGCGAAGCTGTCCGCCTCCGTCCACTTCGACTGGCGGCTCGCGCCGTACGACATCGCCGGTTCGCGTGCCCATGCCCGCGTCCTGAACAAGGCCGGCCTCCTCACCGAGGACGAGCTGCAGCGCATGATCGCCGGGCTCGACCAGCTCGAGGCCGACGTGGCCTCGGGCGTGTTCGTGGGCACGATCGCCGACGAGGACGTGCACACCGCCCTGGAGCGCGGCCTGCTGGAGCGCCTCGGCCCCGACCTCGGGGGCAAACTGCGCGCCGGCCGGTCGCGGAACGACCAGGTGGCCACCCTCTTCCGGATGTACCTGCGCGACCACGCCCGGACGATCGGCGGTCTGATCGCCGACCTCCAGGACGCCCTCGTCGGTCTCGCGGAGGCGCACCCGGACGTCGCGATGCCCGGCCGCACCCACCTGCAGCACGCCCAGCCGGTCCTCTTCGCCCACCACGTCCTCGCCCACGTCCAGTCCCTGTCCCGGGACGCCGAGCGGCTGCGGCAGTGGGACGAGCGCACGGCCGTGTCGCCGTACGGTTCCGGCGCCCTCGCCGGCTCCTCGCTCGGCCTGGACCCGGAGGCGGTGGCGCAGGACCTGGGTTTCGAGCACGGCAGCGTCGGCAACTCCATCGACGGCACGGCCTCCCGCGACTTCGTCGCCGAGTTCACCTTCATCACCGCGATGATCGGCGTGAACCTCTCCCGGATCGCCGAGGAGATCATCATCTGGAACACGAAGGAGTTCTCCTTCGTCACCCTGCACGACGCGTTCTCCACGGGTTCGTCGATCATGCCGCAGAAGAAGAACCCGGACATCGCCGAGCTGGCGCGCGGCAAGTCCGGCCGCCTGATCGGCAATCTCACCGGGCTGATGGCCACCCTCAAGGCTCTGCCCCTCGCCTACAACCGCGACCTGCAGGAGGACAAGGAGCCGGTCTTCGACTCCTGTGACCAGCTGGAGATCCTGCTCCCCGCCTTCACCGGCATGATCGCCACCCTCACCGTCCACCGCGAGCGCATGGAGGAACTGGCCCCGGCCGGCTTCTCGCTCGCCACCGACATCGCCGAGTGGCTGGTCAAGCAGGGCGTCCCGTTCCGGGTCGCGCACGAGGTCGCCGGCGAGTGCGTGAAGGCCGCCGAGTCCGAGGGCAAGGAACTGGACGAGCTCACGGACGAGCAGTTCGCGAAGATCTCCGCGCACCTGACGCCGCAGGTGCGGACGGTCCTCAACGTCCCGGGCGCCCTGGCCTCCCGCAACGGCCGCGGCGGCACGGCCCCGAGCGCGGTCGCCGTCCAGCTGGCGGAGGTCAAGGCCGACGTGGCGGCCCAGCACGCATGGGCGGACGCCAGGAAGAAGAGCTGACCCGGCGCCCCTGAGCCCCGCGCCCCGGAAGAGGCGCGGGGCCGTGTCGAGGTGCGGCTGCGCCGCGGGGGCGGGGTCAACCACAGTGCCTCCGCACTCGACCAAGCACCGGACGCACCGAGTTCTCGGACGGACCCGAAGGTCATCGCGGGTTAGGTTGGTCGCAAGCCCCACCGGAGCCGACCGAACGGAGCCCGTGATGCCCTTCGCCCGACTGGCCTCAGCGACGACCCCCACCTGCCACATCGGGCTGGGCCTCGCCGCCGTCGGCCGCCCCGGTTACATCAACCTCGGCCGCGACAGGGACCTCGGCGAGAACCGCAGCGCGGAATCGCTGCGCACCCGCACCCACGACCTCCTCGACGCCGCGTACGCCCAGGGGGTGCGCTACTTCGACGTGGCCCGCTCCTACGGGCGTTCGGAGGAGTTCCTCGCCGACTGGCTGAACGCCCGTCCCGACATCGACGACGTGGTCGTCGGCAGCAAGTGGGGCTACACCTACACCGCAGGCTGGTCCACCGACGCCGCCCAGCACGAGGTCAAGGACCACAGTCTCGCCACGTACGAGCGGCAGCGCGCCGAGACCGACGCGCTGCTCGGCGACCGGCTCGACCTCTACCAGATCCACTCGGTGACCCCGGACAGCCCCGCGCTCACCGACAAGGAACTGCACTCCAGGCTCGCCGAGGCCGCCGCCCAGGGCCTGACCGTCGGCTTCTCCACCAGCGGTCCCGCCCAGGCCGACGCCATCCGCGCCGCCCTCGAGGTGACCGTCGACGGCGAGCCCCTCTTCCGTACCGTCCAGTCGACGTACAACGCGCTGGAGACCTCGGCCGGAGCCGCTCTCGCCGAGGCGCACGACGCCGGGCTCACCGTGATCGTCAAGGAGGGCATGGCCAACGGCCGGCTCGCGGCGCCGGCCGCCCCGGACGTACTGAAGGCCGTGGCCGAGGAGACCTCCCTCGGCTGCGACGCCGTCGCCCTCGCGCTGATCCTGTGCCGGCCCTGGGTGGGCGTCGTCCTCTCCGGCGCCGCGACCGTCACCCAGCTCGGCTCCAACCTGCACGCCCCCGCCGTCGACCTCGACGAGGACCAGCTGACCCGCCTCGCCACCCTGGTCGAGGACCCGCGCGCCTACTGGGAGCGGCGCGGGGAGCTGCCCTGGCACTGAGCCGTCACCGCGGTGACCAGCAGCGTTGAGTCACGCATGCTCAAGATGAGACAAAGATGTCTCATGTGGGTTACCCTTGTCTCATGGCCCTCGATCGTGACCAGGTGCTGCGCAGCGCGGCCGCCCTGCTGACCCGTAAGCCCACCGCGACGATGGACGAGGTCGCCAAGGCCGCCGGGATCAGCCGCGCCACGCTGCACCGGCACTTCGCCGGCCGTGACGCGCTCGTCCGCGCGCTGGAGTCGCTCGGCATCGCCGAGTGCGAGGCGGCGCTGGACCGGGCCCGGCTCGACGAGGGCTCCGCGAGCGAGGCCGTACGCAGACTCGTGCGGGAGATCCAGCCCGCCGCGGGGCTGCTCGCCTTCCTGTACGGCGAGAGCCAGCTGTGGGAGACCGACCGGCAGGACGACGGCTGGCAGCGGCTGGACGCCCAGATCGGCGCGCTCTTCCAGCGTGGGCAGCAGAGCGGTGAACTGCGCATCGACCTCACTCCCGTCTGGCTCACCGAGGCGCTGTACGGGCTCATCGCCTCCTGTGCCTGGGCCACCCTGGACGGCCGCGTGGCCTCCCGGGACTTCCCGACCATGGTCGCCGAGCTGCTGCTCGGCGGCGCGCTCCGAAGAGAGGAATCATGACCAGCACCCTGCAGCCGGCACCCGCGACCGAGGCGGTGAAGCGCCCGGGCCGCTGGCTCGCGCTGTCCGTCCTCGTCCTGGCCGTGCTGCTGGTGGCCGTCGACGCCACCGTGCTCGGCCTGGCGACCCCCTACATCAGCGAGGACCTCGACCCCTCCGGCACCCAGCTCCTGTGGATCGGTGACGTCTACTCCTTCGTCATCGCCGGTCTGCTGGTCTCCATGGGCAGCCTCGGCGACCGCATCGGCCGCAAGCGGATCCTGCTCGTCGGCGCGACGGCGTTCGGCGCGATCTCCGTGCTCAACGCCTACGCGACGACACCCGGGCTGATGATCCTGGCGCGGGCGCTGCTCGGTGTCGCCGGCGCGACCCTGATGCCGGCCACCCTCGCCCTGATCCGCAACATCTTCCACGACCCGCGCGAGCGCAGCCTCGCCGTCGGCATCTGGGGTGCCACCGCGTCCGCCGGTACGGCCGTCGGCCCGATCGTCGGCGGCTTCCTGCTCGAGCACTTCTGGTGGGGCTCGGTCTTCCTGATCAACCTGCCGGTGATGGCCGTGCTGGTCCTGGTCGGCATCCGTACCCTGCCCGAGTCCCGCAACCCGAACCCGGGCCCCTGGGACCTGCTCAGCGTCCTGCTGTCGCTGGTCGGCATGATCGGCGTCGTGTACGCGGTCAAGGAGGTCGCCACCCACGGGGTCTCCTGGCCGACGCTCGCCGCGGGTCTGCTGGGCGCGGCGGCAATCCATGGCTTCGTCCACCGTCAGCTCACCATGCCCACCCCGCTGCTGGACATGCGGCTGTTCCGGCGCCGTGGCTTCAGCGGGGCGGTCCTCGCCGACCTGCTGACCGTGCTCGGCATGTCCGGTCTGGTGTTCTTCCTCTCCCAGTACCTTCAACTCGTCCAGGGCAGGCGCCCGTTCGAGGCGGGTCTGGCCGAGCTGCCCGCGGCCGTCGGCGCGGTCGCGGCCGGCCTGATCGCGGGTGGCGCGGCCCGCCGCTTCTCGGTCCGCGCGGTGGTCTCCGGCGGACTGGCCGCGGTGGGCCTGGCGCTGGCCGTTCTGACCACCCTGAGCGAGTCGACGGGTTACCCGCTCCTCGGCGCCGCGCTCCTGGTCGTCGGCATCGGCGCGGGCTTCTCCTTCACGGTCACCGCCGACGTGATCCTCTCCAGCGTGCCCCGCGACCAGGCGGGCGCCGCCTCGGCGGTCTCCGAGACGGCGTACGAACTCGGTGCGGCCCTGGGCATCGCTCTGCTGGGCTCGATCGTGACCGCCGCCTACCGCGACTTCACCGGCCCGGCCGGCACCCCCGCCCAGGCACACGAGTCCCTGGGCGCGGCGGCGGAGGCAGCGGCCCACCTGCCCCCGCACACCGCGCAGACCCTGCTGGAGGCGGCCCGCACCTCCTTCGTCCACGGCCTCCACCTGGCCTCGGGCGCGGGCGCGGTGGTCCTGCTCGGGACAGCGGCGGCGGCGTGGTTCCTGCTGAAGGGGCAGAGGCTGGAAAGCGCGGGGTAGCCGAGGTTCAGGCCCTCATCTCCGATACCCGAGCACTGTCATCATCCCGCTCTCCGAGTGGTACTGGTTGTGGCAGTGCAGCATCCACAGCCCCGGATTGTCGGCGTCGAACTCGATCACCAGCTTGCGGTGCGGCAGCACGATCGCGGTGTCCTTGCGCGCGCCCACCCCGTCCAGACCGGCGATCGCGAACGTGTGGCCGTGCAGATGCAGCGGATGCCACATGTCGGTGGCGTTGATGAGGGTGAGCTTCACCCGTTCCCCGGCGCGCACCGGGTGCCGCTGCCGCACGGAGTAGGGCTGGTGGTCGAATCCCCAGTCGTACTTGTTCATGGTGCCGGTGACCCGGATGCGCAGCTCGCGGTCGGGATGGCGGTCCGGCAGGGCCACGGAGTCGGCCGGGACGAGGCGCCGCGCCGGGACGGTCTCCCCGTCGAGCTCGTCCGGGCGGACGTCGGCCGCGGGGACGTTCTTCCCCTTGTCGGTGCGCAGCAGCGCGAGGGCCTGGCCCTCCTTTCCCTCGGCGAGGGCGACGAGCGGGAAGACGCCGTCCTTGGCGGTGACGAGGACGTCGTAGCGCTCGGCCATGCCGATGAGCAGGGCGTCGGTGCTCCGGTGCTCGACGGGGTAGCCGTCGGTGTGCGTGACCGTCATGCTGTGGCCGCCCAGCGCGACCCGGAAGGCGGTCTCCGAACCGGCGTTGATGATGCGCACCCGGACACGGTCGCCGGGACGGCACCGGAACACGGAAGGGCTGCCGGGCAGGCGCCCGTTGGCCAGGTAGTAGGGGTAGGCGACGCTGCCGCCCTCGCCGTGGAGCATGCGGCTGTGGGAGTTGTGCAGCACCCGGGAGGGCCCCGTGGACTTCGCCTTTTTGGACGGCGACGGGTGCCCGCCCGCCGAGTGGTGGGGGGTCGGGCTGCCGTGGCCGGGCCCCATCGCCATGCCCCCCATGTCCATGGCGCCGCCGGGCTTGAGCTGGCTCAGCACTCCCTCGGGGGTGGAGCCGTTCACGCCGTCGACCCAGTCGTCCAGGACCACGACCCACTCGTGGTCGTAGCGGAGGGGCTCCTTGGGGTCGTCGACGATGAGCGGCGCGTACAGGGCCCGGTCGGGCTGCATGCCGACGTGGGAGTGCAGCAGATACGTCCCCGGGTGCTTGACGGTGAAGCGGTAGCCGAACTCGGCGCCGGGGCTGATGGCGCGCTGGGTCAGGTCCGGCACGCCGTCCATGTCGCAGCGCAGCCGCACCCCGTGGGAGTGCAGCGTCGTCGTGGTGGGCAGCCGGTTGGCGAGGGTGAGGTCGAGGAGGTCACCGGCGGTGGCCCGCACCAGCGGGCCGGGCAGCGACGCGTTGTACGACCAGCTCCGGACGGACCGTCCGCCCAGGTCCAGCGTGCTCTCGGCGGCCGTGAACCTGTACCTGCGTACGGCACCGGATCCCCGTTTCCGCTCGGCGGCGAGGACCTCCGGATCCGAGGGGTTGACGTACCCCCGGGGCCCGTCCGGGACGAACTTTCCTTCGTCACGGACATGTTGGGGTCCGGAGTCGGGCTCTGAACCGAAGCCGGTGCAGGAAGCCAGGAGTCCCGCGCCGACGGCGGCGATCGGGGTACGGAGGAGGGTACGCCGAGAAGGTTTGAACATGTCTAAATAAGACATGTCACTCGGTCATACAGCCGGGTAATTCGGCCGAATGCTGGATGTGTCGGCGACAGATTCCACCGGCAGGCGGACGGACGCGGGTCGCCGCGCCCGTCGGGCCGAAGGTGTCAGGCGGCCTTGGCCTTCGTGGCGTACATGTCCACGTACTCCTGCCCCGACAGTCGCATGACCTCGGCCATCACGGAGTCGGTGACGGCCCGCAGCACATAGCGGTCCCGGTCCATGCCGTCGTACCGCGAGAACTCCATCGCCTCACCGAAGCGCACGGTGACCCGGCCGGGCCGCGGAATACCCCGGCCCCCCGGCTGCAGCTTGTCGGTGCCGATCATCGCGAAGGGGACCACCGGCGCGCCGGTCATCAGCGTCAGCCGCGCGATGCCGGTGCGTCCGCGGTACAGCCGGCCGTCGGGCGACCGGGTGCCCTCGGGGTAGATCCCGAAGACCTTGCCCTCCTCCAGGACCCGGCGCCCTGTCATCAGCGCGGCCACACCGCCGTTCGCCCCGTCCCTGTCCACCGGGATCATGCCGACACCGGTGAAGAACCAGGCCATCAGCCGGCCCTTGACGCCCTTGCCGGTGACGTACTCGTCCTTGCCGATGAAGAGCACCTGCCGCTTGGTGACGATCGGCAGCACGATCGAGTCGATGAACGTGAGGTGATTGCCGGCCAGGATCACCGGGCCGTCCCCGGGGATGTTCTCCACGCCCTCCACCTGTGGGCGGAACATCAGGCGCATGATCGGTCCGAGCACTGCCTTGATGAGCGCGAAGCGGGACAACGGGTCCTCCGATGTCGAGGGGCGATATGTGTCTGTGCAGGTGAGGACATTACTCGCGGCCCCCGGGCGAACGCACATCGGGTACGCCCGGTTCACCGATGTCTTACGAACTGTTGACACGGGTTTACCTGCGGTGACGGGCCGGAGTCCACGCGTGGCGTGCCGCTGACGATGTGACGGAACTCGCGTGAGCCCTCACCCGTCCGGATGCCCGCCCCGCTCCCGCCGACACCGACGGGCCGTCACTTCCCGCCACTCATCGGACATACGGCATCACCCGGGTGTTCCGGCCGCGGTCTCCCTTCGGTCATGTGTACGCCCCTACGATCGGCCGCACCGAAGGGCACAGGCGGCAGGAGGGCGCGCATGCACAGCGACCAGGCGAACGAGCAGACACAGGGCACCGGACGGCGGGCGATCCTCGGCGCCGCGATGCTCGGCGCGGGCGGAGCGGTCCTCGGACTGCCCGGCACGGCCGCCGCCGCCGAGGCCCGCACGGCCCGGCACGGGGGACGCGGGCTGAAGAGCCTGCCGGTGCCGACGATCATCGGCCACCGCGGCGCCAGCGGCTACCGCCCCGAGCACACCTTCGGCTCGTACGACCTGGCCCTGGACCTGGGCGCCGACATCGTCGAGGCGGGCGACCTGGTGCCCACCAAGGACGGCCATCTGGTCTGCCGGCACGAGCCGGAGATCGGCGGCACCACGGACGTCGCCTCCCACCCGGAGTTCGCGGGCCGCAGGACCACCAAGGTCGTGGACGGGGTGTCGACCACCGGCTGGTTCACCGAGGACTTCACGCTCGCCGAGCTGAAGACGCTCCGCGCCGTCGAGCGCATCCCGGCCAACCGGCCGCACAACACCCTCTACAACGGACGCTGGGAGATTCCCACCTTCGAAGAGGTCCTGAAGTGGCAGGACGAGCAGACCCGCAAGCGCGGCAGGCAGGTCTGGATCTACCCCGAGACCAAGCACCCCACCTACTTCCGGAAGCGCGGCCTCGCCCTGGAGGAGCGGGTGGCGAAGCTGCTGCGCAAGTACGGCAAGGACGGCCGGAACTCGCCGGTCGTCCTGCAGTCCTTCGAGCCCACCAGCATCCAGAAGCTCAACCAGCTGGTCGACAACCCGCTCGTCGTGCTGCTCTCCACGGCCGACAGCCGCCCCTACGACTTCGTCGAGGCGGGCGACCCGCGCACGGTCGCCGACCTCATCACACCCAAGGGCCTCAGGGAGATCGCCGGCTACGCACAGGGCATCGGCCCGACCCTCGACCTGGTCGTCCCGAAGAACGCGGACGGCACCCTGGGCACGCCGAGCACGCTGGTCGCCGACGCGCACAAGGTGGGCCTGGTCCTGCACCCCTACACCATGCGCAACGAGAACCCCTTCCTCCCGGCGGAGTTCCGCAAGGGCGGCGCGGCCGACGGCTACGGTGACCCCTTCGGCGCCTTCAAGGCGTACTTCGCGACCGGCATCGACGGCGTCTTCACCGACAACGCCGACACCGGCGTCCTCGCCCGCGCCGACTTCCTGGCCGGCTGAGCCTGCGTCAACGGCCCGGTACGCCGCACCACGTTCGGATTGACTCCACACCGCCCCGGAAACCTCCGTCCGGGGCGGCGCGTCGTTCCGCATATGACGCACGACCTGGTGGCCGCCCTGCACCCCCTGCTCACCGCCGAGGCCTCTGCCGAGGCACATGCCGCCGGGAGTGAGCCGGGCGATCTGGAACAGGCCGTCTGGCTCCGGCTGCTGGAGCGGCTGGAGACCGATGGGCCGCCCCCGGATCCGCAGGGCTGGCTGCGCAAGGCCGTCCGCGCCGAGGCGCGCCGCAGCCGCCGTACCACCCGCCTCGAACGGCCGTACGGCGCCGAGCCGGCCGACGACGTCCGCCGTGGACCGGAACAGCTCGTCCTCTCGGCCACCCGGCACCGCGCCCTGCGCGAGGCGGTCCGCCGGCTGCCCGGCCGCTGCCCCCGTCTGCTGGAGGCCCTGCTGTCCCCGAGGGACCTGACATACCGGGAAATCGCGGGGGAGTTGGGTATCTCACAAGGCAGTCTCGGCCCGGAACGCTCCAGATGTCTGGGATGTCTGCGCCGATTGCTCACGCCGGAGGTTGCGGCCCGCGAAGTGCGGGGATAGGAGTGGGGGACGACAGGTGATCAGGTGAGCGGGAGGCATGCGCACATGGGCATGAGCGTGACCATCTCGGAGGCGACCGAGCAGGACGCGGAGCAGATCTTCCGGCTCCAGTACCTGTGCTTCCAGAGCGAGGCGGCGCTGTACGGCAACTACCGCATCGACCCGCTCGTGCAGACCCTGGATTCCGTCCGTGAGGAAGTCGCGTCCGACTGCGTCTTCGTCGCGCGTCTCGGCGACGAGGTGGTCGGTTCGGTCCGCGGCAAGATCACCGAGGACGGCGCCGCCGCCATCGGCAAGCTCTGCGTCCATCCCCGTCTCCAGGGCCACGGCATCGGCGCACGCCTGCTCCGCGCGGCCGAGACGGCCCTGTCCCAGCAGCGCGGCGCCACCAGGTTCCGTCTCTTCACCGGCCACCGCAGCGAGGGCAACCTCCGTCTGTACCGGCGATCCGGCTACGAGACGGTGGGCAGGTCCCGGGGCACGGACGGGGTGGAGCTGATCATCCTGGAGAAGCAGGCAGGCACGTACGCGGCTACGGCGTGACGGTGTCGCGGGCCCTGCGCAGCCAGTACATCGCGGAGACCGGGAGCAGCACCGGGATGAAGACGTACCCCGCCCCGTAGTACGACCAGACGGTCGAGTCCGGGAAGGCCGAGCGGTCGATCAGGGTCCACGTACCGACGAGAAGGACACCCGCGAGCTCGGCGGCGCAGCACACCAGGGCCGCCCGCCGAGCCGTCTCCCCGCCCCGGATCAGCGTGTACGTGATGAACCCGTACACCACCCCGGCCACGGCCGACAGCGCGTAGGCGAGCGGCGCCCGCTGGAAGTCCGTCGAGATCTCGTACGCGGAACGTGACACCGCGCCCACCACCATCACGCCGTAGAACCAGACGAGCAGCATGCCCGGCCCGCTGATCAACCGGGTCGGCTTCTCCTCCACCGCCGTCACCTCAGCCTCCCCAGATGTCGAAGAGCCGCACTTCCAGTACGGCCAGCACCACACCGCCGGCGGCGACCGTCACCGAGCCCCACCTGGTCCGCTCGGCGAGGGACATGAACCCCGCCGCCGGAACGCACGCGAACGCGCCCAGCAGGTACGCCACGAAGATCGTCGTACCCTGCTCCGGCTTCTCGCCCCGCGCCAGCTGCACGATCCCGACCACCAGCTGGACCACGGCCAGCAGCGACACCACGGCCATGCCGATGAAGTGCCAGTCCTTGGTCGGCTGATCACGGTAGGCCGCCCAGCCGCACCAGGCGGCGAGCAGCAGCGCGGCGACCCCGGTCACCAGCGTCAGGGCGTTGAGCATGCCGCGACCTTATTACGGCGCAATCGGCCCATCGCCGCCGACCCCGCCGTACGCCGTAGGGTCTAGACCATGACGATCCACGCGCAGGCCCTTCTGTTCGACAACGACGGCACCCTCGTCTCCTCCCTCGACTCCGTCGAGCGCTGCTGGACCCGCTGGGCCCGGGAGTACGGGATCACCGCCGAGAAGTTCCGGAGCGTCGAGCTGCACGGGCGGACGGCCGTGGAGATAGTCGCCGACCTGCTGCCCGGCCGGCTCGTCCCCGAGGCGGTCGCCCGGGTCGAGCAGCTCGAGGTCGAGGACGTGCCGAACGGCGGCGTCCGCCTGCTGCCCGGCACCCGGGACTTCCTGGACTCCCTCCCGGCCGACCGCTGGACCGTGGTCACCTCCGCCACCCGTCGCCTCGCCGAGGCCCGTCTCGACGCCGTCGGCATCCGCCCGAAGGCCCTGGTCAGCGCCGACGACGTCACCCGCGGCAAGCCCGACCCCGAGCCCTATCTGCTCGCCGCCCGGCAGCTCGGCGTGGACCCGGCCCGCTGCGTCGTCTTCGAGGACGCACCCGCCGGACTCCGGGCGGGACGCGCGGCCGGCATGACGACCGTGGCGTTGGCCACAACCCACCGGGCCGAGGAGCTGGCCGCCGACCTCGTGGTCAAGGACCTGTCGGCCCTGTCCGCACTGGTCTCCGACGGGGGCGTGGAGATCTCCGTCCGCGGCTGAGCGGCCGGCCGGCGCTGTCCGCCCCTGTCCACCATCCGGACAGCGGCGGCAGGTCAGGACCGTAGGTCTGGTTTACTGATCGCATGACCACGACGAGCTGCCGCACCCTTGCGACCGAGGCGACCATGACGCCCGGTGCTCGTTGTATGTGTCGCCTGATGTGTCGAATGTGCGCCTTCTAGAGGGCCCCCGCATCAGCTGAGCCTCGCGCCCCGAAGCGAGAGCCGTGGCATGTCCGTGCGCCGCAGTCCGTACGAGACGCACATCCACCCCTCATGCCTGAACCGCATGCACCCGTGCCCGGGCACACCCACGCCCGCGCAACTGACAGTGACGGAAATCCTGTGATCACCACCTCGGGCCTGACCAAGGTCTACCGCTCCCGCGGCCGCGAGGTCACCGCCCTCGACGGCGTCGATCTCCACGTCCGCGAAGGCGAGGTCTACGGCGTCATCGGCCAGTCCGGCGCCGGCAAGTCCTCCCTCATCCGCTGCGTCAACCTCCTGGAGCGTCCCACCTCCGGCACCGTGACCGTCGCCGGACAGGACCTCACCGCGCTCGCCGGCCGCGGCCCGCGCGCCGGCAAGCAGCTGCGCCAGGCGCGCAGCCGTATCGGCATGGTCTTCCAGCACTTCAACCTGCTGTCCTCGCGGACCGTGCAGGACAACGTCGAGCTGCCGCTGGAGATCCTCGGCGTCTCCGGGAAGGAGCGCTCCCGCAAGGCCCTGGAACTCCTCGACCTGGTCGGCCTCGCCGACAAGGCCCGGGCCCACCCGGCCCAGCTCTCCGGCGGGCAGAAGCAGCGCGTCGGCATCGCCCGCGCCCTGGCCGGCGACCCCAAGGTGCTGCTCTCCGACGAGGCCACCAGCGCCCTCGACCCGGAGACCACCCGCTCCATCCTCCAGCTGCTGCGCGACCTGAACCGGCAGTTGGGCCTCACCGTCCTGCTCATCACCCACGAGATGGACGTCGTGAAGGCGGTCTGCGACTCCGCCGCCCTCATGGAGAAGGGCCGGATCGTGGAGTCCGGCACGGTCAGCGAACTGCTCGCCACCCCCGGCTCCGAGCTCGCCGCCGCGCTGTTCCCGGTGAGCGGCGAGCGCACCGGCGCCGACCGGACCGTGCTCGACGTCACCTTCCACGGCGAGGCCGCGACCCAGCCGGTCATCTCCCAGCTCTCGCGCACCTACAACGTCGACATCTCGATCCTCGGCGCCGCCATCGACACCGTCGGCGGACTGCAGATCGGCCGCATGCGCATCGAGCTGCCCGGCCGCTACGAGGACAACGTGGTGCCGATCGGGTTCCTGCGCGAACAGGGCCTGCAGATCGATGTCGTCGGAGCCGAGGCACAGGCGCCCGAGCTGGTGAAGGAGGGGGCCAAGTGACCTGGTCCGAGATGCAGCCGCTGCTGTCGCAGGCGTGTACCGAGACGTTCCAGATGGTGCTCTGGTCCACCCTGATCGCCGTCGCCGCCGGCCTTCCGCTCGGTCTCCTCCTCGTCCTCACCGACCGGGGCGGTCTGCTGCAGAACGTGGTCGCCAACAAGGTGATCGGTCAGATCGTGAACGTCGGCCGGTCCATGCCGTTCATCATCCTGATGGTCGCGCTGATGAGCTTCACGCGCTGGGTCACCGGGACGACCATCGGGACGACCGCCGCGATCGTGCCGCTCGCCATCGGCGGCATCCCGTTCTTCGCCCGCCTGGTCGAGACGGCCGTCCGGGAAGTGGACGGGGGCCTGGTCGAGGCCGTGCAGTCCATGGGCGGCAACAGCTGGACGATCGTCCGCAAGGTCCTCGTCCCCGAGGCCCTGCCCTCGCTGATCGCCAGCACCACCACCACGGTCATCGCCCTCATCGGCTACTCCGCCATGGCCGGCACGGTCGGCGGCGGCGGCCTCGGCGACCTCGCCGTCCGCTACGGCTACCAGCGCTTCGAGACCGAGCTGATGTGGATCACCGTCGCGATCCTCGCCGTCGTGATCTCGCTGATCCAGTTCGCCGGCGACTTCGCCGCCCGCTCCCTGCACAGCCGCGGCGGCCGCTCCGGCCCCGCGCCGAAGCTCCGCCTGCTGAAGGCGACGGAGCCCGCGGCGGCCGACGTCAGCAAGGTCGCGTAAGCGGCCCACAGTCCCCCGTCCCCACCCACGACGGGTCGCACCACCCTTAAGGAAAGGCACTTTTCGTGCGTAACACCGCCAAGCTCACCACCGCCGTCCTCGCCGCCGGAGCCCTCACCTTCGGGCTGACCGCCTGCGGCTCCGGCAAGGACTCCGCCGGCTCCTCCGACCGCAGCGGTCCGCTGGTCGTCGCCGCGAGCCCGACCCCGCACGCCGAGATCCTGAACTTCGTCAAGAAGAACCTGGCGAAGAAGGCGGGCCTCGACCTGGAGGTCAAGGAGTTCACGGACTACATCACGCCGAACACGGCGACCGAGGACGGCTCGGTGGATGCCAACTACTTCCAGAACCAGCCGTACCTGGACGACTTCAACAGCAAGCGCGGCACCCACATCGTGCCCGTCGTCACGGTGCACCTGGAGCCGCTCGGCCTGTACTCCCACAAGGTCAAGAAGGCCGACGCCCTGAAGAGCGGTGCGACCGTCGCCGTCCCGAACGACGCCGTCAACGAGGCCCGTGCCCTGAAGCTCCTCGCCGACAACGGGCTCATCACCCTCAAGTCCGGCGTCGGCAACGAGGCCACCCCGCAGGACATCACCAAGAACCCCAAGAGCCTCAAGTTCAAGGAGGTCGAGGCGGCCCAGACCCCGCGCTCCCTGGACGACGTGGACGCGGCCGTGGTGAACGGCAACTACGCCATCTCCGCCGGTCTGAAGCCCGCCAAGGACGCGATCGTCCTGGAGTCCGCCAAGAACAGCCCGTACGGCAACTTCCTCGCCGTGAAGAAGGGCAACGAGAAGGACCCGCGGGTCGAGAAGCTCGCCAAGCTCCTCACCTCGCCCGAGGTGAAGAAGTTCATCGAGGACAAGTACCAGGGCTCGGTCATCCCCTCCTTCTGAGCCGGCCGTACAACTGCGGGGCCCGCTCCCTCACGGGGAGCGGGCCCCGCAGTGCGGTTCAGTGGTTACATGCTGCATGCTGGGCAGTTCAGCAGGACCTGAAGGTTTTTCCGAAGTTACGGAGCGGCGCATGATGAGCACCTTCCCCAACATCTCCATCAGCACGGAGCGGTTGGTGCTGCGCCCCCTCGACGAGGACGACGCGCCCGCGCTGGCCGAGACGATGAACGACGAACAGGTCACCGCCTGGGCCGGCTCCCCCCAGCCCTGCACCGAGGACCGGGCGCGGCGCTGGATCACCCGGGACGCCCCCGCCGAACGCGTCGCGGGGCGCGGTCTCGAGCTCGCGGTGACCGAATTCCTCACCCAGCGCCTGGTCGGCATCGTCCGGCTCGCCAGGACCAACTGGCGCGTGCGCTCCACCGAGATGTCGTACATCATCGCCCCCTGGGCCCGCGGCGAGGGCTACGCCTCGGAAGCCGCGCTCGCCACCGCCCAGTGGCTGTTCCACGACCGGAAGTTCGAGCGCATCGAACTGCGCACCGCCGCCGACAACACCGCCGCCCAGCAGGTCGCCCAGAAGATCGGCTGTATCAGCGAGGGCGTCCTGCGCAACGCCTGCATAGCGCACCACCGCGCCGACGACGGCACCTGGACCGAGGTGCGCACCGACTACATCGTGTGGAGCCTGCTGCCGGAGGACCTCGAGGGCGCCGACGGACAGCTCGCCGACACCGGCGGTTTCACGTCGTACTCCGACTGGAACTGACCTCGCCGGGACCGCGGGCCCTGCCCCGGCGCGCGACCGACAGCTCCACCAGGTACTCTCACGGAGCCTGCCCACGGGCCCGTACCCTCACGACCTGCGCAAACCTGGAGACAAACGACGATGGCCGACCGGGTCACGGTGATCGGCTGGGACGGTTCGCCGCTGACCGACGCGGCACGCTCCGCCCTCGGCGCCGCCACGCTCGTGGCGGGCGCGGCCCACCACCTGGCGCTGCCCGAGGTCCCGCCCACCGCCGAACGCGTCCGCCTCGGCAGCGTCGCGCTCGCGGCCCGCCGGATCGCCGCCCACCGTGGCACCGCCGTGGTGTTCGCCGACGGCGACCCCGGCTTCTTCGGCGTCGTACGGACCCTGCGCGCACCGGAGTTCGGCCTCGAGGTCGAGGTCGTCCCCGCCGTCTCCGCCGTGGCCGCCGCCTTCGCCCGGGCCGGCATGCCCTGGGACGACGCCCAGGTGGTCGTCGCCCACCCGCGCACCCTGCGCCGTGCCGTGAACGTCTGCCGCGCCCACACCAAGGTCGCCGTCCTCACCGCACCGGGCGCCGGTCCCGCCGAACTCGGCCTCCTCCTGGACGGCGTCCACCGGACCTTCGTCATCTGCGAGGAACTGGGCACCGAACGCGAGCAGGTGACCGTCGTCACCTCCGACAAGGCGGCCGACCACACCTGGCGCGACCCCAACGTGGTCATCGTCATCGGCGGACGGGCGGTCGCCGCCGAGAGCGGCGGCTGGATCGCCGGACGCGACCCGGGCGCCGGCCCGCGCGGCTGGGTCCAGCCCGACGCGGCCTACGCCGACGGACACTCCGGCGCACTCGGCGGCCGACTCGGGGAGGGCGAGACGGAACTGCTCCGCGCCGCCCAACTCGCCCGCCTGGGACCCCGGATCGGCGACCTCGTCTGGGACATCGGCTCCGGCTCAGGCGCGTTCGCCGCCGAGGCCGCCCGGGCCGGGGCGGCCGTCATCGCCGTCGACCTGGACCCGCGGGCGTGCGCCCGGACCGAGGCCGCCGGCCGCCGGTCCGGCGTACAGCTCCAAGTGGTGCGCGGCAGCGCCCCGCACGTCCTGGAGAACCTGCCCGAACCGGACGTCGTACGGGTCGGCGGCGGGGGAGTGGCCGTCGTCTCTGCGGTTGCCGACCGGCGCCCGCAGCGCATCGTCACCCACGCCGCGACCCGCGACGCCGCCGAACTCGTCGGCCGCGACCTGACCGAGCACGGCTACCGGGTCGAGTGCGCCCTGCTGCAGTCCGTCGAACTCGACACCCGGGCCTGGACGGAGACCGAGCGGAGCGTCGCGTTCCTGCTCAGCGGCATTCTTCCGGATCGCGCCCCGTGATCCTGTTGTCGTACTGCGCGCGGTAGGCTGGCCGATCGTTGTGCCACACCGGGCGGCCCGGAACTTCGTTCGCCAATGTCCGGAAAGCACGCCCGTTTTGGGGTGGGTGTGGTACTGCGGAACCGGAGGACGCGCAACGTGGCGCAGTCCACAGCGGCCTGTCGCGGATCATGCTGTCGCGACGGCGCAACGACCGGGACAATGCCACTGAATGGCTTTGTCGCCTTTTCCGGCGGGTCGTTCGTGCCGCTGGGCACGGACGCTCGTTCTTCACTGCGGGGCGGTCGGTGCGCCGTTCCGGGTGAGCTGGTCGTAGGAGCACTAACCGATGGGCGAGGGGTACGCATGACCGACACCGGCCAGGTCCCGGGCGACGGGCAGCCGGAGAGCGCAGGCATGGTGGAGCAGCCGGGCGCCCCCGCGCACGGCGCGTACACCTACCTCTCCGAGGCACCCGCCGAGGACGAAGACCTGCTGCTGCCGGGTGCCCAGGGCGCGTGGGGCAACGAGGTGCCGCCACCCGCTCCGGAACCGGTGGTGGAGGCCGTCCATGAGCCGGGGCCGCACGAGACGGCCGGCCGCGACAGCGGCTCCGTCGACCTCAGCGGCGTCCGGCTGCCGAACCCGGCCCCGGCGTCCGTGCCGCCGTCACCCATCCTCTCCGCCCCGCACGACCTGACGGGCGCCCCGCAGCAGCCGCGCCGGCCGTTGCACCTCGGCCCGCCGATCCCCGACGCCTCGGCCAGCCCGGTCCGCTCCCTCGCCGACCGCGGGCCCGCGGGTGCGCCGGTACGGCAGCCGGGCCCGGCCCCGGCCGGCCCCGAGTACCTTGACGCGCAGCCACTGCGCGAGACGGCCCCGCAGACCGCGACGCCCTGGGGCGCGGCACCGACGGCCACGGCCCAGGTGAGCGCCCAGGTACCGGCTGCCGAAACGGTTGACCCGAGCGTTGTTCCGGCGGCCGTGCCGGAACCGGCGGACGTGACTCCTGCCGTGGCCGTGTCGGAACCGGTGGACGTGACGCCTGCCGTGGCCGTGGCGGACCCGATCGTCGCCGCGACGCCGGTGGCCGCGACGGACCCGGGGGAAGCGGTGGCGCCCTCCGCCGACCACATCGACCCCTCCGACGCCGCCCAGGCCGCCGTCGCCCGCCTCGCGACCCAGGCAGCCGCGGGCACCACGCAGCTGGTGCACGGCCATGACGGCGTGCAGCCGGCGCAGGGGCACGACGGGGTGTACGTGGGTCCCGAGGGCACCTACGCGCCCTCCGCCCAGCCCGCCGCCGAGGCCGAGCAGGCCCCGCTGAACCCGGAGGACGCTCCCGGCGGGCAGCCGATCGCGGCCGAGGCGCCGACGGCCGCGGAACCGGAGCGGACGGTCGTCCCGGAGGCTGTGGTCGAGCAGCCCGCCGTCGCGGAGGCGGCTCAGCCGGGCGAGGGCCCGGAGCAGGGCGTGGGCCCGGAGTTCGCCGACGCCGGGCAGGTGCCCGCGGGCGCCGACGGGGCCGCCGCCGCGCAGGACGCGAGCCTGCGGGCGGATGCCGTCCCCGCGGAGGGACTGCCGGACGCCGTCGCCGTTCAGGGCGTGGCCGAGGCCGCTCCCGGCGCCGGTGCGCCCGAGGCGGTTCCCGCCCAGGCCGTACCGGAGGCCGCTCCCATGCAGACCGCGCCGGACGCCGAAGCCGCGCAGCGGATGGCTGAGGCCGCCGCCCCCACGGCCGAGGCGGTGCCGGCGCCCAACGTGGTCCAGGCCCCGGAGACCGCTCACGCCTCGGAAGCCGCTCAGGCGCCGGCCGCTGAGGCGCCGGCCGCTGAGGCGCCGGCTGCTCAGGCGCCGGAGGCCGTCCAGGTTCCCGAGGCCGCACAGGCGGTGGACGCCGGCCCGGCACCCGAGACCGTACAGACGGCCCCCGAAGCCGTCCAGAACGCGGACGCTCTCCAGGCCCCCGAAGCCGCACAGCTCACCGACGCCGGCCCGGCCCCCGAGCCGGCAGAGGCGCCCGAGTCCGTGGCCCCGGCCTCCGCGCCGGTCGCCGGGGAAGCCGAGGCGGCCGCGGTCGCCCCGGCCGAGGCCGCCGTTCTGGTGCGGGCCCCCGTCGACGGCACCGCCGAACCCGTCGCTCCCACCGCCGAGGGTGTGCCCGGCGCGCCGCAGCCCCAGCCCCAGCCCGAACCCGCGGCCGTCCAGGACGCGGTCCGGCAGCCCGCTCAGGTCGCCCCGGCTGCCGACGCGGCCCCGGTAGCCGCCCCGGCCGCGCCGGTCGACCCCCAGGCCCAGCCCGCCGAGGCCGCCTCCGTACCGGCAGCCGCCGAAGCCGCCCCCGCGTCCGCGGAGGCCCCCGGGCAGCAGGCCACCGACGGTGCCGGGGTGCCGCTGCCGTCCCACGTGTCGCTGGAGCCGGCCGCGCAGCAGCCGCTCGGGCAGTTCGTGCCCGTGGACGGCCAGGTGCCCACCACCCCGCACCTGGCGCCCACCCCGCCGCAGCCCCTCGTCCTCCCCGCGGAGATCACGCAGGACGTGTCGGCCGTCCAAGGGCCGCAGGATCCGCAGGAGCCGCAGATGGCACAGGCGTCGCAGGAGCCGCAGGTCGCACAGGAGCCCCACGGCCCGCAGGTGCCGCAGGGACCGCAGGGCCCCCAGACCCAGCCGGAACCCGTGGCCACCGTGCCCGCCCCCCGCGAGGCCGAGCCGGACCTCGTCCCGCCCGCCCCGGACGCGGAGCACACCCCCGACGTCGTCCAGCACGCGGAGGACCTGCAGACCAGGGCCGCCGACCAGGAAGAGAGCACGGCCGACGTGGCAGAGGCACAGCAGTCCACCGGTCCGGCCGCGCCCGGTTACGCGGACGCCGAGCGCGAGGCCGTTCTGAAGGTGATGCGCGAGCGGCGCGACATCCGCAACGGCTTCCGCAGCGACCCGATCCCGCACGAGGTGCTGCTGCGTGTCCTGGAGGCCGCCCACACGGCGCCCTCCGTGGGCCACTCGCAGCCCTGGGACTTCGTCGTCATCCGCTCCGCCGAAACCCGGCGGACGATGCACGAACTGGCGATGCGACAGCGCGAGGCGTACGCCAAGTCGCTGCCGAAGGGCCGGGCCAAGCAGTTCAAGGAACTGAAGATCGAGGCCATCCTCGACACCCCGGTCAACATCGTCGTCACCGCGGACCCCACCCGCGGCGGGCGGCACACCCTCGGCCGTCACACCCAGCCGCAGATGGCGCCCTACTCCTCGGCGCTCGCGGTGGAGAACCTCTGGCTCGCCGCCCGCGCCGAAGGCCTCGGCGTCGGCTGGGTCAGCTTCTTCGACGAGCGGGAGATGGTCCGCACGCTCGGCCTGCCCGAGCACCTGGAGGTCGTCGCCTACCTGTGTGTCGGGTACGTCGACGAGTTCCCGGACGAGCCGGAGCTGATGCAGGCCGGCTGGTCCAAGCGACGCCCCCTGTCCTGGGTGGTGCACGAGGAGACGTACGGCCGCCGCGCCCTGCCCGGAGAGGAACCCCACGACCTGCTTGCCGAGACCGTCGCACAGATCCGCCCGCTCGACGCCAAGGCGCTCGGTGAGGCCTGGGAGCGCCAGAAGCGCATGACCAAGCCGGCCGGCGCACTCGGCATGCTGGAGATCATCTCCGCGCAGCTGTCGGGGCTGTCCCGGCAGTGCCCGCCGCCGATCCCGGAGCCCGCCGCCGTCGCCATCTTCGCCGGTGACCACGGCGTGCACGCTCAGGGCGTCACCCCCTGGCCGCAGGAGGTCACCGCCCAGATGGTGGCCAACTTCCTCGGCGGGGGAGCGGTCTGCAACGCCTTCGCCACCCAAGTCGGCGCCGAGGTGTGCGTCGTGGACGTCGGTGTCGCCGCCGACCTGCCCGCCACCCCCGGCCTGCTGCCCCGCAAGATCCGCGGCGGCACGTCCGACATGACCACCGGTCCCGCGATGAGCCGCGAGGAGGCCAAGGCCGCCATCGAGGTCGGCATCGAGACCGCCCGCGACCTGGTGGCAGCCGGCAACAAGGCGCTGCTCACCGGCGAGATGGGCATCGCCAACACGACGGCGTCGGCCGCGCTGATCTCCGTCTTCACCGGCGCCGACCCGGCCGAGGTCACCGGCCGTGGCACCGGCATCAACGACGAGACCCTGGCCCGCAAGACCGAGGTCGTGCGCCGTGCCCTGGAACTCCACCAGCCGGACCCGGCCGACCCGATCGGCGTTCTCGCGGCCATCGGCGGCTTCGAACACGCGGCCATGGTCGGCCTGCTCCTCGGCGGTGCCTCCCTGCGTACGCCGGTCATCCTGGACGGCGTCAGCGCCGGCGCCGCGGCCCTCGTCGCCCGCGCCATCGCCCCCGAGGTCCTCGCGGCCTGCATCGCGGGCCACCGCAGCGCCGAGCCGGGCCACGTGGCCGCGCTCAACAAGCTGGGCCTGCGCCCCCTGGTCGACCTCGACCTCCGCCTCGGCGAGGGCACGGGCGCACTGCTGGCCCTGCCGCTGGTGCAGAGCACGGCGAGAGCGATGCACGAGGTGGCGACGTTCGATTCGGCGGGCGTCACGGAGAAGTAGGCGTCACAGCGCGGGTGGTCCGGCGTTCAGTTGCCGGACCACCCGTGCCGTCTGCCCTGCCCACCGCTAAAATCCGCACGTCAGGGCCGCTCCGAAGGTGCAGCGCGCCCCCACAACGCAGAGCTGCACGAGGAGCCGTCCCTCATGGCCGAACACCCCGCCTACCCCGTAGGCCTCCGCCTCTCCGGCCGCCGTGTGGTCGTCCTCGGCGGCGGCCAGGTGGCCCAGCGCCGCCTCCCCGCGCTGATCGCGGCAGGCGCGGACATCGTCCTCGTGTCCCCCGAGGCCACCCCCTCCGTCGAGGCCATGGCGGACGCGGGCGAGATCACCTGGGCCAGGCGCCCGTACCGGGACGGCGACCTCGCCGAAGCCTGGTACGCGCTGATCGCCACCAGCGACGCCGAGGCCAACGCGCAGGCCTCCGCCGAGGCGGAGCGCCACCGCGTCTGGTGCGTGCGCTCCGACGACGCCGACCAGGCCACCGCATGGACCCCGGCCACCGGCCACAGCGAGGGCGTCACCGTGGCCGTGCTCACCACGGACGCCCGCGGCCGGGACCCCCGGCACACCGCCGCCATCCGGGACGCGGTGGTGGAGGGCCTGCGGGACGGCACCCTGGTGGCGCCCCACCACCGCACCCGCACCCCCGGCGTCGCCCTGGTCGGCGGCGGCCCCGGCGACCCCGACCTGATCACGGTCCGCGGCCGCCGGCTGCTCGGCGAGGCGGACGTCGTCATCGCCGACCGGCTGGGCCCGCGCGACCTGCTCGCCGAACTCCCGCCGCACGTCGAGGTCATCGACGCGGCGAAGATCCCGTACGGCCGCTACATGGCCCAGGAGGCCATCAACGACGCGCTCATCGAGCACGCCAAGCAGGGCAAGTCGGTGGTACGGCTCAAGGGCGGCGACCCGTTCGTCTTCGGCCGGGGCATGGAGGAGGTCCAGGCGCTCGCCGAGGCCGGCATCCCGTGCACGGTCGTGCCGGGCATCTCCAGCTCCATCTCGGTGCCGGGTGCGGCCGGCATCCCGGTCACGCACCGGGGCGTCGCCCACGAGTTCACCGTGGTCAGCGGGCACGTGGCCCCCGACGACGAGCGTTCCCTGGTCGACTGGCCGTCGCTGGCCAAGCTCACCGGCACGCTGGTGATCCTGATGGGCGTCGACAAGATCGGGAAGATCGCCGAGACGCTCGTCGCGCACGGCAAGTCCCCCGAGACCCCCGTCGCGCTGGTCCAGGAGGGGACGACGGCCGCTCAGCGCCGCGTCGACGCCACGCTCGCCACGGTTGCCGAGGCCGTACGGGCCGAGGAAGTCAAGCCCCCGGCGGTCATCGTCATCGGCGAGGTCGTCGCGGTCGGACCGCGGTCCGCCTCCTGAGGCCGCACCTTCATGCCCACTTGATCGACGGTAACCCCGGGTAACAGACCCGTTCCCAGCCGTTGGCACCACACCCAGGACAAGGCAGTATCACCCTGTGGCCGATCTCATCACCGTCGAGGACCCCGACGACCCCCGCCTCTCCGACTACACGGGCCTGACCGACGTCGAGCTGCGCCGCAAGCGCGAGCCGGCCGAGGGCCTGTTCATCGCCGAGGGCGAGAAGGTCATCCGCCGGGCCAAGGAAGCGGGCTACGAGATGCGCTCGATGCTGCTGTCCGCCAAGTGGATCGACGTCATGCGCGACGTCATCGACGAACTGCCCGCCCCCGTCTACGCCGTGAGCCCCGAACTCGCCGAGCAGGTCACCGGCTACCACGTGCACCGCGGCGCCCTCGCCTCCATGCAGCGCAAACCGCTGCCGACGGCGGGGGAGTTGTTGCGCAGCGCCCGCCGGGTCGTGATCATGGAATCGGTCAACGACCACACCAACATCGGCGCGATCTTCCGCTCGGCCGCCGCCCTCGGTATGGACGCGGTCCTGCTGTCGCCCGACTGCGCCGACCCGCTGTACCGGCGCAGCGTCAAGGTCTCCATGGGCGCGGTGTTCTCCGTGCCGTACGCCCGCCTGGAGACCTGGCCGAAGGGGCTGGAGTCGGTCCGCGAGGCCGGGTTCACCCTGCTCGCGCTCACCCCGGACGACAAGGCCCGCACCCTGGACGAGGCCGCCCCGCACCGGATGGACCGGGTGGCGCTCATGCTCGGCGCCGAGGGCGACGGACTGTCCACCCAGGCCCTGGTCGCCGCCGACGAATGGGTCCGCATCCCGATGGCCCACGGCGTCGACTCGCTCAACGTGGGCGCGGCCGCAGCGGTCGCCTTCTACGCCGTGGCCACCGGCCGACCGGAGTCCTGACCCGGCCCCGGGCCGACGCTCACCACCCGGAGGCGCGGCCCAGGGTCGACTCGTACCGCCGGGACATGAGCGCACCGGCGACCGGGGGCCGGTGACCCGGCTGCGCGTGCTGCTGCCGCCGTACGCCGCCGTCGTCGCCGAGCCCGCGGGCCGGGCCCTGGCAGCCCTGCGCGACCGCGATGCCGAGCGCCACGAGCAGCGTCACCACCACGAACACGAACAACCGCTGCCGCAGCAGCCGGGGATTGGCCGGCCGCCGCCCGGAGCCCGTCGTCCGCTGCGCCGGCCGCCCGGAGCCGCGCCGCCCGGTGGGCCGGCTCCCGTTGCCGGAGCGCGGCGCGGTGCCGCGCGGGACCGGGGTCGGGCGCACCGTACCCGGCCGGCCCGCGGCACCTGCGCCGCGCGCGCCGCTGCCGCCGCGCGAGGGCACACCGCGCACCGGGGCGCCGCCCCGTGGCGGCGTACCGGCGCGTGGCACCGGGGTGCCGGGGGAGGTGCGCCGCTGGATGCGCTGCGGCTCGGGGTAGGTGTCGACGAGCCGGCCGGTGGGCCGGTCCGCCTCGGCGGCGCGCGGCGCGGGCGGACGCACGTCGGCCAGGCCCTGTGCCTCCCGGGTGGCGATCTCCTTCAGCCGCAGCGACAGCTGCAGGGTGCTGGGCCGCTCCTCGGGGTCCTTCGCCAGGCAGGCCCGGATCAGCGGGGCGAGCGCGTCCGGTACGCCGTGCAGCTGCGGTTCCTCGTGCACCACCCGGTACAGCATCACCTCGGAACTGCCCTGCCCGAAGGGCGAGTCGCCCGTGGAGGCGTACGCCAGGGTCGCGCCCAGGGAGAACACGTCCGTGGCCGGGGTGACGACGGCGCCGCGCACCTGCTCCGGGGCGAGGAAGCCGGGCGAGCCGACCGCGGTGCCCACATGGGTGAGGGTGGAGGCGCCGGTGGCCCAGGCGATGCCGAAGTCGATGATCCGGGGTCCCTTGGGGGACAGCAGGATGTTGGAGGGCTTCAGGTCCCGGTGGACGACACCCGCCTCGTGCACGGCGACCAGCCCCTCCGACAGGGCGGCGCCGACGGCCGCGGTGTCGGCCGCGCCGAGCGGGCCCTCGTCGGCGACCTTGTCGTGCAGGGAGGGCCCGGGCACGTACTGGGTGGCGAACCAGGGGCGGTCGGCCTCCAGGTCCGCGGCGACCAGCCGGGCCGTACACCCTCCCCTGATGCGCCGGGCCGCCGAGACCTCACGCGCGAACCGGGACCGGAACTCCTGGTCCTCCGCCAGGTCGGGCCGGATCACCTTCAGCGCGACCCGCTGCCCCTTCTTGTCGGAGCCGAGATAGACCACGCCCATCCCACCCGCGCCGAGCCGTCGGTGAAGCCTGAACGAGCCGACGACGCGCGGGTCCTCGCGCCTCAGGCGCATCATCGCCATGTTCATCCCCGCTGCCCGGTCCCTGTGACGTGGCACAGCTTACGTTTCCCCGGCCGCCTGCGCGCAGAGGCCGCGCCCTCTCGGCCGGATGGATTGTGCGCGCCGTCCGTACGACGTGAAAGACGGTCAGGAAGCCATGCAACACGGCGCCCTTGAACCGACTGTGCCCCCAACGGGCCCATGCCGTAAGGACGTTGGATCGGCGCCAGGTCCGGATCCGCGCCTCCGCCCGTCCGCCGCACACGCTTCCGGCACAACCGCCGGACCCCGTCCCCGCACGGACCACGCACCACGCACGGCCTCCCACGCGCCGCGGACCGAAGTGATCGAAGTCACCCTTTCCGACCCTGTGGACGCTTCGGAAATGACGGGACAGAGCGGGCGGCCCCTCAGGGAAGACCCCGAGGCCTGCGACCGCGTCTCCACCCAGGGGAGTACGTCCCCGCCGAGGGCTCATCCTCCGGGAGGCCCGCCAATCGGTACGAAGGCATGACGTGCGGCGAGCGCTCCCCACCTAGATTTGAGGTCAAGCGGCGGGTGCAGCACTCGTCCCCCGAGGTCAGGCACCCGCCGCTGCCGAAGGACAACCGAAACGGTCAGGAGAGGGACCATGGCCCACACGGCACCGCGACGTACAGCGTTCGCCCCCCGCCGGACGGGCCGTCGACACCCCCTGGTGGCGACACTCATGGCCCTTCCCCTGGCGGCCCTGCTCCTGCTCGTCTTCGACGGCTGGGAGACGGTGGCCACACAGGCGTCGTCCGTGGGTGCGATGCTGGGGCGCTGAGCGGCGCCCCAGGCCCGGAAGAGCGGTCCGGGCGGGGACATCCACCCATGAAACCCCGTGGGGACGGGGGTGCGGCGGACGGCACGAATGCCGGCGCAGCTGGGGAGCTGCGCCGGCATTGCGCCGTTCACGGCCGAGGCCGGGCGTACCGACGCAGCCGCGGGCAGCCGGACCGCTGCCCCCTCAGGAGGCACCTCGCCGGCGCGGGCAGGCGTGTCCCCCCGTGCAGCTTCGGCACCGAGCACCGTCACGGCCGCCCGTCCGCGTACGCTCGCTCCGCAGCCCACCCCACCCCGAGGCCCCCGTGACTCTCCTCCCCGCTCTCACCGCGCAGGCCGAAGCCGCCGCCCACCCGGACTCCGGCGGGGCCCTCTGCGCCTGCGCCCCCACCGCCCCCTTGGCCGACCGCCCGGACGCCACCGTCGTACGTCACGCCGACACCGTCGCCAAGGCGCACGCCCCGGACACCGACCCCGCCCACCTGGCCCTCCGCCTCGCCACGGCCGCCGGGTTCCCCGACCTCCTCCTCGCCCCGCTCGCCCCCGCCCCTGCCCCCCTCCACGGCCGCCTGGTGAGCTTCTGGCCGTACGGCGCCCCGGTGGACCCGGACGAGCTCGACGAGGCCCCCTGGGAGGCCGCCGCCACCCTTCTCGCCCGTCTGCACCGGACGGAGCCGCCGGGCCCGCTGCCCCCCATGCGCGGCCCCGCCAAGGCCGCCGCCGCGACGAGCCGGCTCGGTGCAGCCCTGTGCGCCGCATCCGGACCCCCGTCCTCGCCCGCCCCCACTTCGGCACCCGAACCCCCGCCCACCCTCCTCGAAGCCGCCCACCCCGTCCTGAAGGCCTGGGCCGCCCTCCCCGCCTGGGCCCGGGCCGAGGCCCCCATGCCCGGCACCCTCGGCCTCTGCCACGGTGACCTGCACCTCGGCCAGCTCGTCCGCCATCCGGTGCCGGACGGGCCATGGAAGCTGATCGACGTGGACGATCTGGGACTCGGTGTCCAGGCCTGGGACCTCGCCCGCCCCGCCGCCTGGTACGCCTGCGGGCTCCTCCCGCCCGACGAGTGGACCCGCTTCCTGACCGCCTACCGCCAGGCCGGCGGCCCGGCCGTACCCGCGGACGGCGATCCGTGGCCCGCGCTGGACGTCCCGGCCCGTGCCGTCACCGTGCAGACGGCCGCCCGCGCCCTCACCAAGGCGCACGCGGCGGGCCGCCCGCTGGACGGGGTGGAGCAGGCCCTGGTCGACGCCTGCGCCCGAATGACTTCGGTACCCCACCAGTTGACCCGGGAAATCCCGGACTAGGCTGCAACCGACCGAGGCCGGACGGAGTCTGTCCTGGGGAAACACGAAGCAGGACCTACCGGCGAGGAGTTGAGCCGAGCATGCAGTGTCCGAAGTGCCATGCGCCGATGCACACCTACAACCGCAGCGGCGTCCAGATCGAGCAGTGCAGCGGTTGTCGCGGCATCTTCCTCGACTACGGCGAGCTGGAGGCGCTGACCCAGATGGAGTCCCAGTGGTCCAAGCCCGTCCCGCCGGCCCCGCAGGCGTACCCGGCGCCGCCCGCCCCGGCCTGGGGTGCCCCGCACGGCGGTCACCACGGTGGCCACCACGGCGGTCACGGGCACCACGGTCACCACAACAAGAGCTGGGCCCACATGCTCTTCTCCAGCTGAGCGCACGAAGAAGCCCCCGGTCGCGCGACCGGGGGCTTCCTGCTGTGTGGACGATACTGGGATTGAACCAGTGACCTCTTCCGTGTCAGGGAAGCGCTCTCCCGCTGAGCTAATCGTCCGCGGGCTGTGACCCGGGAGTCACAGTCTGTGCGCGATACTGGGATTGAACCAGTGACCTCTTCCGTGTCAGGGAAGCGCTCTCCCGCTGAGCTAATCGCGCGGGTTCGGATCTTGCCGTACGAGCCGACGGATCCAGTGGACGATACTGGGATTGAACCAGTGACCTCTTCCGTGTCAGGGAAGCGCTCTCCCGCTGAGCTAATCGTCCTTGGAGGTGGAGACGGGATTTGAACCCGTGTAGACGGCTTTGCAGGCCGTTGCCTCGCCTCTCGGCCACTCCACCAGGAGTGTAGGGGATCGGGATGACCCCTTCTTCCTTCGAGCGGACGACGAGGCTCGAACTCGCGACCTCAACCTTGGCAAGGTTGCGCTCTACCAACTGAGCTACGTCCGCTTGTCGTTTCGGTCCGCTTCCGCGTCCCGGCGACGTGTTGAACTCTAGCGGATTCCCGGGCCAGCACAAAAACGCGTTTGCGCAGCGTGCTGCGGTGCGTCCGACGGACCCGGTGGTCAGGGGCCCTGCCGGGACATCCGCGGGCCACCTCTCGGACACCCGACCTAGACTCGACAACGTGCTCCATCACCCATCCGGCCTGCCCCCTCTGGCCCGCTTCGGCGACCGCGTCGCCACCGGTCTCCTCGACGTCACCAGCGATCCGGCCGCCCTCGACTCCTCCGGCTTCTGGGCCGTCTGCGCGGACTTCGAGGGCAGGCTGACCTGCGCACGCTTCGCGGACGTACGGAAGGCGCCCGTGCCCGCGCCGGTGCCGGGCGGCTGGCGGGGCCCGGCTGCGGGGGACTGGACCTCGTCCCTGGACCGCGCCGGGTACACGGCGGCCGTCGGCCGGATCCGTGCGCACATCGCGGCCGGCGAGGTGTACCAGGCCAACCTGTGCCGGGTGCTGAGCGCGCCCGTCGCCCCCGGCGCCGACGTGGACGCCCTGACCGCCGTGCTGGCCCGCGGCAACCCTGCGCCGTACGCAGGAACGATCCGCCTGCCGGAGCACGGCGTGGAGATCGCCACCGCCTCGCCCGAGCTGTTCCTGCGCCGCGACGGCCGGACCGTGGAGTCGGGGCCGATCAAGGGCACCGGGCGCACCGAGGCGGACCTCCTGGAGAAGGACTACGCCGAGAACGTGATGATCGTGGACCTGGTCCGCAACGACATCGGCCGTGTCTGCGCGACCGGCAGCGTCACCGTCCCCGACCTGTGCGCCGTGGAGAAGCACCCCGGCCTGGTCCACCTCGTCTCCACCGTCCGCGGCGAGCTGCGCCCCGACGCCGGCTGGCCGGAGCTGCTCGCCGCCGCCTTCCCGCCCGGCTCGGTCACCGGCGCGCCCAAGTCCAGCGCCCTGCGGATCATCGAGGCGCTGGAGACGGCACCGCGCGGCCCGTACTGCGGCGGGATCGGCTGGGTGGACGCCGACCGCAGGACCGGCCAGCTGGCCGTCGGCATCCGCACCTTCTGGATCGACCGCGCCGCCGGGGCGCTCCGCTTCGGCACCGGCGCCGGCATCACCTGGGGATCGGACCCGGAGGGGGAGTGGCGGGAGACCGAGCTGAAGGCGTCCCGGCTGCTCGCGGTAGCGTCGGGGGTGTACGAGGAACGCTGGGCGGGTGGGGCGGGAAGCAACGAAGGGGCGCTCACATGAGGATCTGGCTGGACGGCGGGCTGCGGGACCTGGAATCCGCCCGTGTCTCCGTCTTCGACCACGGGCTGACCGTCGGCGACGGCATCTTCGAGACGGTGAAGGCGGTCGACGGGAAGCCGTTCGCGCTCACCCGGCACCTGGACCGGCTGACCCGCTCGGCCCGGGGGCTCGGCCTGCCCGACCCCGACCACGACGAGGTCCGCGAGGCCTGCGCGGCGGTCCTGGAGGCCAATCCGATGCCGCTCGGACGGCTGCGGATCACCTACACCGGCGGCCACGGCCCGCTCGGCTCCGACCGCGGTGAGCACGGCCCGACCCTGGTGGTCGCCCTCGGCGCCACCACCCGACGCCCGGACTCCACCGCGGTGATCACCGTCCCGTGGACCCGTAACGAGCGGGGCGCGCTGACCGGCCTGAAGACGACCTCGTACGCCGAGAACGTCGTCGCCCTGGCCCGCGCCCACGAAGACGGCGCCTCCGAGGCGCTGTTCGGCAACACCGTCGGCCGGCTCTGCGAGGGCACCGGGTCGAACGTCTTCGTCGTCCTGGACGGCGAGATCCACACCCCGCCGGTCGCCTCCGGATGCCTCCCCGGCATCACCCGCGCCCTGGCGGTCGAGTGGACGGGCGCCAAGGAGACCGACCTGCCGCTGGACGTGCTGGACCGCGCCGACGAGGTGTTCCTGACCTCCACGCTGCGGGACGTGCAGGCTGTCCACCGGGTCGACGACCGGGAACTGTCCGGCACCCCGGGCCCGGTGACCGCCAAGGCGATGCGCGTCTTCGACGAGCGGTCCGGGCAGGACCTGGACCCCTGAGCCGGGGGACCGGCCGAGGGGAGCCCGGGAGACCGGCGGAGGGGTGTCCGCAGGAGCGGGCTGACGCGGGCGTGGAAGGGCCGGGCCGCCGGGAGCGCGGAAAAACTGGCTGACGGGGCCGGGCGCTGCGGGTAGAACACCTGTGATGACCACGACCCTGCGGCCGGCCGAGCCGCTTCAGCAGCACGCCGACGGGACCCGTTCGCGCCGCTACCAGGTGTGTGTGAACAGCCGCCCCGTCGGTGAGGTCCACCTCGGCACCTCACCGTCCCTCGGCGACTCGGTGGCCCGCGTCCTCGACATCCGGATAGCCGAGCCCGACCGGCGGCGCGGCCGGGCCACGGTGGCCGCGCTCGCCGCCGAGGAGGTGGCGCGCGGCTGGGGCTGCCGGCAGATCGAGACCGTGGTCCCCGCGTCGGCGGACATCGCCCTGCGGCTGTTCGAGACGCTCGGCTACACCTTGCGCAACCGCGGCATGGAGAAGGGCCTCGGCACCGCCCCGCCCGCGCTCCCGCCGGGCAGCGGCGCGCGGCCCATGACGCCGGCCGAGTTCGACACGTGGCAGGCGCACGAGAGCGAGCACTACGCCCTGGAGTGGATGGCGCGCGGCGTGCCCGAGGCGACGGCCCGCGCCAAGGCCCGCGACGACCACGACAGGCTGCTGCCCGACGGGCTCGCGACCGACGGCATGCTCTTCAGCGTTCTGGAGCACGAGGGGATCCGGGTGGGCACGCTGTGGGTGGCGCTGCAGGGCACCAGGGGGGCGTTCGTGTTCGACGTGGCCACGGACGCGGCCCACCGCGGGCATGGCCACGGCCGTACGCTGATGCTGCTCGCGGAGCGCCAGGCGATCGAGGCCGGGCGGCCGGTCCTCGGCCTCAACGTGTTCGCCGGCAACGCCCCGGCCGAGCGGCTGTACGAGTCACTCGGATACGAGACGACGACCCGTTCCCTGTCCAAGCCCCTGCTGTAGACGATGCGCCGCGGGTCAGGCCTCCTGCCCGCCCAGCAGCCGGTCGGCGATCTCCTCGATCCGCTGGCGCAGGCCCTCCTGGCTCTTGCCGCCGTCGAGGCGTTCGCCGCCGATGACGTAGGTCGGGGTGCCGGTCACGCCGATCGCCTTGCCCTCGGCCTGGTCGGCGTCGACGATCAGGATGTGCCGGCCGTCGATCAGCGCGGTGTCGAACTCCTCGGCGTCCAGGCCGAGTTCCCGGGCGACCTCGACCAGGAAGGGTTCCCCCTCACGGTCCAGCTCCGCCACCCGCTCCAGCACGGCCTCCACGTACGGCCAGCCCTTGCCCTGCTCCAGGGCCTCCTCGGCGGCCTGGGCGGCGGCGAAGGCGTGCTTGTGCTTCTCCAGCGGGAAGTGCCGCAGCCGCGGCTCGAGCCGGTCGCCGTAGCGGGCACGCAGGGCGCGGACGTCGTCCAGGGCGGTGCGGCAGTCGGGGCACTGCAGTTCGCACCAGACGTCGAGAACGACGGCGTCGGTGCGGGCAGGGGAGGAGTCGCTCATACGGGCCAGTGTTCCAGGCCGGACGCGGGCGACCCAATCGGGACGGTACGGCGCCGCGCGCCACGGCGTCCCGTGGCTGCGGGGGGAGCGCCGGCGGCCACGGCATCCGGCGACCACGGCATCCGGTGGCGGCGGGGCCCGGCGGCCGGCTTTGGGCGACCGGACCCCGCATCGGCGCCCCGCATCGGCGCCCCAGGAGGAGGCGACCCGGAGATGTCCCTGATGTCCGGCCGGGAGCATGGCATCGGGACGGCCGGGCGGTGCACGATGGACGGGGACGCGACGCACCTCGCCGGAGCGCCCCGTGCATCCGTCCACGCTTCCCATGCTTTCCACCCACGCGACCGAGCCCGCCAGGAGGACCGGATGATTGCCGAGACCGTCTGCTCCGCCGTGTCCGCGGCAGGCCTGGGCATCGGGGTGGTCACGGCCTACCGCAGGCGCTTCCACGCGGCGGCGCGCATCGTGGCCTACTCGCTGGTGCCGGTCGGCCTGGTGATGACCGGGGTCGTCGGCTGGCTCGCCGACACCGCTTTCAGCCCCACCGCCTGGGCGGGCTTCGGCGTGCTGGGCGCGGCCTGGCTCCTCTTCGCCGGCACCCGCGCGGTCGAGCGCCGGCGCGCCGGAACCGGGCCCGAGCGCAAGGCGGCCAGGGGGAGGCGGCAGGAGGCGGTGACGCCCGCGGGTTCGGCGCCCGCCCTGGGCCAGGAGACCCGTCCCGCGGCGCGACCGGCCGCCGCTCCCGGCAACTCCGGGTCGGGTGACGACTTCAGCGACATCGAGGCCATCCTCAAGAAGCACGGCATATGACAGTCGTACGACTCACTGAAAGGACACAGTGTGTCGGTCGGTGTCCGGAATCGTTCACCATCCGAAGCGAGTCGGACGAGAGATCACGGTATTCGGTGAACTCCCGCAAGATCCTCGTGCGTTGATCGCGCGGCGGGTGCCGGGTGCGTCATCATCGGCCGCGAGATGCTGGACACGAAACAGAGCGAGGCCGCGCCGCCGAAGGACGAGCCGCGCGGGTGCCTCTTCGCCCTTTCCCAGCCACCGCTGATGATCTTCCTGACGGTGATCGGGTGTCTGCTCCTCATGGCTGCGCTGCACGACCTGCTGTTGCTGTGAGCCGTACACGTCCGTCCCGGCGCCACCCGCCGGGACCGACGTCGCCCCGGGACGACGCCGGTCAGCCCGTGGCCTCCTTGCGCCGGGCCCGGTAGGCGGCGACATGCAGCCGGTTCCCACAGGTGCGGCTGTCGCAGTAGCGGCGCGAGCGGTTGCGGGAGAGATCGACGAAGGCGCGCCGGCAGTCCGGTGCCTCGCAGCGACGCAGCCGCTCCTGCTCGCCGGCCACCACGAAGAAGGCCAGCGCCATCCCGCAGTCCGCGGCGAGGTGATCGGCCACGGAGGCGCCCGGCGCGAAGTAGTGCACATGCCAGTCGTAGCCGTCGTGGTCCGTCAGGCGTGGCGTGGTGCCCGCCGCGGCCACCAGGTCGTTGATCGCCCCGGCCGCGGCCCGGGCGTCCGGGGCCGCGAAGATCGCCGCGAAGCGCCCCCGCACCCTGCGCACCGCCGAGAGGTCGAGCTCCGACAGCACACCGACATCGCTGATCTCGTGGTTTCGCACGAAATCAGCGAGAGCCGGGACATCGGGCAGTCCGTCCGCCGCCGCATCGTCCTCCGGCGCGGTGTTCACCAGATCCACCACGGTGTCGAGCGCGCACCGGGTGTCGTGGGTGATCAGCACATTTCGCTCCCTGGCCTGGGGGTCGGGCGGGCGCCCGCCGATGGGGGCCGATGGTAGCGACAACCGCGCCCACCGCACCGGTCCCGTCCGCCCCGATTGCCGGTAGAACGCCTCCGTGCCCGAGCCGGTTCCCGGCCCGGCCGACTCCGCCCGGCCGAGCCGGCGAAGGCCACCGGCACCGCCCTACGGCGCCCCGCTCATCCTGGCCACGGACAGGCCGACGCCGCCCCGGGAGCGCTGAACACTCCCGGAGACGGCGTCGGCCCGTGCCGTATGCGGTTGTCTTGGCCCGAGCCGTCTCCCCGAGTGGACGGCGCCGGGCTGCTTGCGAAGGCCGCGACCTAGCTCTCCGCCAGGATGTGCGAGAGCTCCTGATCCAGGTCGAAATGCCGGTGCTCCGTGCCGGGCGGCACGGCGGCGTCAGTCCGCTTCAGGAAGGACTCCAAGGCCCGCGCCGGGGCCTCGAGCAGCGCCTCCCCCTCCGGGGAGCTGAGGGCGATGCACACGACGCCCTGACCATGACTACGAGATGGCCAGACGCGGACGTCGCCGGTGCCGGTGGGCCGGTGAAGCCCCTCGGCGAGGAGGTCGCGGGCGAACACCCACTCGACGGTCTCCTCGGCTCCGGTGTGGAAGGTGGCGTGCACGGCGTAGGGGTCGGCCGTGTCGTACCGCAGGCCTGCGGGGACAGGCAGGGAGGACTCGCTCGACACAACGAGGCGCAGGTGCAGCTCGCAGCTGACCGTGGTGTTCATAAGCGCCAGGGCCTTTCGCTCAGTGTGCGCTCGGGGATTCGCACGTCGGCGAAATCGACATGCCACCTACGGTGCCGTTGTAAACCCCTCTGAGGGTTTTGCGTGTGTTTACGTAACTCTTCCGGCCGAGAACTCGTATCAGACCTTGGACCATTCCAGTGACCTGAATCACTCGGGTAGGGTTCGGCTGTATGAATACGGGGAGTGACGAGCCGGGCGAGGCCGTCGGGACAGCGGGTAGTGTGGAGGCGGTCCGGCACGTGGCAGAGGAAGACTCCGGGCGGGGGCTCGGTTCCCGGGCGCCGGAATTCATCAGGTCCCGCCGCGTGCTCCACCTGAGCTGGCAGGTCGGGGTCTTCGTGGTCGGGCTGGCGGTGGTCGCCGCCGGGATCGTCATGCTGCCGCTGCCGGGTCCCGGCTGGGTCGTGATCTTCGGCGGCATGGCGATCTGGGCGACCGAGTTCGTCTGGGCGCAGCTCGTGCTGCGCTGGACCAAACGCAAGGTCACCGAGGCGGCCCACCGGGCGCTCGACCCCAAGGTGCGCCGCCGCAACCTCACCGTGACCGCGGTCGGGCTCGTGATCGTGGGGGCGCTGGTCGGGACGTACCTGTGGAAGTACGGCCTCGTCATGCCGTGGAAGATCAAGGATCAGTGAGCGGCGCGCGGGCGGCCGCCCGCCGGACTCCGCCCTGGTCGGAGGCACCCCCTGACATGGGGTAATGTTCTTCCTGCGCCCGGGCGATTAGCTCAGTGGGAGAGCGCTTCGTTCACACCGAAGAGGTCACTGGTTCGAACCCAGTATCGCCCACCCGGACCGACGGCCCATCTGCAACAGAGCAGGTGGGCCGTCGGCGTGTGAGCTGCGATTCCTGGTCGCTCCGGCGGTGACCGATGCCGCCCCCCGGGCCATCGGCCTCGCGCGGCGGCCGTAGGCGGCCGCAGCCGCGGCTGCGGCCGCTCCTCGGACCCGGCGATCGCCCCCGGCTACCGGATGCCGGATCTGGTCGCGGTCGGATCGCGGCGTGGAGCGCCGGAGAACTCTCCGTCATGGCCGGAGGGCGTCCCCGGGTACGGCCGTCACCCCGCCCCGCTCGGCGCCGGCCCGCCAGGCCCCGGCCCGCCGGTCCCCTGCCCTGTGGCGCGGTCGGCCCCCCTGCCCTGTGGCCGGCCGCCCATGTCGTGCAGCCGGCCGCGTGGTCCATGGGCTGGGCGAGGTGGCGTACGCGGGCGGGTGGGTGGCGTCCTGGGGCGCCCCGCCCCCGGCTTCATCCTGCGCTAGCAAGCGCTTACTCGAAGCGATTCATCCCACTGTTCGGGCAGGCCGCGGTGGCGGGCCGTTACTCCCGTGGGGTGCCGAGGAGCGGGCCAGGAAGATCAACCGGACCGTCGCGCTCTTCGAGAAGAAGTACCCGAAGATCAAGGTCACGACCGACTTCCAGACGTATCAATCGTTCTGGGAGAAGTTCCAGCCCCAGGCCGCGGGTGGAAATCCCCCGGACGTTTTCCGGAACGCCGTCACGTTTCTCCGGAAGTATGACAAGCGCGGAATTCTGCTCGACCTCAAGTCCCAGGTGCAGGCAGGCAATCTGACCCTGGGTCACTTCCGGGACGGTGTGACGAAGGTCGGCGAGGTCGACGGAAAACAGCTCGGAATTCCGGTCGCTTCCAACGCGATGGCACTCGTCATCGACAAGAAGGTCTTCCGGAAGGCTCGCGTCGAGCCGCAGCCCGGCTGGACCTGGGACGCGTACTTCAAGGCCCCGAAGACCGTCCACGACAGGACGAGGGCCCCCGGGGACACCGGCTACTTCGCCATCATGTACCTGTACGACCTCTTCCGCCGCGGCAGAACGGCAATGCCTTCTACACCGACAAGGGACTCGGCTTCGACAAGGCCGATCTGACGGAGCGGTGGACGGACGGCCACCACCGCCTCAAGGCGGGGACGTCACCCGCCGGCGACGGCAGACGGCCTCCGGCGCTACGGCTCCGACGGCTGCAGCGAGTCCTCGCCATGGAGGACCGAGAAGCTGACCGGCCCGGCCGCGCTGGTCGAGGGCGCCGAGGCGCCGGGTGTCCACCGACGGCACCGCGCTCCACGGCCTCGCGGCCCTCGAGAACCTGGCCCTGCTCGGCGACAGGATGCCGGCGTGGCAAAGGCGCGTGGGACGCGTGGGGGAGCGCCGTCGCACGGGCGGCGGCGCTCGCCCCCCGAGTGTGGTCACCGCCGCGGTGCGGCGCATGAGTACGCGTACTCAGGTCGATGCGCGCGCCCGGGCAGACTCTTGCCATGGACTGGACCCACTACCGCTTTTGCAGCCTGTGGTCCCTGCCCGCCCCGCCGGGCGCCGTGTACACGGTGCTGGAGCGGGCCGAGGACTATCCCCGCTGGTGGCCGCAGGTGCGCGCGGTGACCCGGCTGGACGACGACACCGGTGTCCTCACCATCCGGTCCGTACTGCCGTACGCCATGACCTTCACCGCCCGCGCCACGCGCCACGACCGCGTCGCCGGGATCCTGGAGGTCGTCATGTCCGGAGACATCGACGGCTGGGCCCGCTGGACGGTCACCGCGGACGGCCCCGGCACCCTCGTCCGGTACGACCAGGTCGTCGACGTGCGCAAGCCCCTGCTCAGGCTGCTGGCCGTGCCGGGACGCCCGGTCTTCCGCTTCAACCACCGGCTGATGATGCGGGCCGGCCGGCGCGGGCTGCTGCGCCGGCTGCGCGCGGTTTGAACGAAGGGCGCCGGGACCTGTATTGTTCAGTGCGTTCCCGGGCGATTAGCTCAGTGGGAGAGCGCTTCGTTCACACCGAAGAGGTCACTGGTTCGAACCCAGTATCGCCCACCGGGAGAGGCCGGTCTGCACCTGCAGGCCGGCTTTTTCGTGTCCGGTGGTACGTCCTGCGGGGCCGTACGGAGGGCGGGGCGGGCATGAGAAGTCGGCTTGAGACCGCCTGCCAAGAGGCCATGGGCGCGTCGACGTCGACGGCGGGGCGGCGCTCCTGCCGCGACGTCACCGACGTCCTGCTCGCCGCAGTCATCCTCTCCAGCGGGGCCCCGCCCGCCCCGTCCGGCGTCCCGCATCCTCACGCCGCCGCCGGCAGCTCCGGACGCAGCGGCCACTCCGTACTGACGATCTCGTCCGAGCCGCTGCGCGCGAACCACGCCTGCAGGCCGCGTGCCTGGGCCGCGTGCCAGTTCGCCTGGAGCGTGTGCAGTTCGCCCGGGGACAGCCGCTCCAGCCGGCTCGCGAAACGGCGGCCCAACGCCCGTACGACCTCCAGGGCGGCCAGCGCGTCGGCGCCCGCGTCATGCGCGCCCTGCAGCGTCACGTCGTAGTGCGCGCACAGGTCGGTCAGTGTGCGCCGGCCCTTGCGGTAGCGGTCCAGGTGCTTGTCCAGCACCCGCGGGTCCAGCACCCGCAGCGGCACCGACTCGAACCAGCGGTCCAGCGACGACGCCCGGTGCCGGCGCAACTCCCGGTCCAGCAACGTCAGATCGAACGGCGCGTTCATCACCACCAGCGGCCGGCCCAGCGCCGCGTGCTCGGCCAGCTGCTCGGCTATCTCGTACATCACCGGAGCCGGCCAGCGGCCGTTGCGCTGCAGGTGCTCCTCCGTCAGCCCGTGCACCGCCGTCGCCGCCTCCGGCATCGGCACGCCCGGGTTCACCAGCCAGCGGATGACCCGCGGCCGGACCCCCGGCGCATCCTGGACGACGACGGCGGCCGACACGATCCGGTCGGTCTCGACGTCCACGCCCGTCGTCTCCGTGTCGAAGGCGGCCAGTGGCCCCTCGTACCAGGTCGTCATCCCAACCCAACTCCTCGTTCACCTACGGCAGGTGACGTGCCGTCTTCTGCCAGTTTGGTGATACCCGGGCCGTTTGCGCCGTACGCCGGGAGGAGACAACAGGAGTACGGGTCTTTGCAGTTCAGCGGCCCGCAGCGGGGAAACTCATTGCTTGGAAGGCTGTTGGTCATGGCCATAGCGCAGCCCGAGCGGGGCGGGCTGCTGCCCGACCGCACGGGCCCCCTTCGCGGCACGCTCGCCACCACCGCCTGCATGGAGACACTGCAGGTCGGCTATCTGCACGCGGTCGCCGCCGCGGCCGGCTGCTCGCTGTCCCAGCCCTTCCCGGACAACGGCATCGACTGGCACGTCAGCCACAGTGCGCCCGGACACACCGTCGACGACGAGGTGACCATCAAGGTGCAGCTGAAGGCCACGTACCAGGTCGCGCCCAACCCGCCGGGACGCTCCTTCTCCTTCACCCTCGACAACGACCACCTGCGCAAGCTCGCCCGCACACCGGTCTCGGTGCACAAGATCCTGGTCGTCATGCTGGTCCCGCGCTCCCAGGACGACTGGCTGCGCGCCAGCCACGACCGGCTCGACCTGAGGCACTGCTGCTACTGGGTCAACCTCGCCGGCCACCCGATCACCGGCCGGCACCGGACCACCGTGCGGATACCGACCTCGCGCATCTTCGACGACCGGGCGCTCTGCGAGATCATGACGCGCGTCGGGACGGGAGGCAGGCCATGAGGATCCGTCCCCACGAGGAGCCGGTGCGGCAGGTCCGCCCGCACCCCGACGACCTCCCCTGGAACCGGTCCCCGGAGCCCACCGAGGTCGACCCCGCCGTGCTCGGTGCCCTGCTGCGCCGGCACGGCTGGCAGCGGCGCGGGGGAGCGGCCGGCCGGTACGGCCGCTGGACCCCGCCCGGCCCGGGCGGCGGCTCGACCAGCCTGCTGGTGCCGGAGAGCCGCGCCTTCCCCGACAGCGACGACCTGCTCGGCGAGGCCCTGGACGCCCTCGCCCGCAGCGACTCGGCCGCCGCCCGCGAGGTGCTGATCTCCCTCGCCGTACCCAGCGACGAGATCCGCTGGTGGCGCGACACCCCGAGCGGACCCGTCGGCGCCGCGCCCTGGACGGCCGACGAGCAACTGCGCGGGGCCGCCCGGCAGATGCTGCTCGCCGCCGCGCTCGCCACCCGCGCGCGTGCCGGCTATTACGGCGCCCGCCACCGCCGCCCCGCCGCCGGCCTGCTGGAGCACGTACTCGTCGGCCCCGCCGCCGAGGGCCGCGACAGTCTCACCGCCTTCGTGCCCGTGCGCCCCGGCCGCCCCCTCGCCGTCCGGCTCCACCAGGCCCTGTACGCCACCCGTGAGGCCATCGACTACCGGCGGGCCACCGGTGGCATGGACGCCTTCGACGGTGCCGTGGAAGCCGGCGTCAGCCGCGAGCTGACCGAGGCGCTGACCGCGCTCGTGCGGGGCACCGAGGGTGCCCGGATCGCCGTCGCCTGGGCGCCCGGCGCCGGTGTCCCCGAGGGCTGCGCCTCCTCCGCCGAGCCCGTCGAGTTCTCACCCGGCGACGTGCCCGTGCTGCGTGAGGCCGCCGCCCGCTACCTGCGCGAAGAACCCTCCGTGCCGGTCCGCATCACCGGCGCCGTCGTCCGCATGCGCCGTTCCGGGCCCGGCGGCGAGGGATCGGTCCGGCTGCGCGTCCTCGCGGGCGCCGAGGTCCCGCACGTCCGCGTCACCCTGGACGAGGAGGACTACCGCATCGCCGGCCACGCCCACCTCGTCGGCCTCCCGGTGCGGGTGCACGGCCGGCTGGAGCGCCGCGGCGGCTTCCGCAGGCTCACCGGGGCCTCCGGGGTCGTACCCGTGCAGGTGGACGAGGGGGAACGGGACCGGCTGATGAAGGCGCTCCAGGAGAATCTCGACTTCTTCGAGGAGGCGTGCGGGGAGGGAGAGCCAGGAGCGTACGAGGACGGGGACTGAGGTGTAGGGGTACGCGGACCGAGGGTGACCGTTTCGCGGTCGGTGCCGTCGGGTCGGTACGATCGCCTGTGCGCGCGCTCCTGGTATGGCGCCGCACCCACCTTCAGTCAGGAGAGACCGGTGTCAGACGTCCGTGTGATCATCCAACGCGATTCCGAGCGGGAAGAACGCGTGGTGACGACGGGCACTACGGCCGCCGACCTCTTCGCGGGCGAGCGTTCGATCATCGCCGCACGCGTGGCCGGTGAGCTGAAGGACCTCGCGTACGAGCTTGCCGACGGTGACGAGGTCGAGGGCGTCGAGATCGCCTCCGAGGACGGCCTGAACATCCTGCGCCACTCCACCGCGCACGTCATGGCGCAGGCCGTGCAGGAGCTGTTCCCCGAGGCCAAGCTGGGCATCGGCCCGCCCGTCAAGGACGGCTTCTACTACGACTTCGACGTCGAGAAGCCGTTCACGCCCGAGGATCTCAAGGCCATCGAGAAGAAGATGCAGGAGATCCAGAAGCGCGGGCAGAAGTTCGCCCGCCGTGTCGTCACCGACGAGGCGGCCCGTGAGGAGCTTGCTTCCGAGCCGTACAAGCTGGAGCTGATCGGCCTCAAGGGCTCCGCGTCGCACGACGACGGCGCGGACGTCGAGGTCGGCGCCGGCGAACTGACGATCTACGACAACCTGGACGCCAAGACCGGCGACCTGTGCTGGAAGGACCTCTGCCGCGGTCCGCACCTGCCCTCCACCCGCCTCATCCCGGCGTTCAAGCTGATGCGCAATGCGGCCGCCTACTGGCGCGGCAGCGAGAAGAACCCGATGCTCCAGCGCATCTACGGCACCGCCTGGCCTTCCAAGGACGAGCTGAAGGCGTACCTGGACTTCCTCGCCGAGGCCGAGAAGCGCGACCACCGCAAGCTGGGCAACGAGCTCGACCTGTTCTCCATCCCGGAGCAGATCGGCTCCGGCCTCGCCGTCTTCCACCCCAAGGGCGGCATCGTCCGCCGGGTCATGGAGGACTACTCGCGCCGCCGCCACGAGGAAGAGGGCTACGAGTTCGTCTACACCCCGCACGCGACGAAGGGGAAGCTCTTCGAGACGTCCGGGCACCTGGACTGGTACGCCGAGGGCATGTACCCGCCCATGCAGCTCGACGAGGGCGTGGACTACTACCTCAAGCCCATGAACTGCCCGATGCACAACCTGATCTTCGACGCCCGCGGCCGGTCCTACCGCGAACTGCCGCTGCGTCTCTTCGAGTTCGGGACCGTGTACCGGTACGAGAAGTCGGGCGTCGTGCACGGCCTGACCCGTGCCCGCGGCTTCACCCAGGACGACGCGCACATCTACTGCACCCGTGAGCAGATGTCCGAGGAGCTGGACAAGACGCTCACCTTCGTCCTCGGCCTGCTGCGCGACTACGGCCTGACCGACTTCTACCTGGAGCTGTCCACCAAGGACCCGGAGAAGTTCGTCGGCTCCGACGAGGTCTGGGAGGAGGCGACCGAGACCCTGCGCCAGGTCGCCGAGAAGCAGGGCCTGCCCCTCGTGCCCGACCCGGGCGGCGCCGCCTTCTACGGCCCGAAGATCTCCGTCCAGGCCAAGGACGCGATCGGCCGCACCTGGCAGATGTCGACCATCCAGCTCGACTTCAACCTGCCCGAGCGGTTCAACCTCGAGTACACCGGCCCCGACGGCGCCAAGCAGCGCCCGGTGATGATCCACCGAGCTCTCTTCGGCTCGATCGAGCGGTTCTTCGCGGTGCTCCTGGAGCACTACGCGGGTGCCTTCCCGGCGTGGCTGGCCCCGGTGCAGGCGCTCGGCATCCCGATCGGTGACGCGCACGTCGAGTACCTGGAGAAGTTCGCGGCGGCGGCCAAGAAGAAGGGCCTGCGCGTCGAGGTGGACTCCTCCTCGGACCGCATGCAGAAGAAGATCCGCAACGCCCAGAAGCAGAAGGTGCCCTTCATGGTCATCGCGGGCGACGAGGACATGTCGAACAACTCGGTGTCCTTCCGCTACCGCGACGGCTCGCAGGAGAACGGCATCCCGTTCGACGAGGCCATCGCGAAGATCGCGCAGGTCGTCGAGGAGCGGACCCAGGTCTGAGCGACGGCTGTGGCGGCCCCCGGCGATTTTCCTCTCGTCGGGGGCCCTGCCCTGTTCGGGGGCACCAAGCCATATGCTGCCTAGCATGACGAGTGAGCCGGAGCAGCAGATCGGAGTGGGGATCCAGGACGCGTTCCAGCGTCTGTGGACGCCCCATCGGATGGCCTACATCCAGGGTGAGAACAAGCCGAGCGGCCCCGGGGCCGAGGACGGCTGTCCCTTCTGCTCGATCCCGGCCAAGTCCGACGAGGACGGGCTGATCGTCCGGCGCGGCGAGCACGTGTACGCCGTCCTCAACCTCTACCCGTACAACGGCGGCCACCTGATGACCGTGCCCTACCGGCACGTGGCCGACTACACCGAGCTGACCGGGCCGGAGACCGCCGAGCTGGCGGAGCTGACCAAGCAGGCGATGACCGCCCTGCGCACCGCCTCGGGAGCGCACGGCTTCAACATCGGCATGAACCAGGGCTCGGTGGCGGGCGCCGGCATCGCCGCGCACCTGCACCAGCACATCGTCCCGCGCTGGGGCGGCGACACGAACTTCATGCCGGTGGTGGGCCACACCAAGATCCTGCCGCAGCTCCTGGGCGACACCAGAAAGATGCTGGCGGAAGCCTGGCCGGCGTGACGGTGCCGTGAGGGGCGCCCCTGCCGGGGTTTCCCCTCACGCGTCGTACAGGTCCGCCTTCCTCGGTGTCGGATCCTGCACCTGCCCGCTGAGGAACGAGGAGCGGGCGCCGAACTTCTCCGTGTCCACGCCGTTCTCCTGCAGGACCTTGATCGCGGACGCGTGCACCACCCGCAGCACCGGGGTGGCCGCGCGCAGCGCGTCGTCGGCCATGAAGCGGTGCCGCCAGGGCTGGTCCGCCCAGGCGTGCCGCAGGCCGAACGGCTCGGGCAGGACGAGCGAACCGCCGAGCCAGTTGAGCAGCGGCGGATACCAGCTCAGCGGGGCGCGGGCGGCGAGCCGTACCACCTCGTCGGCTGTGACCAGCGGCAGCATGACCTTGCGGGTCTCCCACGGCTTGAGGGACCTGGAGACCTCCTTGCTCGGCGGCTCCGGCTTGGTGGTGAACAGCGAGTTCACCGGACCCAGCGCATGCCCGGTCACCTCGATGCGCAGCGTCTGGTGCAGCACCGTCACCGTGATCAGCATGGTGATGATCAACTGCCCGTCCCACAGCGTCCACTGCACGCCCAGGTAGTGCCGGTCGCCGCTGCCGAACTGCTGCTTGTTGCAGATCTCCTGTATCGCGTGCGGCTTGACCTGGAAGGCCTCCACATCGGTGCCCTCGGGCCGGGACACCGCGACGGCCTTCTCGCCGATCGGTGTCACGATCCAGTGCCGTATCGACGGCTTGGGGAAGCCGCCCGTGTTCAGCGGGCCGCGCTCCAGCAGCGCGAGCTGGTCATGGATCGCGCGTATGACGTCCCAGCTGCGGAAGGGGTGGATCTCCCGCGACGGGTCGGCGGGCAGCAGGTCCTCGGCGAGCTGCCAGGACCCCCAGCGGGTGCCCATGCCGAGTATGCCCTTGGGACCGGCGTAGAAGACCGAGTTCGACTGCTGCTCGGCGGTCAGCCGGGCCAGCGACTGGCGCAGCTCCTCGGCCGCGGTCTGGCCGGGGCCCCGCGGCACGGCCTCGGGGACCTTGGCGCCGACGCTGGTGCCTGAGAGCAGGCCGTCCCAGCGGGCCCGTAGGTCCTTGGCGGTGCGCTCGCAGATCTGCTTGGCCAGGAACCAGCCCACCACGGGGAGGACGACGCACGCGCGCGCGTACCACGCCCAGAAACCGGTGAACGGCATCTTGATCAGGAACAGCGCGGCGAGCAGGCCGACACCGAGGAGCAGCGCGGTGGCCAGGGTGCCGGCCCGCTTGTCGTCACGCCCGGCGACGAACGTGCGCAGCTGGAAGACGAGCAGCCAGCCGATCAGCCCGGGCAGGAACAGCACACCGCACAGGACCGTGACGGTCGTCAGGCGGTTGTCGCGCTCCCGGCGGATGTTGTTGGCCGCGAGGCAGTGCTCGACGACGAACTGGGGCTCGGAGCCGAAGGACTGGATGAGCGGCTTGCGGTCGGGGGCGAGCATGCGGCCGACCACGGCCCGCGAGAACGCCTCACCGAGATTGGGCCTGAGCAGCTTGATCCGGCCGAGCTTGACGGTGGACTGGTGCCACTCGTTGTCCGCCTTCTTGATCTCCTCCATCGGGTTGTCCCGGTAGGCCGCGGAGGCCAGCGCGGAGGTCGCCGCCTGACCCTCGTCGCCCGAGACGGGCACCTGGGGTCCGTCCCACTCCGTTCCAAACGACATTCCCGCCCCCATCGCCGCCGGTGTCGCTCCTGCGGACTTCCCGACTTCCGTGCTCCGCACACCTGTTGCCAGGTCCGCGTTGTGATCAGCGTATCCGCCGCCACCGACACCCCGTGGGCGGACGGCCGAAGCCGCCCGGCCACGCGCCGGGTCGTGCGCCGGTCGACGAACCGGCGGACCGGTCCCCCGCCCCGGCGCGCGTCATGCTCGACTAGTCGTGATCGCCCGCCTGTTCACGGATCCTCTCGGCGATCTGCGGCGGCATCGGCTCGTGCCGGGCGTAGCTCCGGTCGAAGCGTGCCGTGCCGTGCGACAGCGAGCGCAGGTCGACGGCGTACCGGCCGATCTCGAACTCGGGCACCTCGGCGCGGATCAGGGTCCGTCCGGAGCCCACCTGTTCGGTGCCGAGCAACCGGCCGCGCCGGCTCGACAGGTCGCTCATCACGGCGCCCACGTAGTCGTCGCCGACCAGCACCGTCACCTCGGCCACCGGCTCCAGCAGATGGATCCTGGTCTCGGCCGCAGCCTCGCGCAGCGCGAGCGCGCCCGCGGTCTGGAAGGCGGCGTCGGAGGAGTCCACCGAGTGCGCCTTGCCGTCGAGCAGCGTCACCCGCACGTCCACCAGCGGATACCCCGCGGCGACGCCCTTGGCGGCCTGTGCCCGCACGCCCTTCTCGACCGACGGGATGAACTGGCGCGGTACGGCACCGCCGACCACCTTGTCCACGAACTCGATGCCCGAGCCGCCCGGCAGCGGCTCCACCTCGATCTCGCAGATGGCGTACTGGCCGTGCCCGCCGGACTGCTTCACGTGCCGTCCGCGCCCGGCGGCCTTGTGCGCGAACGTCTCGCGCAGGGAGACCTTGTGCGGGACGACGTCGACCTGGACGCCGTAGCGGCTGCGCAGCCGTTCCAGGGCGACGTCCGCGTGCGCCTCGCCGAGGCACCACAGGACCACCTGGTGGGTGTCCTGGTTCTGCTCCAGGCGCATCGTCGGGTCCTCGGCGACCAGCCGGGACAGGCCCTGGGAGAGTTTGTCCTCGTCGGCCTTGCTGTGCGCCTGGATGGCGAGCGGCAGCAGCGGGTCGGGCATCTGCCAGGGCTCCATCAGGAGCGGGTCCTCCTTCGCCGAGAGCGTGTCTCCGGTCTCGGCGCGGCCGAGCTTGGCCACACAGACGAGATCGCCGGCGACGGCCTGCGTCACCGGCCGCTGCTGCTTGCCGAAGGGCATCGACAGCGCGCCGACCTTCTCGTCGACGTCGTGGTCCTCGTGCCCCCGGTCGGTCAGCCCGTGCCCGGAGACGTGCACCGTCCGGTCGGGACGCAGCGTGCCGGAGAAGACGCGGACCAGGGAGATGCGGCCGACGTACGGGTCGGAGGCCGTCTTGACGACCTCGGCGACCAGCGGGCCGTCCGTGTCGCACGCCTTCAGCTCGCGCGGCTTGCCGTCGATCGTGGTGACCCCGGGCAGCGGGTGCTCGAACGGCGTCGGGAACCCGCCCGTGATCAGCTCCAGCAGCTCCACCGTGCCGAGCCCCTGCCGGGCACCGTCGGCTGCGGGCGCGCCGGCCAGGACGGGGAAGAAGCTGCCGCGGGCCACGGCCCGCTCCAGGTCCTTGATCAGCGTCTCGACGTCGACCTGCTCGCCGCCCAGGTAGCGGTCCATGAGGGTCTCGTCCTCGCTCTCGGCGATGATCCCCTCGATGAGCCGGTTACGGGCGGCCTCGATGTCCGGCAGCAGGTCCTCGCCGGGCTCGGACTCCTTGCGCTCCCCGGTCGAGTAGTCGAACAGCTTCTGCGACAGCAGCCCGATCAGACCGGTCACGGGCGCATGCCCGTCCGGACCCTCGGGGCCGCGCAGCGGCAGGTACAGCGGCAGCACGGCGTCGGGGTCGTCGCCGCCGAAGGCCTCCGCGCAGGTCCGGGTCATCTCCTCGAAGTCGGCGCGCGCGGCCTCCAGGTGTGTGATCACGATCGCCCGGGGCATACCGACGGCCGCGCACTCCTCCCACACCATGCGGGTCGAGCCGTCCACCCCGTCGGAGGCCGAGACGACGAAGAGGGCCGCGTCCGCCGCCCGCAGACCGGCCCTGAGCTCCCCGACGAAGTCGGCGTATCCCGGGGTGTCGAGGACATTGATCTTGATGCCGTCCCATTCGACCGGCACCAGCGAGAGCTGCACCGAGCGCTGCTGCCGGTGCTCGATGTCGTCGTAGTCCGAGACGGTGCCGCCGTCCTCCACGCGGCCCGCCCGGTTCACCGCCCCCGCGGTCAGCGCGAGGGCCTCCACCAGGGTCGTCTTGCCCGAACCGGAGTGGCCGACCAGTACCACGTTCCGTACGGACGCGGGCCGGTCGGCCTCCAAAGCCCTGCCGGCGGCCCCAGGGTGGTGTGTCTGTGCCTTGTCGCCCATGATCCTGCCTCCCGTGCACGGTGAGGTCACTGTGGGCGCGGACACGCGGGACCCGCACTGGCGGCTCCGGCGACGCCCGCGGTTATTCGAGCTTTCCACTCCCGTCACGCTGCGTCCATACGAGCGACAGCCGCGGACCCCGATCGCGTCACGGACGCCCCCGGTGCGGGGGCGCACACCGGTTCGCGCGACGGCTGCGGGTGCCCGCCCGCCACGCACACGCGTGCGTGGCTACGATGGGCCAGCCGGCGGCCACCAGGGGCCGCGGCGACACCGACCGTCGGGAAGGCCATGCTGAACAAGTACGCGCGTGCATTCTTCACGCGTGTCCTCACGCCGTTCGCCGCGTTTCTCATCCGCCGGGGCGTGAGTCCCGACACGGTCACCCTCATCGGCACGGCCGGTGTGGTCGCGGGAGCGCTGGTCTTCTACCCCCGGGGCGAGTTCTTCTGGGGCACGGTCGTGATCACCCTGTTCGTCTTCTCCGACCTGGTCGACGGCAACATGGCCCGCCAGCTGGGCCGCTCCAGCCGCTGGGGCGCCTTCCTGGACTCCACCCTCGACCGGGTCGCCGACGGCGCCATCTTCGGCGGCTTCGCGCTCTGGTACGCGGGCAACGGGAACGACAACGCCCTGTGCGCGGTCTCGATCTTCTGCCTCGCCAGCGGCCAGGTGGTGTCGTACACCAAGGCGCGCGGCGAGTCGATCGGGCTGCCCGTCGCCGTCAACGGGCTCGTCGAACGCGCCGAGCGGCTGGTGATCTCACTGGTCGCGGCCGGGTTCGCGGGCCTGCACACGTTCGGCGTGCCCGGCATCCAGTGGCTGCTGCCGATCGCCCTGTGGATCGTCGCCGTGGGCAGCCTCGTCACGCTGGTCCAGCGCGTCGTCACCGTCCGCCGCGAGTCCGCCGAGGCGGAGGCGGCGGGCCGGCAGGGCGCCGACGAGGTGGCGCAGTGAGCACCGCCGACCGGCTCACCGACGCGCTGTACGGGCTCGGCTGGGGCACCGTCAAGAAGCTCCCGGAACCGGTCGCGGTCCGTCTCGGCCGCACCATCGCCGACCTGACCTGGAGACAGCGCGGCAAGGGTGTTCAGCGCCTGGAGGCCAACTACGCGCGCGTGGTGCCCGACGCCACGCCCGAGCGCCTCACCGAGTTGTCCCGCGCGGGCATGCGCTCGTACCTGCGCTACTGGATGGAGTCCTTCCGGCTGCCGGCCTGGAGCCGCGAGCGCGTCAGGACGGGCTTCGACGCCAAGGACATCCATTTCCTGACCGACGGACTGGCCGCCGGCAACGGCGTGATACTCGCCCTGCCGCACATGGCCAACTACGACCTGGCGGGCGCCTGGGTCACCACCGAGCTGGAGACGCCGTTCACGACGGTCGCCGAGCGCCTGAAGCCCGAGACGCTGTACGACCGTTTCGTCGCCTACCGCGAGGGCCTCGGCATGGAGGTCCTGCCGCACAGCGGCGGCTCCGCCTTCGGGACCCTGGCCCGGCGGCTGCGCGACGGCGGCCTGGTCTGCCTGGTCGCCGACCGCGACCTGTCCGCGTCCGGCGTCGAGGTCGACTTCTTCGGCGAGAAGACCCGGATGCCCGCGGGCCCGGCCCTGCTCGCCCAGCAGACGGGCGCGCTGCTGCTGCCCGTCACCCTCTGGTACGACGACTCGCCCGTCATGCAGGGCCAGGTGCATCCCCCGATCGAGGTGCCCGAGTCAGGTACGCGGCCCGAGAAGACGTCTGTGATGACACAGGCGCTGGCCGACGCCTTCGCCCTCGGGATCGCCGACCATCCGGAGGACTGGCACATGCTCCAGCGGCTGTGGCTCGCCGACCTCGACCCCGCGAAGGGACCCTCGTGAGAATCGGGATCGTCTGCCCGTACTCCTGGGACGTGCCCGGTGGCGTCCAGTTCCACATCCGCGACCTCGCCGAGTACTTCATCCGGCTCGGCCACGAGGTCTCCGTCCTCGCCCCTGCGGACGACGACACACCCCTGCCGCCGTACGTCGTCTCGGCCGGCCGCGCGGTCCCGGTGCCGTACAACGGCTCGGTGGCCCGCCTGAACTTCGGTTTCCTGTCGGCCGCGCGGGTGCGGCGCTGGCTGCACGAGGGCGGCTTCGACGTGGTCCACATCCACGAGCCGACCTCGCCCTCGCTGGGCCTGCTGACCTGCTGGGCGGCCTCCGGCCCGATCGTGGCCACCTTCCACACCTCCAACCCGCGCTCGCGCGCCATGATCGCCGCGTACGCGATCCTCCAGGCGGCCCTGGAGAAGATCAGCGCGCGGATCGCGGTCAGCGAGTACGCCCGCCGCACGCTCGTCGAGCACCTGGGCGGGGACGCGGTGGTCATCCCCAACGGCGTCGACGTGGACTTCTTCGCCAAGGCCGACCCGAACCCCGAGTGGCAGGGCAATACCATCGGCTTCATAGGACGGATCGACGAGCCCCGCAAGGGCCTGCCCGTCCTGATGAAGGCGCTGCCGAAGATTCTGGCCGCCCGCCCGCGCACGCGTCTGCTGGTCGCGGGCCGCGGCGACGAGGAGGCGGCCGTCGAGGACCTGCCGAAGGAGCTGCGCGCGCGTGTGGAGTTCCTCGGCATGATCAGCGACGAGGACAAGGCCCGCTTCCTGCGCAGCGTCGACCTGTACGTCGCCCCCAACACCGGCGGCGAGAGCTTCGGCATCATCCTGGTCGAGGCCATGTCCGCGGGCGCGCCCGTGCTCGCCTCCGACCTGGACGCCTTCGTGCAGGTGCTGGACCAGGGTGAGGCGGGTGAGGTCTTCGCCAACGAGGACGCGGACGCCCTCGCCGAGGCGGCCGTACGGCTGCTGGCGGACCCGGCCCGCCTGGCCGAGCTGCGCGAGCGCGGCAGCGCCCACGTACGGCGGTTCGACTGGTCGACGGTCGGCGCGGACATCCTGTCCGTCTACGAGACGGTCACGGCGGGCGCGGCGGCGGTCGCGGCGGACGACCGCGCAACGGGCCTGCGTGCCCGCTTCGGCCTGGCCCGCGACTGACACCGGGACGCACAGCGACGGCGCCCGGTCGGTAAGGGGCCGGGCCGACCCCGGACCGGCTCCGGGGTGCCGAGGGGGCGCCGGGGGATCGCCCCGAGGGCTCTCTCGTCGCAGCCGATAGCCTTCGGCCGTGACCGCAACCCTCATCTGGATCCTCGTCGCGCTCGTCGCGATCGGCGTGTACCTGAGCTGGACGGCCGGGCGTCTGGACCGGCTGCACGTGCGCATGGACGCCGCCCGGGCCGCGCTCGACGCCCAGCTGCTGCGCCGGGCCTCCGTGGCGCAGGAGCTCGCGACCTCGGGCGTGCTGGACCCGGCCGCCTCGATCGTGCTGTACGAGGCCGCGCACGCGGCCCGGCAGTCCGAGGAGGAGCACCGGGAGGTCGCGGAGAGCGAGCTGAGCCAGGCCCTGCGGGCCGTGTTCGAGGATCCCGCCCAGGTGGAGGCCGTCAGAGAGGCCCCGGGGGGCGAGGAGGCGGCCCGCGAGCTGGCCGAGGCCGTCCGCAGGGTGCCGATGGCCCGCCGCTTCCACAACGACGCCGTGGGCGCCGCCCGCAGGCTCCGGGAACACCGCAAGGTCCGCTGGTTCCGGCTGGCCGGTCACGCGCCCTTCCCGCTGGCCTTCGAGATGGACGACGAGCCGCCGACGGCCCTGGTGGAGAGGGCCGCCTGAACCTCAGGTGGACGAAAAGGATCCACCGGCTTGCCATTGGCCCTTGCTGTGGCCTGGTCCACTCGCGTTTCCTCGGCGGTGCACAACACTCTCTTTCACCCAGTGAGGTCACCCGTGTCCACCATCGAGAACCAGGCTCCCGAGACCGGCACCGCCCGCGTGAAGCGCGGCATGGCCGAGCAGCTCAAGGGCGGCGTGATCATGGACGTCGTCACGCCGGAGCAGGCGAAGATCGCCGAGGACGCGGGCGCCGTCGCCGTCATGGCCCTCGAGCGGGTCCCGGCCGACATCCGCAAGGACGGCGGCGTGGCCCGCATGTCCGACCCGGACATGATCGAGGGCATCATCGACGCCGTCTCGATCCCGGTCATGGCCAAGTCCCGCATCGGTCACTTCGTCGAGGCCCAGGTCCTGCAGTCCCTCGGCGTGGACTACATCGACGAGTCCGAGGTCCTCACCCCCGCGGACGAGGTCAACCACTCCGACAAGTGGTCCTTCACCACCCCCTTCGTGTGCGGTGCCACCAACCTGGGCGAGGCCCTGCGCCGCATCGCCGAGGGCGCCGCGATGATCCGCTCCAAGGGCGAGGCCGGCACCGGCAACGTCGTGGAGGCCGTCCGTCACCTGCGCCAGATCAAGAACGAGATCGCCAAGCTGCGCGGCTTCGACAACCACGAGCTGTACGCCGCCGCCAAGGAGCTGCGCGCCCCGTACGAGCTGGTCAAGGAGGTCGCCGAGCTGGGCAAGCTCCCGGTCGTGCTCTTCTCCGCCGGTGGCGTCGCCACCCCGGCCGACGCGGCCCTGATGCGCCAGCTCGGCGCCGAGGGCGTGTTCGTCGGCTCCGGCATCTTCAAGTCCGGCGACCCGGCCAAGCGCGCCGCCGCCATCGTGAAGGCCACCACCTTCTACGACGACCCGAAGATCATCGCGGACGCGTCCCGCAACCTCGGCGAGGCCATGGTCGGCATCAACTGCGACACCCTCCCCGAGACCGAGCGCTACGCCAACCGCGGCTGGTAAGCCACCTCCCTAGGACTGCACCTACATGACTGACGCACCCGTCATAGGCGTCCTGGCCCTCCAGGGCGACGTACGGGAGCACCTCATCGCCCTGGCCGCGGCAGACGCCGTGGCCAGGCCGGTGCGGCGCCCCGAGGAACTCGCCGAGGTCGACGGCCTCGTCCTGCCCGGCGGCGAGTCCACCACCATCTCCAAGCTGGCCGTCCTGTTCGGCGTGATGGAGCCCCTCCGCGCGCGTGTGCAGGCCGGCATGCCCGTCTACGGCACCTGCGCCGGCATGATCATGCTCGCCGACAAGATCCTCGACCCGCGCTCCGGCCAGGAGACGATCGGCGGCATCGACATGATCGTGCGCCGCAACGCCTTCGGCCGCCAGAACGAGTCGTTCGAGGCCGCGGTCGACGTGACGGGCGTACCGGGCGATCCTGTGGAGGGCGTCTTCATCCGCGCCCCCTGGGTGGAGTCCGTGGGCGCCGGGGCCGAGGTGCTCGCCGAGCACGAGGGCCACATCGTCGCGGTCCGCCAGGGCAACGCGCTCGCCACGTCGTTCCACCCGGAACTCACCGGCGACCACCGCGTGCACTCCCTGTTCGTGGACATGGTGCGCGCCAACCGGACACCGGAGTCCTTGTAGGATCTCTGGAGTTCGTTGCAGAGATGGGTTACGCGAAGGAGACAGGCAGATGTCCGGCCACTCTAAATGGGCCACGACGAAGCACAAGAAGGCCGTGATCGACGCCAAGCGCGGCAAACTCTTCGCGAAGCTGATCAAGAACATCGAGGTCGCTGCGCGCATGGGCGGTGTCGACCTCGACGGCAACCCGACGCTCTACGACGCTGTCCAGAAGGCCAAGAAGCAGTCGGTCCCGAACAAGAACATCGACTCCGCCATCAAGCGCGGTGGCGGTCTCGAGGCCGGTGGCGCCGACTACGAGACGATCATGTACGAGGGTTACGGCCCGAACGGTGTCGCGGTGCTCATCGAGTGCCTCACCGACAACCGCAACCGCGCCGCCTCCGACGTCCGCGTCGCCATGACCCGCAACGGCGGCAACATGGCCGACCCGGGCTCCGTGTCGTACATGTTCAGCCGCAAGGGCGTCGTCATCGTCCCCAAGGGCGAGCTGACCGAGGACGACGTCCTCGGTGCCGTCCTGGACGCGGGCGCCGAGGAGGTCAACGACCTCGGTGAGACCTTCGAGGTCATCAGCGAGGCCACCGACCTGGTCGCGGTCCGCACCGCCCTCCAGACGGCGGGCATCGACTACGACTCCGCCGACTCCAGCTTCGTGCCCTCCGTCCAGGTCGAACTGGACGAGGAGGGCGCCAAGAAGATCTTCAAGCTGATCGACGCGCTCGAGGACAGCGACGACGTGCAGAACGTCTTCGCCAACTTCGACGTGAGCGACGAGATCATGGAGAAGGTCGACGCGTAACGCTCATGGCTGGCTGACCGGGCCGACGGGACACACCCCGTCGGCCCGTCGCGTTGTCGGGCGCCGGTGCGAGGCGTTGTCAGTGGCACCCGATAGCCTGCGGAAACAGGTGAGCGAGCCGTCGAAGGGAGGGGCACGGTGCGGGTACTGGGGGTGGACCCGGGGCTGACCCGGTGCGGTGTCGGTGTCGTCGAGGGGATCGCGGGGCGCCCGCTCACCATGCTCGGCGTGGGGGTCGTACGCACACCCGTGGACGCCGATCTCAGCCACCGCCTGCTCGCCGTCGAGCGGGGCCTCGAGGAGTGGCTGGACGAGCACCGGCCCGAGTACGTCGCCGTCGAGCGCGTCTTCAGCCAGCACAACGTGCGCACCGTGATGGGCACCGCCCAGGCCAGCGCCGTCGCGATGCTGTGCGCCGCCCGGCGCGGCATCCCCGTAGCGCTGCACACCCCGAGCGAGGTCAAGGCCGCCGTCACCGGTAGCGGCCGGGCCGACAAGGCCCAGGTCGGGGCCATGGTCACCCGGCTGCTCCGGCTCACGGCACCGCCCAGGCCGGCCGACGCCGCCGACGCCCTCGCGCTCGCCATCTGCCACATCTGGCGCGCCCCCGCCCAGAACCGGCTCCAGCAGGCCGTCGCCCGGCACGCGGGCCACGCAACGAAAGGCCGAACGGCATGATCGCCTTCGTCAGCGGCACGGTCGCCGCGCTCGCCCCGGACGCCGCGGTCGTCGAGGTCGGCGGCGTCGGCATGGCAGTCCAGTGCACGCCGAACACGCTCTCGACGCTCCGGACGGGACAGCCCGCCAAGCTGCACACGTCCCTCGTCGTCCGCGAGGACTCGCTCACCCTGTACGGCTTCGCCGACGACGACGAACGCCAGGTCTTCGAGCTGCTGCAGACCGCGAGCGGTGTCGGCCCGCGCCTCGCCCAGGCCATGCTCGCCGTGCACACCCCGGACGCGCTGCGCCGCGCCGTCGCCACCGGTGACGAGAAGGCCCTCACGGCCGTCCCCGGCATCGGCAAGAAGGGTGCCCAGAAACTGCTGCTGGAGCTGAAGGACCGCCTCGGCGAGCCCATCGGCGCCCCCGCGGTCGGCGCGCCCGTCACCCAGGGCTGGCGCGACCAGCTGCACGCGGCCCTGATCGGCCTCGGCTACGCCACCCGCGAGGCCGACGAGGCCGTCGCCGCCGTGGCCCCGCAGGCCGAGGAGGCGGGCGGCACACCTCAGGTCGGTCAGCTGCTCAAGGCCGCCCTGCAGACCCTGAACCGCGCCCGCTGACCCCACCACGATCGAGGCACACGCATATGAACTGGGACGACACGACCGACCCCCCCGCCTCCGAGCGGCTCGTCGGTGCGTCCGCCGACCGGGAGGACCAGGCCGTCGAGGCCGCCCTGCGCCCCAAGGACCTCGGCGAGTTCATCGGCCAGGAGAAGGTCCGCGAACAGCTCGACCTGGTCCTGCGGGCGGCCCGCGCCCGGGGGGCCACCGCCGACCACGTGCTGCTCTCCGGTGCGCCCGGCCTCGGCAAGACGACCCTGTCGATGATCATCGCGGCCGAGATGGGCGCTCCCATCCGCATCACCTCCGGCCCCGCCATCCAGCACGCCGGCGACCTCGCCGCGATCCTCTCCTCCCTCCAGGAGGGCGAGGTCCTCTTCCTCGACGAGATCCACCGCATGTCCCGGCCCGCCGAGGAGATGCTGTACATGGCGATGGAGGACTTCCGCGTCGACGTCATCGTCGGCAAGGGTCCCGGCGCCACCGCGATCCCCCTGGAGCTGCCCCCCTTCACCCTGGTCGGCGCCACCACGCGCGCGGGTCTGCTGCCGCCCCCGCTGCGCGACCGTTTCGGCTTCACCGCACACATGGAGTTCTACGAGCCGCACGAGCTGGAGCGGGTCGTGCACCGCTCGGCGCACCTGCTGGACGTCGAGATCGATCCGGACGGCGCCGCCGAGATCGCCGGCCGCTCCCGCGGCACGCCCCGCATCGCCAACCGCCTGCTGCGCCGTGTCCGCGACTATGCGCAGGTCAAGGCGGACGGCCTGATCACCCGCGAGATCGCCGCGGCGGCCCTCGCCGTCTACGAGGTCGACGCGCGCGGCCTGGACCGCCTCGACCGCGCCGTCCTGGAGGCGCTGCTGAAACTCTTCGGCGGCGGCCCGGTCGGCCTGTCCACGCTCGCCGTCGCGGTGGGGGAGGAGCGGGAGACCGTCGAGGAGGTCGCCGAACCCTTCCTCGTCCGGGAGGGACTGCTCGCCCGCACCCCGCGCGGCCGGGTCGCCACGCCGGCCGCCTGGGCGCACCTCGGCCTGACCCCGCCCCGCTCGGTGACCGGGGCGAACGGACAGCAGGACCTGTTCGGGACGTGAGGGCGGCCGGACGGCGCCGTCACGGCATGCCGACGGCGAGGGATTGGCCGGGCCAGGAACCCAGGTGCCATGCTGAGCGTTGTTCCATGCACGCGGACTCGCTTAGACTCCGCCGATGCCGCCCTTACAGGCGGCGCCCACCACACCCCCATCCCATAGGCCGCTCTCCGTCGCGGTCGCGCGAAGGAAATTCCGTCCCGTGAATGCCTTTACCCTTCTCCCCTTCATCGTGCTCATCGCGGCCATGTTCCTGATGACGCGCTCGGCCAAGAAGAAGCAGCAGCAGGCTGCCAACATGCGGAACGAGATGCAGCCCGGCTCCGGTGTCCGCACGATCGGGGGGATGTACGCGACGGTCAAGGAGGTCAACGAGGACACGGTCCTCCTCGACGCCGGCCCCGGCGTCGACCTCCTCTTCGCCAAGAACGCGATCGGCGCCGTGCTGACCGACGACGAGTACAACCGCATCGTCCACGGCATCGAGCACGACCTGAAGTCCGACGCCCACATCGTCCCGGACGACGCCTCCTCCCTCACCGAGACCGACGAGACGGACGCGCCCGCTGCCGCCGCCTCCGACGAGAAGGCCGTCGACCTCGGTAAGAAGGACGCCGAGGAGCGGGGGGACGACGCGATCCGGGCCGCCGAGGACAAGGCGGAAGCCGCCGAGGCCAAGGCGGAGGACGAGCCGAAGAAGACCGACGGCGACTCCGACGCGAAGTAGTCACGCCCCGGTGGTGCGCGACGCGGCATAATCACGCCCCGCGCATCCCGGGCGCGTCTGTTTCCCGAACGGGAACCCGACACCATGTGATGGCCGACCGCGCCGACCGGGCGCGGGGCGGCCCGAGAGGGAGTACGAGAAGGTGGCAGCACCTAAGAAGGGCCGGAGCGCGAGCGCCCAGAGCAAACCAGGGCGCTCGCTGGCCCTCATCCTGATCGCCATCGTGGCGCTGACCGGAGGGATGTTCGCCTCCGGGCACAAGACTCCGCGTCTCGGCATCGACCTCGCCGGTGGCACGAGCATCACGCTCAAGGCGAAGGCCGACCAGGGGTCCGCGATCAACAAGGCCAACATGGACACCGCGGTCGACATCATGAACCGCCGTGTCAACGGCCTGGGTGTCTCCGAGGCGGAGGTGCAGACCCAGGGGAACGACAACATCATCGTCAACATCCCCAAGGGCACCAACTCCAAGGAGGCCCAGCAGCAGGTCGGCACCACCGCCAAGCTGTACTTCCGCCCGGTCCTCGCGGCCGGGCCGAGCGGTGCCGCCGCTCAGAGCCCCTCGCCGAGCGCCTCCCCCAGCGGCAGCTCCTCGCCGAACCCGAGCGCGAGCCCCTCCGCCTCCTCGAAGCAGACGGCGTCCTCGCCCTCCTCCGGGTCCCCCTCGGCCTCGGCGACCTCCCAGGGCCGCCCCGTCACCGACGCGCTGAAGACCGGCTCCACCCCCTCGCCGAGCGGCTCCGCGTCCGGCAGCTCCAAGCCGTCGCCCACCCCCTCGGCCTCGTCGGGCAGCGGCACGGACGCCTCCAAGCTCCAGGCCCGGTACACCGCCCTGGACTGCACCAAGCCCGCCGAGCGCGCCAAGGCCGGCTCCGGCACCAAGCCCGGTGACACCATCGTGGCGTGCGGCCAGATCGGCAAGGCCTGGTACAAGTACGTGCTCGGCCCGGCCGGTGTCGACGGCACCGAGGTGAAGAAGGCGCAGGCCGTCTTCGACACCCAGGGGGCCGCCGGCTGGCAGGTGCAGATGACCTTCACCGGCAGCGGCGCCAAGAAGTTCGCCGACGTCACCGGCACGCTGGCGCAGAAGCAGGAGCCGCAGAACGAGTTCGGCATCGTCCTCGACGGCGAGGTCGTCTCCAGCCCCCGCGTGAGCCAGGCCATCACCGGTGGCCAGGCGGAGATCTCCGGCAGCTTCACCCAGAAGGAGGCCCAGAGCCTCGCCAACATGCTGTCGTACGGCGCCCTGCCGCTCTCCTTCCAGGAGCAGTCCGTCACCACCGTCACCGCCGCGCTGGGCGGTGACCAGCTGCACGCCGGTCTGCTGGCCGGCGCGATCGGCCTCGCCCTGGTCGTGATCTACCTGGTGGTCTACTACCGCGGCCTCTCGGTCGTCGCGATGGCCTCGCTGCTGGTCTCGGCGATCCTCACCTACGTGATCATGTCGCTGCTCGGCCCCACCATCCACTTCGCGCTGAACCTGCCGGCCGTCTGCGGTGCGATCGTCGCCATCGGTATCACCGCGGACTCGTTCATCGTGTACTTCGAACGCATCCGGGACGAGATCCGCGAGGGCCGCACGCTGCGCCCCGCCGTCGAGCGGGCCTGGCCGCGCGCCCGGCGCACCATCCTGGTCTCGGACTTCGTGTCGTTCCTCGCCGCCGCCGTCCTGTTCATCGTGACCGTCGGCAAGGTCCAGGGCTTCGCGTTCACGCTCGGTCTGACCACCGTGCTCGACGTCGTCGTCGTCTTCTTCTTCACCAAGCCGCTGATGACGCTGCTCGCCCGCCGCAAGTTCTTCGCGAACGGCCACAAGTGGTCCGGTCTCGACCCGAAGAGCCTGGGTGCCAAGCCGCCGCTGCGCCGCACCCGCCGTCCCGCCGGTCCCGTCTCCGGCCCTGCCGACCCGAAGGAGGCGTGAGCGATGTCGAAACTCGGCAACCTCGGCGCTCGACTGCACCGCGGCGAGATCGCGTACGACTTCGTCGGCAAGCGCAAGATCTGGTACGGCATCTCCATCCTGATCACCATCACGGCCATCGTCGGCCTGGCGGTGCGCGGCCTGAACATGGGCATCGAGTTCAAGGGCGGCGCGGTCTTCACCACGCCGACCAAGATGAGCACCTCGGTGTCCCAGGCGGAGACCTACGCCAAGGACGCCTCCGGCCATGACGCGATCGTGCAGAAGCTGGGCAACGGCAGCCTGCGCATCCAGATCGCCGGTATCGACACCGGCAAGTCCGACCAGATCAAGCAGACCCTGGCCAAGGACCTGAAGCTCAACCCGGAGAACCTTGCCGCCGACCTGGTCGGCCCGAGCTGGGGCGAGCAGATCGCCAACAAGGCCTGGGAAGGCCTCGGCATCTTCATGGTCCTCGTCGTGATCTACCTGGCGATCGCCTTCGAGTGGCGCATGGCCGTCGCCGCGCTGGTCGCGCTGATCCACGACATCACCATCACGACCGGTATTTACGCCCTGGTCGGCTTCGAGGTCACGCCCGGTACGGTCATCGGTCTGCTGACGATCCTCGGTTACTCGCTCTACGACACGGTCGTCGTCTTCGACAGCCTCAAGGAGCAGACCAAGGACATCACCAAGCAGACCCGCTTCACCTACAGCGACATCGCCAACCGGTCGATCAACGGCACCCTGGTCCGCTCGATCAACACCACGGTCGTCGCCCTGCTGCCGGTGGCCGGTCTGCTGTTCATCGGCGGTGGTTTCCTCGAGGCCGGCACGCTGAACGACATCTCGCTGTCGCTGTTCGTCGGCCTCGCGGCCGGGGCCTACTCGTCGATCTTCATCGCCACCCCGCTCGTCGCCGACCTCAAGGAGCGCGAGCCGGCGATGAAGGCCCTCACCAAGCGGGTCCTGGCCAAGCGCGCCCAGGCCGCCGCCGGGGAGGACCTCGTGGCGGACCGCGGCCCGGCCGACGACTCGGACGACGCGGCGCCCGCCGTCGTGGGACCGCGCCACCAGCCCGCGTCCCGCGGCCGGGGCCGCGGCCGACCTTCGGGGAAGCGCCGATGACCGACATCAGGGAACTGCTGCTCAGCCGCATCCGGGACGTCGCGGACTACCCGGAGCCGGGCGTGATGTTCAAGGACATCACGCCGCTCCTGGCGGACCCGGCGGCCTTCACCGCCCTCACGGACGCACTGGCCGAGATCGCAGCGAACACCGGTGCGACGAAGGTCGTCGGCCTGGAGGCGCGGGGCTTCATCCTCGGCGCCCCGGTCGCCGTCCGCGCGGGCCTGGGTTTCATCCCGGTCCGCAAGGCGGGCAAGCTGCCCGGAGCGACCCTGCGCCAGGCCTACGACCTGGAGTACGGCTCGGCGGAGATCGAGGTGCACGCGGAGGACCTGTCTTCCGGCGACCGCGTCCTGATCGTGGACGACGTCCTGGCGACCGGTGGCACCGCCGAGGCGGCGATCCACCTCATCCAGCGTGCCGGTGCCGAGGTCTCGGGTCTGGCGGTGCTGATGGAGCTGGGCTTCCTGGGCGGCCGCGCCCGCCTGGAGCCCGCGCTCGGCGAGGCGCCGTTGGAGGCGCTGCTCCAGGTCTGAGCGGGTTGCTGCACGAGCGGCCTCGGCTTCGCCGCAGGCCGCTTCGTGTTTCCCACCGCACCACCCGGGCGGATCCGTTCCTCGGCCGCGGGTGGCCCCCGTGGACCGTGCCCGCCACCGGCGACTGCGGACCGCGCTCCATCGACCACGCATGGTCTCGGCGGGCCCGCGTCACCGGCGAGAGCGGCCGGGGCTGTCGCGTCCCCGCAGCCGCAGACGGCGAAAACACCCCTCGCCCTGCGCCGAAGGCGCGGCCGAGGTCGCTCGCAGGACACCCCGGCGCCACCTCCCGGAATCCCGTGGAGCCCCCGCGCGTTCCATGGGTACACGGTCCTCACAGCGGCCTGAAGGCGATGACCAGCCGCAGGATCGCTACCATGGGGTCTCCGGAGCCTGACCGGGGGACCCGGATCGCGCACGAGGAGCCCTCTTGCCAGACGAGGCCCAGCACCTGACCGCCGCCAAGCCCGAGTCCGCCTCGGCAGCGGCGGCGAAGCCCGCGCCGAACGCGTCCGACGCGAAGAACGACACCCGCGGGGCGATCGAGCACGCCCAGTCCGCGCCCGTCGAGAAGGCTGCCGAGGCCACGCGTCCCAAGCCCTCCTCCACGCTCGACTCCGCTCGCGCGGGGGGAGCCCCATCGCCCGAGCGCCCGGCACAGCCCCCCGTGGTGCGGCAGCCCGCCCAGCCGCCCCGCAGCGGCTCCTCCAACCGCGTCCGCGCCCGCCTCGCCCGCCTCGGCGTCCAGCGCGCGAACCCGTACAACCCGGTCCTGGAGCCCCTGCTGCGCATAGTCCGCAGCAACGACCCCAAGATCGAGAATTCCACGCTGCGCCAGATCGAGCGCGCCTACCAGGTCGCCGAGCGCTGGCACCGCGGCCAGAAGCGCAAGAGCGGCGACCCGTACATCACGCATCCGCTCGCCGTGACCACCATCCTCGCGGAGCTGGGCATGGACCCGGCCACGCTCATGGCGGGGCTGCTGCACGACACCGTCGAGGACACCGAGTACGGCCTCGACCAGCTGCGCCGCGACTTCGGCGACACCGTCGCCCTGCTCGTGGACGGCGTCACCAAGCTGGACAAGGTCAAGTTCGGCGAGGCCGCGCAGGCCGAGACCGTGCGCAAGATGGTCGTCGCGATGGCCAAGGACCCGCGCGTCCTGGTCATCAAGCTCGCCGACCGCCTGCACAACATGCGCACCATGCGTTACCTCAAGCGTGAGAAGCAGGAGAAGAAGGCGCGCGAGACCCTCGAGATCTACGCGCCGCTCGCCCACCGCCTGGGCATGAACACCATCAAGTGGGAGCTGGAGGACCTCGCGTTCGCGATCCTCTACCCCAAGATGTACGACGAGATCGTGCGGCTCGTCGCCGAGCGGGCGCCCAAGCGGGACGAGTACCTGGCCATAGTGACCGACGAGGTCCAGGCCGATCTCCGGGCCGCCCGGATCAAGGCGACCGTCACCGGCCGCCCGAAGCACTACTACAGCGTCTACCAGAAGATGATCGTGCGAGGCCGCGACTTCGCAGAGATCTACGACCTGGTGGGCATCCGTGTCCTCGTCGACACGGTCCGCGACTGCTACGCCGCCCTCGGCACGGTGCACGCGCGATGGAACCCGGTCCCCGGCCGGTTCAAGGACTACATCGCGATGCCCAAGTTCAACATGTACCAGTCGCTGCACACGACGGTCATCGGGCCCAACGGCAAGCCGGTCGAGCTGCAGATCCGCACCTTCGACATGCACCGCCGCGCCGAGTACGGCATCGCCGCGCACTGGAAGTACAAGCAGGAGGCCGTCGCCGGCGCCTCCAAGATCCGTACCGATGTGCCGAAGGCGTCCGGCAAGGACAAGGACGCCATCAACGACATGGCGTGGCTCCGGCAGTTGCTGGACTGGCAGAAGGAGACCGAGGACCCCAGCGAGTTCCTGGAGTCCCTGCGCTTCGACCTGTCCCGCAACGAGGTCTTCGTCTTCACCCCCAAGGGTGACGTCATCGCGCTGCCCGCGGGTGCCACGCCCGTCGACTTCGCGTACGCCGTGCACACCGAGGTCGGCCACCGCACCATAGGAGCGCGGGTCAACGGCAGGCTCGTACCGCTCGAATCCACCCTGGACAACGGCGACTTGGTGGAGGTCTTCACCTCCAAGGCACCCGGCGCCGGACCGTCCCGCGACTGGCTCGGCTTCGTCAAGTCGCCGCGGGCGCGCAACAAGATCCGTGCCTGGTTCTCGAAGGAGCGCCGGGACGAGGCGATCGAGCACGGCAAGGACGCCATCGTCCGGGCCATGCGCAAGCAGAACCTGCCGATCCAGCGCATCCTCACCGGCGACTCGCTCGTCACGCTCGCGCACGAGATGCGCTACTCGGACATCTCCGCTCTGTACGCGGCGATCGGCGAGGGTCATGTCTCCGCGCCGAACATCGTGCAGAAGCTCGTGCAGGCCCTCGGCGGCGAGGAAGCGGCCACCGAGGAGATCGACGAGAGCGTCCCGCCGTCGCGCGGCCGGAGCCGCAAGCGCCGCTCCAGCGCCGACCCGGGTGTCGTCGTCAAGGGCGTCGACGACGTGTGGGTCAAGCTGGCCCGCTGCTGCACGCCGGTACCGGGCGACCCGATCATCGGCTTCGTCACGCGCGGCAGCGGCGTATCGGTTCACCGCAGCGACTGCGTCAACGTCGAGTCGCTGTCCCGTGAGCCCGAGCGCATCCTCGACGTCGAGTGGGCACCCACCCAGTCCTCGGTCTTCCTGGTCGCCATCCAGGTCGAGGCGCTGGACCGCTCGCGCCTGCTGTCGGACGTCACGCGGGTCCTGTCCGACCAGCACGTCAACATCCTGTCGGCGGCCGTCCAGACCTCCCGCGACCGGGTGGCCACCTCACGGTTCACCTTCGAGATGGGCGACCCCAAGCACCTCGGTCACGTCCTGAAGGCCGTACGGGGCGTGGAGGGCGTGTACGACGTCTACCGCGTGACGTCGGGACGCACCCGGTCGTAGCCCCCCGGCACCGCGGGTGTGAAAGGGCCCCGTACGCGCGCGTACGGGGCCCTTTCACACACTCGGCGGGAAGACCTAGCCCCCGAACTCCTGCAGGCCCTTCAGAGCCTGGTCCAGAAGCGCCTGGCGGCCCTCCAGCTCACGCTCCAGCTTGTCGGCCCTGGCGTTGTTGCCCTGGCCGCGCGCCTGCTCGATCTGCGTGCGCAGCTTGTCCACGGCGGCCTGCAGCTGACCGGTCAGACCCTCGGCACGCGCGCGTGCCTCCGGGTTCGTCCGGCGCCACTCGGCCTCCTCGGCCTCCTGGATCGCCCGCTCGACCGTGTGCATCCGGCCCTCGACCTTCGGGCGCGCGTCCCGCGGGACGTGGCCGATGGCCTCCCAGCGCTCGTTGATCGAGCGGAAGGCGGCCCGGGCGGACTTCAGATCGCCGATCGGCAGGAGCTTCTCGGCCTCCTCGGCCAGCTCCTCCTTCAGCTTGAGGTTCTCCGTCTGTTCCGCGTCCCGCTCGGCGAACACCGAGCTGCGGGCGGCGAAGAACACGTCCTGGGCGCCGCGGAAGCGGTTCCACAGGTCGTCCTCGTGCTCGCGCTGGGCGCGGCCGGCGGCCTTCCACTCGGCCATCAGCTCGCGGTAGCGGGCCGCCGTCGGACCCCAGTCCGTGGAACCCGACAGCGCCTCGGCCTCGGCGACCAGCCGCTCCTTGGTCCTGCGGGCCTCCTCGCGCTGCGCGTCCAGCTGCGCGAAGTGCGCCTTGCGCCGCTTGGAGAACGCCGACCGGGCGTGCGAGAAGCGGTGCCACAGCTCGTCGTCGGACTTGCGGTCCAGACGCGGCAGCCCCTTCCAGGTGTCCACCAGCGCGCGCAGCCGCTCACCGGCGGCCCGCCACTGGTCGGACTGCGCCAGCTGCTCGGCCTCGGTGACCAGGTCCTCCTTGGCCTTGCGGGCCTCGTCGGACTGCTTGGCCCGCTGCGCCTTGCGCTCCTCACGGCGCGCCTCGACCGTCTGCACGAGCTTGTCCAGCCGCTGCCGCAGCGCGTCCAGGTCGCCGACCGCGTGATGGGCGTCGACCTGCTCGCGCAGATGGTCGATCGCGGTCTGGGCGTCCTTCGCCGACAGGTCGGTGGTCTGCACTCGCTTCTCGAGGAGGCCGATCTCGACAACCAGGCCCTCGTACTTGCGCTCGAAGTAGGCCAGCGCCTCCTCGGGGGAGCCGGCCGCCCACGATCCGACGACCTGCTCGCCGTCGGCCGTACGCACGTACACGGTCCCCGTCTCGTCGACGCGGCCCCACGGGTCGCTGCTCACAGCGCCTCCTCCACATGATGCCTGCGGGGCCTCAAGCCCCCGGGCATCGTCCACAGTTTCGTCACCGCCAACATAGGCGACCAGCGGGTTGCCTGTCCGCATCCAGCGCGACCGAAATTCCACGGTCGTCCGTCTCGGGCTGCAGGCCGGCGTCAGGACTTCGTCACCGTCGCCTTGTTGATCACCACGGTCGCGTTCGGCGCGGTGTTCTGCGTGGTCGGGTCGGCCGCCTGGGCACCGGCCGCGGCGATCTTCTTCAGGACCTTCATGCCCGCGTCCGAAATCGTGCCGAACGGTGTGTAGTTGGGCGGCAACGGGCTGTCCTTGTACACCAGGAAGAACTGGCTGCCGCCGGTGTGCTTCTGTCCGGTGTTGGCCATCGCCACCGTGCCCGCCGGGTACGTGTTGCCCTTCAGGCTCTTGTCCTTCAGGTTCTCGTCCGGAATGGTGTAGCCCGGCCCGCCCATGCCGGTGCCCTGCGGGTCACCGCACTGGAGCACGAAGATGCCGTTCGTCGTCAGGCGGTGGCACTTGGTGTGGTCGAAGAAGCCCTGGCCCGCCAGGAAGTTGAACGAGTTCACCGTGTGCGGGGCCGCCGCCGTCTTCAGCGCGACGTCGATGTCACCGCAGGTCGTCGCCAGCTTCATCGTGTACGACGCCGACGCGTCGATCGTCATCGCCGGCTCCTTCTTCCAGCTCAGCTTCTTCACCGAGCCCGCCGCGGGCTTCGCGCACGGGTCCGGGGCCTTGCTGGTCGGCGAGGCGCTGGGCGTGGTCTCGGCGCTCGCGTTCGCCTTCTTGTCGTCGTTCTTGAACGCGTCGGTCGTGTACAGCACGACGCTGCCGATGACGATCACGCCCAGTACCGACGCGATCACGGAGTTGCGCATGCGGGCCTTGCGCCGCGCCTCGGTGCGCCGCTGCTGCTGCCGCAAGAACTTCTCCCGGGCGAGCTGACGCCGCCGCTGCTCCTGGCTGACCACCGGGTTCTCTCCTCATGCGTGTCGTGTGTCGGGCGGTACGCGTGCGTGCTCGTGATCCGACCGCTGCGTGTAGCCCCGTACCGTATATGGGTTCGCTGAGGAAACGGCAGCGCCGGTAGGCTCTGACTGCAGCTGAAGCCGCCCGTAGTCGACACAACGAAGGACGATCGTGCTCATTGCCGGGTTCCCCGCCGGGGCCTGGGGGACGAACTGTTATCTCGTCGCCCCCGCCGCCGGTGAGGAGTGCGTGATCATCGACCCCGGCCACCAGGCCGCCGAAGGCGTCGAGGAAGCGCTGAAGAAGCATCGGCTCAAGCCCGTCGCGGTCGTCCTCACCCACGGCCACATCGATCACGTGGCCTCGGTCGTCCCCGTCTGCGGCGCACACGACGTCCCGGCCTGGATCCACCCCGAGGACCGGTACATGATGAGCGACCCCGAGAAGGGGATCGGCCGGTCCATCGGCATGCCGCTGATGGGGGAGCTGACCGTGGGCGAGCCGGACGACGTCAGGGAGCTGACGAACGGCGCCGCCCTGGAACTGGCCGGCCTGGAGTTCTCCGTCGCGCACGCGCCGGGCCATACCAAGGGGTCGGTGACGTTCCGGATGCCCGAGACCGCCGACATCCCGTCGGTGTTCTTCTCCGGGGATCTGCTGTTCGCCGGCTCCATCGGACGCACCGACCTGCCGGGCGGATCCATGGAGGACATGCTCGCGTCGCTGGCCCGCGTGTGCCTGCCGCTCGACGACTCCACCGTGGTGCTGTCCGGCCACGGCCCCCAGACGACCATCGGCCAGGAGCGCGCCACCAACCCGTACCTGCGGCAAGTGACCGCAGGCCGCCGAGGTCACAGCGCGGAGGCCGACGCTCCCCGACGAGGAATGTGACGAGAGATTCCGTGAGCACTTTCAAGGCCCCCAAGGGCACGTACGACCTGCTGCCGCCGGACAGCGCCAAGTTCCTGGCCGTCCGCGAGGCGATCGCGGCGCCCCTCAGGAGCTCCGGCTACGGCTACATCGAGACGCCCGGTTTCGAGAACGTGGAGCTGTTCGCCCGCGGTGTCGGTGAGTCCACCGACATCGTGACGAAGGAGATGTACGTCTTCGAGACGAAGGGCGGCGACAGGCTGGCTCTGCGTCCGGAGACGACCGCCCCGGTGCTGCGCGCGGTCCTGGAGGCCAACCTGCACAAGACGGGCAACCTCCCGGTGAAGGTCTGGTACTCGGGCTCGCAGTACCGCTACGAGCGCCCGCAGAAGGGCCGCTACCGGCACTTCTCCCAGGTCGGCGCCGAGGCGATCGGCGCGGAGGACCCGGCGCTGGACGCCGAGCTGATCATCCTGGCCGACCAGGCGTACCGCTCACTGGGCCTCAGCAACTTCCGGATCCTGCTGAACAGCCTGGGCGACAAGGAGTGCCGGCCGGTGTACCGGGCCGCGCTGCAGGACTTCCTGCGCGGCCTGGACCTGGACGAGGACACGCTGCGCCGCGCGGAGATCAACCCGCTCCGCATCCTCGACGACAAGCGCGAGTCGGTCCAGAAGCAGCTGACCGGCGTCCCGCTGCTGCGCGACTACCTGTGCGACGCCTGCAAGGCGTACCACGAGGAGGTGCGCGAGCTGATCACCGCGGCGGGCGTGAGCTTCGAGGACGACCCGAAGCTGGTGCGCGGGCTGGACTACTACACCCGCACCACCTTCGAGTTCGTGCACGACGGCCTGGGCTCCCAGTCCGCGGTGGGCGGCGGGGGCCGGTACGACGGCCTGTCCGAGATGATCGGCGGCCCCGCGCTGCCGTCGGTCGGCTGGGCCCTCGGCGTCGACCGCACCGTCCTCGCGCTGGAGGCGGAGGGCGTGGAGCTGGACATCCCGTCCACCACGTCGGTGTACGCCGTCCCGCTCGGCGAGGAGGCCCGCCGCGTGCTCTTCGCGAAGGTCACCGAGCTGCGCAAGGTCGGCATCTCGGCGGACTTCAGCTATGGCGGCAAGGGTCTGAAGGGCGCCATGAAGAACGCCAACCGCAGCGGCGCCCGCTACACGATCGTCGCCGGTGAGCGCGATCTCGCCGAGGGCGTCGTGCAGCTCAAGGACATGGACTCCGGCGAGCAGACGGCGATCGGCGTCAACGAGATCGTGGCGGAACTGGAGTCCCGGCTCGGCTAGTCGGCAGCAGTGAGAAGGGCGCCCGGGGTGTCCGGGCGCCCTTCTCACTGCTCCAGCAACCCGTGTCGCAGCGCGCTGGTGACGGCTGCTGTGCGGTCGTCGACGCCGAGTTTGCCGAAGATCCTCAGCAGGTGGGTCTTGACCGTCGACTCTCCGATGAAGAGCCGGCGGCCGATCTCCGCGTTGGTGCAGCCCTCGGCCACCAGCCGCAGCACCGCCGTCTCACGGGCGGACAGCCGGGGGCGTTCCGGCCTGCTCCGCAGCTGGTCCACCAGGCGGGCCGCCACCGACGGGGCCAGCACGGTCTCGCCGCGCGCCGCCGCCCGTACGGCGTCGGCCAGTTCACGCCGGGGCAGGTCCTTCAGCAGATAGCCCGCGGCACCCGCCTCCACGGCCCGCAGGATGTCCCGGTCGGTCTCGTACGTCGTCAGGACGACCACCCGGCACGGCAGTCCGGCCGCGGTCATCCGCGCGATCGAGTCCACGCCCGAGCCACCCGGCATCCGCAGGTCCATCAGCACGATGTCCGGCCGTAGTTCGGCCGCCAGCGCCTCCGCCCGCGGCCCGCTGGACGCGTCGCCGACCACGTCCAGGTCCGGCTCGGCGCTCAGCATCGCGCGCAGTCCTTCCCGCACGACGGGGTGGTCGTCGGCCAGGACGATCCGGATCACGGGGTCTCACTCCTCAGGGCGGCGGGGACGGGCAGGCGCACGGTCACCGTCGTGCCGACGCCGGGCGCGCTGCGGACGGCCGCCGTGCCGCCCACCTCGGCGGCACGGGCGCGCAGCCCTGCCAGACCGTATCCGCTCGGCGCGGTGGCCGGGTCGAAGCCGCAGCCGTCGTCCCGGACGGAGAGGGCCAGCGTGTCGTCGGCGTAGTCGAGGCGGACCTCGACCCGGGACGAACTCCCGGCATGTCTGCGGGCGTTGGTCAGGGCCTCCTGGCAGGCCCGCAGGACCACCACCTCCACGCCGGCCGGCAACGCCCGCACCGGGCCGGTGACTTCCAGCGCCGCGTCCTGGCGGGCGGTCAGCCGGTGCAGCGCGTCCGGGAGGCTGGCGCCCGCCAGGTCGGCGGGTGCGCCGCCGGCCACCAGGGCACGGGCCTCGGCGAGGTTCCGGCGGGCCGTCTCGTCCATGAGGGCGAGGTGGCGGCGGGCTTCGCCCGGGTCGGAGTCGAGTTCCGCGTCCACGGCCTGGACCAGCATCAGCAGGCTGGTGAAGCCCTGGGCGAGGGTGTCGTGGATCTCCCGGGCGAAGCGTTCGCGTTCGGCCAGGGCGCCGTGCGCGGCCGACAGCCGGGAGATCTCGTGCCGGCTCGCGTCCAGTTCGGCGATCAGTTCGGCCCGCTCCAGGCTCTGCTCGATGATCCGGATGATCCAGCCCCCGACGACCGCCGAGAACACCAGGGTCACCAGGGCGGACAGCGCGTTGACGAGCAGATCCTCGGCGCCCGGCCGCCACAGCACCGCCCAGCCCGCGACCGGGACCACGTTGATCACCGTCACGGCGGTCAACGCACCGCGCATGCGCAGGGTCATGAAGCACTGGGGGATCAGCGCGAAGGCCAGGATCCGTGTCTCGCCGGCCAGTACGGCGGACGGCAGGAACAGGGCCGTCGCCCCGGCCAGGTAGGCGCGGGCGCGGCGCTCGTCCGGCGGATCCTCCTCGAGCAGCCGACGTCCCACCCCCACGTACCAGGGAACCAGCGGCACGATGAGCCCGGCCGCGACCGCCCGGACCGGCCACGCCGGGTGTTCGGCGCCCAGCAGCATGATCTGCGTGGCCACCCAGGCCACCGCGAAGTACACGTCCCAGAGCAGCATCGAACGGTCCCAGGCGTGGACCCCGCGGGCCCTGTCACCGCTCACCCGTCGCGCCGGTTCTTCCACCGGAAGGTCAGCAAGCACAGCGCCAATCCTCCGACGCACCAGGCGGCCAGCACCAGTGCGATCCGCCCGAACTCCCAGCTCCCCGCCTGCTCCAGCACCTTGGCCGAGTCGGGCAGGAACACACCCCTGAGGCCCTGGCAGAGCCACTTCAGCGGGAACAGGGCGCCGATGTCGAGCATCCAGCCGGGGATGGTGTCGACGGAGATGTAGACCCCGGAGATGAACTGGATCACCAGGAAGGGCAGGACCACGACCGAGCTGGCGCTCTTGGCCGACTTGGGCACCGAGCTGATGGCGATGCCGAGCAGCGCGCAACCGGTCAGCCCGAGCACGAAGATCCAGCCGAAGTCCAGCCAGCGTCCGGCGTCCGACGGCAGGTGGACACCGTAGAACGCGGTGCCGACGGCCAGCAGGATCGCGGTCTCCAGGACGGCCGTGAACAGAACCAGCCAGATCTTGCCCAGGAAGTAGGAGGCGGGCGGCATCGGCGTGCCGCGCAGCCGCCGCAGCACCTTCTCGTCCCGCTCGACCGCGATGGAGATGCCGAGCGACTGGAAGCTCGTCGCCATGATCCCGGAGGCCATCATCGCGGGTACGTACAGCTGGGAGGCGGTGACCCCGGTGTGCCCGACGCGATCGCGGAAGATCGACGCGAACAGGAACAGGAACACCACCGGGAAGGAGAAGGTGAACACCACCTGCTCGCGCAGCCGGAAGAACTGCTTGATCTCCAGCGCGCCGCGCAGCAGGCCGATCCGCCAGGCACCGGGCATGATCCCGGCGGACTCGCGGGCGGTGGCACGTACGGCGGTCGTGGTCATCGCACGGCCTCCTGTCCGGTCAGCCGGAGGTAGACGTCCTCCAGGGTGGGGCGGGTCACGGTCAGTGCGGGTATCTCGCCGTCGAAGCGGTGCATGAGCGCGGCGACGGTCCGGGTCGGCGTGGCGGTGTGCTCCGAGCGCGGGGAGCCGTCGGGTTCCATCCAGGTGACGGTGACCTCACCGCCGTACCGGCGGCGCAGGTCGGCGGGTGTGCCTTCGGCGACGACCCGGCCCCGGGCGACGACCGCGAGCCGGTCGGCGAGGGTCTCGGCCTCTTCCAGATAGTGCGTGGTGAGCAGGATGGTCGTGCCGTTGTCGGCGAGCAGCCGGATCAGGTCCCAGAACTGGCGCCGGGCGGCCGGGTCGTAGCCGGTGGTCGGCTCGTCGAGGAGCAGCAGTTCCGGATCGCCGATCACGCCGAGCGCCACGTCCAGGCGGCGCCGCTGGCCGCCGGAGAGGGACTTGACCCGGCTCTCCGCCTTCGCTTCGAGGCCGACCAGCCGGATGACCTCCCGCGGGTCGTGCGGGTGCGGGTAGTAGCGGGCGAAGTGCCGTACCGTCTCGCGGACCGTCAACTCCGCGGGTGCCGATTCGTCCTGCCAGACGATCCCCACACGGGATCTCCACGCGCGCGTACCCGTCGCCGGGTCCGCGCCGAGGACGGACACCTCGCCCCCGTCCCGGGACCGGTTGCCCTGGAGGATCTCGACCGTGGTGCTCTTGCCCGCGCCGTTGGGTCCGAGCAGGCCGAACACCTCACCCCGCCGGACACCGAGGTCGAGGCCGTCCACCGCGGTCAAGTCGCCGTAGCGCTTGCGCAGCCCCCGGACGTCCACCGCGAGGTCGTTCACCTGTGTGGTCATGCACTCGAGCATCGGCCGGAATCGAACGTTCCGTGACCACCGTGCGTACCTCCTTATGTCCTCCGAACGGTGGACACACGGGTGCGTGCGGCACAATGAGGCGTGCCCGAAGACGGTCCAACTCTCAAATGACGGAATCGGCGTGATGAGCAAGACGACAGTCAACGACGCCTCCACGGAGTCCGGTCCCGAGCGTGCCACCGACGCCCCGCGTCTGGTGGGCGGCAGCCGAGCCCTCGCCCTGCTGCTGGTGATCACAGGCGCCGCCGGACTGCTGGCCGCCTGGGTCATCACGCTCGACAAGAACAAGATCCTCGAGGCGAAGATCGCCGGGAAGACGTTCACCCCGGGCTGCAGCGTCAACCCGATCGTGTCCTGCGGCAGTGTCATGGAGAGCAAGCAGGCGACGGCCTTCGGCTTCCCGAACCCCTGGCTCGGCCTGGTCTGCTACGGCATCGTCATCTGCGTCGGCATGAGCCTGCTGGCCCGCGCCCGCTTCCCCCGCTGGTACTGGCTGACCTTCAACTTCGGCACGCTCTTCGGTGTCGGATTCGTCACCTGGCTGCAGTTCCAGTCCCTGTACCGGATCAACGCGCTGTGCCTGTGGTGCTCGCTGGCCTGGGTCGCCACGATCACCATGTTCTGGTACGTGACCTCGTCCAACGTCCGCAACGACTTCCTGCCCGCGCCGGGCTGGCTCAAGCGGTTCCTGGCCGAGTTCACCTGGGTCGTCCCGGTCACCCACTGCGGCGTCATCGCCATGCTGATCCTGACCCGCTGGGGCAGCCAGCTCTGGGCCTGAGCCCCGGCCCCGCCGCGTTGTCACTGCGGTGATTTAGGGTTTCAGCGTGGAACCCGACCTGTTCACCGCCGCAGCAGAGGAACGCCAGGAGAAGGACCCGGCAGCGAGTCCCCTGGCGGTCCGGATGCGCCCGCGCACCCTCGACGAGGTGGTGGGCCAGCAGCATCTGCTGAAGCCCGGCTCCCCGCTGCGCCGGCTGGTCGGCGAGGGCTCCGCGGGCCCCGCCGGGCCGTCCTCGGTGATCCTCTGGGGCCCGCCCGGCACCGGCAAGACCACCCTGGCGTACGTGGTCTCCAAGGCGACGAACAAGCGGTTCGTGGAGCTGTCCGCGATCACCGCGGGCGTCAAGGAGGTCCGCGCGGTCATCGACGGCGCCCGCCGCGCCACCGGCGGTTTCGGCAAGGAGACCGTCCTCTTCCTGGACGAGATCCACCGCTTCAGCAAGGCCCAGCAGGACTCCCTGCTCCCCGCCGTCGAGAACCGCTGGGTCACCCTGATCGCGGCCACCACGGAGAACCCGTACTTCTCGGTGATCTCCCCGCTGCTCTCCCGCTCCCTCCTGCTCACCCTCGAACCGCTCACCGGTGACGACATCCGGGGCCTGCTGAAGCGGGCGCTCACCGACGAGCGCGGCCTGAAGGACGCCGTCACGCTCCCCGAGGACACCGAGGAGCACCTGCTGCGGATCGCCGGCGGCGACGCCCGCCGCGCCCTCACCGCCCTCGAGGCCGCCGCCGGAGCCGCACTGGACAAGGGCGAGAGCGCGATCGCCCTGGAGACCCTGGAGCAGACCGTCGACCGGGCGGCGGTGAAGTACGACCGCGACGGCGACCAGCACTACGACGTCGCCAGCGCCCTCATCAAGTCCATCCGCGGCTCCGACGTCGACGCCGCCCTGCACTACCTGGCCCGCATGATCGAGGCCGGCGAGGACCCGCGCTTCATCGCCCGCCGCCTGATGATCTCCGCCAGCGAGGACATCGGGCTGGCCGACCCGGGCGCCCTCCCCATCGCGGTCGCAGCCGCCCAGGCCGTCGCCATGATCGGCTTCCCCGAGGCGGCCCTCACCCTCAGCCACGCCACCATCGCCCTGGCCCTCGCCCCCAAGTCCAACTCGGCCACGACCGCGATCGGGGCCGCGCGGGAGGACGTGCGCAAGGGCCTGGCAGGGCCGGTCCCGCCCCATCTGCGCGACGGCCACTACCAGGGCGCGGCCGCACTCGGCCACGCCCAGGGGTACGTGTACCCGCACGACCTGCCCGAGGGCATCGCCCAGCAGCAGTACGCCCCGGACGCCCTGAAGGACCGCGAGTACTACACGCCGGGCCGGCACGGCGCCGAGGCCCGCTACGCCGACGCGGTCGAGTGGACCAGGAAGCACCTCGGTCGCAAGCGCTCCTGAGCACCCTGTAGACTGCCCCGAAGTGCTGAGTCCCGTGCTGTCAGAGCGGGACAGCCAGCCGGAGACCCGGTCCTCGCGGACCGGCTCCAGGAGCGTCGCGCACCGTCGAACGGTGTCGCGGGCAGCCCACCACCACCCGGAGTTCCGGGAGCGGTCGGTGGGCCACTCGCGTGCTGCACGTATGTGCCCAGACCAGGGAAGCGGCTGCCCGGCAGGTCCCCTGCGGACCCGGCGGGTTTTCCCGGCTGCGGATGCGACCTCCCTTCAACACTGACGAGCCGAACACTACGAAAGAGATCAGAGACAGTGGCGAACCAGTCCCGCCCCAAGGTCAAGAAGTCGCGTGCCCTCGGCATCGCGCTGACCCCGAAGGCCGTCAAGTACTTCGAGGCCCGCCCCTACCCGCCGGGTGAGCACGGCCGTGGCCGCAAGCAGAACTCGGACTACAAGGTCCGTCTGCTGGAGAAGCAGCGTCTGCGCGCGCAGTACGACGTGTCCGAGCGCCAGCTCGTCCGCGCCTACGAGCGTGCCTCCAAGGTGCAGGGCAAGACCGGTGAGGCCCTGATCATCGAGCTCGAGCGCCGTCTCGACGCGCTGGTCCTGCGTTCGGGCATCGCCCGCACGATCTACCAGGCCCGCCAGATGGTCGTCCACGGCCACATCCAGGTCAACGGCCAGAAGGTCGACAAGCCGTCCTTCCGCGTCCGCCCGGACGACGTCGTGCAGGTCCGCGACCGCTCCAAGGAGAAGACGCTCTTCACGATCGCCCGCGAGGGTGGCTTCGCCCCCGAGGGTGAGACCCCGCGCTACCTGCAGGTGAACCTCAAGGCCCTGGCGTTCCGCCTGGACCGTGAGCCGAACCGCAAGGAGATCCCGGTGATCTGCGACGAGCAGCTCGTCGTCGAGTACTACGCCCGCTGATCCCAGCCCCGGCGTAAGCTCTCAGCCCGCCGTCTCCCCGCCCTTCCGGGTGGGCGAGACGGCGGGTTCGCGCTTTCCGGGCCGGGCGGCCCCGCCCGGCGCACGGGGCGTGGGCAGCGCCGAGAGCGTGCGTACGCCGTTGCCGAGGGCCCGGGCCACCGCCGCCTCCCGGTCCAGCCGTGCTCCCTTCCGCACGCACTCCTCGTACCGCCCGTCGCCCAGTGCCTCCCGCGCCGTGGCCTCGCACAGCTCGTGCGGCGCGTTGTAGTACGCCGAGCCGAACAGCGGCAGCCCCACCGACGGCCACAGCCGGCCCGCCGCGCCCTGCAGCAGCGCCGCCTCGGCCGGGTCGCCCTGGGCGGCCGTCACCAGCGCCAGCAGCTCGATCGACAGCACCGTGCCGAGCAGGTCGCTGAAGGCGTGCGCGTTGTCGAGGCAGTCCGCGAGCAGCTCCCGCGCCCCCGCCGGGTTCCCGGCCCCCCAGGCCGCGTACGCCAGTACGTACAGTGCGTACGACCGGGCCCAGCGCTCCCCGTGGTCCTCGCACACCTGTCGCACGTCCTCGCACAGCCGCACCGCCTCCGGCAGGTCCCCCTGGAACGCCCGCGTCATCGCCAGCTCGACCTGCCCCATCAGCACATTGCTGTTGAGCTCGCCGATCTCCCCGTACCGGTCCAGCGCCGATCGCAGCAGCGTTTCTGCACGGGCCATGTCATCGGTGACCAGGGCCAGACAGCCGGTGCGGTGCTCCGCGTACGCCACCGCCGTCGCATCCCCGGCCCGCTCCGCCTGGTCCCGGCACTCCCGCAGTGCCGCCAGCGCCGGCACGGCGTCGCCCTGCAGGAGCGCCACATAGCCGAGCACCCACAGCGCCTTCAGCCGCGACTGCTCGTACCCAGACTCCAGCTCCACGCTGCGTTCCAGCCAGCGCCGCCCCTCCGCCAGCCGCCCGCAGCCCACCCAGAAGAACCACAGCGAGCCCGCCAGGTACTGGCCGAAATGGGCCTCGTCCGGCTCCGTCAGGGAGAACTCCAGCGCGTCGCGCAGATTGGGCAGCTCGGCCTCCACGCGCCGGGCCACCTCGCGCTGCCGGGGGGAGAACCAGTCCAGCTCGCACAGGGTGGCCAGGCCCAGGTACCAGTCCCGGTGCCGCCGGTGCAGCCGGTCCGCGTCCCCGGTCGCCTCCAGCCAGTCCGCGCCGTAGGCCCGGACGGTGTCCAGCATCCGGTAGCGGGGCCCCGTCGCGGACTCCTCGCGGGAGACGACGGACTGGGCGAGCAGCTCCGACAGCACGTCCAGCACGTCCTCGGCGGGCAGCCCGTCCCCGCTGCACACGTATTCGGCCGCCTCCAGGTCGAAGGTCTGCGCGAACACCGACAGGCGCGACCACAGCAGCCGCTCGGCGGGAGTGCACAGCTCGTGGCTCCAGCCGATGGCCGTGCGCAGCGTCCGGTGCCGGGGCAGGGCGTCCCGGCCGCCACCGGTCAGCAGCCGGAACCGGTCGTCCAGCCGGTGCGACAGCTGGGCGGGGGACAGGGCCCGCAGCCGTCCGGCCGCCAGCTCCACCGCCAGCGGGATCCCCTCCAGCCGGCCGCACAGCTTCCGCACCTCCGGGCCGTCGGCCACCTCCAGCCCCTGCTCCCGGGCCCGGTCGGTGAACAGCTCCACCGCCTCCTCCTCGCCGAGCGGCGCCAGCGGGAAGAGCCGCTCGCCCGCGAGCCCCAGCGGACGCCGGCCCACCGCCAGCACCCGCAGCTCCGGCAGCTTGCGCAGCAGCTCCGCGGTCAGCTCGGCGCAGGCCTCCACCAGGTGCTCGAACCCGTCCAGCACCAGCAGCACCGGGCGGCCGGCGAGATGCTCCAAAAGCATCTCGCGGGGCACGCGGGTGGTGTGGTCGGTCAGTCCGAGCGCCTCCATGACCGCGTACTCCACGAAGTGCGGATCGCGCACCGGCGCCAGCTCCACCCGCCCGGACCCGGCACCCCACCCCGCGGCGACCCGCCCGGCCAGCCGGGACTTGCCGACCCCGCCGACCCCGGTCACGGTCACCAGCCGGGCGCGGCCGAGCGCCGCCGCCAGCCCGGCCAGTTCGACCGAGCGCCCGACGAACGTGGTCAGTTCCAGGGGCGGATCGCCGTCGCGGAAGGGGTCTGGGCGCTGAGGACCTCGCATGGGACACGGAGCGTACTGAAGCGTGTTCAATCCGTACAATCGCTTCCCGCGACTCCACCGCTGACGCCCGGTAATCCGGTACGGAGCCTCCGTCCCGGCGCGATAGGCTCGGTGCACGACTTTTTCGACGTTCTTCAGGCACGTTTCAGGGAGCGGGTGCGCACAGTGTCCGGTGGAGAGGTGGCCGGGATCCTGGTGGCCGTCTTCTGGGCGATCCTGGTCTCCTTCCTCGCCGTCGCCCTGGTGAGGCTGGCCCAGACGCTCAAGGCGACCACCAAACTCGTGGCGGACGTGACCGACCAGGCCGTCCCGCTGCTCGCCGACGCCTCGCAGGCGGTGCGCTCCGCGCAGACCCAGATCGACCGGGTCGACGCGATCGCCTCCGACGTCCAGGAGGTCACGTCGAACGCCTCGGCGCTGTCGACCACCGTCGCCTCCACCTTCGGCGGCCCCCTGGTCAAGGTCGCGGCCTTCGGTTACGGCGTCCGCCGGGCGCTCGGCGGCCGCAAGGAGGACGTGCCTGCCAAGTCGCCCCGGCGTACCGTGATCGTGGGCCGCGCGGTCCCCGCCGCACGACGCAAGCGGAAGTAAGGACTGAGACCGAGCGATGTTCCGCCGTACGTTCTGGTTCAGCACCGGCGTCGCCGCCGGTGTGTGGGCCACCACCAAGGTCAACCGCAAGCTCAGGCAGCTGACCCCGGAGAGCCTCGCCGTGACCGCGGCCAACAAGGCCCTGGAGACCGGTCAGCGCCTGAAGGACCGCGCGGTGGGCTTCGCGCTCGACGTCCGCGACAACATGGCCCAGCGGGAGGCCGAGCTGGGGGAGGCCCTCGGCATCCACGAGGACCCGGAACTCCCCGCACCCCGGCGGTACGCCGTCATCGAGAACAACCGCAGCAATCCGCAGTACATCGAAGCCCCGATGTCTACGAAGCACCCGTACAACCGGAATGAGGACCACTGATGGAGTCGGCCGAGATTCGCCGCCGCTGGCTGAGCTTCTTCGAGGAGCGCGGGCACACCGTCGTCCCTTCGGCGTCGCTCATCGCGGACGACCCGACTCTGCTCCTCGTCCCCGCCGGCATGGTTCCCTTCAAGCCCTACTTCCTCGGTGAGGTCAAGCCGCCCTTCCCGCGCGCCACCAGCGTGCAGAAGTGTGTGCGCACGCCCGACATCGAAGAGGTCGGCAAGACCACCCGTCACGGCACGTTCTTCCAGATGTGCGGCAACTTCTCCTTCGGCGACTACTTCAAGGAAGGCGCCATCAAGCACGCCTGGGAGCTGCTCACCAGCCCCCAGGACAAGGGTGGTTACGGCCTGGAGCCGGAGAAGCTCTGGATCACCGTCTACAAGGACGACGACGAGGCCGAGCGCATCTGGCACGAGGTCGTCGGTGTGCCGAAGGAGCGCATCCAGCGCCTCGGCATGAAGGACAACTACTGGTCCATGGGCGTACCCGGCCCGTGCGGCCCCTGCTCCGAGATCAACTACGACCGCGGCCCCGAGTTCGGCGTCGAGGGCGGCCCCGCCGTCAACGACGAGCGGTACGTGGAGATCTGGAACCTCGTCTTCATGCAGTACGAGCGCGGCGAGGGCATCGGCAAGGACAACTTCGAGATCCTCGGCGAGCTGCCGAGCAAGAACATCGACACGGGCCTCGGCCTGGAGCGCCTCGCCATGATTCTGCAGGGCGTGCAGAACATGTACGAGATCGACACCTCCATGGCCGTCATCAACAAGGCCACCGAGCTGACCGGCGTGGCCTACGGCGACGCCCACGACTCGGACGTCTCCCTGCGCGTGGTCACCGACCACATGCGCACCTCCGTGATGCTCATCGGCGACGGCGTCACCCCCGGCAACGAGGGCCGCGGCTACGTCCTGCGCCGCATCATGCGCCGCGCCATCCGCAACATGCGCCTGCTCGGCGCCACCGGTCCGGTCGTCAAGGACCTGATCGACACCGTGATCGGCATGATGGGCCAGCAGTACCCCGAGCTGATCACCGACCGCGAGCGCATCGAGAAGGTCGCCCTCGCCGAGGAGAACGCCTTCCTCAAGACGCTGAAGGCCGGCACCAACATCCTCGACACCGCCGTCACCGAGACCAAGCAGTCCGGCGGCACCGTCCTCCCCGGCGACAAGGCGTTCCTGCTCCACGACACCTGGGGCTTCCCGATCGACCTCACCCTCGAGATGGCCGCCGAGCAGGGGCTGGCCGTGGACGAGGAGGGCTTCCGCCGCCTGATGAAGGAGCAGCGGGAGCGCGCCAAGGCCGACGCCCAGGCCAAGAAGACCGGCCACGCCGGCGCCGGTGCCTACCGGGAGATCGCCGACAAGGTCGGCGAGACCGACTTCATCGGCTACAGCGACACCGAGGGCGAGTCGACGATCGTCGGCATCCTCGTCGACGGCACCTCCTCCCCGGCCGCCACCGAGGGCGACGAGGTCGAGATCGTGCTCGACCGCACCCCGTTCTACGCCGAGGGCGGCGGTCAGATCGGCGACACCGGCCGGATCAAGGTCGACTCCGGTGCCGTCATCGAGATCCGCGACTGCCAGAAGCCGGTCCCGGGCGTGTACGTCCACAAGGGCGTCGTCCAGGTCGGCGAAGTGACGGTCGGGGCCAAGGCCCACGCCTCGATCGACTCCCGTCGCCGTCACGCCATCGCCCGCGCCCACTCGGCCACGCACCTGACCCACCAGGCGCTGCGCGACGCCCTCGGCCCGACGGCCGCCCAGGCCGGCTCCGAGAACCAGCCCGGCCGCTTCCGCTTCGACTTCGGCTCCCCGTCCGCCGTACCGACGGCCGTGATGACGGACGTCGAACAGAAGATCAACGAGGTGCTCGCCCGCGACCTCGACGTGCACGCCGAGGTCATGGGCATCGACGAGGCCAAGAAGCAGGGCGCCATCGCCGAGTTCGGCGAGAAGTACGGTGAGCGGGTCCGCGTCGTGACCATCGGCGACTTCTCCAAGGAGCTGTGCGGCGGCACGCACGTGCACAACACCGCCCAGCTGGGCCTGGTGAAGCTGCTCGGCGAGTCCTCCATCGGCTCGGGTGTCCGCCGTATCGAGGCCCTCGTCGGCATGGACGCCTACAACTTCCTCGCCCGCGAGCACACGGTCGTCAACCAGCTGACCGAGCTGCTCAAGGGCCGTTCCGAGGAGCTGCCGGAGAAGGTCTCCGCCATGCTCGGCAAGCTGAAGGACGCCGAGAAGGAGATCGAGAAGTTCCGCGCCGAGAAGGTGCTGCAGGCCGCCGCCGGACTCGCCGAGTCCGCCAAGGACGTCCGCGGTGTCGCCCTGGTGACCGGCCAGGTCCCGGACGGCACCACCCCGGACGACCTGCGCAAGCTGGTCCTCGACGTGCGTGGCCGCATCCAGGGCGGCCGGGCCGCCGTGGTCGCCCTGTTCACGGTCAACAACGGCAAGCCGCTCACGGTCATCGCCACCAACGAGGCCGCCCGCGAGCGTGGCCTGAAGGCCGGTGACCTGGTCCGTACCGCCGCCAAGACCCTCGGCGGCGGCGGTGGCGGCAAGCCGGACGTCGCCCAGGGCGGCGGCCAGAACCCGGCCGCCGTCGGCGAGGCCGTCGACGCCGTCGAGCGTCTCGTCGCCGACACGGCCAAGTGACGGCGAAACCGACGGCAAAGTAAGGAAACGGTCGGAAATGCGCAGAGGACGTCGGTTGGCGATCGACGTCGGGGATGCCCGGATCGGAGTCGCCTCATGCGACCCCGACGGGATCCTCGCCACCCCGGTGGAGACGGTCCCGGGCCGGGACCTCCCCGCCGCCCACCGCCGGTTGCGCCAACTGGTGGAGGAGTACGAACCGATCGAGGTCGTCGTCGGCCTCCCTCGCTCCCTCAAGGGGGGCGAGGGGCCGGCCGCGGTCAAGGTCCGCGCCTTCGCCCAGGAGCTGGCCAGGGGCATCGAGCCGGTGCCGGTCCGCCTCGTCGACGAGCGGATGACGACCGTGACGGCCAGTCAGGGACTGCGCGCCTCGGGTGTGAAGTCCAAGAAGGGCCGGGCGGTCATCGACCAGGCCGCGGCCGTCATCATCCTGCAGCAGGCCCTGGAATCCGAACGGGTGTCAGGCAAAGCACCCGGCGAGGGCGTCGAAGTGGTCATCTGATCGCGATACGGTAACGTTCCGCGCGATGCGCCGGTGTTCGAACAGCCGGGGCACAGCAAGAGGCGGAACGGAAGCCGGCCCACCGGCCGCGTGACCGTCGGCCTCGCGGCTCTAGGGGATCGATGACTGAGTATGGCCGGGGCCCAGGCTCCGAACCGTGGCATCCGCAGGACCCGTTGTACGGGGACGGCGGATGGGAAGGGCAGCAGGCACACGCCGGTCATCAGCCTGCCTACGGCGGCCAGCAGCAGCATTACCCGCAGCAGCCGCAGCAGCCGCAGTACGGCGGCTGGAGCCAGGAGCAGCAGCCCGGGTACGGCGGGCAGCCGCACCAGTACTACGACGAACAGGGCCATCCCCAGTACGACCAGAGTTACGCCGGTCAGACCCAGCAGCAGTACCCCCAGCAGGGAGGCTGGGACGCGACCGGCACCCACGGCCATGTGCCGTACGCCGCCGACCCCGGCGACCCGTACGGCCAGCAGCCCGCGGCCTACGGCGGTCAGCAGCCCGACTTCTACGGCACCGAGGACGCCTACCCGCCACCGGTACCGCCCGGCCGCAGGCGCCCCGAGGCGGAGCCGGCGCCCGAGCCGGAGGCCGCGCCCGGGGAGGAGGCCGCGCCCGAGGAGGAGGAGCACGCCTTCTTCGCCGGGGGCGGCGAGGACGACGACGAGGAACACGAGCGGCAGAGCCGGCGCGACCGGCGCGGCGGCGGCAAGAAGCCCGTCAAGAAGGGCAAGAAGAAGCGCACCGGCTGCGCCTGCATGGTCGTGGTCCTGGTGTTCGGCGGCGGTCTCGGCGGAGTCGGCTACTTCGGCTGGAAGTTCTACCAAAATCGTTTCGCCCCGGCTCCGGACTTCGCGGGCGAGGGCGCCAGTGCGACGGTGACCGTCGAGATCCCCAAGGGCGCGGGCGGCTACGACATCGGCCGGAAGCTGAAGGAAGCCGGTGTCGTCAAGTCCGTCGACGCCTTCGTGCACGCGCAGGCGCAGAATCCCGAAGGCGACCGCATCCAGGCCGGTGCCTACCTCCTGCACAAGGAGATGTCCGCCGCCAGCGCCGTGAAGCTGATGCTGGACCCGCGGAGCCAGAACAACATCGTCGTGACTCCGGGCGAGCGAAACTCCGGCGTCTACGAGGCGATCGACAAGAAGCTCGAACTCTCCACCGGCACCACACGCAAGACCGCCCAGAAGGAGTACCGCAGCCTCGGCGTGCCCACCTGGGTGCAGAGCACCGGCCAGGTCAAGGACCCGCTGGAGGGCTTCCTCTTCCCGGGCACCTACCCTGCCGCCAAGGGCATGAAGCCGGACGCGATCCTGAAGCAGATGGTCGCCCAGGCCAAGCAGCGGTACGCCGCCTACGGCCTCACCGCCAAGGCGAAGGCGCTGGGTCTGAACAACGCGTTCCAGCTCGTCACGGTCGCGAGCCTGGTCCAGGCCGAGGGCAAGACCCACGAGGACTTCCGCAAGATGGCGGAGGTGGTCTACAACCGCCTCAAGCCCACCAACACCGAGACGAACCAGCTGCTGCAGTTCGACTCGACGTACAACTACCTCAAGGGCACGAGCAACATCCACATCTCCGAGAAGGAGATCAACAGCAACAGCAACCCGTACAACACGTACACCCACAAGGGACTACCGCCCGGCCCGATCGGCAACCCCGGCGAGGACGCGATCAAGGCGGCACTGAATCCGACCCACGACGGCTGGATCTATTTCGTGGCGACCGACGGTACGACCAATACCGAATTCGCCAAGACGTACGAAGAATTCAAGCAGCTCAAGGACAAGTTCAATGCCACCTCGGGCAACTGACGCCCGCCGGGCCGCCGTGCTCGGTAAGCCCATCGCCCACTCCCTCTCCCCGGTGCTGCACCGGGCCGCGTACGACGAGCTCGGGCTCACCGACTGGTCGTACGAGCGCTTCGAGACGGACGAGGCCGGGCTGCCCGGTTTCTTCGAGCGGCTCGGGCCGGGGTGGGCGGGGCTGTCGCTGACCATGCCGCTCAAGCGGGCCGTCATCCCGCTGCTGGACGAGGTCAGTGAGACGGCTGCCTCCGTCGACGCGGTCAACACCGTCGTGTTCACGGAGGACGGCCGCCGGGTCGGCGACAACACCGACATCCCGGGCATGGTGGCCGCCCTGCGCGAGCACGGCATCGAACAGGTCGACTCGGCCGCCGTCCTCGGCGCCGGTGCCACCGCCTCCTCCGCGCTCGCCGCGCTGGCCCGGATCTGCACCGGTGAGGTCGTCGCCTACGTGCGCAGCGAGGCCCGCGCCGCCGAGATGCGGCACTGGGGCGAGCGGCTCGGCGTCGAGGTCCGTACGGCCGACTGGGCGGAGGCGGCCGACGCCCTGCGCGCCCCGCTGGTGATCGCCACGACCCCCGCCGGTACCACCGACGCCCTCGCCGCCGCCGTGCCCGAACGCCCGGCCACCCTCTTCGACGTGCTGTACGACCCCTGGCCCACCGAGCTGGCGGCCCGCTGGTCCATGTTCGGCGGCGCCGTCGTCAGCGGCCTGGACCTGCTCGTCCACCAGGCCGTCCTCCAGGTCGAGCAGATGACCGGCCGCTCCCCGGCCCCGCTGGAGGCCATGCGCCACGCCGGCGAGAAGGCGCTGGCCATCCGCTGAGCCACCGCCTTTCCTCCGCCCCTCCGTCCCGCTTGCTGGACCGGCGGCCGGACACGGCTGCGGACGTGGGAGGATCGGAGGTGGCGTACCGGGGTCGCGCACCCGGCCGCGCCGTCGCCGTACGCGAGCACGCGCGTACGCAGGGCAGTACCGGGCGCGAGCACTGAGGAGCACCGTTGAGCAGGCTGCGTTGGCTGACCGCGGGGGAGTCCCACGGTCCCGCACTTGTCGCGACGCTGGAGGGGCTTCCCGCCGGCGTGCCGATCACCACGGAGATGGTGGCGGACCACCTCGCGCGGCGGCGGCTCGGGTACGGCCGCGGTGCGCGCATGAAGTTCGAGCGTGACGAGGTCACCTTCCTGGGTGGTGTGCGGCACGGTCTGACGCTGGGTTCGCCGGTGGCGGTCATGGTGGGCAACACCGAGTGGCCCAAGTGGGAGCAGGTCATGGCCGCCGACCCGGTCGACCGCGAGATCCTCGACGGTCTCGCCCGGAACGCGCCGCTGACCCGCCCGCGCCCCGGTCACGCCGACCTCGCCGGCATGCAGAAGTACGGCTTCGACGAGGCCCGCCCGATCCTGGAGCGCGCCTCCGCCCGGGAGACCGCCGCCCGGGTGGCGCTCGGCGCGGTCGCCCGCTCCTACCTCAAGGAGACGGCCGGCATCGAGATCGTCTCGCACGTCGTGGAGCTGTGCTCGGTGAAGGCTCCGCAGGGCGTCTACCCGACCCCGGCCGACGTCGAGAGGCTGGACGCCGACCCGCTGCGCTGCCTGGACGCGGACGCCTCGAAGGCGATGGTCGCGGAGGTCGACCAGGCCCACAAGGACGGCGACACGCTGGGCGGTGTGGTCGAGGTCCTCGCCTACGGCGTCCCGGTCGGCCTGGGCTCGCACGTGCACTGGGACCGCAAGCTCGACGCCCGTCTCGCGGGTGCCCTGATGGGCATCCAGGCGATCAAGGGCGTCGAGATCGGCGACGGCTTCGAGCTGGCCCGGGTGCCGGGTTCGAAGGCCCACGACGAGATCGTCAACACGCCCGAGGGCATCCGGCGCGTCTCCGGCCGCGCCGGCGGCACCGAGGGCGGCCTGAGCACCGGTGAGCTGCTGCGCGTGCGGGCCGCGATGAAGCCGATCGCGACCGTGCCCCGTGCCCTGAGGACCGTCGACGTCACCACCGGCGAGGAGGCCCAGGCCCACCACCAGCGCTCGGACGTCTCCGCGGTGCCGGCCGCCGGCATCGTCGCCGAGGCCATGGTGGCGCTCGTCCTCGCCGACGCGGTCGCCGAGAAGTTCGGCGGGGACTCCGTCGCGGAGACCCGCCGGAACGTGCGGTCCTACCTCGACAACCTGCGGATCCGGTGAGCGCGGTGCCTGCGGTCGTCCTGGTCGGCCCGATGGGGGTGGGCAAGTCCACCGTCGGCCGGCTGCTCGCCGAACGGCTCGGGCTCGGCTACCGGGACACCGACGACGACATCGTCGCCGCCGAGGGCCGCACCATCGCCGACATCTTCGTGGACGAGGGCGAGCCGGTCTTCCGGGCGATCGAGAAGCGGGCGGTGCACGCCGCCCTGGCCTCGCACGAGGGCGTCCTCGCGCTCGGCGGCGGGGCCGTCCTCGACGCGGACACGCGCGCGCTGCTGGCGGCGCACCGGGTGGTCTACCTCTCCATGGACGTGGAGGAGGCGGTCAGGCGGACCGGTCTGAACGCGGCCCGGCCACTGCTCGCGGTCAACCCGCGCAAGCAGTGGCGGGAGCTGATGGAGGCCCGCCGGCACCTGTACGAGGAGGTCGCCACGGCCGTCGTACCGACGGACGGCCGCACCCCCGAAGAGGTCACCCAAGCAGCCCTGGACGCTTTGGAGTTGAAGGAAGCATGAGCGAGGCAGTCACCCGGATCCAGGTCGCCGGCACCGCGGGCACCGACCCGTACGAGGTGCTGGTCGGCCGGCAACTCCTGGGCGAACTGGCCGGGTTGATCGGGCAGAAGGCCAAGCGGGTCGCGGTGATCCACCCCGAGGCGCTGGCCGAGACCGGGGACGCGCTCCGCGCCGACCTGGCCGAGCAGGGCTACGAGGCCGTCGCGATCCAGGTGCCGAACGCCGAGGAGGCCAAGACCGTCGAGGTCGCCGCCTACTGCTGGAAGGCGCTCGGCCAGTCCGGCTTCACCCGCACCGACGTCATCGTGGGCGTCGGCGGCGGTGCGACGACCGACCTCGCCGGTTTCGTCGCCGCGACCTGGCTGCGCGGGGTCCGCTGGATCGCCATCCCGACCACCGTGCTGGCCATGGTGGACGCGGCGGTCGGCGGCAAGACCGGCATCAACACCGCCGAGGGCAAGAACCTGGTCGGCGCCTTCCACCCGCCGGCCGGCGTCCTGTGCGACCTGGCCGCGCTGGACTCCCTCCCGGTGAACGACTACGTCTCCGGGCTCGCCGAGGTCATCAAGGCCGGCTTCATCGCCGACCCGGTGATCCTCGACCTGATCGAGTCCGACCCCGAGGCCGCCCGGACGCCCGCGGGGCCCCACACGGCCGAGCTGATCGAGCGCTCCATCCGGGTGAAGGCGGAGGTCGTGTCGAGCGACCTGAAGGAGTCGGGTCTCAGGGAGATCCTCAACTACGGCCACACCCTCGGCCACGCCATCGAGAAGAACGAGCGCTACAAGTGGCGGCACGGTGCCGCGGTCGCGGTCGGCATGCACTTCGCCGCCGAACTCGGCCGCCTCGCCGGGCGCTTGGACGACGCGACGGCGGACAGGCACCGTACGGTCCTCGAGTCCGTCGGTCTTCCGCTGCACTACCGCTACGACCAGTGGCCCAAGCTGCTGGAGACGATGAAGGTCGACAAGAAGTCCCGCGGTGACCTGCTGCGCTTCATCGTCCTGGACGGCCTCGCCAAGCCGACCGTCCTGGAGGGCCCCGACCCGGCGGTGCTGCTCGCCGCCTACGGAGAAGTGGGCCAGTAGGCACCGTACGTCCGTTTCGTCGCGTCCGATTCCCTTTGCGTACCGGGCACTTCGGACCGCCCCCGGCCGTTGCACCAAAGGACGGCCGGGGACGGTACCGTTCGGTAGGGAGCGGGGCTCGCCCCCGCTGCCAGCACGAATTGCCTGTACGAGACGGAGTGGCAACGGATGCAGCACGCAGTGGGGTCTCCGCTGCCGCCGCCCCAACAACCGGGGCAGGGGCCGCACGCCGGCTGGGCGTCGGCCGCCCACCACCCGGGCCCGCACCCGGGAACCTCCCAGGGTCCCGCCCCCGTGCCCCCACCGCCACCGGCGCCTGGCTTCCCGGCCCCGTCCGGCCCCGTGCCGGCGGCCCCTCCGCACCCCGTGGCCGGCCCGCCGGCTGCCCCTGACGCCACCGGTCATGTGCCCCTGCCTCCCGGCGGCCCGGTCGGCGTGCCCGCGGCGGCCCCCGCCCCGGCGGCGGTGCCCGACCCGACGGCCACCACGCTGGCCGTCCTGCTGATCGGTCCCGCCGGGGCGGGCAAGACCAGCGTCGCCAAGTACTGGGCGGACCACCGCCGGGTGCCCACCGCCCACATCAGCCTCGACGACGTCCGCGAATGGGTGCGCTCGGGCTTCGCCGACCCCCAGTCCGGCTGGAACGACAACTCGGAGGCGCAGTACCGCCTGGCCCGCCGCACCTGCGGCTTCGCCGCCCGCAACTTTCTGGCGAACGGCATCAGCTGCATCCTGGACGACGCCGTCTTCCCGGACCGCCCCGTCGTCGGCCTGGGCGGCTGGAAGCGGCACGTCGGCCCCGGCCTGCTCCCGGTCGTCCTCCTCCCGGGCCTGGACATCGTCCTGGAGCGCAACGCCGAGCGCAGCGGCAACCGCCGCCTCACCGACGAGGAGGTGGCCCGCATCCACGGCCGCATGGCGGGCTGGTACGGCTCGGGCCTCCCGATCATCGACAACTCCCAGCTGGACGTCCCGGCCACGGCACGGGTCCTGGACGAGGTCCTGGCCAGAGCGATAGCGAGTCCGCCGAGCTGGTGAGCGGGGGGTGGCCGCTCCCACCCCACTCGGCCCCTGTCGAACGGCACAATCCGCACAAAACTCCTACGCTCATCTCATGTCAGAGGTGTACGCGAACCGCCGATCCCGGCTGAGGGACCACTTCACCGCGGCCGGCACCGCGGCAGCCCTCGTCACCCGCCCCGCCAACGTGCGCTACCTCGCGGCAGCGGCCCCGCAGGGCTCCGTGCTGCTGCTCGGCAGACGCGAGGATCTCCTCGTCTGCACGGGTCCGCCCGAGGACCGCCCTTACGAAGGCCGCCCGGACGAGAGCCTGCGGCTGCACATCCTGCCCGTCCCCGGCGGTGATGCGGCGGTCGTGGCAGCCGGCCTCGCCGCGGGCCAGGGCGCCGACAGCCTCGCCGTGGAGGAGCACCACCTCACGGTCAGCCGGCACCGGGCCCTCGCCTCGGTCGCCCCCGTCCTCCGCCTCACCGACCTCGGTGGCGCCGTGGAACAGCTCAGGGTGGTCAAGGACGAGGAGGAGATCTCCTGCCTCCGCATCGGCGCCGAGATCGCCGACCAGGCCCTCGGTGAGCTGCTGGAGTCCATCCTGGTCGGCCGCACCGAGCGGCATCTCGCGCTGGAGCTGGAGCGCCGCCTGGTCGACCACGGCGCCGACGGTCCGGCCTTCCCCACCTCCGTGGCCACCGGCCCGCACTCCGGCCGACGCGGCCACCGTCCCACCGACCGGCGCGTGGAGGAGGGCGACTTCCTCTCCGTGTGCCTGGGCGCCACCTACCGCGGCTACCGCTGCGAGATCGGCCGTACCTTCGTCATCGGCACCTCGCCCGCCGACTGGCAGATCCAGCTCTACGACCTGGTCTTCGCCGCCCAGCGCGCCGGTCGCGAGGCTCTCGCGCCGGGTGCCGCCTACCGCGACGTGGACCGGGCGGCACGCCAGGTGCTGGACTCCGCCGGCTATGCGGAAGCACTGCCACCGCTCACCGGACACGGCGTCGGCCTCGAAATCGACGAGGACCCGCAGCTGGCGCCCGCGGCCATGGGTAAACTGGACGCTTGCGTGCCGGTCACCGTCGAACCGGGGGTCCACCTCCCGGGCCGGGGCGGTGTCCGGATCGATGACACGCTCGTCGTACGCCCCGAGGCGGACGGCGGACCCGAGCTACTCACCATCACGACCAAGGAGCTGCTCGCGCTCTAGCCTCGCGCTGTGCGCGTGATCCGGGGTCGTACGTCAGTCCAGGAGATTCCGCAACCGTGGCTTCCACGAACGACCTCAAGAACGGCCTGGTGCTCAAGCTCGAAGGCGGCCAGCTCTGGTCCGTCGTCGAGTTCCAGCACGTCAAGCCCGGCAAGGGCCCGGCCTTCGTGCGCACCAAGCTCAAGAACGTGCTGTCCGGCAAGGTGGTCGACAAGACCTTCAACGCCGGCGTCAAGGTCGAGACCGCCACTGTCGACAAGCGCGACATGCAGTTCTCGTACATGGACGGCGACTACTTCGTCTTCATGGACATGGAGACCTACGACCAGCTGATGGTCGACCGCAAGGCCGTCGGCGACGCCGCCAACTTCCTGATCGAGGGCTTCACCGCCACCGTCGCCCAGCACGAGGGCGAGGTGCTCTTCATCGAGCTGCCCGCCGCCGTCGAGCTGGTCGTGCAGGAGACCGAGCCCGGCGTCCAGGGCGACCGCTCCACCGGTGGCACCAAGCCCGCCACCCTGGAGACCGGCCACCAGATCCAGGTCCCGCTCTTCATCACCACCGGCGAGAAGATCAAGGTCGACACCCGCACCAGCGACTACCTCGGCCGGGTGAACAGCTAACCGTGGCTGCCCGCAACACGGCCCGCAAGCGCGCCTTCCAGATCCTCTTCGAGGGCGATCAGCGCGGCGCCGACGTCCTGACGGTCCTCGCCGACTGGATCCGGCTGTCCCGGTCCGACACCCGGCAGCCGCCGGTCAGCGAGTACACGATGCAGCTGGTCGAGGGCTACGCGGCACACGCGAAGCGCATCGACGAGCTGATCGCCCAGTACGCGGTCGGCTGGACGCTGGACCGGATGCCGGTCGTCGACCGCAACATCCTGCGGCTGGGCGCGTACGAGCTGATCTGGGTCGACGAGACCCCCGACGCCGTCGTCCTGGACGAGATGGTGCAGCTGGCGAAGGAGTTCTCGACGGACGAGTCGCCCTCGTTCGTGAACGGCCTGCTGGGCAGGCTGAAGGAGCTCAAGTCGTCCCTCCGCCGGGACGAGGCGTAGAGCCCCGTACGACACAACGCCGGAGGGCCCGCAGCACGCTCGTGCTGCGGGCCCTCCGGCGCTCTTCGGATGAGCGGGACAACGCCGCCGGGGCAGCCGGAACCGCAAAGTTCCGGCCACCCCGGCGGCACGTTTCTGCGCTGATGTCGAGCGGCTCAGGCCTCTTCGTGCGCGGCCACCGCGCGGCGCGCGTCCGCGTCCAGGACGCCCCAGCTGATCAGCTGCTCGGTGAGGACCGAGGGGGACTGGTCGTAGATGACGGCCAGTGTGCGCAGGTCGTCCTGGCGGATCGAGAGCACCTTGCCGTTGTAGTCACCGCGCTGGGACTGGATCGTGGCCGCGTAGCGCTGCAGCGGGCCCGCCTTCTCGGCCGGCACGGTGGCCAGCCGCTCCAGGTCCAGGACCAGCTTCGGCGGCGGCTCGGCGGCGCCACCCGGCGTGGTGCCCGGCAGGAGCTCCTGCACCGGGACGCCATAGAAATCGGCCAGCTCGGCGAGGCGCTGCACGGTCACCGCACGGTCGCCGCGCTCGTAGGAACCGACCACCACGGCCTTCCAGCGACCCTGGGACTTCTCCTCGACACCGTGGAGGGAAAGGCCCTGCTGGGTGCGGATGGCCCGGAGCTTGGCCCCGAGCTGTTTGGCGTATTCGCTGGACATATAGCTCCCCGGACACTGTGTCGACGCGGCCGGCTGTTTTCCCGCCGCGCGGCTGGTAACTCACTGTGAGGTTACGCAGCGTGACTCTCTTGCGTCAAGCCGAATGGTCCACACCGACTCTTCCGTGGCAGCGCCGGCCCGTTACGCCGAGGGGGTGATCGGGGGGCTGTCGAAGACCTGCTACGGTGGATGGCGCAAATCCGACGTCCTTTAAGGTCCGTCCCGTGAGGCGGAGAAGGGGGTCCGTTTCGTATGGACAAGCACGACTCGTCTGCTTCCGCGCAGGCGTCCGATGCCCGGCCCGTACTCGAAGGCCCTGACATCGCGCGGGTACTGACCCGCATCGCCCACGAGATCGTCGAACGCGCCAAGGGCGCCGACGACGTGGTGCTCCTCGGCATCCCCACCAGGGGCGTCTTCCTCGCCCAGCGGCTCGCCGCCAAGCTGGAGCAGATCACCGACCGCAAGGTCCCCGTCGGCTCGCTCGACATCACCATGTACCGCGACGACCTGCGCATGCATCCGCCGCGTGCGCTGGCCCGCACCGAGATCCCCGGTGACGGCATCGACGGCAAGCTGGTCGTCCTCGTCGACGACGTGCTCTTCTCCGGCCGCACCATCCGCGCCGCCCTCGACGCCCTGAACGACATCGGGCGCCCGCGCGCGGTGCAGCTCGCGGTCCTGGTCGACCGCGGCCACCGGGAGCTGCCGATCCGCGCCGACTACGTCGGCAAGAACCTCCCCACGTCGCTGCGCGAGACGGTCAAGGTCCAGCTCGCCGAGGAGGACGGTCGCGACACCGTGCTGCTCGGCGTGAAGGCCGGCCAGTAGCAACTCGGGCGCAGGGCTGCTTCGGCATGCCCGCACACGCGCCGGTTTGCCCCCCATCTCCTGAATGAACTGCCTTACGGAGCCTGACAGATGCAGCGTCATCTCATCTCGGCCGCCGACCTCACCCGCGACGACGCCGTCCTGATCCTCGACACCGCCGAGGAGATGGCCCGGGTCGCCGACCGGCCGATCAAGAAGTTGCCGACCCTGCGCGGCCGCACGATCGTCAACCTCTTCTTCGAGGACTCCACGCGCACGCGTATCTCCTTCGAGGCCGCCGAGAAGCGCCTGTCCGCCGACGTCATCAACTTCACCGCCAAGGGTTCGAGCGTCTCCAAGGGCGAGTCCCTCAAGGACACCGCGCAGACCCTGGAGGCCATGGGCGTCGACGCCGTGGTCATCCGGCACGGCGCCTCCGGAGCCCCGTACCGCCTGGCGAACTCCGGCTGGGTCGACGCCGCCGTCATCAACGCGGGTGACGGCACCCACCAGCACCCCACCCAGGCCCTGCTGGACGCCTTCACCATGCGCCGTCGGTTGATCGGCCGCGACACCGGCCTCGGCCAGGACCTGTCCGGCAGGCGCGTCACCGTCGTCGGCGACATCCTGCACAGCCGGGTCGCCCGCTCCAACGTCGACCTGCTGCACACCCTCGGCGCCGAGGTCACCCTGGTCGCCCCGCCCACCCTGCTCCCGGTCGGCATCGAGTCCTGGCCGTGCGCGGTGTCGTACGACCTCGACAGCACGCTGCCCAAGTGCGACGCGGTGATGATGCTGCGCGTCCAGCGCGAGCGGATGAACGCCGCCTTCTTCCCGACCGAGCGCGAGTACTCCCGCCGCTACGGCCTCGACGGCGACCGCATGGCCAAGCTGCCCGAGCACGCCATCGTGATGCACCCCGGCCCGATGGTCCGCGGCATGGAGATCACCGCCGAGGTCGCCGACTCCGACCGCTGCACCGCCGTCGAGCAGGTCGCCAACGGCGTCTCCATCCGGATGGCCGTGCTCTACCTGCTGCTCGGTGGCAACGAGCCCGCCGTCACCCACTCTCGTACCGAGGAGAAGTAAGACCCATGAGCAAGATCCTGATCCGTGGTGCGAAGGTGCTCGGCGGCGAGCCGCAGGACGTGCTGATCGACGGCGAGACCATCGCCGAGGTGGGGACCGGTCTCAGTGGCGAGGGCGCCGAGGTCGTGGAGGCCGCCGGCAAGGTGCTCCTCCCGGGCCTGGTCGACCTGCACACCCACCTGCGCGAGCCCGGCCGTGAGGACTCCGAGACGGTGCTGACCGGCACGCGCGCGGCCGCGAGCGGCGGCTACACCGCCGTGTTCGCCATGGCCAACACCTTCCCGGTCGCCGACACCGCCGGCGTCGTCGAGCAGGTCTGGCGGCTCGGCAGGGAGCACGGCTACTGCGACGTGCAGCCCATCGGTGCCGTCACCGTCGGCCTGGAAGGCAAGAAGCTCGCCGAGCTGGGCGCCATGCACGAGTCCGCCGCCGGCGTCACCGTCTTCTCCGACGACGGCAAGTGCGTCGACGACGCGGTGATCATGCGCCGCGCGCTGGAGTACGTGAAGGCCTTCGGCGGTGTCGTCGCCCAGCACGCGCAGGAGCCGCGCCTCACCGAGGGCGCCCAGATGAACGAGGGCGTCGTCTCCGCCGAACTGGGCCTGGGCGGCTGGCCGGCCGTCGCCGAGGAGTCGATCATCGCGCGGGACGTGCTGCTCGCCGAGCACGTCGGCTCCCGCGTCCACATCTGCCACCTGTCGACCGCCGGCTCCGTGGAGATCGTCCGCTGGGCCAAGGCCCGCGGCATCCAGGTGACCGCCGAGGTCACTCCGCACCACCTCCTCCTCACGGACGAGCTGGTGCGCACCTACAACCCCGTCTACAAGGTCAACCCGCCGCTGCGCACCGAGCGCGACGTGCACGCCCTGCGCCAGGCCCTGGCCGACGGCACGATCGACATCGTCGCCACCGACCACGCCCCGCACCCGCACGAGGACAAGGACTGCGAGTGGGCCGCCGCGGCCATGGGCATGGTGGGCCTGGAGACCGCGCTGTCGGTGGTCCAGGAGACCATGGTCGACACGGGCCTGCTGGACTGGGCCGGCGTCGCCGACCGCATGTCCGCCACGCCCGCGCAGATCGGACAGGCCACCGGGCACGGCCGTCCCGTCTCGGCTGGTGAGCCCGCCAACCTCACCCTCGTCGACACGGCATACCGTGGCCAGGTGGACCCCGCGGGCTTCGCCTCGCGCAGCCGCAACACCCCGTACCAGGGGCGCGAGCTGCCGGGCCGTGTGACGCACACGTGGCTGCGGGGCAAGGCCACGCTCGTCGACGGGAAGCTCACGTGACACCTGTAATCCTGCTGGCGGAGGCCAAGCGGTCGGCCGACGTCACCGACTGGCCGGCCCGCATCGGCTGGCTCGTCGGACTCCTGCTGTTCATCGCGCTCGTCTACTGGCTGATGCGCGAGGGCTGGAAGTGGCGCGGCACGCTGCAGAGCGATCTGCCCCCGCTGCCCAGCGCGCCGGACGAGACCGGGCCGGTGAAACTGAGCATGAGTGGCCGCTACCACGGCTCCACCACCGCCGGACAGTGGCTGGACCGCATCGTGGCCCACGGCCTGGGCACCCGCAGCCGGGTCGAGCTGACCCTGACGGAGCAGGGCCTGGAGGTCGAGCGCCCCGGAGCGACCGACTTCTTCGTCCCCACCGCCGCGCTGCGCGGGGCCCGGCTCGACAAGGGCATCGCCGGCAAGGTCCTGACCGAGGGCGGCCTGCTGGTGGTGACCTGGGCGCTCGGCGAGAAGCTGATCGACTCCGGCTTCCGCTCCGACCACGCGGCCGAGCACGCCGAGTGGGTCGACACCCTGAACCAGATGATCAACGACACGGAAGGCGCACGATGACGACCTCCACAAGGGGAGCTGCCAGGGTTCCCGCCGTACTCGTCCTGGAGGACGGCCGCATCTTCCGCGGTCGCGCCTACGGGGCCGTGGGGGAGACCTTCGGCGAGGCCGTGTTCTCCACCGGTATGACCGGCTACCAGGAAACCCTCACCGACCCGTCGTACGACCGCCAGATCGTCGTCGCCACCGCCCCGCAGATCGGCAACACGGGCTGGAACGACGAGGACGACGAGTCGGGGCGCATCTGGGTCTCCGGCTACGTCGTGCGCGACCCCGCGCGCGTGCCGTCCAACTGGCGGGCCAAACGCTCGCTGGACGACGAGCTGGAGCGCCAGGGCGTGGTCGGCATCTCCGGCATCGACACCCGGGCCCTCACCCGCCACCTGCGCGAGCGCGGCTCGATGCGCGCCGGCATCTTCTCCGGCGAGGGCGTGGCCCCCGAGGCCGAGCTGCTGCAGCGCGTACAGGCCCAGCCGCACATGAAGGGCGCGAGCCTGTACGAGGAGGTCGCGACCAAGGAGGCGTACGTCGTCCCCGCGGTCGGCGAGAAGCGCTTCACCGTCGCCGCCATCGACCTCGGCATCAAGGGCATGACCCCGCACCGCATGGCCGAGCGCGGCATCGAGGTGCACGTCCTGCCCGCCACCGCCACGGCCGACGACATCTACGCGGTCGACCCGGACGGAGTCTTCTTCTCCAACGGCCCCGGCGACCCGGCCACGGCCGAGGGCCCGGTCGCGCTGATGAGCGCAGTCCTGGAACGCAAGACCCCGCTGTTCGGCATCTGCTTCGGCAACCAGATCCTCGGCCGCGCCCTCGGCTTCGGCACCTACAAGCTGAAGTACGGCCACCGGGGCATCAACCAGCCGGTCCAGGACCGTACGACCGGCAAGGTCGAGGTCACCGCGCACAACCACGGCTTCGCCGTCGACGCGCCGCTCGACAAGGTCAGCGAGACGAAGTTCGGCCGCGCCGAGGTCTCGCACGTCTGCCTGAACGACAACGTCGTGGAGGGGCTGCAGCTGCTCGACCAGCCGGCCTTCTCCGTCCAGTACCACCCCGAAGCGGCAGCGGGCCCGCACGACGCCGCCTACCTGTTCGACCGCTTCGTTTCCCTGATGGAGGGCCAGCGTGCCTAAGCGCACCGATATCCAGTCCGTCCTGGTCATCGGCTCCGGCCCGATCGTCATCGGCCAGGCCGCCGAGTTCGACTACTCCGGCACCCAGGCGTGCCGGGTGCTCAAGGCCGAGGGCCTGCGCGTGGTCCTCGTCAACTCCAACCCGGCGACGATCATGACCGACCCGGAGATCGCCGACGCCACCTACGTGGAGCCGATCACCCCGGAGTTCGTCGAGAAGATCATCGCCAAGGAGCGCCCCGACGCCCTGCTGCCCACCCTGGGCGGCCAGACGGCGCTGAACACCGCCATCTCGCTGCACGAGAACGGTGTCCTGGAGAAGTACGGCGTCGAGCTGATCGGCGCCAAGCCCGAGGCGATCCACAAGGGCGAGGACCGCGACCTGTTCAAGGACGTCGTGGAGGAGGTCCGCAGGAAGATCGGGCACGGCGAGTCCGCCCGCTCGGTCATCTGCCACACCATGGACGACGTCCTCAAGGGCGTCGAGACCCTCGGCGGCTACCCGGTCGTCGTCCGCCCGTCCTTCACCATGGGCGGCGCCGGCTCCGGCTTCGCGCACGACGAGGAGGAGCTGCGCCGCATCGCCGGGCAGGGCCTCACGCTCTCCCCGACCACCGAGGTGCTCCTGGAGGAGTCCATCCTCGGCTGGAAGGAGTACGAGCTGGAGCTGATGCGCGACAAGCACGACAACGTCGTGGTCGTCTGCTCCATCGAGAACTTCGACCCCATGGGCGTGCACACCGGCGACTCGATCACCGTCGCGCCCGCGATGACGCTGACCGACCGCGAGTACCAGGTGCTGCGCGACGTCGGCATTGCGATCATCCGCGAGGTCGGCGTCGACACCGGTGGCTGCAACATCCAGTTCGCGGTGAACCCCGAGGACGGTCGCGTGATCGTCATCGAGATGAACCCGCGCGTGTCGCGCTCGTCCGCGCTGGCCTCGAAGGCGACGGGCTTCCCGATCGCCAAGATCGCCGCCAAGCTGGCCGTCGGCTACACCCTGGACGAGATCCCGAACGACATCACCCAGGAGACCCCGGCCTCCTTCGAGCCCACGCTCGACTACGTGGTCGTCAAGGCCCCGCGGTTCGCCTTCGAGAAGTTCCCGCAGGCCGACTCCACGCTGACCACCACCATGAAGTCGGTCGGCGAGGCCATGGCCATCGGCCGCAACTTCCCCGAGGCCTTCCAGAAGGCGCTGCGCTCGCTGGAGAAGAAGGGCAGCCAGTTCACCTTCGTCGGCGAGACGGGTGACAAGGAAGCACTGCTGCGCGAGGCCGTGCGCCCCACCGACGGCCGCATCAACACCGTCATGCAGGCCATCCGCGCGGGTGCCACGCCGGAGGAGATCTTCGAGTACACGAAGATCGACCCGTGGTTCGTCGACCAGCTCTTCCTGATCAAGGAGATCGCGGACGAGCTGGCCGAGGCGCCCGAGCTGACCGCCGACCTGCTCGCCGAGGCCAAGCGGCACGGCTTCTCCGACCAGCAGATCGGCGAGATCCGCGGCCTGCGCGAGGACGTCGTCCGCGAGGTCCGGCACGCGCTCGGCATCCGCCCGGTCTACAAGACGGTCGACACCTGCGCCGCCGAGTTCGCCGCGAAGACGCCGTACTTCTACTCCGCGTACGACGAGGAGTCCGAGGTCGCCACCCGCGAGAAGCCGGCCGTCATCATCCTGGGCTCCGGCCCGAACCGCATCGGCCAGGGCATCGAGTTCGACTACTCCTGCGTCCACGCCTCCTTCGCGCTGTCCGACGCCGGGTACGAGACCGTGATGGTCAACTGCAACCCGGAGACCGTCTCCACCGACTACGACACCTCCGACCGGCTGTACTTCGAGCCGCTCACGCTGGAGGACGTGCTGGAGATCGTCCACGCCGAGCAGCAGGCCGGACCGGTCGCGGGCGTGATCGTGCAGCTGGGCGGCCAGACCCCGCTCGGCCTGTCGCAGGCACTGAAGGACAACGGTGTGCCGATCGTCGGCACGTCCCCCGAGGCCATCCACGCCGCCGAGGACCGGGGTGCCTTCGGGCGGGTCCTCGCCGAGGCCGGCCTGCCCGCCCCGAAGCACGGCACGGCCACCACCTTCGCGGAGGCCAAGGCCATCGCGGACGAGATCGGCTACCCGGTCCTGGTCCGGCCGTCGTACGTCCTCGGCGGGCGCGGCATGGAGATCGTCTACGACGAGACCCGCCTCGCCGCCTACATCGCCGAGTCGACCGAGATCAGCCCGTCCCGGCCGGTCCTCGTCGACCGCTTCCTGGACGACGCCATCGAGATCGACGTCGACGCCCTCTACGACGGCGAGGAGCTGTACCTCGGCGGCGTGATGGAGCACATCGAGGAGGCCGGCATCCACTCCGGTGACTCGGCGTGCGCCCTGCCCCCGATCACCCTCGGCGGCTTCGACATCAAGCGCCTGCGCGCCTCCACCGAGGCCATCGCCAAGGGCGTCGGCGTGCGCGGCCTGATCAACATCCAGTTCGCGATGGCCGGCGACATCCTCTACGTCCTGGAGGCCAACCCGCGCGCCTCCCGTACGGTCCCCTTCACCTCGAAGGCCACCGCGGTGCCGCTCGCCAAGGCCGCCGCCCGGATCTCGCTGGGCGCGACCGTCGCGGAGCTGCGCGCGGAGGGTCTGCTTCCGGCGAACGGCGACGGCGGCGAGCTGCCGCTGGACGCGCCGATCTCCGTGAAGGAGGCCGTCATGCCGTGGTCGCGCTTCCGCGACATCCAGGGTCGCGGTGTGGACACCGTCCTCGGCCCGGAGATGCGCTCCACCGGCGAGGTCATGGGCATCGACTCCGTCTTCGGCACGGCCTACGCCAAGTCGCAGGCGGGCGCCTACGGCCCGCTGCCCACCAAGGGCCGCGCGTTCATCTCGGTCGCCAACCGCGACAAGCGCTCGATGATCTTCCCGGCGCGCGAGCTGGTCGCCCACGGCTTCGAGCTGCTCGCCACCTCCGGCACCGCCGAGGTCCTCAAGCGCAACGGCATCAACGCCACGATCGTCCGCAAGCAGTCCGAGGGCACCGGACCGAACGGCGAGAAGACCATCGTCCAGCTGATCCACGACGGCGAGGTCGACCTCATCGTCAACACCCCGTACGGCACCGGCGGCCGCCTCGACGGCTACGACATCCGCACGGCGGCGGTGGCCCGCTCGGTCCCGTGTCTGACGACGGTCCAGGCGCTCGCCGCCGCGGTCCAGGGCATCGACGCCCTGAACCATGGGGACGTGGGCGTCCGCTCGCTCCAGGAACACGCGGAACACCTGACCGCGGCCCGCGACTAGCAGCCCCGAGGGGGACATCGGAAACGGTGTCCCCCTCTTCATGAGGACACAGGGACATGTACGAGCTTTTCTTCCGTCTGGTTTTCAAACGGATGGACCCCGAGAAGGCCCACCACCTGGCCTTCCGCTGGATCCGTCTCGCGGTCCGCATCCCGGTGCTGCGCACCTTCGTCGCCGCGGCCCTCGCGCCCCGCTACAAGGAGCTGCGCACCGAGGCCTTCGGCCTGCGGATGCACGGCCCCTTCGGGCTCGCGGCCGGCTTCGACAAGAACGCCGTGGCCGTCGACGGCATGACGATGCTGGGCTTCGACCACGTCGAGATCGGCACGGTCACCGGTGAGCCGCAGCCCGGCAACCCCAGGAAGCGGCTGTTCCGGCTGGTCGCGGACCGCGCGCTGATCAACCGCATGGGCTTCAACAACGACGGCTCGCTGGCCGTCGCCGCCCGCCTCGCGACCCGCGAGCCGGTCTTCAGGACGGTCGTCGGCGTCAACATCGGCAAGACCAAGGTCGTCCCGGAGGCCGAGGCCGTCGGCGACTACGTGAAGTCGGCCGAGCGCCTCGCGCCGTACGCCGACTACCTGGTCGTCAACGTCTCCTCGCCGAACACGCCCGGCCTGCGCAACCTCCAGGCCACCGAGGCACTGCGCCCGCTGCTGACGGCCGTCCGCGAGGCCGCCGACCGCACGGTCGCCAACCGGCGCGTCCCGCTCCTGGTGAAGATCGCCCCGGACCTCGCCGACGAGGACGTCGACGCCGTCGCGGACCTGGCCGTGGAGCTGGGCCTGGACGGCATCATCGCCACCAACACCACCATCGCGCGCGAGGGCCTGGGCCTGCGGTCGCAGCCCTCGCTCGTGAAGGAGACCGGCGGTCTGTCCGGCGCCCCGCTCAAGGCCCGCTCCCTGGAGGTGCTGCGCCGCCTGTACGCGCGCGTGGGCGACCGGATCACGCTCGTGGGTGTCGGGGGCATCGAGACCGCCGAGGACGCCTGGCAGCGCATCCTGGCCGGTGCCACGCTCGTCCAGGGGTACAGCGCCTTCATCTACGAGGGCCCCTTCTGGTGCCGCGCGATCCACAAGGGGCTCGCCGCCCGCCTGCGCACCAGCCCGTACGCCACCCTCGCCGACGCGGTCGGCGCCGACGTGAGGAAGCCCGCATGACCTCGTACGAGCCCTTCGGCGCCCGCCTGCGCCGCGCCATGGACGAGCGCGGCCCGCTGTGCGTCGGCATCGACCCGCACGCCTCCCTGCTCGCGGAGTGGGGCCTGAACGACGACGTGGCCGGCCTGGAGCGGTTCAGCCGCACGGTCGTCGAGTCGATGGCCGACCGCGTGGCCGTGCTGAAGCCGCAGAGCGCCTTCTTCGAGCGGTTCGGCTCGCGCGGTCTCGCCGTGCTGGAGACGTGCGTGCAGGAGGCGCGCGCGGCCGGCGCCCTGGTCGTGATGGACGCCAAGCGCGGCGACATCGGCTCGACCATGGCCGCCTACGCCGAGGCGTTCCTGCGCAAGGACGCCCCGCTGTTCTCCGACGCGCTGACCGTCTCGCCCTACCTCGGCTACGGCTCGCTCAGCCCGGCCGTCGCCCTGGCCCGGGAGAGCGGCGCCGGCCTGTTCGTGCTGGCGCTGACCTCGAACCCGGAAGGACGCGAGGTCCAGCACGCGGTCCGCGCGGACGGCCGGACCGTGGGTGCGACCATGCTGGCCCACCTGGCGGCCGAGAACGCGGGGGAGGAGCCGCTGGGCTCCTTCGGCGCGGTCGTCGGCGCCACCCTGGGCGATCTGTCCTCCTACGACCTCGACATCAACGGGCCGCTCCTCGCGCCCGGCATCGGCGCCCAGGGGGCGACCCCGGCCGACCTCCCGAAGGTGTTCGGGACGGCCGCGCGCAACGTCGTACCGAACGTCAGCCGGGGTGTCCTGCGTCACGGTCCCGACGTCGGGGCGCTGCGCGGGGCGGCCGAGCGGTTCGCGGAGGAGATCCAGGCGGCCGTCGCCGGCGCCTGACCCCCTCGCGGGGTGCTTCGGCGAGCGGCGCGGGAGCGACTTGAGTATGAATACATCCTCAAATCGAGGGCATTATGTCTGAAATGTCCGTCCTGACGGAGGCTGACCAGGACTTTTCCGCTGTTCTCGCTGACTCTGGCGGACTTGCCCGCTAGTCTCCGAGCTGTGGGGACACCCCCACACCCCTTAGGTAGTGGGGGAGAACGGGCGAAGCGTGTTGCTCGTGGCTCCCCAGGTGTGGGGCGACTAGGTTCCTCACCGGTCCGTATCCGACAGTTCGACATCCGAGGTGACGTAGGCGTGGCTCTTCCGCCCCTTACCCCTGAACAGCGCGCAGCCGCGCTCGAAAAGGCCGCCGCGGCTCGCCGGGAGCGGGCCGAGGTCAAGAATCGACTCAAGCACTCCGGCGCCTCCCTGCACGAGGTCATCAAGCAGGGCCAGGAGAACGACGTCATCGGCAAGATGAAGGTCTCCGCGCTGCTCGAGTCCCTGCCGGGCGTGGGCAAGGTCCGCGCCAAGCAGATCATGGAGCGTCTGGGCATCTCCGAGAGCCGCCGTGTGCGGGGTCTCGGGTCCAACCAGATCGCTTCCCTGGAGCGTGAGTTCGGCAGCACCGGCTCCTGAGTCCGGGCCTTGACCGGACCAGGAGTCCCGGGCACTCCGGGATTGCTGGAATAATCGCTGCATGGCTGCAACATTCCGGGGGATGACCCCCGAGCCCCCGGACGTACGTCCGCGGCTGACCGTGCTCTCCGGCCCCTCGGGGGTCGGCAAGAGCACGGTCGTCGCCCATATGCGCAAGGAACACCCCGAGGTCTGGCTCTCGGTGTCGGCCACCACCCGCAAGCCGCGCCCCGGCGAGCGGCACGGGGTCCACTACTTCTTCGTCACCGACGACGAGATGGACAAGCTGATCGCCAACGGTGAGCTGCTGGAGTGGGCCGAGTTCGCCGGCAACCGCTACGGCACGCCCCGCGCGGCGGTGCAGGAGCGGCTGGAGAACGGCGAGCCCGTCCTGCTGGAGATCGACCTCCAGGGCGCCCGGCAGGTCCGCGAGTCCATGTCCGACTCCCAGCTGGTGTTCCTGGCTCCCCCCTCCTGGGAGGAGTTGGTGCGCAGGCTGACCGGCCGGGGCACCGAGGCGCCCGAGGTCATCGAGCGCCGCCTGGAGGCGGCCAGGACCGAGCTGGCGGCCGAGCCGGAGTTCGATACGACCTTGGTCAACACCTCCGTCGAGGACGTGGCCCGTGAGCTGCTAGCCTTGATGGACGTTGTGTGATCGTGACTGTGATCACGTGATCGATTCTTTTCCATCCATCGGAAGGTAGAGCGTGTCCTCTTCCATCACCGCGCCCGAGGGCATCATCAACCCGCCGATCGACGAGCTTCTCGAGGCCACCGACTCGAAGTACAGCCTCGTGATCTACGCGGCCAAGCGTGCCCGCCAGATCAACGCGTACTACTCGCAGCTCGGCGAGGGCCTCCTCGAGTACGTCGGTCCGCTCGTGGACACCCACGTCCACGAGAAGCCGCTCTCGATCGCCCTGCGCGAGATCAACGCGGGTCTGCTGACGTCCGAGGCCATCGAGGGCCCCGCTCAGTAGTCCTGGCAGCAGGCACAGTCCGGAGCAGTAGTACTTTCAGACTGCGATCGACTTATCCACAGGCCCGGTAGTCATCCTGCCGGGCCTGTGGTGTGTCATGGGTGGTGCAGGGTTCCGAGTCCGGGGAGTGAGCGTGGACAAGCCGAGGGTCGTTCTGGGTGTCACTGGTGGCATCGCCGCCTACAAAGCCTGTGAGCTGCTGAGAAGGTTCACGGAGTCGGGCCACGACGTCCGCGTGGTGCCCACCGCCTCCGCGCTGCACTTCGTCGGCGCCGCCACCTGGTCGGCCCTGTCCGGCAACCCGGTCTCGACCGAGGTCTGGGACAGCGTCCACGAGGTCCCGCACGTCCGCATCGGCCAGCACGCCGACCTGGTCGTCGTCGCGCCCGCGACGGCCGACATGCTCGCCAAGGCCGCCCACGGGCTCGCCGACGACCTGCTGACCAACACGCTCCTCACCGCCCGTTGCCCGGTCGTCTTCGCGCCCGCGATGCACACCGAGATGTGGGAGCACCCGGCCACCCAGGAGAACGTGGCCACGCTGCGCCGGCGCGGAGCCGTCGTCATCGAGCCCGCCGTCGGCCGGCTCACCGGCGTGGACACCGGCAAGGGCCGGCTGCCCGACCCGGTGGAGATCTTCGAGGTCTGCCGCCGGGTGCTGGCCCGGGGTGTCACCGAGCCCGACCTCCACGGACGGCACGTCGTCGTCTCCGCGGGCGGCACCCGCGAGCCCCTCGACCCGGTCCGCTTCCTCGGCAACCGCTCCTCCGGCAAGCAGGGCTACGCCCTCGCCCGCACCGCCGCGGCCCGCGGCGCCCGGGTGACGCTGATCGCCGCCAACACCGGCCTGCCCGACCCGGCGGGTGTGGACGTCGTCCCGGTCGGGACGGCCGTCCAGCTGCGCGAGGCCGTCCTGAAGGCGGCGGCGGAAGCCGACGCCGTGGTCATGGCCGCGGCCGTCGCCGACTTCCGCCCGGCGGCCTACGCCGCGGGGAAGATCAAGAAGAAGGACGGCCAGGACCCCGACCCGATCGTCCTGGTGCGGAATCCGGACGTTCTCGCGGAGATCTCGGCCGACCGTGCCAGGCCCGGCCAGGTGATCGTCGGCTTCGCCGCCGAGACCGACGACGTCCTCGCCAACGGCCGCACCAAGCTCGCCCGCAAGGGTTGTGACCTGCTCGTGGTCAACGAGGTGGGAGAGCGCAAGACCTTCGGCTCCGAGGAGAACGAGGCCGTCGTGCTGGGCGCCGACGGCAGTGAGATCCCGGTGCCGTACGGGCCCAAGGAGGCCCTCGCCGAGACCGTCTGGGACCTGGTCGCGCAGCGGCTGGGCTGACCCCCCGGGGCAGCCCGGGGTCCCGCTTTCGGAGTACTGAAGGGTCACTGAAGGAACTCTGAATTCGGGCGTGGCGGCCCTGGCCAAGCCCTCTCGGCATTGTGCAGAATGCCCGTGCCGCAGGTCACAGCGCTCCCGAGAGGCGAGACGGTGGCCCACGGGCCGAGTGCGACCGATAAACTGTTCACGGTCGACGCCGGGCTGCAGCCCCGTGTCGTCCGCAAATGATCAGCCAGCAGCCGCTGCAACCACAGGGAGCGTTGTGTCCCGTCGCCTGTTCACCTCGGAGTCCGTGACCGAGGGTCACCCCGACAAGATCGCTGACCAGATCAGCGACACCATTCTCGACGCGCTTCTGCGCGAGGACCCGACCTCCCGGGTCGCCGTGGAGACGCTGATCACCACCGGCCTGGTCCATGTGGCCGGCGAGGTGACCACCAAGGCCTACGCGGACATCGCGACCCTCGTCCGCGGCAAGATCCTCGAGATCGGCTACGACTCCTCCAAGAAGGGCTTCGACGGCGCCTCCTGCGGCGTCTCGGTGTCCATCGGCGCGCAGTCCCCGGACATCGCGCAGGGTGTCGACACGGCGTACGAGTCCCGGGTCGAGGGCGACGAGGACGAACTGGACCGACAGGGCGCGGGCGACCAGGGCCTGATGTTCGGCTACGCCTCCGACGAGACGCCGACGCTGATGCCGCTGCCGATCTTCCTGGCGCACCGCCTGTCCAAGCGTCTGTCCGAGGTCCGCAAGAACGGCACGATCCCCTACCTGCGCCCGGACGGCAAGACGCAGGTCACCATCGAGTACGACGGTGACAAGGCGGTCCGCCTGGACACGGTGGTCGTCTCCTCGCAGCACGCCTCGGACATCGACCTGGAGTCGCTGCTGGCTCCCGACATCCGTGAGTTCGTCGTCGAGCCGGAGCTGAAGGCGCTGCTGGACGAGGGCATCAAGCTGGACACCGAGGGCTACCGCCTGCTGGTCAACCCGACCGGCCGTTTCGAGATCGGCGGCCCGATGGGTGACGCGGGTCTGACCGGCCGCAAGATCATCATCGACACGTACGGCGGCATGGCCCGTCACGGTGGTGGCGCGTTCTCGGGCAAGGACCCGTCCAAGGTGGACCGCTCGGCCGCCTACGCGATGCGCTGGGTCGCGAAGAACGTCGTCGCGGCCGGCCTGGCCTCGCGATGCGAGGTGCAGGTGGCGTACGCGATCGGCAAGGCCGAGCCCGTCGGCCTGTTCGTGGAGACCTTCGGCACCGCCAAGGTCGACGCCGAGAAGATCGAGAAGGCGATCGACGAGGTCTTCGACCTCCGCCCGGCCGCCATCATCCGCGACCTCGACCTGCTCCGCCCGATCTACGCCCAGACGGCCGCCTACGGCCACTTCGGCCGTGAGCTGCCCGACTTCACCTGGGAGCGCACGGACCGCGTGGACGCGCTCCGCAAGGCCGTGGGCATGTAGGTCCCAGAGCCACTGACCGAGGCCCGGCTTCCCCTCGGGGGGCCGGGCCTCGGCATGTCCGCCGGTCAGCCGACCGCCGCCAGGCGGACGCGGCGCAGGTCGCGGTCGGCCTCCAGGACCCGGACGATCAGTTCCTGCCCCGGTACGGCGACCTGTCCCTGCAGGTCGGAGACGTGCACCAGGCCCTCCACGGCCTCACCGACCCGCACGAAAACGCCGAACGGGACGACCTCCGTCACCGGGCCCGCCACCACGTCTCCCACAGCCAGGCCGAAGGTGTCCCAAGGGTCCTCCTGCAGTGCCTTGAGGGAGATGACCACTTCCCCCTGGTGCGAGTCGGTGACGATCACCTCGGCGGTGACGCGCTGCCCCGGCCGGACCGCATCGCGCGGGTGTCCGATGCGCGACCAGGTCAGATCCGGGACACGGATGAAACCCGTGCCGGGATACGCGGGGTGCGGAGGCTCCCCGTCGAGGCGTACGAAGACCCCGAAGCCGTGCACGGCGGCCACCGTGCCCGTGACGACGTCCCCCGGGCGCGCACCGAGCAGATGGCGGTACAGGGCCTCGTCCTCACAGGCCCGCGAGGAGAGCACGACGTGACCTCCGCCCTCACGGACGCCCTGCACCTCGGCGGTGACGCGCTGCCCGACCGTGACGACCTCGCAGGGGTGCTCGAACGCGGTCCAGGACAGCAGGTGCCGGGGGATGCGGCCCGTCGGCTCCCCCGGAGCGTCACCTTCCAGGCGCACGACGACGTCCCCCTCGTCGAACCCGGCCACCGTGCCCGTCGTCACCTCCCCCTGCGGTCGTGCCGCGAGGCGTGCGCGCAGGTCGTCCAACAGGCTGGAGGCGGGATCGGTCATGAGCACGAGCCTAGATGCGGTCCGGGCGGCCGCGGGGCCGTGACGGCCGTCCGGCGCCGATGTCGGTGCCGTTTGGTAAGAATGCAAGCGTGAGCAGCGAGAACGGGGCGTCCCGGGCAGAGGGGGACGGTGCGGCCGCGGAGGCCGCGCCGGAGCAGCTCGCGCTCATTCGGGAGAGCGTGCGCCGGGCGAGGACGCCCCGGGCCAAGCCGCGGACCTGGCGGGGGGCCGCGCTCGCCAAGGAGCTGCCCGTCGCGCGGGTGCTGGTCGACAAGGGCGTGCTGCACCTCGACCGGTACTTCGACTACGCCGTGCCCGAGGAGCTGGACGAGCAGGCGCAGCCCGGCGTGCGGGTGCGGGTGCGGTTCGGCGCCGGGCGGCACCGGGTGCGGGAGGGCCGCCGGGAGGGCGGGGGGCTCATCGACGGGTTCCTGATCGAACGGCGGGCCGAGTCCGACTACTCGGGCCCGCTGGCCGCGCTGGCCCAGGTCGTGTCACCCGAGCCGGTCCTGAGCGAGGAACTGCTCGCGCTCGCCCGGGCGGTCGCCGACCGGTACGCGGGCAGCCTCGCCGACGTGCTGCAGCTCGCCGTGCCGCCGCGCAGCGCACGCGCCGAGCAGCGGCCGTCCCCCGCACCGCTGCCGCCCCCGAAGGCCCCGGAAACGGGCTCCTGGGGCCGGTACGAGCACGGGGCCGCCTTCCTGGACGCGCTGGCCACCGGCGGCGCGCCCAGGGCCGTGTGGAGCGCCCTGCCGGGGCCGCGGTGGAGCGAGGAACTGGCCCGGGCCGTGGCCGCCACGCTCGCCTCGGGCCGCGGCGCCCTCGTCGTCGTACCGGACGGCCGGGCCGCCGCGCGGGTCGACGCCGCCCTCACCGCGCTGCTCGGCCCGGGTCGGCACGCGACACTCACGGCCGACGCCGGGCCCGAGAAGCGGTACGCGCAGTGGCTGGCGGTGCGGCGGGGGGCCGTGCGCGCCGTCGTGGGGACCCGGGCGGCGATGTTCGCCCCCGTGCAGGACCTCGGCCTCGTCGCCATCTGGGACGACGGCGACGACAGCCACAGCGAGCAGCACGCTCCGCAGCCGCACGCACGCGACGTGCTGCTGCTGCGCGCCGCTCTGGACAAGTGCGCCTTCCTGCTCGGCGGATTCGGCTGCACCGTGGAGGCCGCCCAGCTCGTGGAGAGCGGCTGGGCCCGGCCACTGGCCCCCGGCCGCGAACAGGTACGGCGCACCGCGCCCCTGGTGCGGACCGTCGGGGACGACGATCTCGCGCGCGACGAGGCCGCCCGCGCCGCCCGGCTGCCGACCCTCGCCTGGCAGGTGGCCCGGGAGGGTCTTCGCCACGGGCCGGTGCTGGTCCAGGTGCCCCGGCGTGGCTATGCGCCCCGCATGGCCTGCGCCCGCTGCCGGGAGCCCGCCCGGTGCCGGCACTGCTCCGGGCCGCTCCAGGGACAGGACGCGGGCGTGCTGCGGTGCGGCTGGTGCGGGCGTGACGAGAGTGCCTGGCACTGCCCCGAGTGCGGTGGCTTCCGGCTCCGCGCCCAGGTGGTGGGCGCGCGGCGGACCGCCGAGGAACTGGGACGGGCGTTCCCCGCCGTCCCGGTGCGCACCTCGGGCCGGGAGCACGTACTGGACACCGTGCCGGGCACACCGGCACTGGTCGTCAGCACCCCGGGGGCCGAACCGGTCGCCGAGGGCGGCTACGCGGCGGCCCTGCTGCTGGACGGCTGGGCCATGCTCACCCGCCCCGACCTGCGGGCCGGTGAGGACGCGCTGCGCCGCTGGATCGACGCGGGCGCGCTCGTACGGCCGCAGGGCGAGGGTGGGACGGTGGTCGTGGTGGCCGAGCCGACGCTGCGGCCCGTGCAGGCGCTGGTGCGCTGGGACCCCGTCGGGCACGCGGTGCGGGAGCTGGCCGAGCGGGCCGAGCTGGGATTCCCGCCGGTGTCGCGGATGGCAGCCGTGTCCGGGCCGCCCGACGCCGTCGCCGAGTTCCTGGCGGCCGTCGAACTGCCGCCGGACGCCGAGGTGTTGGGGCCGGTGCCGCTGCCGCCCACGCTGCCCGGCCGGCCACGCAGGACCGGCGCGCCGCCGCCCGGTGAGCAGTGGGAGCGGGCGCTCGTCCGCGTCCCGCCGGGCAGCGGGGCCGCGCTGGCCTCCGCCCTGAAGACCGCGCAGGCTGCTCGGATGGCGCGGGGGAGCGGGGAGGCGGTCCGGGTGAGGATCGATCCGCCGGACATCGGGTGACACGCGCTACGGCCGTGCGGGCGTCGCCCCGAGCGGTGACGCCGCCTTCCCGGACGCGTCCCGGGAGGGCGGCGCGGCGCGGCCGTCAGCCGTTGCGCGGGCTGGGGAAGGTCGTCGGCCGGGCGTCGTCGCGCGGGACCGGGAAGACGGTCGGCCGGGCGTCGTCGCGCGGGACCGGGAAGACGGTCGGCCGGGCGTCGTCGCGCGGGACCGGGAAAGCGGCCGACCGGGCGTCGTCGCGCAGCGCCGGGCTGCCCGCCGTCGGCTGGGTCGGCATGGAGCGGGCCGCGGGGACCGTCGGCACGGTGGGCAGGTCGGCGGTCGGGTTGAGCGTGCGGGCGCCGGACGGTTCGGGCGCCCGTTCGGCCTCGGCGGCCGCCTGAGCGGCGGCGCGGCGGGCGCCGTAACGGCGGTGCACGGCCTGCTTGGTGACCCCGAGCGCCGAGCCCACCGCGTCCCACGAGAAACCGAGCGAGCGGTCGAAGTCCACGGCGGCCGTCACCAGGGTCTCGACACTGTCCCGGAGTTCCTGGGCGAGGCGCACCGTGGGGGCGGGGGCACGTCCGTAGACGACGAAGCCCGTGGACGGGCCGGAGCGGCGCGGGCGGTAGACGTTGCCCAGCTGGGCGGTGAGCGTGCGCAGCGCGTCCACCTGTCGGCGGACCCGCTCGATGTCCCGCACCAGCAAGTGCAGGCTGGCCCGGGCCTGGGCGTCGTGGGTTGCGTGGTCGGCCATGAACAAGCCTCTCGAACCGGCGTTGAAAGGAGGGGGCCGCGCAAGCGGCCCGTAGTGGTCAACTCTCTCTTGACCAACGCGTAGGCGCTCCGCTGGTCACGGGGTGGGGGCGTACGGGCATATGCGTACGCCGCACTCGACGGGCGCACCACCTTTGTCCCCCTCGGGGTCATAGACTGGTGCGCTGCCCGTCCAACTCCGCCCCGAGAGGCCCGATCCCGCCCATGAAGCTCGTCTTCGCCGGTACCCCCGAGGTCGCCGTTCCCGCCCTGGACGCCCTGATCGCCTCCGGGCGGCACGAGGTGGCCGCAGTCGTCACGCGGCCCGACGCGCCGGCCGGGCGCGGGCGCAGGCTGGTCGCGTCGCCCGTGGCCGAGCGGGCGGAGGAGGCCGGGATCGAGGTGCTGAAGCCGGTCAAGCCGCGGGACCCCGAGTTCCTGGAGCGGCTGAGGGAGATCGCCCCGGACTGCTGCCCGGTCGTCGCCTACGGCGCCCTGCTGCCGAGGGTCGCCCTGGACATCCCCGCTCACGGCTGGGTCAACCTGCACTTCTCGCTGCTGCCCGCCTGGCGCGGGGCGGCGCCGGTGCAGCACTCCATCATGGCGGGTGACGAGATCACGGGTGCCTCCACCTTCCTCATCGAGGAGGGCCTCGACTCCGGTCCGGTGTACGGGACGGTGACCGAGGAGGTCCGGCCCACCGACACCAGTGGTGACCTGCTCACCCGGCTCGCCTTCGCCGGTGCCGGCCTGCTCGCCGCCACCATGGACGGCATCGAGGACGGCACCCTGAAGGCGCTGCCGCAGCCGGGCGAGGGCATCACCGTCGCACCGAAGATCACCGTGGAGGACGCCCAGGTGGACTGGGCGGCGCCCGCCCTGCGGGTCGACCGCGTGGTGCGCGGCTGCACCCCGGCGCCCGGTGCCTGGACCGTCTTCCGGGGCGAGCGGCTCAAGCTCATCCAGGTCACGCCCGTACCCGAGCGGACCGACCTCGCCCCGGGGCAGCTCGCGGTCGGCAAGAACAGCGTGCACGTGGGCACCGGGTCGTACGCCGTCGAGCTGCTCTGGGTGCAGGCCCAGGGAAAGAAGCCGATGCGCGCCGCCGACTGGGCGCGGGGCGTGCGCATCGCCGAGAGCGAGACGCTCGGGGGCTGAGCCCCAGGAACGGGGGAGGCGGCCGGGGACCGGACCGCGAAGGCGGCGGTGTGCCGACGTAGGCTGGACACCGCATCCTCTTCTTCACATCCGGAGCACCTTTTTCGTGAGCGAGCAGTCCCGGCGGCCCCGTAAACCCGCCAAGCCCTACCGCCGTCCCCAGAAGGACCCCGTCCGCATCCTGGCCTTCGAGGCGCTGCGCGCGGTGGACGAGCGGGACGCCTACGCCAACCTCGTGCTGCCGCCGCTGCTGCGGAAGGCGCGCGAGAAGGAGGGACCGGAGAAGTTCGACGCCCGGGACGCCGCACTCGCCACCGAACTGGTCTACGGCACGCTGCGCCGGCAGGGCACGTACGACGCCGTCATCGCCGCCTGTGTCGACCGGCCGCTGCGCGAGGTCGACCCGCCGGTGCTCGACGTGCTGAGCCTGGGCGCGCACCAACTGCTCGGCACCCGGATCCCGACGCACGCGGCCGTGTCCGCGACCGTGGAGCTCGCCCGGGTCGTGCTCGGCGACGGGCGGGCCAAGTTCGTCAACGCCGTGCTGCGCAAGGTCGCGCAGGACGACCTCGACGGCTGGCTCGCGAAGGTCGCGCCGCCCTACGACGAGGACCCGGAGGACCACCTCGCCGTCGTGCACTCCCACCCCCGCTGGGTCGTCTCCGCGCTCTGGGACTCCCTCGGCGGCGGCCGTGCCGGGATCGAGGATCTGCTGGAGGCCGACAACGAGCGGCCCGAGGTGACCCTCGTCGCGCGACCCGGGCGGGCCACCACCGAGGAACTGCTGCGCGAGGACGCGGCCGTGCCGGGGCGCTGGTCTCCGTACGCCGTGCGGCTGGCCGAGGGCGGCGAGCCTGGTGCCGTCGAGGCCGTGCGCGAGGGGCGGGCCGGTGTGCAGGACGAGGGCAGCCAGCTGGTCGCCCTCGCGCTGGCCGGCGCGCCGATCGAGGGCTCCGACCGCAGGTGGCTCGACGGGTGCGCGGGCCCCGGGGGCAAGGCCGCGCTGCTGGCCGCCCTCGCCGCCGAGCGCGGAGCCACACTGCTCGCCTCCGAGAAGCAGCCGCACCGGGCCGGACTGGTGGCCAAGGCGCTGGCCGGCAACCCCGGGCCGTACCAGGTGATCGCCGCCGACGGGACCCGGCCGCCGTGGCGGCCCGGCAGCTTCGACCGCGTCCTCATGGACGTGCCGTGCACCGGGCTGGGCGCCCTGCGCCGGCGCCCCGAGGCCCGCTGGCGCCGCCGCCCCGAGGACCTGGAGAACTTCGCGCCGCTCCAGCGGGCTCTGTTGCGCACCGCGCTGGACTCGGTGCGGATCGGTGGGGTCGTCGGCTACGCCACCTGCTCGCCGCACCTCGCCGAGACCCGCGCGGTCGTCGCCGACGTGCTCAAGCAGCGCCCCGAGACGGAACTGATCGACGCGCGTCCGCTGCTGCCGGGCGTGCCGGCGCTCGGCGAGGGACCGGACGTGCAGCTGTGGCCGCATCTGCACGGCACGGACGCGATGTATCTGGCGCTGATCCGGCGTACCGGCTGAGACCGGTGCCCTCCCGGGAGTCATCCACAGGCGGCCGTACACGTACGATGAACGGGCCTGCCTGTGGACCGGCGCGAACATCAGTGCCCCGGACATGGCAGGCTTGGGTCATGGCCGCGCAGATCAACCCCAGCATCCTGTCCGCCGACTTCGCCCGCCTCGCGGAGGAGGCCAAGGCGGTTCAAGGCGCCGACTGGCTCCATGTCGACGTCATGGACAACCACTTCGTCCCGAACCTCACGCTCGGCGTGCCGGTCGTGGAGTCCCTGGCCCGTGCGACGGAGACCCCGCTGGACTGCCATCTGATGATCGAGGACCCCGACCGCTGGGCGCCCCAGTACGTCGAGGCGGGCGCCTCTTCCGTCACCTTCCACGTGGAGGCGGCCGCCGCCCCCGTGCGGCTGGCCCGGGAGATCCGTGCCAAGGGGGCCCGTGCCTCCATGGCACTCAAGCCCGCGACGCCGATCGAGCCGTTCGAGGACCTGCTGCCGGAACTCGACATGCTGCTCGTCATGACGGTCGAGCCGGGCTTCGGCGGTCAGGCGTTCCTCGACATCATGCTGCCGAAGATCCGCCGCACCCGGGAGCTGATCGCCAAGCACGGCCTCCAGCTGTGGCTGCAGGTCGACGGCGGTGTCTCGGCCTCGACGATCGAGCGGTGCGCGGACGCGGGAGCGGACGTGTTCGTGGCCGGTTCCGCCGTGTACGGCGCGCAGGATCCGGCGGAGGCGGTCCGCGCCCTGCGCGCCCAGGCGGACGCGGCCACCGCCAAGGCGTCCTGGGCATGCGACCACTGAGCCACGACTACATGAACGGTTAAGTGAACGGCGCCCATCAGGGCGGATCAGCAGCGCCGAATCTGCAAGGATGAACGGCGAATCCAGAGTGTGAACAGCAGTGAGGAGATCGCCGTGTCGGGTATGTCGGCGGGCCGGTCAGCCATGCGGATGGGACCCGCTGAGCTGGTGCAGGCGGCGGCCATGGCCCGCCGCTTCTACCTCGAGGGCAAGTCCAAGATCCAGATCGCGGAGGAGTTCGGCGTCAGCCGCTTCAAGGTGGCCCGGGTCCTGGAGACGGCCCTCGAACGGGATCTCGTGCGCATCGAGATCCGCGTCCCGGCCGAGCTGGACGCGGAGCGCTCCGACGCGCTCCGCGCCCGCTACGGCCTGAGGCACGCCGTCGTGGTCGAGTCCCCGGCCGAGGCCGAGGAGACCCCCGACCCCGAGAATCTGGGCGAGGTCGCCGCCGACCTGCTCGGCGAGCTCGTCAACGAGGGGGACGTCCTCGGACTGGCCTGGGGCCGGTCCACCATCCACATGGCGGCGGCGCTCGACCGGCTGCCGCCGTGCACGGTGGTGCAGCTGACGGGCGTGTACGACGCCGGGACCGCGGAGCGCGGCTCGGTGGAGGCCGTGCGCCGGGCCGCCCAGGTGTCGGGCGGCGACGCGCACCCCATCTACGCGCCGATGCTGCTGCCGGACGCGGCCACCGCGGCGGCGCTGCGCAACCAGACGGGGATCGCCCGCGCCTTCGAGTACTTCGACAAGGTCACGGTCGCCTGCGTCTCCATCGGCTCCTGGGAGCCGGGCATCTCGACGGTGCACGACATGCTCAGCGACGAGGAGCGCGCGCACTACGCCTCGCTCGGTGTCGCCGCCGAGATGTCCGCGCACCTCTTCGACGCCGAGGGGCGTCGGATCGGGCGGGACCTGGGGGAGCGGTGCATCACGGTCAAGGCCGACCAGCTGCGCCGTATCCCGGAGGTGGTGGCCATCGCCGGCGGTCAGCGCAAGGCGTCGGCGATCGACGCGGTGCTGCGCTCCGGGCTGGTCACCAGCCTGGTCACGGACACCTCGGCCGCGGACTACCTGATGACGGCGGGACCCACGCCGAAGCCCGCGCTCAGCCGTCAGGACCCGGACGGGCTCTGACAGCACCACGCCGGGGGAGCGGCCGTGGCAGCATCATCGGCATGCTGCTGCGGTTCGCCCCTCACCGACTCCCGCGGTCGATGTCCCGTGCGTGCGCGGGGCTGCTCGCCGTCGTCCTCGCCGTCCTGCTGACAGCGTGTTCCCCGGGCGCGTCCGGCGCGGGGACGAGCGGGGGTGCGAGTCCGGGCCCGTCGGCCCCGGCCGTGTCCGCGCCCGCCTGGGCCCACGGCACGGCCACCGTCAGCGCGTCGCGGCTGCCGCCCGAGGCCCGGCAGACCCTCGCGCTGATCGACAAGGGTGGCCCCTACCCCTATGCCAGGGACGGGATCGTCTTCGGGAACGTGGAAGGACATCTGCCCAGGCACCAGCGCGGCTACTACCACGAGTACACCGTGAGGACGCCCGGTTCACACGACCGCGGGGCCCGGCGCATCGTCACCGGGCAGGGCGGGGAGATCTACTACACCGATGATCACTACAACTCCTTCCGGGCGGTGCTGAGATGACCGAACTCGTGGTCACGCTGGATCTCGACGGGGTCGCGGACAAGGCCGGTCTGATGGACCGTGCCGCCCGTGCCCTCGCGCTGCCCGACTGGTTCGGCCGTAACTGGGACGCCCTGGCCGACTCTCTCGGCGACCACACCGTGTGGCCCGAGGACGCCGTCGAGCGGGGCCTGCTGGTCGTCGTGCGGAACTGGCGGCCGTACGCCGAGGCGCAGCCGGAGGAGTGGCGGATCGCGCGGGAGGTGTTCACCGAGGCCGCGGACCACACACCGGCCCTCTCCGTCGCCCTGGCCCTTGGAGGATCCTCCTAACGCCCTGGTGACCGGCCTGGATGTTCTGTGAGGGCATCGCACGGGGGGTGGCATGGGAGAATGAAGTACGTGCTCTTTCCCCCTGGCGCACCCGTCCGGGGGTCACCTCTGATCAACTGGGATGTGCAGCACGTGCGTTTCCTCAATGACATCCAGCCCGCGTACGACCTGACGTACGACGACGTGTTCATGGTGCCGAGCCGCTCCGCGGTCGGTTCGCGTCAGGGCGTGGACCTCAGCTCGCCGGACGGCACGGGCACCACCATCCCGCTCGTCGTCGCCAACATGACCGCCATCGCCGGCCGCCGCATGGCCGAGACGGTGGCCCGCCGCGGTGGCCTGGTGGTCATCCCGCAGGACATCCCGATCGACGTCGTCACCGACGTCGTCTCCTGGGTGAAGAGCCGCCACCTGGTGCTCGACACCCCGATCGTGCTGGCCCCGCACCAGACCGTCGCCGACGCCCTCGCCCTGCTGCCGAAGCGGGCGCACAACGCCGGTGTGGTCGTGGACGAGAACCAGCGGCCCGTCGGTGTCGTCACGGACGCGGACCTGACCGGCGTCGACCGCTTCACCCAGCTCGAAGTGGTCATGTCGAAGGACCTGCTGCTCCTCGACGCGGACATCGACCCCCGCGAGGCCTTCAACACCCTCGACCAGCACAACCGCCGCTACGCCCCGGCCGTCGACAAGGACGGCAGGCTCGCCGGCATCCTGACCCGCAAGGGCGCCCTGCGCGCCACGCTGTACACCCCCTCCGTCGACGCCCACGGCAAGCTGCGCATCGCCGCCGCCGTCGGTATCAACGGCGATGTGGCGGGCAAGGCCAAGCAGCTGCTCGACGCGGGCGTGGACACGCTCGTCATCGACACCGCGCACGGCCACCAGGAGTCGATGATCAGCGCGATCAAGGTGGTGCGCGCCCTCGACCCGCAGGTGCCGATCGCCGCCGGCAACATCGTCTCCGCCGAGGGCGTCAAGGACCTGATCGACGCCGGCGCGGACATCATCAAGGTCGGTGTCGGCCCCGGTGCCATGTGCACGACCCGCATGATGACCGGCGTGGGCCGGCCGCAGTTCTCCGCGGTGCTGGAGTGCGCCGCCGAGGCGAAGAAGTACGGCAAGCACGTGTGGGCCGACGGCGGTGTCCGGCACCCGCGCGACGTGGCGATGGCCCTCGCGGCCGGCGCGTCCAATGTGATGGTCGGCTCGTGGTTCGCGGGCACCTACGAGTCCCCGGGCGACCTCCAGCACGACGCGAGCGGCCGCGCCTACAAGGAGTCCTTCGGCATGGCGTCCGCCCGCGCGGTGCGCAACCGTACGTCGGAGGAGTCGGCGTACGACCGGGCTCGCAAGGCGCTGTTCGAGGAGGGCATCTCCACCTCCCGCATGTTCCTCGACCCGGCCCGCCCGGGCGTCGAGGACCTGATCGACTCGATCATCGCGGGCGTGCGCTCCTCCTGCACCTACGCCGGCGCCGGCTCGCTGGAGGAGTTCGCCGAGAAGGCGATCGTCGGCATCCAGAGCGCGGCCGGCTACGCCGAGGGCAAGCCGCTGCACGCCAGCTGGAGCTGACCCGCAACTGCCTGCCGCACGGCCCCCGTTGGTCCCGCTCACCGGGACCTTCGGGGGCCGTCGGCATACCCGGGGCCCGTGGGCGGCGGAACGTGACGAAAGGGACCTGCGGGGTCGTTGCGCAACGGTCGGCAGCCCGGGCGCAACGATTTGGCGTTCCGGTCGGATGAACGCAATGATCATGCAGGGACACGCAAGGTTGCTGCATTACGCCCGTGAAGGCCGCCCCCGTAGGGTGCTGCGCTGTACGTGGTGTGGCGGGGACTCCGCTCGGTGGGTTCCTGCTCGCGCAGGGCTGCCACCGGTCCCCGTCCGCAATGACCGGCAGCGATGAAGGAGCCAGCGCGTGCTCGACCAAGGCGCACCCCCGCACGACCGCACAGCGACCGCCCCCGTGTCCCCGGGCGTCGCCGCGCGCCTCATGCGGCGCAAGCCCGTGGAACGCCTGGTCGCGGAGGGCGGCCACGGCGAGGGAGGAACGCTTCGGCGGTCCCTCGGGCTGTGGCAGCTGACCATGATCAGCATCGGAGCCACGCTTGGCACCGGCATCTTCGTCGTCCTCGGCGAGGCGGTCCCGAAGGCGGGCCCGGCCGTCGTCCTGTCCTTCGTGATCGCGGGCCTCACCGCGCTGTTCTCGGCCCTGTCCTACGCCGAGCTCGCGGGCACCATCCCGGTCTCCGGCTCCTCGTACTCGTACGCATACGCAACCATGGGTGAACTGATCGCCTGGGTCTGCGGCTGGTGCCTGCTGCTCGAGTACGGCGTCTCGGTCGCCGCCGTGGCCGTCGGCTGGGGCGAGTACCTCAACGAGCTGCTGTCCGGCACCATCGGGGTCACCATCCCGAAGGCCCTGGCCAACCCGCCCGGCGTCGACGGCGGCGTCTTCAACCTGCCCGCCCTGATCGTCGTGCTCCTCGCGATGGCGTTCCTGCTCGGCGGCGCCAAGGAGTCCGCGCGGGCCAACACCGTCATGGTGTGCGTGAAGATCGCCGCGCTGATCCTGTTCTGCGCGATCGGCTTCATGGGCTTCAAGTCCGGCAACTACTCCCACTTCATGCCGCTCGGCATGGGCGGGGTCAGCGCGGCCGGCGCCACGCTGTTCTTCTCCTACATCGGCTTCGACGCCGCCTCCACCGCGGGTGAGGAGGCCAAGAACGCCCAGCGCGACCTGCCGCGCGCGATCATGCTCTCCCTGGTCATCGTGACCGCCCTGTACGTGCTGGTCGCGGCTGTCGCCGTCGGGGCCAAGCCGTGGCGGAGCTTCAACGACTCCGAGGCCGCGCTCGCCCAGATCATGAAGGACGTCACCGGGCAGAGCTTCTGGGGCACCCTGCTGGCCTTCTGCGCCGTCATCGCCATCGCGAGCGTCGTGCTGACCGTGCTCTACGGCCAGACCCGCATCCTGTTCGCCATGTCCCGCGACGGCCTGGTGCCCAAGGTGTTCGCCAAGGTCCACCCGAAGACCGGCGCCCCGCGCGCCAACACCGTCATCGTCTCGGTGTTCTGCGGTGTCCTCGCCGCAGCAATCCCGCTGGGCCAGCTGGCGGACGCCACCAGCATCGGCACGCTCTTCGCCTTCGCGCTGGTCAACGTGGCCGTGGTGGTGCTGCGCCGGACCCGCCCGCACATGAAGCGGACCTTCCGTGTCCCGCTGGCCTGGGTGCTCCCCGCGCTGGGCTTCATCTGCTGCGCCTGGATGATGGCCAGCCTGTCCGCCGTCACCTGGGTCGTGTTCGGTGTCTGGATGGCCGTCGGGCTCGTGTTCTACTTCGTGTACGGCTATCGCCGTTCCCGTCTCGCCGCGGACACGGACCTCGCGGCGACGGCAGAGAAGTGACCGAACCGAAGAAGTGAACCACCCCCTGTGCTGAACGATCTCGACGAACGCATCGTGCACGCCCTCGCCGAGGACGCCCGCCGCTCCTACGCGGACATCGGGCAGCTGGTCGGCCTGTCCGCGCCCGCCGTCAAGCGGCGCGTGGACCGGTTGCGGGCCACCGGAGCCATCACCGGATTCACCGTGCGGGTGGACCCGGCGGCGCTGGGCTGGGAGACCGAGGGGTTCGTCGAGATCTACTGCCGGCGCAACACCTCGCCCGACACCATCCAGCGCGGCCTGGAGCGCTACCAGGAGGTCGTGGCCGCCTCCACCGTCACCGGGGAGGCGGACGCGGTCGTCCAGGTCTTCGCCTCCGACATGCGGCACTTCGAGCGGGTCCTCGAGCGGATCGCCGGGGAGCCGTTCGTCGAGCGGACCAAGTCCGTGCTGGTGCTGTCGCCGTTGCTGCGCCGCTTCTCCTCCGGGGCGCCGGGTTAGGGCGGATTCCGGCCTGGGGTGCGTCGTTCGTGTGCCGGGCGCGGCGGGTGCTTCGTGGTTCCTCGCGCGGTTCCCCGCGTCCCTTCAGGGCGCTCGGCGCCCGGGCCCTACTCCGCGGTCTTCCTCGCCAGCGCGTTGTTGTCGATCGAGTTGTGCACGCTGAAGCTCACCGCGTCCGAGCGGTAGCGGTCGTCCGACCACTCCACCGGGCGCCCTTCACGCGTCGTCGTCACCCGGCGGACGCGCAACAGCGGACTGGTACGGCGCACCCCCAGCAGCTCCGCGTCCTGGGCGCCGGCGGCCACCGCGTCGATGATGTGCTCGCCGTACGCGAAGACCAGGCCCGTGTCGTCGTACAGCCGTTGGGTGACGGACGGGCAGTCCGGCTCGATCGACTCCACCGCCGGGGAGATCCAGTCGGCGTACACCGTCCGCTCCAGCAGCACCGGCTCGCCGTCCAGGCCGCGGGTGCGCAGGACGCGCAACACCGGTGTACCGACGGGGAGTTGGAGGCGTACGGCGTCCTCGTGCGTCGCCGGGCGGTACTCCTGTGACACGACGTGGCCCGTCGCCTCGCGGCCCATCGCGCGCGCCCACTGGGCGAAGCTGCGCAGCTCCTCGAAGCTCTGACTGCGGCGGCTGGCCAGCACCACGCGGCGGGCGCCCTGCCGGGAGCCGATCAGTCCCTCGGTGGTCAGGGCGGCGACGGCCTGGCGGACCGTGCCGCGCGACACGCCGTAGTGCGCGGCCAGCTCCGACTCCGAGGGCAGCCGGCTGCCGACCGTGTACTGCTCGCGGTCGATCGACCGCCGCAGCTCGTCGGCGATCTCCTCGTGTCGCGCCGTCATGCTTCCCCTCTGTTCAGGTCGCTGTGCACAACGTGACCAGCCTAATCGAGACCTGGGCGTGATCTGCAACGGTCTGGATTGTGCAGCCAACCAGGGACCAAAGTTTCGCTCCCGTTTACAGACAGGACACCGCGGGCGGGCGTACTGTGACGCAACTTGTTCAGACAAGTTCTCCGCACTGCCTCAACCCTCGTGTGCACCCCTGGAGAGACCGTGACCGTGTCCCTGCCGAGAAACGCCGTCCTCGGCGGCTGCATCGCCGTCGCCGCCGCGTTCGCGCTGAGCGCCTGCGGCGCCGCCCCCGACAAGGCATCGACCACCACCAAGGACGGCAAGAGCGCCGCCACCGCCACCTCCGCCGCCGACTTCGGCGGCATGGACGCCCTGGTCAAGGCGGCCAAGAAGGAGGGCACGCTGCACATCATCGCGGTGCCCCGCGACTGGGCCAACTACGGCGCCCTGATCGACGGCTTCCAGAAGAAGTACGGCATCAAGATCGAGGACGAGAGCCCCGACGGCTCCAGCCAGGACGAGATCAATGCCGTCACCACCCGCAAGGGCCAGGACCGTACCCCCGACGTCCTCGACCTCGGCAGCTCGTTCGCGCTGAGCGCCGCCCAGCAGGGCCTGCTCGCGCCGTACAAGGTCGCCTCCTACGCCGACATCCCCACGGCCCAGAAGGACCCGCAGGCCCGCTGGTACAACGACTACGGCGGCTACATCTCGATCGGCTGCGACGCCAAGCGGGTCAAGAGCTGCCCGACCACTTTCAAGGACCTGCTCAAGCCCCAGTACAAGGGCCAGGTCGCCCTCAACGGCAACCCCACCAAGTCCGGCTCCGCCTTCGGCGGCGTCTACGCGGCGGCCCTCGCGAAGGGCGGCTCGTTCGACGACATCCAGCCCGGCCTGGACTTCTTCGCCGAACTGAAGAAGAACGGCAACTACACGCCCGTCGAGTCCACCCCGGCGACCGTCGAGAAGGGCGAGACCCCGATCTCGATCGACTGGGACTACCTGAACGCCGGGTACGCCGACGAGTTCAAGTCCAAGGGTCTGGACTGGAAGGTCGCCATCCCGACCGACGGCCAGTACGCCCAGTACTACTCCCAGGCCATCAACAAGGACGCCCCGCACCCGGCCGCCGCCCGCCTGTGGCAGGAGTACCTCTACAGCACCGAGGGCCAGAACCTGTGGCTCAAGGGCTACGCCCGTCCGGCCCTGATGGCGGCCATGGACAAGGCCGGCACCCTCGACAAGACGGCCGCCGCCAAGCTGCCCGAGGTCACCGGCACGCCCTCCTTCCCGACCGAGACCCAGCAGAGCAAGGCCAAGACGGTCCTCGCGCAGGGCTGGGGGAAGGCCGTCTCCGGATGACCGCCGCTCTCCCGCGTGCGGACGTGGCGCCCGTCGCTTCGGCGAAGCGGCGGCGCCGCGCCCCCGGCTGGCTCGCCGTCGTGCCGCTGCTGGTGTTCGCGGCCGTCGCCTTCGGCCTGCCCGCCTCCGCCATCCTCGACGGCGCCTTCACGGTCGAGGGTCACTACGGCGCGCAGAACCTGACCACCTCCCTGCAGGGCCCGTACCTGACCGCCCTGCTCGGCAGCGTCAAGCTGTCCGCGCTTTCCGCCGCGCTCGGCGCCCTGTTGGGGCTGCCGCTCGCCCAGGCCGTGGTCAGCTCCCGCTCCCGCTGGCTGCGCGAGGCCGTGCTGACGGCCTCCGGTGTGCTCGCCAACTTCGGCGGGGTCCCGCTGGCCTTCGCCTTCGTCGCCACCCTCGGCAACGCGGGCGTCCTCACCGTGCACCTGGGCCTGAAGGACAGCGGCTGGGACCTCTACAGCTTCTGGGGCCTGGTCCTCGTCTACCTGTACTTCCTCGTCCCGCTCATGGTCCTCACCATCACCCCGGCGCTGGACGGCCTGCGCACCCAGTGGCGGGAGGCCGCGCTGAACAACGGCGCCACCGGCGTGCAGTACTGGCGCCATGTGGCCCTGCCCGTCCTCGCGCCGTCGCTGCTCGGCGGCCTGGTGCTGCTGTTCGGCAGCGCCTTCGCCGCCTACGCCACCGCCGCCGCGATGGTCGGCAGCGCGGTCCCGCTGGTCACCCTGCAGATCGCCGACGCCCTGTCCGGCAACGTGCTGGTCGGCCAGGAGAACGTCGCCCTCGCCCTCAGCCTCGACATGGTCCTGGTCGCGGGCCTGGTGATGGCCGTGTACCTGCCCCTGCAACGACGGAGCGCCCGATGGCTCGACGCCTGACCCCCTGGCGCTGGGCCGTCCTCGGCCTCGCCGCGCTGTACTTCCTGGTGCCGCTCGCCGCGTCCGTGATCTTCACGGTCGACGTGCCCGGCCAGGGCGTCACCTTCGACGCCTACACCAGGATCCTCTCCGCCGACGGGTTCCTTTCCAGCCTGCAGCTCTCGCTGGAGCTGTCCGTCGCCACCATCGCCGTCGTCCTGCTGCTGCTGGTGCCCGCCGTGGTCGCGCTCAGGCTCGGCGCGCCCCGGCTGCGCCCGGTGGTGGAGGTGGTCTGCTCGCTGCCGCTCGTGGTGCCGCCGATCGCGTTCGTCGCCGGCATCGCCACCGTCCTGAAGTGGGGCCCGGAGCATCTCTCCCGGACCCCCCTGTTCCAGACGTTCGTGGCGATCCAGAACCCGGACTTCCCGGTCGTGCTGGTCCTCGCCTACGTCGTGATGGCGCTGCCGTTCGTGTACCGGGCTCTGGACGCGGGCCTGCGCGCCATCGACGTCCGCACCCTCGTCGAGGCCGCCCGCAGCTGCGGCGCCTCCTGGCCGCAGGCCCTCGTCCGGGCGATCCTGCCCAATCTGCGGGGAGCGCTGCTGAACGCCTCCTTCCTCACCCTGGCCCTGGTGCTCGGCGAGTTCACGGTCTCCCATCTGCTCGGCTACACCCCCTTCGCCGTGTGGATCTACAACGTCGGCGGCGAGCAGGCCCAGATGTCCGTCGCCGTCTCCGTGCTCAGCCTGCTCGTCACCTGGGCCCTGCTCCTCGCGCTCGCCGGTGCCGGCGGACGCACCCGAACCGCTTCCTCCCGGGGATGACACACACCATGACCGCCACCACGCTCGAGAAGACCGCGACCGAGAAGGCCGCCACCGTCGAATTCCGGGAACTGCGAAGGGAGTTCGGTGCGACCGTCGCCCTCGACGGCCTCGACCTCACCGTCCGCCCGGGGGAGTTCCTGGCCCTGCTCGGCCCGTCCGGCTGCGGCAAGACCACCGCGCTGCGCATGCTCGCCGGCTTCGAACACCCCGACTCCGGCGCGGTGCTGGTGGACGGCGAGGACGTCACACACGTCCCGGCCCACCGCCGCGACGCCGGCATGGTCTTCCAGTCGTACAGCCTCTTCCCGCACCTGAACGCCGTGGACAACGTGGCCTTCGGGCTGCGCATGCGCGGGGTCCGGACGGCCGAACGGCGCTCCCGGGCCGCCGAGTTGCTGGAGCTGGTCGGCCTCGGTGACAAGGGCGAACGGTACCCGCACCAGCTGTCCGGCGGGCAGCAGCAGCGCATCGCGCTGGCCCGCGCCCTCGCCCTGCGCCCCCGCGTGCTGCTGCTGGACGAGCCGCTGTCGGCCCTCGACGCCAAGGTGCGGCTCACTCTGCGCGAGGAGATCCGCCGCCTGCAGCAGGAGCTCGGGATCACGACCCTGTTCGTCACCCACGACCAGGAGGAGGCCCTCTCCATCGCCGACCGGGTCGCCGTCATGCGCGCCGGGCGCCTCGAACAGTGCGCGGAGCCCGCCGAGTTGTACGGGCGTCCCGCCACCGCCTTCGTCGCCGAGTTCGTCGGCACGATGAGCCGGGTCCCGGGCGCGCTGAAGGACGGCACGGTCGAGGTGCTCGGACAGCGGCTGCCCGCCGAGGGCGAGGTGCCGGACGGCGACGTGGACGTGCTGGTGCGGCCCGAGGCCGTCCGGGTGCGCGCCGACGAGCAGGGCACCGCCCGCGTCGTCGCCACCGCCTTCCTGGGCGCCGTCGTCCGGGTCACCGTACGGCTCGCCGACGGCACCGAGGCCAAGGCCGACCTGCCCGCCCACGAGGCCGCCGGGCTCGGCGCCGGGGCCGCCGTCGCCGTGTCGCTGCCGGAGCGCCCGGTGCTGGTGGCCGAACGTACCCAGAAGTGAGGAACGACAGACACGTGATCCCCCCCACCCCCACCCTCCCGCTCCAGGCCGTCCTGTTCGACATGGACGGCACGCTCGTCGACACCGAGCAGCTCTGGTGGGAGGCGGTCGAGCAGGTCGCCGGGCGCCCGCTGACCGAGGCCGACCAGCCCGACGTGCTCGGCCGTGCCGTCGAGCACACCGCCGCCTGGCTCGCCGGAGCCACCGGCAGGGCCGGCGCGGAACTCGCCGCCGACCTGCACCGCGAGTTCGCCGCGCGCGTGCGTACCGGGATCGTGCCCCGCCCCGGCGCCCTGGACCTGCTGGACGCGCTGGCCGCCGCCGGCCTCCCCACCGCCCTGGTCACCGCGTCCCCGCGCGCGGTCGCCGAGGTCGTCCTCGACGCCCTGGGCGCCCACCGGTTCGCGGCGTCCGTCACCGCCGACGACACCGTCCGCACCAAGCCCGCCCCCGACCCCTACCTGGCGGCCTGCCGCGCCCTCGGTGTCGACCCGGCGGCCTGCGTCGCCGTCGAGGACACCGAGACCGGCGTGGCCTCCGCCGAGGCCGCCGGATGCGCCGTGCTCGCCGTGCCGTCCCTCGCCCCGATCGGCGCCGCGCCCGGCCGGACCGTGCGGGACAGCCTGGCCGGGACCACGGTGGAGGAGCTGAGCCGCATGGTCGCGCCCGCTCTGACGGTCATGAGCTGGAACCTGTGGCTGGGCGGCAGCAGGGTCGACGACCACCGGGCCAAGCAGCTGAAGGTGATCCTGGAGAGCGGGGCGGACGTCGTCGGGCTCCAGGAGACGGCGGGCACCGCCGCCCAGGAACTGGCCGAGGCCCTCGGCTGGCACCACCACCGGGCCGGCGAGAACCTCGGCATCCTCAGCCGCCACCCGATCACCGCCCGCTTCGGTGACCCGGACGTCGGCTTCTACGGCGCCGCGGGCGTCCGGATCGCCGTCGCCGCCGGCCGCGAGGTCGACGTGTGGACCGCGCACCTGCACTACACGCCGTACGGCCCCTACGAGTCCGTCTTCGACGGGCTGCCGGCGGCGCAGCTGGTCGCCCACGAGGAGCTCCGGCTCGCGCAGATGCGGGACGCGCTGCACCGCATCGGCGCGGCCTCGTCCGAGGGGGTGCCGGTCGTCCTCGTCGGCGACTTCAACTGCCCGTCGCACCTGGACTGGCCGGACGTGGAGTGGCCGGTGACGAAGGCGGCCGAGGAGGCGGGCTTCGCCGACTCCTTCCGCGAGGCCCACCCCGACCCCGCCGTCGAGCCCGGACACACCTGGTCGCCCATCCACCCCGTCCACGAGGACGGCAGCGGGCGGCCCGAGCCGCAGGACCGGATCGACTACGTCCTGCACCGGGGCCTGACCGTGCGGGACGCGCGCACCCTGGTCACCGGCAGCCCGCGCCCCTGGCCCGACGTGGCGGGCAACGACTGGCCCTCCGACCACGCGGCGGTGGTCGCCACCTTCGCCACGTCCCTCGGGTGACTCGGGGTTACCGCAGGTCACCATTGCGAAACGGGGCGGTCGTCCCGTAGGTTGTGCCGCACTTTCTACTGACTGGTAACCCCGGCAGGTATCCATGCGCTGGCCCCTCGGCCGTCCCACCACCGTCCGCACGCGGATCGTGGCGCTCGCGCTCGCCCCGGCCGTCGCGCTGATGGGGCTGTGGAGCTTCGCCATGTGGTCCGTCACCGGCGAGCTGCGCGCGCTGGTCCGGCTCCAGGGGGTGTACGAGGACTTCGGCACCCCCGTGGACACCGCGATCGGGCAGATCCAGATCGAGCGCCGGATGTCCGCCGCCTACCTGGGCACCGGCCTCGACACGGCCGCCGCCGGTCAGCTGCTGGGGCAGCAGCGCCGTACCGACCGGGCCGTGGACGCCATGCGGCAGGCGGTCCAGGACGGCGACCGGGACCGGCTCACGACGCGGCAGCGGCGGGCGCTCGACGCCATGGTCGCGGCGACCGGGAAGCTGGAGGGGCTGCGCGAACGCGTGCTGTCCCGGCACATCACCTGGGACCGGGCCGTGGCCGAGTACAGCGCGCTCGTGGAGCCCGGCTTCGACGTGCAGTCCACACTCACCGCACTGCAGGCCGGACAGCTGGCGCGCGAGGCGCAGGTCGTCGTCGAGCTGGTGCGGGTACGGGAGTTCGTCTCGCGCGAGGACGCACTGGTCGCCGGCGCGCGGGCGGCAGGCACCCTGACCGACGGGCAGTACGACACCCTCACCGCGACCGTCGAGGACCGTCGCGTCTTCGAACGGACGTACGTGCCGGACCTGCCCGCCGACTCACGGGCCCTGTTCGAGGGCTTCCAGCGCGGAGAGCTGTACCGGTCGCTGGCACAGGGCGAGGACGCGCTGCTGCGGGCCGGAGCCGGCGGGGCGGGCAAGGCCGTCGCCGCCGACACCTGGCGGTCCACCACGGACCGGGCCGTCAAGCGGTACATGCAGCTGTGCACACGGTCCGCCGAGAACTCCGCCGCGCGCGGGCGGGCCTTCGCCTACCGCGAGCTCACCAAGGCGGCCGTGGTCGGCGCGGTCGGGCTGGCCGCCGTCGCGCTGTCGCTGTGGTCCGCGGTGCGCGGGGCGCGGCGGATCTCGCGCCGCCTGGAGACCCTGCGGGACGCCGCCGACGTCCTGACCACACGCCAACTGCCGGACGTGATGCGCAGGCTGAGCGCCGGTGAGGACGTGGACGCGCTGACCGAGGCGCCGCCGCTCGCCGCCGAGGAGGTCCGCGACGACGAGATCGGGCAGGTCGGCCGGTCCTTCAACACCGCGCGCCTGGCCGCCGTCGAGGCCGCCGTCACCCAGGCCGGCCTGCGCCGGGGCCTGTTCGCCGTCCTGCTCACCATCGCCCGCCGGAACCAGGCACTGGTGCACCGGCAGCTGAAACTCGTGGACACCCTGGAGCGGCGCACCGAAGACCCGGACATCCTGCGCGAGCTGTTCCGTATCGACCATCTGACCACGCGCATGCGGCGGCACGCGGAGAGCCTGATCATCCTCTCCGGCGCCGCGCCCGGCCGCCGCTGGCGCCGGCCCGTGCCGATCGCGGACGTCGTCGCCTCGGCGGTCGGTGAGATCGAGGACTACGCGCGCGTGGTCGTACCGCCGATGCCCGAGGTGGGCGTCGCCGCGGACGCCGTCGCCGACGTGGTGCACCTCATCGCCGAACTCCTGGAGAACGCCACGGTTTTCTCGCCGCCGCACACCCAGGTCACCCTGCGCCCCGGGCGGGTCGGCAGCGGTTTCGTGCTGGAGATCGACGACCGGGGCCTCGGCCTGGACGCCGAGGCCCGCGCCGCGGCCCACCGCACCCTCACCGACCCCGACACCTTCGACCCCACCCGCCACGACCGCCTCGGCCTCTACGTCGTCGGCCGCCTCGCCGCCCGGCACGGCATCGAGGTGAGTCTGCAGGACTCTCCGTACGGCGGCACGACGGCCGTGGTGCGGCTGCCTTCGGCCGTGCTGGCGGAGGTCGAGCCGGTGACCGCGGGGGCGGGGCCCGGGGCGGGGCGTGCGAGGTCCGGGGCGGCCGGGGTCCGGGCGGGGCAGGCGGAGTCCGGGGCGGCCACTGCCGTCGTACGGGAGCTGCCGTCCAGGAAGCGGACCGGACCCCGGCCCGCCGCCGCAAGGGGCGTGCAGTCCGGGGAGCCGTCGGGGGTCGGGCCGCTGGGCGTGCCGTCCGGGGAGCCGTCGGGGGTCGGGCCGCTGGGCGTGCAGTCCGGGGAGCCGTCGGGGGTCGGGCCGCTGGGCGTGCCGTCCGGGGAGCCGTCGGGGGTCGGGCCGCGGGCCGACGCCGTACGGGAGCTGCCCGTGGAGCCACGGCCCGCCTCCGGGCCGGGCGGCGTCCCCGCCCTGCCGAGCCGGATCCGTCAGGCCTCCCTCGCCCGTGAGCTGCGCGAGGAGCCACCGCCGCGGGACGAGAACCCGGAGCGCGCGGTGGACGCCGACGAGATGCGGGCCATCTTCGGCGCGTTCCAACGAGGTCTGGAGCGCGGACGTCAAGGGGTGCCCCTCGCCGGTGACCCCGAGGACGCGGCGGGTGCCGCGGCGGGTACGGCGGGCGGCGCGGCGCGTGGGGCGGCCATCGCCGACGGGCACGCGCCCGGCGCCCGTTCCGAAGGCGGCGGGCGCGAGTCGCGCACCGTCCCGGAGCCCCGGCCGGCCGGCTCCACGTCCCGCGACACGACAGCCGGCGATCCGGACCACGCGCTCCCAGCCATCGACGAAGGGACGGACACCGACGATGCACGGTGACGAGGACCAGGCACCCGAGAACCCCGCCGCACCCGGTACCGGTCTCGACTGGCTGCTCGACGACCTCGTGGCACGTACCGAGCACGTCCGCCAGGCCGTGCTGCTCACCGCCGACGGCCTCCCGCTGAGCAGTTCCGAGGGCATGCGCCGACGGGACGTCGAGCACCTGGCCGCGGTCTGCTCCGGCTTCCACGGGCTCGCCCGCTCGGCGGGGGAGCGGTTCGGCGCGGGCCAGGTGCGGCAGACCATGGTCATGCTGGACGACGCCTACCTCTTCATCACCCCGGCCGGGCACGGCAGCCGGCTCGCCGTGCTGAGCGAGGCCCGGACCGACGTCGGGCAGCTCGCCCACGAGATGGCCCTGCTCGTCCGCCGACTCGGCCGCCACCTGGACGCGGCCGCCCGCGCCACCCCATGATCCCGCCGTGAGCGACGAGCACTGGTACGAGGACGAGACCGGGTCGATGGTGCGCCCCTACACGGTGACCCGGGGCAGGACCCGGCCCGTGGACGGACACGCCATCGACCTGATGTCCCGTGTCACCCCGCTGGAGACCGACGCGCCGGGCTCCACGGTCGACCACGCCCGGGCCGCCCTGCTCGAGCTGATCCGGCGCGGCCCGCGCCCCGTCGTGGAGCTGGCCGCGGACGCCGACCTGCCGCTGACCGTCGTCCGCGTCCTGCTCGGCGACCTGGCCGAGGCGGGCCTGATCCGCATCGACCCGCCCCGCCGTCTCACGTCCGCGGGCCCGGCCACCGATCCGGAGCTGCTGCGGGAGATCATGCAGCGGCTGAAGGAGCTGTAGGCCGGTCCCGCACCGGTTCGGCGAGCGGGGCGGCCGTCGCCCCGTCCGCGGGACGGAGGGCCGCCAGACGTACCTCGGCGACGGTGACGTCGGTCGTGGTGCCGAAGCGGCTGAGCGTGGTGAGCGGTGTCTGCTCACGCCCGCTGCAGCCGGTCGACGCTCACAGCGCCGGATTCCACGGCACGACCCTGAAGTCACCCGTGCCCGGCTTCACCTTCTCGAAGGGAGCCGACGACACGCAGGGCGGCAGGTCCGCGGTGTCCGTGGGGCTGCCGACCCCGGCCCAGCTGTAGCCCAGCCGGTCGTGCCGGCCGAGGTCGTGGACGGTGACACCGACCCGCTTGCCCTTGGCCCCCGGCAGGTCGGAGTCCGTGATCACACCGGAGACGACGGCCACCTTGCCGCCGGTGACCAGGCAGTCCACCTTCGCCTCGGCCCAGGCGCCGTCGCCGTGCAGGTAGTGGCTGAACCGGAAGGTGCCCATGGCCTTCCGCGGGTTCCTGGTGTCCTGCGCGGCCAGGTGCGCGTCGAAGGAGAACGTGATGTCGTCACCGGCCGACCGGTACAGCTCGGCGGTACCCGTCAGCGAGGCGGCCTCGCGCTGGGGATGATGGATCGCGGCTCCCGAGGCCACTGCCGCTCCGGCCGTCCCGGCGGCGATGAGCAGGCCGGTGGCGAAGGAGACGGCAGCGATCTTCGTACGGCGCTTCATGACGGTCCTTTCCGCAGGTCAAGCGCGTGAACTGAACGCTCACCACTCTCCCGGGACCGCACCGCCCGCACATCGCCCCATGGGCGGCACCCCGCCTCCCCCGTCCGGGGGGGAACCCGCAGGCGCTCCTGCGCCGCAGGGAGGACGGGCACGGCCGCCCGCGGTGTGCAACGAATCGCCGTCCGGTGCCCGCTTCACGCAACGAACCGTGCACCGGCGCGCAACGGCTCCTCCTTGTACGGCCGAGTGCGCCGACCGTACCTTCTAACTGGCCCCCAAACATCCCATTCCGGTGAGGACCCCGCATGCGCACCGCCCTGCTCCAGAGCTCCGGCCGCCCCGGCTCCGTCGTCGAGAACCTCAAGGTCCTCGACGCGGCCGCGGGCCGTGCCGCCGCCGCGGGCGCCGCGCTGCTGGCGGCCCCCGAGATGTTCCTCACCGGGTACGCGATCGGCGACGACATCGCCCGCCTCGCCGAGCCCGCCGACGGCGCCTCCGCCGGCGCGATCGCCGAGATCGCCACCCGGCACGGGCTGGCCCTCGTCTACGGCTACCCGGAGCGGGACGGCGAGACCGTCTACAACTCCGCCCAGATGATCTCCGCCGACGGCACCCGCCTCGCGAACTACCGCAAGACGCACCTCTTCGGCTGCGCCGAGCGCGACCACTTCACCCCCGGCGAGCAGTCGCTCGTCCAGGCCCGGCTCGGCGGCCTGACCGTCGGCATCATGATCTGCTACGACGTCGAGTTCCCGGAGAACGCCCGCGCCCACGCCCTGGCCGGCACCGACCTGCTGGTCGTGCCGACGGCGAACATGCACCCGTTCCAGTTCGTCGCCGAGGCGATGGTGCCGGTGCGCGCCTGGGAGAACCAGATGTACGTCGCGTACGTCAACCGGGTCGGCCCCGAGGGCGAGTTCGAGTTCTTCGGACTCTCCGCCCTGGCCGGGCCCGACGGGATCGCCCGCAGCCGCGCAGGCCGCGGCGAGGAGCTGATCGTCGCCGACGTCGACCCCGCCTTCCTCGCCGCCTCCCGTGAGGCCAACCCGTACCTGAAGGACCGCCGCCCCGGTCTGTACGGGTCCCTCGTCTGATCTCCCCGAGCCTTCCCCCGAACCACCCCCGCGCAAGGAGTCCGTACCCCATGACGTCCACGGTGCCCAACGCCGTCGAGCACACCGACGAGCAGCAGCCGCCGATCACCATGTTCGGCCCGGACTTCCCCTACGCCTACGACGACTTCCTCGCCCACCCGGCGGGCCTCGGTCAGATACCCGCGACCGAGCACGGCACCGAGGTCGCGATCATCGGCGGCGGTCTGTCCGGCATCGTGGCCGCGTACGAGCTGATGAAGATGGGCCTCAAGCCCGTCGTCTACGAGGCCGACCAGCTCGGCGGCCGGCTGCGCACCGTCGGCTTCGAGGGCTGCGACGACGAGCTCAACTGCGAGCTGGGCGCCATGCGCTTCCCGCCGTCCTCCACCGCCCTGCAGCACTACATCGACATGGTCGGCCTGGAGACCAGGCCCTTCCCGAACCCGCTGGCCGAGGCCACCCCCTCGACCGTCGTGGACCTCAAGGGCGAGTCGCACTACGCCGAGACCATCGCCGACCTGCCCCAGGTGTACCGGGACGTCGCCGACGCCTGGAACAAGTGCCTCGAAGAGGGCGCCGACTTCTCGGACATGAACCGCGCGATGCGCGAGCGGGACGTCCCGCGCATCCGCGAGATCTGGGCGAAGCTCGTCGAGAAGCTCGACAACCAGACCTTCTACGGCTTCCTCTGCGACTCCGAGGCCTTCAAGTCCTTCCGGCACCGCGAGATCTTCGGCCAGGTCGGCTTCGGCACCGGCGGCTGGGACACCGACTTCCCGAACTCCATCCTGGAGATCCTGCGCGTCGTCTACACCGAGGCCGACGACCACCACCGCGGCATCGTCGGCGGCTCCCAGCAGCTGCCGCTGCGGCTGTGGGAGCGCGAGCCGGAGAAGATCGTCCACTGGCCGTACGGCACCTCGCTGAAGTCCCTGCACGTGGACGGCGAGCCCAAGCCGGCCGTGACCCGGCTGCACCGCACCGCGGGCAACCAGATCACCGTGACCGACGCGAACGGCGACATCCGCACCTACAAGGCGGCCGTCTTCACCGCCCAGTCCTGGATGCTGCTGTCCAAGATCGCCTGCGACGACTCGCTCTTCCCGATCGACCACTGGACGGCGATCGAGCGCACCCACTACATGGAGTCCAGCAAGCTCTTCGTGCCCGTGGACCGGCCGTTCTGGCTGGACAAGGACGAGGAGACCGGCCGGGACGTCATGTCGATGACACTCACCGACCGCATGACCCGCGGCACCTATCTGCTGGACGACGGCCCGGACAAGCCCGCCGTGATCTGCCTGTCCTACACCTGGTGCGACGACAGCCTGAAGTGGCTGCCGCTGTCCGCGAACGAGCGGATGGAGGTCATGCTGAAGTCGCTCGGCGAGATCTACCCGAAGGTCGACATCAGGAAGCACATCATCGGCAACCCGGTGACGGTGTCCTGGGAGAACGAGCCCTACTTCATGGGCGCCTTCAAGGCCAACCTGCCCGGTCACTACCGCTACCAGCGCCGCCTGTTCACGCACTTCATGCAGGACCGGCTGCCCGAGGACAAGCGCGGCATCTTCCTCGCCGGCGACGACATCTCGTGGACGGCCGGCTGGGCCGAGGGCGCGATCCAGACCGCGCTGAACGCGGTCTGGGGCGTCATGCACCACCTCGGCGGCCGGACCGACACGACGAACCCGGGCCCGGGTGACGTCTACGACGAGATCGCCCCCGTGGAGCTGCCCGAGGACTGACGGCGAGCGCGAGCAAGGACCAAGGCGCGGGCGGCCGGCCTCAGACTCCGGCCGCCCGCGCCTTTTCAAACACCTCCGCGGCGACGTCCTTCAGTTCCTGGGCGTCCCGCGCTGTGCCCTGGAGGTCGATGAGGATCTCCTCCAGGCCGATCGCCGCGTGCTCCGCCAGGTCCTCCACGATCTGGTCGACGCTGCCCTGGAAGGGACGGCGGTCCGCGCCCTCGTACGCCTTGGGCAGGCGGACGGTGTTCACCCGCAGGACGGTCCGGATCGGCTCCGTGCGCCCCCGCTCCTCGGCCAGCTCCTGCAGCTGCCGCCACTGGGCGGCGACCTGCTCGGCGCCCATGCCCACCGGCAGCCATCCGTCGGCGTGGTCCACCAGCCGGCGCCACGCCCGCCTGTTGCCCGCGGCGAGCAGGACGGGGATCGGCCGTGCCGGCTTGGGCCCGACCACCGCGGACGCGATCTTGGCCAGCGGGCCGTCGTGGACGACCGGGTCCGGACCCCATACCGCCCGGCACACCTCGATGATCTCGTCCAGCACGGCGCCCCGCTCCTCGATGGGACGGACGCCCGAGGCCGCGTACTCGTCGGTCGACCAGCCGGTGCCGAGGCCCGCGACCACCCGGCCGCCGCTCGCCGCGTCCAGCGAGGCCAGCGACTTGGCGAGCTGGAACGGCAGGTGCAGCGGCGCCACCAGGACGCTGGAGCCCAGCTCCGCCCGCTCGGTGGCCGCCGCGGCCAGGGTGAGGGTGACCAGCGGGTCCGCCACGTTCCGGTACTGGTCGGGCCAGGGCAGGCCCTCGATGCCGTAGAGACCCTGGGTGGCGGGCTCGGGGAACAGGGCTCTCTCGAAGACCCACAGGCTGTCGTATCCGACCGCCTCGGCGGCGCGGGCCACGTCGGACACGTCCGTGCCGAGGGAGTACTGCTGCATCTGGGGAAGGCCGAGACCGAGCCGGGTCGTCATACCGCCACCACTCCTCTGCGATCGGGTGTCGCTCAGCCAACGTCCCGCGCAGGCACGGAAGTTCCAGGCGCCGGGTTCAGTCCGTGAGCGGAGTGAGCAGCATCCGTCCCGCGAACCCCACCGCCGTGTCCAGCCGCTCGGTGAACTCCTCGGCCATGTCGCCGCAGTGGCGCAGCGTCCACAGGGTCCGTGCCGCCACCCAGGCGGCGTCGCGGGCCCGTTCCAGGCTCCAGGAGCTCAGCAGATGGGTGAGTGGGTCGGCGATCTGGAGCAGGTCGGGTCCCGGCATCAGATCCTCGCGGATACGCTCCTCCAGCGAGACGAGCAGGTCCCCCACGCGGTCGAACTCGTCCTCCAGCTCGGGTGGTTCGCAGCCGAGCGTACGACAGGCGTCCACCACGGCGAGTGCCAGGTCGTGCCCGATGTGCGCGTTGATGCCCGCCAGCGCGAACTGCAGCGGCCGTACCCCGGGATGGCGGCGGAGCTGGAACAGCGGGCGCCAGCACGCCGGTGGCCGGCGGTCCGAGGCCGCCGCCTCGACCGCCGCCAGGTACCGCTCGGCGAACCGCACGTCCAGCGCCGTCGCCGCCCGTCGGTCGGGGAACTCCCGGCCCCCCAGGCGCCGGTCGATCTCCTCGGTGACGGCGAGGTAGACGCGGTTGAACACGGCGACACCGTCCCGCTCGGGCAGCGCCGCGGCCAGAGCGCGCATCCGGGAGACGACCGCGTCGACAGAAGGGGCGAAGTGTTCCAACCGCGTCATGGGGGAAGGGTCCCAGCCCTCGGCCGCCCGGCGTGCCGACCGGCCCGGTGCTTCCCCGGAACGGGGGAACGCCACAGGGAGAGGGGGGAACGGCAGCGGTGTCAGGCCTCCGTGTCCGGCGCCTCGCCGCGCGCAGACGTGCCGTGCGGCACGCCCTGACGGTCACACGGCCCCGGTGGTGCCCCTGGTCGGCTCGGTCACCGGGACCGTCCGGCGCTCGGCCCCGGCCACGGCTGCGGACGGCCCGCACCGCGGCGACGCCCCGTACGCCGGCGCCCGTGCCGGCCGTACCGTCACCGCCATGGTCCCGGCCGCCCACGCCGAGCGCGCCCGCACGGCCGAGCCGGCCACGTCGGAGACCGTCCCCGCCCCCTGCGCGGCGAGCGCCCGGCCGCCCCCGTCCTGGAGCGGACTCGATCGCCCGGGCCGGCTGTCCGCCGCAGGCCGGTCGCGCCGCCCGGTTCGCCTCGTGGGCACAGGCGGGAGCGGCGGTCTCGGACGGCGTCTTCGGCAACGTCTCCCACTTCCGCACCACGGCCGACGAGATCGCCTACGACCGTCCGGTCCTGGACGCCCTCGGCGGCCGGCGGGCCTCGGCGCGGTCATCGACACCCGCCGCGGAGCAACGGCGCCCCGCCGGACGGCCGGTGGTGCGACCCGGCGGGGCGGGAGACCGGCCGGCCGCCGACGCCGCCCACCGGGAAGGCGCGCATCGACGCCTACCTGTGGGTCGAGCCGGCGTCCGCCTACGACTTGGCGCGCTGACCCGGCTCGTCGTAGGAGCTGGTGCCCTCGTCCAGGAGCGGCTCCTGCGTCTTCAGATGGGCCGGGGCGAAGGCGCGCAGCGCGTGGTAGCCGGTGATGACGACCAGGGTGCCGAGGGCGATGCCGCTGAGCGAGAAGTTGCTGGTGAACTTCATGCTGACGTTGCCGACGCCGATGATGATGCCCGCGGCGGCCGGCACCAGGTTCAGCGGGTTGCGCAGGTCGACCTTGGCGTTGAGCCAGATCTGGGCGCCGAGCAGGCCGATCATGCCGTACAGGATCACGGTGATGCCGCCGAGGACCCCGCCGGGGATCGCGGCCACGATCGCGCCGAACTTGGGGCAGACACCGAAGAGCAGGGCGAAGCCGGCGGCGGCCCAGTAGGCGGCGGTGGAGTAGACGCGCGTCGCGGCCATGACGCCGATGTTCTCGGAGTAGGTGGTGTTCGGCGGGCCGCCCACCGCGGTCGAGAGCATCGAGGCGACGCCGTCCGCCGAGATCGCCGTACCCAGCTTGTCGTCCAGAGGGTCGCCGGTCATCTCGCCGACCGCCTTGACGTGGCCGGCGTTCTCCGCGACCAGGGCGATGACGACGGGCAGGGCGACCAGGACCGCCGACCACTGGAAGGCCGGCCCGTGGAAGTGCGGCAGGCCGATCCAGTCGGCCTTGGAGACGCCGGACAGGTCGAGGCGCCAGTGGTCGGTGACCTTGCCGCTCGGGCTCATGGAGTGGATCTTGCCGAAGATCCGGTCGAAGGCCCAGGAGATGCCGTACCCGAAGACCAGCCCGAGGAAGATCGCGACACGGGACCAGAAGCCGCGCAGACACACCACGGCCAGCCCGGTGAACAGCATGACCAGCAGGGCCGTCCACTGGTCCTGCGGCCAGTAGGTGGAGGCGGTCACCGGGGCGAGGTTGAAGCCGATCAGCATGACGACCGCGCCGGTGACGATCGGGGGCATGGCAGCGTGGATGATCCGCGCCCCGAACCGCTGCACGGCGAGGCCCACGAGGAAGAGCACGGCGCCGACGACGAGGACCGCCCCGGTCACCGTGGCGCTCGTCCCGCCCTGGGCGCGGATGACGGCGGCGACCCCCACGAAGGACAGGGAGCAGCCGAGGTAGCTCGGCACCCGGCCGCGGGTGGCGAGCAGGAAGATCACGGTCGCCACGCCCGACATCATGATGGCCAGGTTCGGGTCGAGGCCCATCAGCACGGGGGCCACGAACGATGCGCCGAACATGGCGACCACGTGCTGGGCACCGAGGCCGATCGTGCGGGGCCAGGAGAGCCGTTCGTCGGGGCGTACCACCGCTCCGGGCGCGGGGGTGCGCCCGTCACCGTGCAGTTTCCAGCGCACGCCGAGGTCCATGGTGGGGGTTTCGCTTTCTTACGTACGTGAAGGGTTCCGAACCATTGTCACGGGTAGCCCGCGGCTCTACGCTCACACGGTCTTCCTTCTGAACCACATTCATGTGGATGAACGCATAGGTCGAGACGTCGATCGGAGAGCCGATGAGTGGAAGATCCCGTGCGGCCGTGCTCCTGGCCGCGGTGCTGACCTGTGGGGGCGCGCTCGTCCCGTCCGCGCACGCCGCGCCGAAGGCCCCGCGGACCGCCGTCCTCGACGGCACCCGCCTCCAGCGGACCCGGGCCCGCCTCGACCACGACCCCCGGCTGCGGCGCGCGCTCGGCCGGCTGACGGCCCGCGCGGACGGCTGGCTGGACCAGGGCCCCTGGACGGTGGTCGACAAGCCCAGGCCCGCACCCGGCGGCGACGTCCACGACTATCTGAGCCAGGCCCCGTACTGGTGGCCCACGACCACCCCCACCGCCGGCAACCCCTGGGGATGCCCGTACGTGCAGCGCGACGGACAGCGCAACCCGGAGGTCGACAGCGGAACCGACCGCCAGGACGCGGAGAAGGTCTTCGACTCCACGTACGACCTCGCGCTCGCCTGGTACTACACCGGCGAGCGGACCTACGCCGAGAAGGCCGGGCAGATCCTGCGCACCTGGTTCCTCGACCCGGCCACCCGGATGAACCCGAACCTGGACCACGCCCAGTTCATCCCGTGCAAGTACGACGGCCGGGCCATCGGGATCATCGACTTCTCGCAGTCGTACACCAGCGTCCTCGACGCCCAGGCGATCCTCGCCACGGGCGCCCCCGGCTGGAGCGCGAAGGACCGGACCGCGATGGACACGTGGAACACCGCCTTCCGTGACTGGCTGGAGAACAGCGACTTCGGCAAGGAGGAGGGTGCCGCCGCCAACAACCACGGCACCTTCTACGACCTGCAGCTCGCCGCCCTCGCCTACGCCACCGGGGACACCGCCCTGGCCCGGCGGACCGTGCTGGACGTGCGCGGCAGGCGAATCGACCCGCAGATCGCCGGCGACGGCACTCAGCCCCAGGAGCTCGCCCGCACCCGCAGCTGGCACTACTCGACGTTCGACCTGGTCGCCTACACCCGGCTCGCGGCCATCGGCCGGCACCTGGGAGTGAACCTCTGGGCCTACCGCGGGCCGGACGGGCAGAGCCTGTTCAAGGCGGTCGACCAGTTGCTCCCGGCCGCGACCGGAGCCGCCGCCTGGGCGTATCCGGAGCTGGAGTTCCACCGGTACGCCGCCACCGACGTGGTGCACGCGGCGGCGGACGCCGGGGACGCGGCGGCGAAGGCGGCGGTGGCGCAGCTGGAGGCTCCCCCCGGCGGCGACCTGTGGGCCCTGCGGCCCGCCGCGGAGCAGCTGGACTCCATCGCGGGCTGACGGGGGCGGGGGTGGCACCGGGGCAGGGCTCCTGAGCGGTCGCTTAGGATGAATCGTCAACAACAGCGACGCTCAGGAGTCCCACCCGTGACCGCCGAAGCCCCGATCGCCCCCGCCGTCTCCCAGGGCCGGCTGATCCCCGTCACCGTCCACTTCGACGACCTCGACGCGCTCGGACTCCTGCACAACGCCCGCTACCCGCTGATGGTCGAGCGTGCCTGGACCGAGCTGTGGAGCGAGCACGGCGTGCGCTTCGACGGCGACTGGGAGGCCGCGGGCGACGCCTGCAACGCGGTCCGCGAGCTGCGCATCAGCTATGAGGCACCGGTGACCCGCCCCGGCACCTACGCCGTCCACCTCTGGCTGGAACGGCTCGGCACCACCGGCCTCACCTACGGCTTCCGCTTCTGCTCGGCCGATGGCGCGCGGACCTACGCCCGGGGCAGCCGGGTGCTGGTCCGGCTGGACGCGACGACCATGCGGCCCGCGCCCTGGAGCGACGCCTTCAGGGCCGCGGGTCGGGAACTGCTGCGGGCCGCGGACTGACCTCGCCGCGGCTGTGGCGCTCGGCGCTGCGCAGCACGCCCGCGCACGCCGCGAGCCCGCAGGCCAGCGCCGTCACCACGCAGAACGACACCACCAGGCTGGTGGCCTGGGCCACCCCGCCGATCAGGCTCGGCGCGATCAGCCCCGAGGTGTAGGTGATGGTCGCCACGCCCGCGATGGCCTGGCTCGGATTCGGGCCGGCGTGCCCGGCCGCCGCGAAGCACAGCGGGACGACGACGGCGATGCCGAGCCCCATGAGCGCGAACCCGGTCATCGCCACCGCCGGATGCCCCGCGACGACGATCAGCAGGCCGCCCAGCACGGCCAGCACCCCGCCCGCGCGCACCGTGCGCACCGCCCCGAACCGGTTGACCACCACGTCGCCGGCGATCCGGGCCACCGCCATGGTCAGCATGAAGCCGGTCGTCGAGGCCGCCGCCAGCCCGGCCGAGCTGTCCAGCCGGTCCCGCAGGAACACCGCCGACCAGTCGAGGCTCGCGCCCTCCGCGAACACCGCGCAGAAGCCGACCGCGCCGATCAGCAGCGCCGAGCGGGGCGGCAGTGCGAACCGCGGGGGCGGCTCCTCGTGGTCGGCCGGCTGCACGTCCAGCACCCAGCCGCAGGCCGGCACGCCGAGCACGGTCAGGACGGCCGAGGCGAGCAGGAAGTGCAGTCGGGCGTCGGCGCCCAGGTGGGCGGCGAGCGTGCCGGCCGCCGAGCCGGTCAGGGCGCCCGCACTCCACATCCCGTGCAGCCCCGACATGATCGACTTGCCGAGCAGCCGCTCGACCTCGACGCCGAGCGCGTTCATCGCGACATCGGCCATGCCGGCGCTCGCGCCGTAGGTGAACATCGCCAGGCACAGCGTGTAGAGGTTCGGCGCGAGGGACGGCAGGACCAGGGAGAGCGTCCACAGGGCGATCAGCCCGCGCAGTGCCGTACGGCTGCCGAAGGTATGGCTGATCCGGCCCGCCAGCGGCATCGAGCACGAGGCCCCGAACGCCGTGAACGCCAGCGCGAGACCCAGCCGGCCCGTGCTGAGCGAGGCGTGGTCCTGGATCCAGGGCACACGGGTGGCGAAGGAGCCGGTCACGGCGCCGTGCACGGCGAACACGGCCGCCACGGCGTACCGGGCGCGCCTGACCTCTTCACGCGTGTGCCCCACGTCACTCATGTTCCAGCCCCTCCCCGGGCGTTCCCCGCCACGGCCACCCTGCGTCGCCGTAAACTATCAGGGACCCTGCCTGATAGATAGGGAGCGATGCGGCCGCCCGAGTCTGGGAGGATTCCGTCATGCCCGCATCACCGAGCACCGCCCGGGCCATCAACGACCGGCTCGCCCTGCGGCTGCTGCAGCAGGAAGGCCCGCTGACGGCGGGGCAGTTGAAGCAGCTGACCGGACTGTCCCGGCCGACGGTCGCCGACCTCGTCGAACGGCTCACCGCCTCCGGTCTGATCACGGTGGTCGGCGAGTCCGGCGAACAGCGCCGGGGCCCGAACGCCCGGCTCTACGGCATCGTCGCCGACCGCGCCCACCTCGCCGCGCTCGACGTCCGCACCGAGGGTGTCTTCGTGCTCGTCTCCGACCTGGTCGGGCGGGTGCTCGCCGAGAGCTCCGTGCCGATCCGGGGCGACACCGGCACCGGGCCCGCCGTGGAGCAGGCGGTGGCCGCGGTGGAGCGCACCGCCAAGGAGGCCGGCGCCGACCGGCTGCACACCGTCGGGATCGGCGCACCGGGCCTCATCGACCCGGCCACCGGCGACCTGCGCGACTCCGCGGGCCTGCCCGCCTGGCACCGCAGCCTGGCCGCCGCCCTGCAGGAGCGGCTGCCCGGCTCCCGCGTCACCGTCGAGAACGAGACCAACCTCGCCGCACTCGCCGAACAGCGCGAGGGCGCGGCCCGGGACCGGGACACGTTCGTCCTGCTCTGGCTGGGCCACGGCGTAGGCGCCGCGGTCGTCCTGGACGGCACCCTCCGCCGCGGCGCCTCGGGCGGCACGGGCGAGATCGGCTTCCTGCCGGTCCCGGGCACGGCCTCCCTGCCCTCGACGACGGACTGCGACGGCGGCTTCCACTCGCTGGCCGGCGCGGCGGCGGTCGGGGCACTGGGCCGGGAGTGCGGCCTTCCGGTGCCGGGCACGACGGACGGACCGGGGGCCGCGGTGGTGGTCCGTGGCGCGGTGGCCCGCGTGACGGAAGTCCCCGAGCGGGCGGCGGGCGGCACCGGTGCGGGCACGGGAGACGCGGCCACCGGGCCGGGCCCGTGCGAGGGCGCCGGACCCGGCGGTGCTGCTGCCGGCCCCGGCCCGGGCGGGCACCGCGGTGCGGGCGAGCGCGCCTCCACCGAGCCCACCGAGGCCTCGCCCGCCGGCCCCGCCCCGGCCGAGGCGGGCGCCGCCGCCCGCTTCCTCGACGCCCTCGCCGACCGGATCGTCGTCGGCGTCGCCTCCGTGGTCGCCGTCCTGGACCCGGGGTGCGTGGTGCTGGGCGGCGAGGTGGGACAGGCCGGGGGAGCGGCGCTCGCCCAGCGCGTGGAGGAGCGCCTGCGCCGCATGTCCCCGCTGGCCACCGAGGTCCGGGCCAGTAGCCTCGGCGGCACCGCCGTACTGCGCGGGGCGCTGCTGACGGCCCGGGAGCGGGCGCAGGACGAGCTGTTCCCGCTGCCGGCGCGGGCCTGACGGCAGGTCCGCCGACGCCGCCGGGCCCGTCCCCTCAGCCCGCGAACCGCCGCTCCAGGTACTCCTCGAACGTCCCCTTCCCCACCGCCCGTTCCGGAGTCAGATGACCTCCCGCGCGGAAGGCGCGGTACGTCCTGCCGAAGAGCGGCGCGTTCACCACGGCCCGGCGCCGGCCCGTCGTCCGCAGATACGCGCGGGCCAGCGACTCGAAGGACCGCACCTGAGGTCCGCCCATGTCCGGCACCCGTCCGGCCGGTGCCGCGAGGGCCAGCTCGGCCAGCCGGTCCGCCACTTCGGCCACCTCCACCGGCTGGTCCGAGACCCCGGCGGGCAGCGCCATCACCGGCGACCTGCCCAGCGCTCCCAGCAGCTGCACCACGAGGTCGTGGAACTGCGTCGTCCGCAGCACGGTCCAGCCGAGCCCGGACCGCTCGACCAGCCCCTCCACCGCCAGCTTGGACCGGTAGTAGCCGACCGGCACCCGGTCGACGCCGACGATGGAGATGTACACCAGATGGCCCACCCCGGCCCGCCGTGCCGCCGCGATCAGGTTCTCGGCCGCCTTCTCGTCCCCGCCGCGCGCGTTCGTCGCGCAGTGCACGACGGTCTCCACACCCGCGAGCGCCGTGTCGAGGGCGGCCCCGCCCACCCGCAGATCCACGGCGTACGGCCGGCTGTGCCGGCTGAGCACCCGCACCTCGTGCCCGTCGGCCGACAGCCGTTCCGTGACGTACCGGCCGAGCGTGCCGGTCCCGCCGGTCACCAGGATCGTGGTCATGCTGTTCCCGTCCCTCCGGACTCCGGGCGCCCCCGGTCGGGGCGCCCCTCACCAGCTGGGACCGGACAGCCGCGGGAAATGTGACAAGCCCCGCCGCGGGCCCCGCTACGGCCGGGCGAGCTGGCGCCGTACGAAGCCGAGCTTGTCCGGGTTCAGCACGGCCCGCGCCTGTGCGACGAGCCCGCCGTGCAGTTCGAGGGCCGCCACCCCGACGAGCGCGCCGTCCGCCCACATGACCAGCGCCGGCTCGCCGTTGACCTCCGCCGCCGTGAACTCCCAGCCCGCCCCGAACCGCTGCGCGGCGCCCGCCAGGAAGCGGACGACCTTGTCGCGTCCCCGGACCGGCCGCCGGGCCGCCGACACCTTGCCCCCGCCGTCGCTCCACCACGTCACGTCCGCCGTGAGCAGCTTCTCGAGACCGGCCAGATCACCCTCCCGCGCGGCCGTGAGGAACGACGTGACCAGCTCCTCCCGCCGCTTCGGCGACGGGTCGAACCGCTCCGCGGGAACGGCGACCCGCGCCACCGCGCGCCGGTACAGCTGGCGGCAGTTGGCCTCGCCCAGCTCCAGCACCTCCGCGATCTCCCGGTGGCCGTAGCCGAACGCCTCGCGCAGCACGTACACCGCGCGCTCGGTCGGCGTCAGCCGCTCCAGCAGCACCAGCACGGCCAGGGAGACCTGTTCCCGGCGCTCCGCCGACTCCAGCGGGCCGAGCGTGCCGTCGGAGGTGACCACCGGCTCCGGCAGCCAGGCGCCGACGTACTCCTCGCGCCGGGCGCGGGCCGAGGTCAGCCGGGTCAGACAGAGATTGGTCACCGCCTTGGCGAGCCAGGCCCCCGGTTGCCGGATCGCCGACCGGTCGGCCCCGGCGAACCGCAGATACGCGTCCTGCACCGCGTCCTCCGCCTCCTGGGCGGAGCCGAGCAGGCGGTAGGCCAGGCCGAACAGGCGTGGGCGGTGGGACTCGAACTCGTCGGCGAGTGGTGACGATGCCATGCCGTCACCCTGCCAGAGCAGCCCTGAGCAGGGACGCAGAGGGGCTCCAGGAGGTCGTGGCGGCCCGGCGGCGGGCAAGGGCCGTCGTCACCGCCACCGGGCCCGTCCGCACCCTAAAAGGACTAGACCAGTGGGGTCAATGGGTCCGGGCCAAGGTCAACGCTCCTGGCCTGCCCGGCAGTTGACCAGGGTGGTTGCGGGGCGCAAGGTCGACGGCACACGGTGTGAGGGAACCCACACTCATCCCCTGTCTGGGTGAGCGGCGGGCGTGGCACACTGGCCCTGTACCAGAAGCAGCGCACTCCGGGGTCGGTGAAACTCCGAACCGGCGGTTACAGTCCGCGACCCGGTCGCTTCCAGCGGCCGGTTGACCAGGTGAAATTCCTGGACCGACGGTTAAAGTCCGGATGGGAGGCAGTGCGCGGCGGGCGGGCATGCGTCACGTGTGCGCGCCGCCGTCTTTGGGCTCGTCCGTATGCGGACGGTCCCTTTTCGGCGACGCCCCCGGTGTGTGCTCACCCGTACCTGCTGTCGTCATCGACAGGCCCCGGAGTCCGTGCCCGAAGAGGCAGGAGGACCCGGGAAGTGTTCACCGGAATCGTCGAAGAGCTGGGTGAGGTCACCGCCGTCGAGAACCTCGGCGACGCCTCCCGTTTCCGGCTCCGTGGCCCCGTCGTGACCGAGGGCGCGCAGCACGGCGACTCCATCGCCGTGAACGGGGTCTGTCTCACCGTCGTGGACCATGAGGGCGACGAGTTCACCGCCGACGTGATGGCCGAGACCCTGAAGCGGTCCAGCCTCGGTGTGCTCACCGTCGGCTCCCGCGTCAACCTCGAACGGCCCACCGCCGTGGGCGCCCGCCTCGGCGGGCACATCGTGCAGGGCCATGTCGACGGCACCGGCGAGGTGCTGGCGCGCACGCCCTCCGAGAACTGGGAGATCGTCAAGATCTCGTTGCCCGCCGACCTGTCCCGGTACGTCGTCGAGAAGGGTTCCATCACCGTCGACGGCATCAGCCTGACGGTCGTGGACGCCGGCCCCGATCACTTCACCGTGAGCCTCATCCCGACCACCCTCGCCCTGACCACGCTCGGCCACAAGCAGCCCGGCGACCCGGTCAACCTCGAGGTCGACGTCATCGCCAAGTACGTGGAGCGGCTGCTCGCGGCCGGTCAGGGGGCCGGCCGGTGAACTGGCTGAACTCCGAGGCGTTCACGCTGTTCGGCCAGCACATCATCTGGTCGGACATGGTCGGCAACATCCTCGGCCTGATCACCCTCGCCCTCGGCTGGCGCCGCTCCCTCCTCACCTGGCCCGTGCAGTTCCTCTCCGGTCTCGTCCTCTTCGGCGCCTTCTACGGCCATCTCACGGGCAGCGCCGGCAAGCAGGTCGTCGTCATGGCCGTCGCCCTGTACGGCTGGTGGCAGTGGCAGCGCAGCAAGGACCGGTCCGACGACGGTCACATCGCCCCGCGGTTCGCCACCTGGGGCGAGCGCACGGCGATGCTCGGCGCCGCCGCTGCCGGCACGGTCGCGGTGGCCCTGCTCTTCAAGGCCCACCCGTCCCTGTCCTGGGACCCCTGGCCCGACGCCTACATCTTCGTCGGCACCATCGTCGCCATGTACGCCCAGGCCAAGGGCATGGTCGAGTTCTGGATCGCCTGGCTGCTGGTCGACGTCGTCGGCGTGCCCCTCAACTTCACCCACGGCTACGCCTTCTCCGGTTTCGTCTACGTCATCTACGGCGCACTCGTCCTGTGGGGCATGCGCGACTGGTGGCTGCGCTCCCGCCGGGCCGCGCAGCCGGTCCTGGAAGGAGCACCGGCATGAGCACGGCACCCATCCTCTACAGCGCGGACGACCTCGAGGACTTCACGCTCGACCCGGTCGAGCAGGCCATCGCCGACATCGCCGCCGGCCGCCCGGTCGTCGTCGTGGACGACGAGGACCGGGAGAACGAGGGCGACCTCGTCATCGCCGCCGAACACGCGACCCCCGAGATCGTCGCGTTCATGATGAGTGAATGCCGGGGTCTGATCTGCGCCCCCATGGAGCCCGAGGAACTGGAGCGGCTCCAGCTCCCGCAGATGGTCCAGGACAACACCGAGTCGATGAAGACCGCGTTCACCATCTCCGTGGACGCCTCCGCCGCTCACGGTGTGAGCACCGGTATCTCGGCCGCCGACCGAGCGACCACGCTTCAGCTGCTCGCGAGCGGTACGGCCGAGCCCTCGGACTTCGTCCGCCCCGGCCACATCTTCCCGCTGCGCGCCAGGCCCGGCGGCGTGCTCGTGCGCAACGGCCACACCGAGGCCGCCGTCGACCTCGCCCGGCTCGCGGGCCTGCGCCCGGCCGGCGCCATCGTCGAGATCGCCGGCGAGGACGGCCGGATGCTCCGGCTGCCCGAGCTGGTCCCGTTCGCCCGCAAGCACGGCCTGACGATCATCTCCATCGAGGAGCTGATCGCCTACCGCCGTGGCAGCGAGCCCACCGTCCGCCGTGAGGCCGAGACCCGCCTGCCCACCAGGCACGGCACCTTCACCGCGTACGGCTACCGCTCCACCGTCGACGGCGTCGAGCACGTCGCCCTCGTCCACGGTGAGATCGGCACCGGCGAGGACGTCCTGGTCCGCGTCCACTCCGAATGCCTCACCGGTGACGTCTTCGGCTCCCTGCGCTGCGACTGCGGCCCCCAGCTGGACACCGCCCTGGAGCGCATCCAGGAGGAGGGCCGGGGCGTGGTGGTCTACCTCCGCGGCCACGAGGGGCGCGGCATCGGCCTGCTGTCCAAACTGAGGGCGTACGAGCTGCAGGAGCAGGGCCGGGACACCCTCGACGCCAACCTGGAACTCGGCCTGCCCGCCGACGCCCGCGACTACGGCGCCGGGGCGCAGATCCTGGCGGACCTCGGCGTCCGCAGCGTGCGCCTGATGACCAACAACCCCGAGAAGACCGACGCGCTGCTGCGGCACGGCCTGAAGGTCAGCAGCCGCGAGCCCATGCCCGTCCAGGCGGGCGAGCACAACCTCCGCTACCTGCGCACCAAGCGGGACCGGATGGGACACGACCTGCCCTGGCTGGACACGCCCGCCGTGTCCACGTGCGGCAACCAGTAAGACCAGTACGCAAGAACCCGACGAGGAGAGACGTGAGCGGCAAGGGTGCACCGGAGCTGTCCGTACGCAACGTGAGCGACCTCAGGGTCGCCGTCATCGCGGCGCAGTGGCACGAGAAGGTGATGGACGGTCTGGTGGACGGCGCCCTGCGCGCCCTGCACGAGCTGGGGATCGACGAGCCGACCCTGATCCGGGTGCCGGGCAGCTTCGAGCTCCCGGTCGCCGCCAAGGTGCTGGCCGGGCGCGGCTACGACGCGGTGGTCGCGCTCGGTGTCGTCATCCGCGGCGGCACGCCGCACTTCGACTACGTGTGCCAGGGCGTCACCCAGGGCCTCACCCAGGTCAGCATCGAGACCGGCGTCCCCGTCGGCTTCGGCGTGCTCACCTGTGACACCGAGGAACAGGCCCTGGACCGGGCCGGTCTGGAGGGCTCCAACGAGGACAAGGGCCACGAGGCGGTGACGGCCGCCGTGTCGACCGCGGCCACGCTGCGCTCAGTATCTGAACCCTGGCACTGAGGAGTCGCCCGAACCGCGTAGGGTGGGCATCACCATGTCCAAGAAGACGTTCGAGGAGCTCTTCACCGAGCTCCAGCACAAGGCCGCCCAGGGCGATCCCGCCACCTCCCGCACAGCAGAGCTGGTCGGAAAGGGCGTCCATGCCATCGGCAAGAAGGTCGTCGAAGAGGCCGCCGAGGTCTGGATGGCCGCCGAGTACGAGGGCAAGGAGGCGGCCGCCGAGGAGATCTCGCAGCTGCTTTACCACGTCCAGGTGATGATGGTCGCCCGCGGGATCTCCCTGGACGACGTCTACGCCCACCTGTAAGCCCGCCCGCTGTCACCCCGTAGAACACCCCTTCACGCAAAGGAAGCCGACCTCATGCTGCGCATCGCCGTCCCCAACAAGGGTTCACTCTCCGGCCCTGCGGCGGAGATGCTGCATGAGGCCGGCTACCAGCAGCGCCGCGAGTCCAAGGAGCTGCGGATCGTCGACCCGGTGAACGAGGTCGAGTTCTTCTACCTCCGTCCCCGTGACATCGCGATCTACGTCGCCTCCGGCCGTCTCGACGTGGGCATCACCGGACGCGACCTGCTGATCGACTCCGGTGCCGACGCCGAGGAGATCCTGCCGCTGGGCTTCGCCCGCTCCACGTTCCGCTTCGCTGCCAAGCCGGGCACCGCGAACGGCATCGAGGACCTCAAGGGCAAGACGGTCGCCACCTCCTACGAGGGCATCGTCGCCGGGCACCTCGCCGACAGCGGCGTCGACGCCTCCGTCGTCCACCTGGACGGCGCCGTGGAGACCGCGATCGAGCTGGGCGTCGCCGAGGTCATCGCCGACGTCGTCGAGACCGGCACCAGCCTGCGCAACGCGGGCCTGGAGGTCTTCGGCGAGCCGATCATGAAGTCCGAGGCGATCGTCATCCGCCAGACCGGCGGGGACGCCGAGGAGCCGAAGGTCCAGCAGTTCCTGCGCCGCCTCCAGGGCGTCCTGGTCGCGCGGACGTACGTGATGATGGACTACGACTGCCGCGTCGAGCAGCTCGAGAAGGCCGTCGCCCTCACGCCCGGCCTGGAGTCCCCGACCGTCTCCCCGCTGCACAACGAGGGCTGGGTCGCCGTCCGCGCCATGGTCCCCGCCAAGGAGGCGCAGCGGATCATGGACGACCTGTACGCCATCGGTGCCCGCGCCATCCTGACCACGGCCATCCACGCCTGCCGCCTGTAAGGGGTGCGCACCGTGATGTCCGACACTTCCTCCCTTCCCACGCTTCCCGTCACCTTCCGGCCCGGTCACACCCGCGCCATCCTGCTCACCGCCGGTGTCGCGATATTCCTCACCATCTCCGGGGTCGCGTTGCTGCTCGAGCAGCTCGGCCCGGGGGAGCAGGCCAGCTTCGTCATCACCGGGGCACTGATCTTCTGGGTGCTCGCCCAGCTGGCCCGGGTGAAGGTCGTCGCCGACGAGTCCGGTGTCACCGTGGTGAACATCGCCGGCAAGCGGCGCCTGGACTGGGCGGAGATCCTTCAGGTGAACCTCCGTCCGGGCGATCCCTGGGTCTTCCTCGACCTCAGCGACGGCACCAGCCTGCCGGCGCTCGGCATCCAGCCCGGCCTCGCCAAGCAGCGGGCCATCGCCGATGCGCGGGCCCTCCGGGCCCTGGCCGAAGCCCGTGCGACGGCCCCACGGGCGGAAGATCAGGGCTGAGTCGGGGGCGTCCACCCTGCCCGTCCGGGCCGTGTCTTGATTAATCTGGTGACGGAGGCCGTTCCGCTGTGCCTCCACCCCTGCGTGCCGCCCGGTGCACAGGGGTTCCTGCTACCCGAGGAGTGACTCCCTCCGGCGATGGACGGATCGTCCTGTAGTACCTGCGCCGCCCCGACCCGACATACCGGGAAGGCGGTGGCAGCGTGACCATCTCCCTGCTGCTCCTGGCAGCTGCGTTCCTGCTGATTCTCGCCAACGGCTTCTTCGTGGCGGCCGAGTTCGGCCTGGTGACGGTCGAGCGGCCGGACGCCGAGCAGGCCGCCGCCGCCGGCGACAGACGCGCCCGTACGGTCGTGGAGTCGCTGAAGGAGCTCTCCTTCCAGCTCTCCGGCACCCAGCTCGGCATCACCATCACCTCCCTGGTCGTCGGCATGCTCGCCGAGCCGGCCCTGGCCAGGCTGCTGCACGGCCCGTTCGCCGCGATCGGGATCCCGGGCGGCGCGGTCTCCGGTGTCGCCGTGGTCGTCGGCATGCTGCTGGCCTCCGCGATCCAGATGGTGGTCGGCGAACTCGTGCCCAAGAACTGGGCGGTGTCCAAGCCCCTGCAGGTCGCGCGCTTCGTCGCGGGCCCGCAGCACCGCTTCGCCCGCCTGTTCCGCCCGGTGATCGCCGCGCTGAACACGGTCGCCAACCGCCTGGTGCGCGCACTCGGCGTCGAGCCCGCCGACGAACTGGCCTCCGCCCGCACCCCGGGCGAACTGGTCTCCCTGGCCCGGCACTCCGCCCAGGCGGGTGCCCTGGAGCAGGACACGGCCGACCTGTTCGTCCGCACCCTGTCCCTCGGCGATCTGACCGCGCAGCACGTCATGACCCCCCGGGTGAAGGTCAGCGCGCTGCAGGCCTCGGCCACCGCCGAGGACGTGGTCAACCTCACCCGGGCCACCGGCCTGTCCCGCTTCCCCGTGTACCGGGACAAGATCGACGAGATCGTGGGCATGGCGCACCTGAAGGACGCCCTCGCCGTCCCGGTGCACGAGCGGCTGCGCACCCCGGTCAGCCGCATCGCCCGCAAGGCGCTCCTGGTGCCCGAGACCCTGCCGGTCCAGCCGCTCCTGGCGCGCCTGCGCAGCGAGCAGCCCATCGCGGTCGTGATCGACGAGTACGGCGGCACGGCCGGGGTGGTCACCCTGGAGGACATCGTCGAGGAACTCGTCGGCGAGGTCCGCGACGAGCACGACGCCAAGGACATGCCCGAGCTGGCCGCCGCCCCGCCCGAGGACGGCAAGCCCGCCTGGGACGTCGACGGCAGCTGCCGCGTCGACATCCTGCAGCGCATAGGCCTCGACGTGCCCGAGGGGCCGTACGAGACCGTCGCCGGGCTGGTCGCCGATCTGCTCGGCCGGATCCCGGCCCCCGGCGACAAGGCCGAACTGCCCGGCTGGCGGCTCTCGGTCCGCCAGGTCGGCCACTACCGGGCGGAACGGGTCCGCCTGGTCAGGACGGTCCCGGCGGTCAATGTGCTGGAGGCCGTGCGATGAGCCTCCTCCAACTGGTCTTCGCCGCGCTGCTCGTGCTCGCCAACGGCTTCTTCGTCGGCGCCGAGTTCGCGCTCGTCTCCGTCCGCCGCAGCCAGATCGAACCGCTCGGCACCACCCGGGCCCGCCAGGTGCTCCACGGCCTGGAGCGGCTGCCGCAGATGATGGCGGCGGCCCAGTTCGGCATCACGGTGTGCTCGCTGACGCTGGGCGCGGTGGCCGAGCCCACCGTGGCGCATCTGCTGGAGCCGGTGTTCGAGGCGATCCGCCTGCCGGACGGTGTGGTCCACCCGCTCGGCTACGTCATCGCCCTGGCGGCAGTGGTCTTCTTCCACCTGGTCATCGGCGAGATGGTGCCGAAGAACCTCGCGATGGCGGCCCCCGAGAAGGCGGCGCTCCTGCTCAGCCCGGGCCTGGTCTGGTTCGCCCGCCTGTGCAAGCCGATCACCGTGGCCCTCGGCGCCTGCGCCCAGGGCATCCTGCGGCTGTTCCGGGTCGAGCCGAAGGACGAGGTGGAGGCGGTGGTGACCACCGAGCAGCTCAACCGCCTCCTGGAGGACTCCGGCCAGGCCGGCCTCCTCGACCCCGAGGAGCAGGAGCGCCTGGAGGACGCCCTGGAGCTGGGTTCCCGTCCGGTGACGGACGTCCTGCTGCGCCGTGAGTCCCTGGTCACGGTGACCCCGTCGGTCACCCCCGGCGAGATCGTCGCGCTGACGGCCCGCACGGGCTACTCCCGCTTCCCGGTGTCGGCGACCGAGAAGGGCCCCTTCATGGGGTACGTCCACGTCAAGGACGTCCTCGACCTGGAGGACTCCGAGCGGGCCGTCCCGCAGCACGTGTGGCGACCGATGACGACGCTGCGGGCGGAGCTGCCGCTCGACGACGCGCTGACCGTGATGCGCCGGGCGGCCACCCATCTGGCCCAGGTCGCCGGTGCCTCCGGCAAGGTGCTGGGCCTGGTGGCGCTGGAGGACGTCCTGGAGATGCTGGTCGGCGAGGTCCGGGACCCGGCCCACCGGGAAATGCCCGAGCCGCGCGTGAGCGGGGAGCCGGAAGGGGTGCTCGCCACCTAAGGGCTTCGCCCGGATCGATGCGGGGAACTGCGCGGCCGCCGGTGCGCCGTGGCCGATTCGCGCAGTTCCCCGCGCCCGTCAGGGGGCGCTCCTACATACCCGGCGGATCATGTGGCCCGCGCCCCGACAGCACCTCTCCGTAGGCCTGCATCAGATCGGGCAGCCGCAACGTCGCCAGGTCGTCCCGCGACAACGCCCCCGCGAACGTCGACAGCCGCAGGTCCCGGTAGGCACAGCTCTTCTCGTACAGCGTCCGCAGGAACCGCCCGTTGCCCAACTCGTCGATCCACCCCTGATCGACCACATGCCCGGCGATCGACCGCAGCTCTTCCAGCGCCTCCTCGTCCCACAGGTCCCCGTTCTCCGCCGCCAGCACCTTGCCGATCTCGGTGAGTTCCAGCGGCCGGTAGGACGGGAAGTCGACGCGGGTGGTGAACCGTGAGGACAGCCCGGGGTTCGCGGCCAGCAGCCGGTCCATCCCCTCCGGATAGCCGGCCAGGATCACCACCAGATGGTCCCGGTTGTCCTCGGCCCGCTTCAGCAGCACCTGCAGGGCCTCGTCGCCGTACGCGTCGCCCTTGCCGTAACCGGAGTTGGACAGTGAGTACGCCTCGTCCACGAACAGCACCCCGCCGATCGCGGAGTCGATCAGCTCATTGGCCTTCACGGCCGTCTGCCCCAGGTACTCGCCGACGAGGTCGGCCCGCTGCGCCTCCACCAGGTGATCCCCGCCGAGCAGCCCCAGCGCGTAGAACACCCGCCCGAGAATCCGGGCCACCGTGGTCTTCCCGGTCCCCGACGGCCCGGAAAAGACGAAGTGCCGCTTCGGTGGCTGCACCGGCAGCCCCTGCCCGGCCCGCAGCCGCGCCATGTTCAACTGCGCGGACAGCGCCTTGACCTGGCGCTTCACCGGCTCGAGCCCCACCATGCGCTCCAGCTCGGCGAGCGCTTCCTCGAGTAGGGCGGGGTCGGTCGGCCCGGCCGGGATCGGCGACGAGGGGGTCCCGGTCTTCACCCGCACCGTCGGATCGGTCACCGACGGCAGGGGCCCGGTCGGCAGGTCCGGCTCCGGCAGCCGCAGATCCCGGCCCTCGGTACCGAAGACGGGGTCGTACCCGTCCGTCCCGTCCACGCTGTCCTGCCCGACGCCGGTCAGCGTGATCGCGGCGAGGTCGGCGGTGTCGTCGTACCCGTCGCCCTCCGCGATCGCCGCGAGCCGCGCCGAGGTGTCCATGAACGCCGGGTCGGCGCGGTGCACGGCCCGGTACAGGGGGAGTGCGGCGGCGGAGCGTCCCGTGCCCTCGTGCGCCCGCGCCAGCCAGTACCGCAGCTCCTTGCGCTGCGGCTGCTCGCTGCGGCAGCGCATCAGGGCCGCCGAGAGCAGCGGCTCCGCCTGGCCGTACATCTCCAGCCGGACCCGGGCCATCCCGCCGAACAGGCCGGCCTCGATGCCCAGCATGGGGTCGTCCAGCAGCGGATCGGTGTGCCGGACCAACTGCTCCCAGTCCTTGACCAGGTAGGCGCGGCAGGCGTGCAGGAAGCGGACCTGCGGGTCGGTGTCCACCGGGGGGAGTCCGGCGAGGGCCCGATCGAGTTCGGGCACGTGCCGTCCGTCCAGCCAGTGGGAGGCGTGCGCCAGCAGCAGATCGCGCGGGCTCTCCAGCACCGGCTGCACCCACCAGCCCAGCCAGTACCAGGAGTTGAGGGCCCGGCGGTGCCGGGCGCGCTGTTCGCCGAAGCGGTCGCGGTGCCGGAACATCCTCAGCAGCGCCGTCGTGGTGTCGACCCGCAGCGCGTGCAGGCCGAGCCAGGCGTCCGCCATGCCCGAATCCATCCGCACCGCGGTGCGGAACTCCTCCTCCGCCTGCGGGTAGGCACCCATCGTGTAGGCGTCCACCCCCCGCAGCCAGGCGAGGTCGGCCGGGGCCTCGGGGCCCTGCGTGCCGAAGTCCATCCCGTCCCCCCACAGACCGTGTCCCCGTGGTTCACCATCGGGCAGTCGCCCGACGGCCGCCGCGGTCGAACCGCTGTGCCGCGGACCGGAGTTGCAGGTGCGCGAGGCAGCCGCTCGAAGGTCGCACCGAGGGCATCGTACCCGCGGTACGACCGTGCACCGAAGGGTGCCGCACGGGCCGTTCGAGGAGGTGGGAGCAGACGGGACGCGCACGGCGTCGTGACCGAGGGTGATCGCGTCGGTGCGGCGGGCGCCCCGAAAACAGGGCGCGGGCAGAACGAAGCCCCCGGTCACGGGGGAACAACCGGGGGCTTCGCGTCAAGGGGCGGCTCCAAATCGCCGCACATGGGAAACGTAAGTCCTGTACGGCCTGCGGGTCAAGCAGAGTTGAGGCACTCGGAGAACTTCAGCCGCAAGGGTCTTCACACCTTCACCACATTGCGGGGGGATCGTCACCCTGGGTCACATTCTGGTCCGGCTCGGAGGGCAACTTCGGCCCCGAAAGCACCTCATATCCCTCCGGTGTCTGCAGTACCAGAAGATCGGCATGGGGGCGCGAAGGGTCGAAGGCGAAGTGCGCGCGCTCCGCCCGCACCCATCCTTCCCAGAACTCCCGCTGCTCCGCCCCGTCCCGCCGGCGTCCCCGCGACCAGGACTCGTCCCGGGGCAGCTCCATCCAGAGCAGCCCCGCCAGATGCGGCCGCAGCGCACGCCGGCCGGCGCCGACGCCCTCGACGAGCACCACGGGCGCGGGCGGCAGCGGGCGCGGCGCGCCGAAGGAGCGGGCCCGCCAGTCGTAGGGGGAGTAGTGGGCACACTCGCCCCGGGCGAGGGGAGCGATCACCTGGGACGTCAGACGCTCGGTCCAGGCGAACAACTGATCGTGGCTGGCGATGTCGTCGAGGTGCAGCACCGGTGCCCCGCCCAGGGCGGCGGCCAGCCGCCCGGCGAACGTGGACTTCCCGGATCCGGCGTGCCCGTCGACGCCGATCAGCCGGACCGGCCCCAGGGAGGGCGGCAGCCCGCGCAGTCGGGCGGCGAGGTCGTGAATGGCGGATCCCGAGGTGTGGTGCGGTGTGCGAGGTTTTCCGGAAACAGTCTAGTAGCGGCCCGTGGTGGCCGGGCCGCCAGGACCGGCCACCGGGCGAAAGTCGCGGTTTGAACCATCGGCTGGCGGCCAGTCAATGGCAACGATAAACATTTCCCGAATCCCCTGACCGATATGTCGAATTCGGCGTTCCGGGTGCGCGCGGTGCTGAGTATGGTGCCTGCAGCGCAACCGACCATGCGTCGTACGGGGACTGGCAGGGGGACATGGCCGCGGAGTTATTCGAGGGGCACTACGTGTGGCATCCGGCGGCCGACGACCGTGTCCTGGCGAGCGTATGCGTCGATGTACGCGCCGGGCGTTATCGATACGCGTCCGAGGCCCTCGTCGAGACGCGTTCCGACTTCGCCCTGCGCGCGCATCGCTCGCTCGTACTCGCCTCCGAGGCGGCCGGCACCGACCTGGTGGAGCGCTGGCTCGCCGAGGAGCCGACGCCCGAGGCGGCGCTGATGTGGGCCCGGGTCGCGGTGCAGCGCGCCCTGCGCGCCGCCGACGGGCGCGACGAGCGCGCCGAGGTGCTGGAGCGCATCGCGCTGACCGCGTGCGACCGGGCCGCCGCGCAGGCCCCGGAGGACCCCACCCCCTGGGTCGCCAAGCTGGCCATGGCCCGGCTGCACCGGCTGCGCGACCCGGCCCCGCAGGGGCTGCTCACCGCCCCGCCCGGCCCCTGGCGGTTGTTCGCGCACATCCTCTCCCTGGACCCGTGGCACCGTGAGGCGCACCACCGCTTCCTCTCCTTCTTCTTCACGCGCCACGGCGGCTCCGTCAACGCCGCCTGGGATGTGGCCGCCTTCCTCAGCCAGCGGGCGCCCGCCGACTCCGCTCTCCGGCTGCTGCCCCTGGTCGCCCTGGTGGAGAGCTACAACCCGACCCAGCTGCTCGCCGACCGGATCTGGGAAGAGCCGCAGTGGCGCTCCACCGCGCTGGCGATCTACCACAACTGGCTGCCCGCAGTGGGCGGTTACCGCTTCACCCCGGTGCTCGACCTGGCCTACCTCGCCCACGCGCTGGTCATGGCCCAGCGCGAGTTCGAGGCCCGGGCGGTGTTCGCGGCGATGGGGCCGTACGCCTCGCGCATGCCGTGGAGTGCCTTCGGTGAGCCCGCCGAGCAGCTCTCCCGGGCCCGGCGCGCCTGCGGGCTGCCCGTCCCGGGACCCGCCTGACCCCGCTCGTCCCCCGCTCCCCATGAGAGAAAGGCCGAACTGTGTCGGAACGGATGTCGACTCCACGGGCCAAAGCCCGCGCGGGAGAAGACCCGGTCGTGCTCGACGACGACGCGACCCTGCACGCGATGGGTTATCCGCGGAAACTCACCCGGCGCTTCCAGGCGTTCGACAATTTCGCGATCTCCTTCACCATCATCAATATCCTCTCGGGTATTTTCTCGTCCTTCGGATACGGTATGAACGCGGGTGGTCCCCGCGTTCTCATATTCGGCTGGATCGGCGTCTCGATCATGGTGCTCCTCATCGGTGCTGCCATGGCGGAAGTCGCCTCGGCCTTTCCGACGAGCGGTGCGTTGTATTTCTCCGCCGGTAAACTCGCCAAGCGGCACCAGGGCGCCTGGTCCTGGTTCACGGGCTGGCTGAACTTCGTGGGCCAGATCGGCGGCACCGCCGCCACCGGCTATGCGGCGGCCACCTTCATCCAGGCCTTCGTGCACCTGCAGTGGCCCTCCTACCAGCCGACCACCCACCAGACGGTCCTGATCACGGCCGTGATCATCGTCGCGCAGGGGCTCGCCAACACCTACACCGTCCAGCTCGTCGCCGCACTGAACCGGATTTCCGTGTGGTGGCTGCTGATCGGACTGGTCGTGATCGTGGGCGCACTCATAGTGATGCCCGATCATCATCAGCCGGCGTCCTTCGTGACGCATTTCGAGAACAACACCGGCTTCACGAGCGGGCTTTACGGGGGCATGCTCGGCCTGCTGGTCACGAGCTGGACGTTCACCGGGTTCGACGGCAGCTTCCACATGTCCGAGGAAACGGTCCACGCGACGGTCAACGCGCCCAGGGGGATCACCCGCGCGATCGGCTATTCGGCGATCACCGGCCTGATCCTGATGCTGGCACTGGTCTACAGCATTGGCGACTACGCCGAGGTGGCCGGTTCCGAGGCGCCGCCCGTCCAGATTCTCATCGACGGTCTCGGCCTCGCCGCCGCCAAGGTCATGCTCCTCATCGTCATCGGCGCGATGCTCTTCTGCGGTCTGGCCAACCTCACCAGCAACACCCGGCAGATCTTCGCCTTCTCCCGGGACGGCGCCATGCCCGGCTCCCGCTGGTGGCACTCGGTCTCGCTGCGCACCCGCACCCCGGTGAAGGCGGTGTGGCTCGCGGTGGGCTGCTCGCTGGCCCTGGTGGTGCCGGGCTGGTGGTCGCACACGGCGTTCACCGCGATCGTCAGCGTCAACGTGGTCGGTCTCTTCCTCGCCTACGCGGTGCCGATCTTCCTGCGCCTGCGACTCGGGGACGAGTTCCAGCCGGGACCCTGGCACCTGGGCCGCTGGGGCCGGCCCATCGGCTGGCTCGCGGTGATCTGGATCGTGCTCAGCAGCGTCCTGTTCATGCTTCCGCAGGCCTCGCCGATCACCGTCGACTCCTTCAACTACGCGCCGATCGCGCTCGCCGTCGTCCTGCTCGTGGCGACGGTGTGGTGGTTCGCCACCGCTCGCCGCCGTTTCCAGGGCCCGGTCAGCTACGGCCGCCCCGACGAGGTGGCGGCGATGGACCTGGTCTGACCGCCCCGGCCCCGGGGGGGGGGGGGGGGGGGGGGGCCCCCGGGGCGGGGGGGGGGGGGGGGGGCGCCCCGCGGGGGGGGGGGGGGGGGGGGGGGGGGGCCGGGCGGGCGGCCGGCGGGGGGCCCCCCCCCCCCCCCCGGGGGGGGGGGGCGGGGGGTCGGGGGGGCCCCCCCCCCCCCCCCGGCCCCCGCCCCCCCCCCGCCCCCCGGGGCCGGGCGCCGGCAGCGCCCCGCCGTGATCGTGGGTCGCGGCGGGGCGGGTCCACGACAAGCGCGCCCGGCCTGCGGGAGGACCGCGCTGCCGCGCCTTCTCCGAGGGTCCGACGACGTGGCGGCGCGGCGCGCGATGCGCCGGAAGCGGCGGCGGCGCGCCGATGACCGCGCGCTCGCAGCGGCGAACCGGTCGCCGTCCCGCTCTCGGCGGCACACCGGAAGGGGCCTGCCACTGGTTGAGACCAATATTCGTGGCGTGGCATACGCGGAAGTGCTGGCAGGGGCATGGCGGCTGCTCCATAGTTGGCCCACGACCGTGCACCGGACCCGCCCCGAATCGGACACCTGGGGGTAAGCGCGCCCATGAGCAGAGCCCGACAGCCCTCCCGCAGAACCGTCCTCACCGCCGCCGTCGCCGCGGCGGTGACCGCCGGAACGGTCCCCGCTGCCGCAGCCGCGCAGCGGACCGACCCCGGCGCCGACGACCCGGGCCCGGCACAGGCCCGGCCGATCGACTACCACGCCTGGACCACGTACCGCGAATGGCGCCTCGGCACCGCCCAGGGCGTCCGGGCCGTCTCCGGCGTCCGCCCCGGTGTCGTGATCGGCGCCCCGGCGGGCCGCAGCGACTACACCGACCCGCACACCGGAACGACGGCCACCTGGGAGTACGCCACCTGGACCGCCCCGGTCCACCGGCTTGCCGTGCCCGCCACCGAGGTCGTCGCCTCGTGGAACGCGCACACCCCCGACGGCACCTGGCTCCAGGTCGAGCTGCAGGGCACCTACTCCGACGGCACCGACACCCCCTGGTACGTGATGGGCCGCTGGGCGGCCGGCGACCAGGACATCAAGCGGACCTCGGTCGACGGCCAGAGCGACGGCAAGAGCACCATCTGGACCGACACCTTCGCCATCGACGACGCGAGCACCGGCCTGCGCCTGACGTCGTACCGGCTGCGCCTGACCCTCTACCGCAGGCCCGGCACCCGCCTGACGCCCACCGTGTGGCGGCTCGGCGCCATGGGCTCCGACATCCCCGACCGCTTCACCGTCCCCGCCTCCACCCCCGGCCTCGCCCAGGAACTGGCCGTCCCGCGCTACTCGCAGGAGATCCACAAGGGCCAGTACCCCCAGTACGACAACGGAGGCGAGGCCTGGTGCAGCCCCACCTCCTCGCAGATGATCATCGAGTACTGGGGCGGCCGGCTCACCCCCGAGCAGCTGTCCTGGGTCGACCCCTCCTACGCCGACCCGCAGGTCGACCACGCGGCCCGCTTCACCTACGACTACCAGTACGAGGGCTGCGGCAACTGGCCCTTCAACGCCGCCTACGCGGCCACCTACCACGGTCTGCAGGGCGTGGTCACCCGCCTCGCCTCGCTCGGCGACCTGGAGACGCTGATCGCGGCCGGCATCCCGGCCATAACGTCCCAGTCCTTCCTGAAGACCGAGCTGACCGGCGCCGGCTACGGCACCTCCGGCCATCTGATGACGGTGATCGGCTTCACCGCGGACGGCGACGTGATCGCCAACGACCCCGCTTCGCCGGGCGACGAGGCGGTGCGGCGCGTCTATCTGCGCCGGGAGTTCGAGAACATCTGGCTCAGGACCAAGCGGTACAACGCCTCCGGCAACGTCGCCTCCGGCACCGGAGGGGTCTGCTACCTGTACTTCCCGGCCCATCCGAGCCCGCGCCAGCGCAAGGCGCTCGCCGCGGTGGGTGTGCGCTGACCGTGTGAGCAAGCTCATCGCCGCAAACGCCGTCGCGGGTGGCAAGGTGGACGAACGAATGGGGGGATTTCCACTTGTACGTCCGACCTCTGCGAGAACCAGCATGACCGCACACCCGGCCACCGCCACCCGCGTCCGCGCCCGCACGGGCGGTCCCCAGGAAGACGGCCCGAAGATCCTCGAGCACCTCATGGGCTGGGTCCTCGTCGTGGTCGTCGCGATGTTCGTGACCCAGCTCGGCCTGCTCTGAACCGACGCCTTACGCGCGCGGCATGTTCTGACATACTGCGGTGGTCCCGCCGACCGCCTGGAACAGGGTCGACCTTGAACATGCCGCAGCAGCGTGCCGCCACCGGTCCCCGGGTGCGCGGCACCGAGCGCTCCGCCGCCCGTCGCGCCGAACTCATCGCCATCGGACGGAAGTTGTTCGCCGACACGTCCTACGACGCGCTGTCCATGGACGACATCGCGCGTCAGGCGCATGTCGCCAAGGGGCTGATCTACTACTACTTCCAGTCCAAGCGCGGCTACTACCTGGCGATCATCCAGGACTCCGTCGCCGGCCTGGTCACCTTCGCCGCGAGCTCGTCCGAACTGCCCGCCGTGGACCGCGTCCACCGCACGATCGACAGCTACCTGCGCTACGCCGAACACCACCAGGCCGCCTACCGCACCATCGTCAGCGGCGGCGTCGGCTTCGACGCCGAGGTGCACGCCATCCGGGACAGCGTGCGCGAGGCGATCATCGACACCATCGCCGCGGGGGCCTACGGCCGCAGCGGCATCTCCCCGCTGGCCCGGATGGGCCTGCTCTCCTGGGTGTGCAGCGTGGAGGGTGCGGTCCTGGACTGGATCGACCGGCCCGAGCTGCCCCGGGACACCATGCGCGAGCTGCTGGTGAAGACGCTCGGCGGAGCCCTGCGCGCCGTCGAGGAACTGGACCCGGCCCACCCGGCCCCGCAACCGGCCCGCCGGGACGCCTGAACACGAGGGAGCGGAGGCTCGTGGTCCTCCGCTCCCGGTCCCCCGTTGCCAGGGGCTACTTGATGGCCTTGATCAGCTCACCGTTCGCGGTGTCGCCGCTCAGCTCCCAGAAGAAGGTGCCGCCGAGGCCCTGCTGGTTCTTGTACGTCATCTTCGTGGCGATCGTCCCCGGGGTGTCGTAACTCCACCAGTTGTCGCCGCACTTGGCGTAGGCGGTGCCGCCCACGGTGCCCGTCGCCGGGCACTTGGCCTTGAGCACCTTGTAGTCGTCGATGCCCTGCTCGTACGTGCCCGCCGCCGGGCCGGTCGCCGTGCCGCCGGGCGCCGCCTGCGTCACTCCGGTCCAGCCGCGCCCGTAGAAGCCGATGCCGAGCAGCAGCTTGGACGCCGGGACGCCGAGGCCCTTGAGCTTGGCGATGGTCGAGGAGGTGTCGAAGCCCGCCTTGGGGATGCCCGGGTAGGAGGTCAGCGGGGAGTGCGGCGCGGTCGGGCCGGTGGCGTCCCAGGCGCCGAAGTAGTCGTAGGTCATGGGGTTGTACCAGTTGACGTACTGGGCGGCGCCCGCGTAGTCCGCGGCGTCGATCTTGCCGCCGCTGGTGGCGTCCGCCGTGATCGCGGCGGTGACGAGCGCGCTGCCGCCGAACTTGGAACGCAGCGCCGCCAGCACGTTCCTGAACGCTTCCCGGCCGCTGGTGTCGCAGGTGTTGCCGCAGGCGTTCGGGTACTCCCAGTCGATGTCGATGCCGTCGAACAGGCCCGCCCACTTGGAGTTCTTCACCAGGTCGTAGCAGGACTGGGCGAAGGCGGAGGGGTTCTTCGCGGCCTCGCCGAAGCCGCTCGACCAGGTCCAGCCGCCGAAGGACCACAGGATCTTCAGGCCCGGGTGCTTCTTCTTCAGCTTCAGCAGCTGGTTGAAGTTGCCGCGCAGCGGCTGGTCCCAGGTGTCGGCGACGCCGTCCACGGACTCGGCCGCGGTGTAGGCGCGGTCGGTCGCCGCGTAGGAGTCGCCCATGGCGCACTTGCCGCCGGTGACGTTGCCGAAGGCGTAGTCGATGTGGGTGAGCCGGGCCGCGGAGCCCGAGGTCTCGACGTTCCGCACGTAGTACTTGCGGTCGTACGTGCCCCATTCGGTGAAGTAGCCGACGACCTTGGAGCCGGCGACCTTGGAGCCGGCGACCTTGGAGCCGGCCCCGACCTGGGGCACGGTCGGAGCGGCGGCGGTCGCGGTGCCCGCGCCGGCCAGCAGTCCGGCGCCGAGAACGGCGGTACACGCGGCCGACAGGAGGGCCCGTATCCGGGAGCGGTGGGGTGAGTGCATCGGGTGTCTCCTCGTGGGGGGAGGGGAACGCGCGCCGATTGGCATGAACGCGGTAAAGCGTTGGTCATGCACAGTAGGAGGACTAGACCAGTTGGGTCAATGGTGCGGACCAATTTCGGGATACCGGAAGCCGGTGTTCCGCAGCCTCGGGCGCTCCGGACTGGATTCTTGAAGTAAGCGGTCGTTAACTGGTGACTGGAGGTCGCCGATCGGGCATACTCACAGCGCACAGCCGCTGGTCAGCAGCTTCCGAGACCCGGGAGCAGCCCCTTCGGCGAACCGGAACGACGAGGCGGAGCCGCCCCCACCCCACGGGCCACCGCCAGCGCCCGAAACAGGGAGGAGACCGACGCCATGTCCGACCGCGACCCGCAGCCGGTGGAGCGTCAGCTGCCGACGGAAGAGGCGAGAGACCTGCTCGCACTCGTCCGCGAGATCGCCCAGCGCGAGATAGCGCCGAAGGCGGCCGAGGAGGAGGACGCGGGACGTTTCCCGCGCGAGGTCTTCACCCTGCTCTCCGAATCCGGCCTGCTCGGCCTGCCCTACGACTCCGAGTACGGCGGCGGCGACCAGCCCTACGAGGTCTACCTCCAGGTCCTGGAGGAGCTGGCCGCGGCCCGGCTCACCGTGGGCCTCGGGGTCAGCGTGCACACCCTCGCCTCCTACGCCCTCGCCACCTACGGCACCAAGCAGCAGCAGGTCGAGCACCTGCCCGCGATGCTCGGCGGCGGACTGCTCGGGGCGTACTGCCTCTCCGAGCCCTCCTCCGGCTCCGACGCGGCCTCCCTGCGCACCAGGGCCGTCCGGGACGGCGACCACTGGGTGATCACCGGCACGAAGGCCTGGATCACGCACGGCGGGATCGCCGACTTCTACACCGTCATGGCCCGCACCGGCGAGGACGGGCCGCGCGGGATCACCGCCTTCCTCGTCCCCGGCGACGCGCCGGGCCTCGGCGCGGCGGTGCCCGAGAAGAAGATGGGCATGAAGGGCTCACCCACCGCCCAGGTGCACCTCGACGGCGTCCGGGTCCCCGACGACCGGCGCATCGGCGAGGAGGGCCAGGGCTTCCCCATCGCCCTGTCCGCCCTGGACTCCGGGCGGCTCGGCATCGCGGCCTGCGCCATCGGCGTCGCCCAGGCCGCGCTGGACGAGGCGGTCGGCTACGCCACCGGGCGCAGGCAGTTCGGCCGGCCCATCGCCGACTTCCAGGGCCTGCGCTTCATGCTCGCCGACATGGCCACCCAGATCGAGGCCGGCCGCGCGCTGTACCTCGCGGCGGCCCGGCTGCGCGACGCGGGCAAGCCGTTCGCCAAGCAGGCCGCCATGGCCAAGCTGCACTGCACCGACACGGCCATGAAGGTCACGACGGACGCCGTGCAGATACTCGGCGGCTACGGCTACACCGCCGACTTCCCGGCCGAGCGCTACATGCGCGAGGCCAAGGTGCTGCAGATCGTCGAGGGCACCAACCAGATTCAGCGCATGGTCATCGCCCGTCACGTGGCGGGACCCGAAGGTCGCTGAACTGCCCCGTGCGGACCGTCGGGGCCGCCAGCCTGATCCACTCAGGATCGTGGCGGCCCGGCAGGGTGCGGCCCCGGTCGGCCCACACGCGCATCAGGTCACGGTAGATCGGCGGGTCCTGGGGCGCAGGCGGCGGAACCGATTCTGCGGGGCGCGGCACGAAGATGCGGCGCTGACGCCCGGTGGCCGAGTACATGGGGGTCATGCCTGGGCAACGCGCCGGCGGGCGGACAGGTCACCGCCCGGCGGAATCGCGCGTCAGTCCAGACGCGTCCGGTTCCCTCTCTGGTCACCTGCGGTCGGCTGACGTACCGTCAGCTGACCGTTCAGCAGGGGGTGCCATGGCCGACGACCGTCCCGTACCGCTCGACGAATACCCCGTGCACCAGGTGCCGTTGTCCATGAAGCACGTGGCGACCGGGGACCGCAACGCCTACGACCGCTGCATCTTCCACGTCCTCGACCACGCCGGCCGCGCCCTGCTCATCCTCGGCCTCGGCGTCTACCCCAATCTGGGCGTGATCGACGCCTACGCCACCCTGCGCACCGGCGAGACGCTGCACGCAATCCGTGCCTCGGACGCCCTGGGCGAGGACCGCATGCGGCTCACCGTCGGCCCGCTGCACATCGACGTCCAGCAGCCGCTCCGGCGTCTGCGTCTGACGTGCGCGGACGACCACCTCGCCTACGACCTCACCTGGACGGCCGCCTTCCCCGCCCTGTGGGAGCCGCACCACCTGCAGCGCAGGGGCGACCGGCTCACCCTGGAGGGCCGCCGCTTCGTCCAGGCCGGCACGGTCGAGGGCCTGATCCGGGCCGGGGGAGAGGAGTTCCGGGTCTCACCGCGGGACTGGACCGGCACCCGGGACCGCAGCTGGGGCGTGCGGCCGGTGCCCGGCGAGGACGGCGGACGGCTCGCCACGGACCACCCCGCCGAGGGCTTCCACTGGATCTGGTGCCCGGTCCGCTTCGAGGACCGCTTCCTGATGGTCGTCGTCCAGGAGGACGCCGACGGGCACCGCTCGCTGAACGACGCCACCCTGGTCCGCCCCGGCCACCGCGACCGCCAACTGGGCTGGCCCCGGGCCGAGATCGGCTACCGGTCCGGCACCCGGCACCCCGAGCGCGCCGTCATCCACCTCGGCGACTCGCGCGAACCGCAGGAGCTGGAGGTCGAGGTGCTCGCTTCCTCCCCGCTGGCCGTCGGCGCCGGCTACCCACCGGCCGACGACTGGCAGCACGGGACCTGGCGGGGGCCGGGCTGGGTGGACCGCCGTACCTACGACATGAAGGCGCCCCACCCGCTCGCCGCCTACGGAGTCACCGACCACTCCGCCCGCTTCCGTCTCGACGGCCGGACGGGCCACGGCATCTTCGAGCACGGCTCCTTCGGACGGCACGACCCGAGCGGCTTCACCGGCTTCGACTCGTCCGCGCCCTGAACCGCGACCCCGAGGAGGGCGAGATGGCCACGGCACCGCGTCCCCGCACCACCACCCGCGACCCCGAGGACCTGGCCCGGCGCCTCACGGCCTGGCTCGGCGCCCGGCTGCCCGGCGCCCGGGCCGGCGGCGTCACCGTCCCGGCCTCCAACGGGATGTCCAGCGAGACCCTGCTCTTCGATCTCGAGCACCCCAGCCCGCCCGTGCGCTCCTGCGCGCTGCGGCTCGCGGCGGACCCCGCGGCGTACACCGTCTTCCCGGAGTACGACATGGCCCGCCAGTACCGCACCCTGCGCCTGGTCGCCGAGCACACGGACGTCCCCGTGCCCCGGGTGCTCTGGCTGGAGGAGGACCCCGGCCCGCTCGGCGCGCCGTTCTTCGTCATGGAACGGGTCACCGGACGTGTCCCCCCGGACGTCATGCCGTACACCTACGAGGGCAGCTGGCTGCACGCCGCGAGCGACGTCCAGCGGGAGCGCCTGGAGGCGGGCAGCGTCGGGCTGTTGGCGCGACTGCACGACCAAGTGCAGGTGTCCGAGGCCGAGTTCCTCACGCTGCCCGGCGAAGGAGACGCCCTGCGCCGGCACGTGAGCGCCCAACGCGCCTACTATGCCTGGGTGGTCGACGGACTGCCCCGCTCACCCCTCATCGAGGCCGCGTTCGACCGGCTGGAGGAGCTGTGGCCGCGCGAGCCCGGCGCACCCGTCCTCTCCTGGGGCGACGCACGCATCGGCAACGTCGTCTACGACGCGTTCGAGCCCGTCGCCGTCCTCGACTGGGAGATGGCGGCGCTCGCCCCGCGCGAGGTCGACCTCGGCTGGATGATCTTCCTGCACCGCTTCTTCCACGACCTCACCGTCGGCTCCGGCCATCCGGGCCTGCCCGGCCTGCTGCGCCGCGACCGCGTCGAGGCACGCTACGCGCGGCTGACCGGTCACACCCTGCGGGACATGGACTTCTTTCTCCTCTACGCCGCCCTGCGGCACGCGATCGTCATGCTGCGCATCGCCTACCGGCAGGTGCACTTCGGGGAGACCGCCGTCCCCGCGGACCCGGACAGGCTGATCCTGCACCACGACACGCTGCGGGCCATGGTGCAGGGCGGTGACCGGGAAGCGGTGGGGTGACTCAGGCCGCCTGGCGGCGCATCGCCGGCACGCGCATCGGGCGCGAGCCCGGGCCGCCGGCGTGCGAGAAGGGCTGCGTCCGCCAGTCCAGACCCTGGGGCAGCGTCAGCAGCAGGGCGGTGTCCTGCTCCTGCGGCTCGGACGACTCGTCCGCGGGGCGGGCGTCGGCCGCCGCACGGCCCGTGCCCGCACAGACCGTGAGCCCGAACGGGTTCCACGGCGAGGCGCACAGCGCGTGCTCCGGCAGGACCTCCTCGTCCGCCAGCAGCGCGATCGGCTGCGCGCAGTCCGGGCAGATCACCCGATACATCTCGAAGGTCTCGTAGGCGTCCAGTTCGTCGTCGAAGGCGTCGGGTTCGACGCCCTCCGGCTCGGGCTCGACGACCGGCTGCTGACGCTTGGACGCGGATCGACCAGGGCGCTTGACACTCTGCATGGGACTCCCCCTAAGGCTGGGCCGTGAAGGCGCTGCGGCCTCGACCACACCAAGCATTTCCCGCCCGCTCTCGGGGGTAATCACGAGAGCATCACGGAGCCCGTTCGAAGTGTGTGGCATTCGTCACATGCCGTGCGCAGGGGCCCCCGGGGCCCGCTGCGGTGCTTTTTGTATCGAACCGGCCATGACCTGCGGTCTCGGCTATCCGAGGAGATCAGGCGCCCTGTAGGTTCTTGCGTCATGGAGGAGCTGGACCGTCAGATCGTGCAGCTGCTCGTCAAGGACGGGCGGATGAGCTACACAGACCTGGGCAAGGCCACGGGCCTGTCCACGTCGGCCGTGCACCAGCGGGTGCGCCGGCTCGAACAGCGTGGCGTCATCCGCGGCTACGCCGCGGTGGTCGACCCCGAGGCCGTCGGGCTGCCGCTCACCGCGTTCATCTCGGTGAAGCCGTTCGACCCCAGCGCACCCGACGACATCGCGGACCGTCTCGCAGACGTCCCCGAGCTCGAGGCCTGCCACAGCGTCGCCGGCGACGAGAACTACATCCTCAAGGTCCGCGTGGCCACCCCGCACGAACTCGAGGAGCTGCTGGCCCGGCTACGCAGCCTGGCCGGGGTGTCGACCAGGACGACGGTGGTCCTGTCGACACCGTACGAGGCGCGGCCGCCGCGGATCTGAGCCGGCGGCCGCCGCGGACGCCGGGGCCCGCACCGCCGGGCGCCGTTTCCAGGTGCCCCAGGTGCGGCCGCGCCCCCGTGGCAGGGGAAACTGTCGGCTATGAGTGAGCGCACCGCCGAGCCCCCCAAGACCGTCCTCCTGCGCCGCGGCGAGGTGCACAGTCCGGCCGACCCCTTCGCGACGGCGATGGTCGTCGAGGCGGGGCACGTCGCCTGGGTCGGCTCCGAGGGTGCCGCCGACGCCTTCGCCGACGGCGTGGACGAGGTGGTCGACCTCGACGGCGCCCTGGTCACCCCCGCCTTCACCGACGCCCACGTCCACACCACCGCCACCGGACTCGCCCTGACCGGCCTCGACCTGTCCGGCGCCCCCTCCCTGGAGGCGGCCCTCGCGCTGGTCCGTGAGTTCGCCGCCGCCCGCCCGGACGACCGGGTCCTGCTGGGCCACGGCTGGGACGCCGCCCGCTGGCCCGGCGGGCGCCCGCCGACGCGGGCCGAACTGGACGAGGCCACCGGCGGACGCCCGCTGTACCTGTCCCGCATCGACGTGCACTCGGCCGTGGTGACCTCGGCACTGCTCGACCTCGTGCCCGCCCTGGGCCCGGTCGACGGCCCGCTCACCGCCGACGCCCACCACACCGTGCGCGAGGCCGCCCTCGCCGCCGTGACCCCGGCCCAGCGCACCGAGGCCCAGCGCGCCGCCCTCGCCCACGCGGCCTCCCTCGGCATCGGCTCGGTGCACGAGTGCGGCGGCCCGCAGATCTCCTCCGAGGACGACTTCACCGGCCTGCTGAGGCTCGCCGCCGAGACACCCGGGCCCCGGGTCGTCGGCTACTGGGCCGAACAGAACGTCGACAAGGCGCGGGACCTGGGGGCCGTGGGCGCCGCGGGCGACCTCTTCGCCGACGGCGCCCTCGGCTCGCACACCGCCTGCCTGCACGAGCCGTACGCCGACGCCGGCCACACCGGCACCGCCTACCTGGACGCCGACGCCGTCGCCGCCCATGTCGTCGCCTGCACCGAGACCGGCCTCCAGGCGGGCTTCCACGCCATCGGCGACGCCGCCGTGACCGCCGTCGTCGAAGGGGTACGGGCCGCCGCGGAGAAGCTCGGCCTCGCCCGGATCCGCGCCGCCCGGCACCGGGTCGAGCACGCCGAGATGCTCACCCCCGAGACCGTCGCAGCCTTCGCCGAGCTGGGCCTGATCGCCTCCGTGCAGCCCGCCTTCGACGCGCTGTGGGGCGGCGAGGAGGGGATGTACGCCCGCCGTCTGGGCCCCGGGCGGGCCCGCACCCTCAACCCCTTCGCCGCCCTGCTCCGGGCCGGCGTGCCCCTCGCCTTCGGCTCCGACAGCCCCGTCACCCCGCTCGACCCGTGGGGCACGGTCCGCGCCGCCGCCTTCCACCACACGCCCGAGCACCGGGTCTCCGTGCGCGCAGCCTTCACGGCGCACACGCGTGGTGGCTGGCGGGCGATCGGACGCGACGACGCGGGGATCCTGGTCCCGGGCGCGCCCGCCGACTATGCCGTCTGGCGGACCGACGAACTGGTCGTCCAGGCCCCCGACGACAGGGTGGCCCGCTGGTCGACCGACCCCCGTTCCGGCACCCCCGGCCTGCCCGATCTCACCCCGGGCCGCGACCTGCCGGTCTGCCTGCGCACCGTGGTGGGCGGGCGGACGATGTTCGTACGGCCGGGCGAGTGATCTCCCGGGGTGGCGCGGCGGCGACGGTCACCGCCCGCCGCGTCGCCCGACCTGCACATCCTCCCCCCGCACCGCATCCGAGTGACTGTTTGCACAGGTCAGGCCACTGTTGACAGTCGACGGCCGGGGGCCGGTAGGTTCGGCCGAGTCCACCACCGGACCCCGACCGGGGAGCGTTCACGCAACTCGTCGCGGCGCCGCTGGGTCAGGGACGGTGTGCCGCACCGGGGCACCGTCGCTGGGAGCCAGGCTCAGCGCCCGCGCCGACGAGGGAACGTTACGGCCGGTCGGAAAGGTGTGACCCGGGTGGGGCCCGGGCGCTCAGTAGACAACGGCTTTCGGTCGATCCGCAGCCAGCGGGTCCCAGGTCGGCCCGAAGGGCGCCGGGGCCCCCATCCGTAGCGGCGAAAAGGTACCGAAAGACGATTCTTACCCCACTCTTGTGGAATCGACACCACCGTCCGCACGAGCCGTCACGTCTTACCAGGCGGCGGCCACTATGGTGGAGCCCTGAGTGCGACCAGAAGGGGCAGCAGTGAACGACGGCGACGGGACCGGAGCGGCCGAGGTCCAGGGAAGGCAGTTCGGTCCCCTCGGCACGACCTTGGTGATCATTCCGACCTACAACGAGTCGGAGAACATCAAGACCATCGTCGGCCGGGTGCGATCGGCCGTGCCCGAGGCGCACATCCTCGTGGCCGACGACAACAGCCCCGACGGCACGGGCAAGCTCGCCGACGAGCTGGCCGCCGAGGACGAGCACGTCCACGTCATGCACCGCAAGGGCAAGGAGGGCCTGGGCGCCGCGTACATCGCGGGCTTCCGCTGGGGCCTGGAGCACGGCTACGGCGTCCTGGTGGAGATGGACGCCGACGGCTCCCACCAGCCCGAGGAACTGCCGCGCCTGCTGACCGCCCTGAAGGGCGCCGACCTCGTGCTCGGGTCCCGCTGGGTGCCGGGCGGGCGGACCGTGAACTGGCCCAAGTCCCGCCAGTTCATCTCGCGCGGCGGCAGCCTCTACTCCCGCCTCGCCCTCGACCTGCCGCTGCGCGACATCACCGGCGGCTACCGCGCCTTCCGCCGGGAGACCCTCGAGGGCCTGGGCCTGGAGGAGGTCGCCTCGCAGGGCTACTGCTTCCAGGTCGACCTGGCCCGCCGGGCGGTCAAGGCCGGCTATCACGTGGTCGAGGTCCCGATCACCTTCGTCGAGCGTGAACTCGGCGACTCCAAGATGAGCAAGGACATCCTCGTCGAGGCGCTGTGGCGGGTCACCGCCTGGGGCGTCGGGGAACGCGTCGGCAAGGTCACGGGCAAGGGCCGCCGGACCTCGTAGTCCGCCGCCGGTGTCTCCCGTCGCCGGCTGATCATCCCCTTATCCCGCGCTGAGCCGCGCCCAGGCACACTGGGAGCATGACGACTGGCGCTCCGACCTCTCCGTACACCGCCCGGCAGCGACGCTCCCGGCTGCGCAGGTACCTGCCGCTGGGCATCGCCGCGTGGCTGGTGCTGGAGATCTGGCTGCTGACCGTGGTCGCGGGCGCGGCCGGCGGCCTCACCGTGTTCCTGCTTCTGGTGGCGGGCGTCGTCGCCGGGTCCGTGGTCATCAAGCGGGCGGGCCGTCGCGCCTTCCAGAGCCTCAACGAGGCGATGCAGCGGGGTGGCTCGCCCGAGCGCGGCGGGGGAAACGGCCTGATGATGCTGGCCGGCCTGCTGCTGATCATCCCGGGCCTGGTCTCGGACGCGGCCGGCCTCCTGCTGCTGCTCCCGCCGGTCCAGAAGGCCGTGAGCCGTTACGCCGAGAGCGCCCTGGACAAGAGGCTGCGCAGGTCCGCTCCGGGCAGCCTGGGCGACGCGTTCCAGCAGGCCCGCATGCACCGGCCCGACGGCAAGGTGGTGCAGGGCGAGGTCATCCGGGACGACCGGGCCGGGCAGGGGGACGCGCAGGGGGAGCAGCGGCCGCCGCTGACGCGCTGAGGGGCCGGGGAGCGACCGGCTCGACGCATCGGGCGCGGACACGGACAACACGACACCGCGGGCGCCGTACGTGAGATCACGTACGGCGCCCGCGGTGTCGTGCAGCGTTATGCGGACTTGCGGCTGTCCCGAGGGTGAACGGCGATGTTCATCGCCCCCGAGCGCAGAACCGCCAGGCGTTCCTCGAGGACCTCTTCGAGCTCCTCACGGGTGCGCCGCTCCATCAGCATGTCCCAATGGGTACGCGCGGGCTTGGCCTTCTTCTCCTCAGGGCCGTCGCCGTCGACCAGGAGTGCCTGGGCCCCGCAGACCTTGCACTCCCACTCCGGCGGGATCTCCGCCTCGACCGAGAAGGGCATCTCGAAACGGTGCCCCTTCTCGCATGCGTACTCCACGGCCTGGCGCGGAGCCAGGTCGATACCGCGGTCCGTCTCGTAGCTGGTCACCACGAGGCGGGTACCGCGAAGAGCTCGCTCACTCATGAATCGTGCCTCCCGGGCTTGTCGCCCACAGGACAGGTGTCGCTGTCGTCGTCATCCGGTCAACGTCCGGTCGGCGGTAAAGATTCCCGTTCCGGGTCATGCGTCGCCGTCGTAGCCGCCCCTTGTTCTACCCACAGGCGCCCGGTTTGTCACATCTGCTAGCAGATGTCACCCAGCGTTTCGGCATCTTTGACGCGCAGTAACGGTACGCCTGGCAGGCCAAACGCGTACACTACCGCCCTTTCGCGTTGAACGCTAAATCGGTACTAGATCTTTTCCGGAACCGGGTTGCCCGCTTCGCCGATCGCCCTCCGCACCGGGACCCGGGCGAGCAGGGCGAAGCCGATGACGAAGAAGGCCACCAGCGAGACGATGGCGGAGCGATAGCTCCCGGTCAGCTGATAGGTGATGCCGAACAGCAGCGGCCCGAGCCAGCTCATCCCGCGGTCGCTCATCTCGTACGCCGAGAAGTACTCGGCCTCCTTCCCCGGCGGCACCAGGTGGGAGAACAGTGACCGCGACAGCGCCTGGCTGCCGCCGAGGACCAGCCCGATCCCGCCGGCCAGCACGAAGAACCACACCGGTGCCCTCGCGGGCAGGAAGTAGCCGGCCGCCAGGGTGACGGTCCAGGCCACGAGCGAGCCCAGGATCGTCCGCTGGGCGCCGTACGCCCGGGCCAGCCGCCCCATGGCCAGCGCGCCGGCCACGGCCAGCACCTGGACCAGCAGGACGGCCACGATGAGCGTCGACTGCCCGAGCCGCAGCTCCTCGGAGCCGTAGACCGAGGCCTGCGAGATCACCGTCTGGATGCCGTCGTTGTAGATGAGGTACGCCAGCAGGAACGCCAGCGTCAGCGGATGCCGGCGCATGTCCCGGACCGTCGCCGCCAGCTGCCGCAGCCCGGGTGCCGTGGCCCCCGCCACGCGCGCGTGCCGGTCGCGCAGTCTGCGCAGCGGTACGAGGGTGAAGGCGCCCCACCACAGGCCGGCCGAGGCGAGACAGATCCGTACCGCGGCCGTCTCGGACAGGCCGAAGGAGTCGTGCGCCGAGTACAGCACCAGGTTGGCGACGAGGACCGTGGAGCCCGCCGCGTACCCGAAGGCCCAGCCGCGCGAGGAGACCGCGTCGCGCTCCTCGGGCGGGGCGATCTGCGGCAGGTAGGAGTTGTAGAGCATCATCCCGACGGACTGTGCCGCGTTCGCCACGATCAGCAGCACCCCGCCGAGCAGATACCGGTCGCCGTCCAGGAAGAACAGGCCCGTGGTGGCCGCCGCGCCGGTGTACGCGGCCGCCGCGAGCAGCGGCTTCTTCCGGCCCGTGCGGTCGGCCGCGCTGCCCACGAGCGGCATCACGACGACGGCCAGGACCACCGACAGGGACACCGAGTAGGCGAAGAAGGAGCCCGCCCGGACCGGGACGCCCAGCGGGTGCACATAGCCGTCGGCGTCCGCCGCGTGCTCGGCGACCGAGGTGAGGTACGGGCCGAGGAACACGGTCAGGACGGTCGTCGAATAGACCGAGCACGCCCAGTCGTAGAAGTACCAGCCGCGCTGCTCGCGCCGCAGACCGGCGGTCTCGTCCGCCGCCGGTGTCCGCACGGTCTCGGTGTCCACCCGTGCCCTCGCTTCCCCGCTCAACTGCGAAGGCTCGGCCGGGGCGCCCGGGTGCTCAGACCCAGACGCCGCGCTCCTCCATGACCTTGCGCAACGTGTCGATGTGATCGGTCATGATGCCATCGACACCGAGATCCAGGAGCCGGTGCATCCGCTCCGTATCGTTGATCGTCCACACGTGCACCTGCAGCCCGCGCGCGTGGGCGGCGCGGACGAAGCGGTGGTCGACGACCGGGACGCCGGACTGCGCCTCGGGCACCTGCGCGGCGACGGCGGAGCGGCGCACCGCGGCCGGCAGCCCCCAGGAGCGCAGCCGCAGGCTGAGCACCCCACGCGTGCCGAACGAGGTGGCCAGACGTGGCCCCGCCAGCCGCTGGGCGCGCAGCACGCGAGCCTCGGAGAAGGAACCCACGCAGACCCGGCCCCAGGCGTCCGTGCGCTCGATCAGCTCCAGCAGGGGCCGCAGCGCGGGCTCCGCCTTGATGTCGACGTTCCAGCGGACCTCGGGGAACGTCTCCAGCAGCTCCTCGAACAGGGGCACCGGTTCCCGGCCACCCACGCGCGCGTGCCGTACGTCCTCCCACGGCAGGTCGGCGATGCGGCCCGCCCCGTCGGTGACCCGGTCCAGGGTCGCGTCGTGGAAGGCCACGAGACGGCCGTCCGCCGTGGCGTGCACGTCGGTCTCGATGTACCGGTAGCCCAGCTCCACGGCGCGCCGGAACTGCGCCACGGTGTTCTCCAGCCCGTCGGCGGCTCCGCCCCGGTGGGCGAAGGCGAGAGGACCGGGGTGGTCGAGGTACGGGTGGCGTACGGGCGGCGTCGTGAGGGTCACCCCGGCAGTATGGCGCGCTCCGGTGTCGCGCCGGCAACGACGGTGCTGCCGCGCGATGCCGCCGGGACGGCGAACACCCGCAGGAACAGCTGCGCCAGCGGGCCGATGGACACGGCGTACAGCACGGTGCCCACCCCGATGGTGCCGCCCAGGGCGAATCCGGTGACCACCACCGCCACCTCGACCACCGTCCGCATGAGCCTGATCGAGCGGCCGGTGCGCCGGTGCAGCCCCGTCATCAGCCCGTCGCGTGGGCCCGGCCCGAAGCTCGCCGCGATGTACAGCCCGGTGGCCGCGCCGTTCAGGGGGATCCCCGCGAGCAGGAGCGGGACGCGCACGGCGAGGGAGCGGGCGTCCGGGACGAGCGCGAGCGTGCCGTCCATGGCCAGGCCGACGACGAAGACGTTGGAGACCGTGCCCAGTCCGGGACGCTGGCGCAGCGGTATCCACAGGAGCAGCACCGCCGCCCCGACGACGATCGAGACGACGCCGATGGTGAGACCGGTCAGCTTCGCGATCCCCTGGTGCAGCACGTTCCAGGGCTCCAGGCCCAGGCCCGCCTCGACGAGCAGCGCGGAACTCGCGCCGTAGAGCGCGAGACCGGCGTACAGCTGGATCAGCCGTCGTCCCCGACGGCCCGGAGTGGACACGAAATACCCCCTGAGTGGTGGCGGTGGCCTGACGCATGTCACTCTGTGGCTTGGGATGGAACGCCATCCATGGCCAATTCGGGGAAGGTGGACTGATCGTCATGGCGCAGTGGACCTCGGCGATGGGAGCCGCGCAACTCGCCCGGCTCCTCAACTCCCAGCAGGACCGCCCGGCCGGCCCCGGCACCCGCCGTCCTCCCGCCTACCGCGCTCTCGCCGACGGCATCCGGCTGCTGGTCCTCGAAGGCCGTGTCCCGGTGGCCGCCCGGCTCCCCGCCGAACGCGAACTCGCGCTCGCCCTCTCCGTGAGCCGCACCACCGTCGCCGCCGCCTACGAGGCGCTGCGCGGCGAGGGCTTCCTGGAGTCCCGGCGCGGAGCCGGCAGCTGGACCGCCGTGCCCGCCGGGAACCCGATCCCGGCCCGTGGCCTGGAGCCGCTGCCCCCGGAGGCCCTGGGCTCGGTCATCGACCTGGGCTGCGCCTCGCTCCCGGCCCCCGAGCCGTGGCTGACCCGCGCGGTGCAGGGCGCCCTGGAGGAACTGCCTCCCTACGCCCACACGCACGGCGACTATCCGGCCGGACTCCCGGCACTCCGCTCGATGATCGCCGAGCGATACACCGCGCGCGGCATCCCCACGATGCCGGAGCAGATCATGGTGACGACCGGCGCGATGGGCGCCATCGACGCGATCTGTCACCTCTTCGCGGGCCGGGGCGAGCGCATCGCCGTGGAGTCCCCGTCCTACGCCAACATCCTCCAGCTGATGCGCGAGGCGGGCGCCCGGCTGGTCCCCGTCGCGATGGCGGAGGGGCTGTCGGGCTGGGACCTGGACCGCTGGCGCCAGGTGCTGCGCGAGGCCGCGCCGCGCATGGCCTACGTGGTCGCCGACTTCCACAATCCCACCGGCGCGCTCGCCGACGAGGACCAGCGGCGCCGGCTGGTGGACGCGGCCCGTTCGGCGGGCACGGTGCTCATCTCGGACGAGACGATGTCCGAACTGTGGCTGGAGGACGAGTTCGCGGGCGGTGGCATGCCACGCCCGGTCTGCGCCTTCGATCCCGCGGGTTCGACCGTCATCACGGTCGGCTCGGCCAGCAAGGCGTTCTGGGCGGGCATGCGGATCGGCTGGGTGCGCGCGGCGCCGGACGTCGTCCGCAGCCTGGTCGCGGCGCGCGCGTACGCCGACCTGGGCACGCCCGTGCTGGAGCAGCTCGCCGTGAACTGGCTGTTCAGCACCGGCGGCTGGGAACAGGCGGTCGAGCTGCGCCGGGCTCAGGCCCGCGAGAACCGGGACGCGCTGGTGGCGTCGCTCCGCCGGGAGCTGCCCACCTGGGAGTTCGAGGTGCCGCGGGGTGGTCTGACCCTGTGGGTCCGCGCCGGCGGCCTCTCCGGCTCCCGGCTCGCCGAAGCGGGCGAGCGGACCGGCGTCCGCGTGCCGTCCGGGCCGCGCTTCGGTGTCGACGGCGCGTTCGAGGGGTACGTGCGCCTGCCGTTCACGGTCGGGGGAGCGGTGGCGGACGAGGCGGCGGTAAGGCTGGCTGCCGCGGCGCGGCTGGTGGAGACGGGGGCGACGGGTGGCACGGAGGCGCCGCGCACGTTCGTGGCGTAGCAGGGGGGCCGGGAACTCTAGGACGAGGGCTCCGCGGCCATGGCCTCCGTGGTCACCGGAACCACGTCAGCCGCCGGCTTCGTGAGGTCCGTCGGTGCGGCCTCGACCGCGCTTCCCCGCGTCGGGAGCAGCGCCAGCACCGCCTGCCGGTCGGCGTCGCTCGTGGCGTCGTCGTACGGATCCGGCGTACGCGGCACCTGAAGCCGGTGGACGGGACCGTTCCCGAGCCGGGCGTACCCCCGCCCGGGCGGCACGTGCCCGAGCGGCGTGGTGTGCGGCGGAGCCCCCAGCACCGACTCCACCTGCCGAGGCGCCGCGACGCCGAGGACGACACGCGCGCGCGTGTGCTGCCGTACCGCGTCGCTCAGCGCCTCCGCGCCGTCGAACTGCTCGGCCACGACGACGGTCACGTTCGCCGCGCGCCCGTGCCGCAGCGGCACCTGGAGGAGGGCCTGCGGATCCTTGCGGCCGTCCGCCACCGCGAGGTGCGCGAAGACGCTCGGCCGGTCCACCAGGATCCACAGCGGGCGCCGGGTGTCCTCGGGCGGCGGGTCGCCCGCCTGCCGGGCCAGGTTGATGGCGATCAGCCGCCGCTCGGTCTCCTGCGCGGCCCATTCCAGGCTGGCCAGCGCCCCGGGCAGGGCGCACTCCACGGCCAGTACGCCGTCCCGGCCGGTCAGGCACGCGTACTCGCCGGTGCCGCCGCCGTCGACGATCAGGACATCGCCGTACTGCAGCGCCTGCAGGGCGATGGAGCGCAACAGCGTCGACGTGCCGCTGCCCGGGTGGCCCATGGCCAGCAGGTGCGGCTCGGTGGACCGGATGCCGGTGCGCCAGACGACCGGCGGAATGTCGATCTGTTCCTCGCCGTAGGCGAGGGGAAGCGTGCGCTGGACCTCGCTCGGGTCGGTGAAGCCGAGGACGGTCTCGCCGGGCGTGGTGACGAAGCGCTGGGCGGCGATGTCGGTGGGCAACGGGGCGAGGACGGTGACCGCCAACTGGTTGCCCGCCTCGTCCCACGCGAAGTGGTACTCGCGGCCCCGCCCGGCCTTCGCGGTGAGCAGCTGCTCGATCCGGGCGCGGGCGTCAAGCTCCCCGTCGGGGAAGTAGGCGGGATAGCGGATCACGAGGTGACCGATGCGCCCGGCGTCGTCGAACTCGTGCGCGGTGAAGACCTTCTCCCACTCCCCGCCGTGCGCGTACAGCGGCGCCGGGTCCTCGGGGCCGGAGAAGTACGGCACCAGGGCCTCGTAGAGCGACTGGAGCCGTTCGACCTGGGACTCGTCGGGCCCCTCGGGGGCCGTCGGGGCCTGGTCGCGGCCCTGCCAGGCCGCTGCCGCCATCACGGCGATGACGGCCAGCAGCGGCCCGTACGGCACCAGAGTGACGACCAGGACCACGGAGGCCGCCAGGAACAGCAGGGGGCCCCGTTTGTCCTTGGGCGTGTCCGCCCACCTGCGCCGCCCGGCCGCGGCCAGCCGGCGCATCCCGCGCGTGACGGTGATCAGCGGGTGGAGGATGTCGGTGGCGCTGTCGGCCGCCGTCCGGGCCAGCTCCCTGCTCCGGGCGATCTGCATCCGGGCGATCTGGGCGCTGTCTTTGCTCAGAATGCGGGGGAGAGGGCGCCGGGCCACTGCTGTCTCCTGGTGGTGCGTGCGGGCGGGGCGGGTGGGGTCAGAACTTGAGGCCGCCGAGGAGGCTGGCCAGGCTCTCGCCGCCGGCCTTGATGCTCGGGGCGATGGCCGTGCTCGACAGGTAGAAGCCGAACAGGGCCGAGACCGTGGCGTGCGAGCCCTTCAGTCCGTCCTTGCGGAAGAAGAGGAAGACGATGACGCCGAGCAGGAACACGCCGGACAGGGAGAGGATCATTTCGGGCCTCCTGGTGTCGAAGGTGGGGGACAGTCACCATGAGTTCTTCCAGGATCACAGGATGTATCCATACGATTAAAGGTGCAACTGGGTGAAATCCGGTTGATTTCGCCCACTCGGTGGAGTCCTCCTGACCCGGTTGACCAGGTCTGTTCCCTCCGGTGCGGCCTGTAGTCGATCTTTACCTCGGGCACATCGGGTCATGTGCCGCGAGAGCCAGTACGCTGGCGATTCACTCGTACGGCCGTGGTCCGCTCGGTGTCGTACGCTCCATCAGTCCCGAGAACCGGTCCCGGAACCGGTCCGAAATCCAAGGAGAGGCGGTCCGGATGAGTGAAGCCCCCGACCCCGAGGTCGTGGAGCTGGCGACCAAGATCTTCGATCTGGCCCGCCAGGGGCAGACCGAGGCGCTGGTGGCGTACGTCGACGCCGGTGTTCCGGCCAACCTCACCAACGACCGGGGCGACTCCCTGGTGATGCTCGCCGCCTACCACGGCCACGCCGACGCGGTGCGTGCGCTGCTCGCCCGAGGCGCGGAGGCGGACCGGATCAACGACCGCGGCCAGACTCCCCTCGCGGGGGCGGTCTTCAAGGGTGAGACGGACGTGATCAAGGCCCTGCTGGAAGGCGGAGCCGATCCCGCGGCGGGTACGCCGTCGGCCGTCGACACAGCACGCATGTTCGCCAAGACGGACCTCCTGGAGCTGTTCGGCGTCAGCTGACACGCCGTCCTGACCAGGTACGACACAGAAAACGGGGGAGGCGGTAAAGGGCCGCCGGAAATACGGTCGCGGCAGCACACACCGCGGGTCATCATGACGACGTGATGCACGGACGCGATGGCTGGGCAGGTGTTGCCGCACCGCGCGGGCCGTGATCGGTCCGCATGGGCCACCGACGAGAGGCAGAGAGAGATGGTCTACAGCAAGCAAGAGACGGCGGGCGCTCCGACGTTGTGTCACGCGGCCAGGTAGTGCGTGTTCCCCGGTTGCGTCGACGCTTGATGTGAGGCTGTTTCCCATGTTCGATCCGGTCATAGCGCCCAGCGGTACGCTGCTCGGCCTGCTGCAGCGGGGCCGCGGCGACGGCACGCTGCACGCGCTCACCGCCCCCCGCGCGGAAGCGCTTGCCGCCCTGAACCACTGTGTGTTGCGCGATCCCCGCCACGACTGGCAGGTGGAGAACCGCTCCCTGTACTACGCCCGGCTCTACCTCGACCTGAACGGCGAGCTGGACGCCGTAGAGGCGCACCTCTTCGATCCCGACGACGTCCTCGACACCGACGAGTCCCGCACCGGCCTCGCGCTGGCCGTCCTCGGGCACCTCGCCTCCTACGGCCGGCGGGACGCGCTCGAACTGCTGCGCAGGTACGCCGCCCACGGCTCCAACTGGGCCTGGGCCCTCGACGAGCTGGCCCTCAGGGACGACGACGCGGGACTGCGTGCCCTCGCCGCCCCCGTCCTGGCCCGCTTCCCTGCCGACCCCGAGGGTGAGGCCGAGCTGGCCGTCGCCGTCCGTGACGCCTTCGAGCCGCGCCCCTGGCGGCTGTGGGCCGAGGATCCGCGCGAATCGATCGCCACGCGTGTGCGTGCCGCCCAGGAGACCGGCTGTTTCGACCGCTGGCAGCGGCAGATGCGGCCGACCGGCCCACGCCCCGGCTGGAGCGTGCGCGCCGTCTTCGAGTGGGCGCAAGCGGGCATGGAGCGCGGCGCCGCCCTCCATGTGCCGGCCGCCCGCTGTCTGGTCGCCGTGGCCGGCCCCGAGGACCGCCCGGAGATCCTCCAGGCCGCCCGGGACGGCATCGACGGCGCACGCTGTACAGCCCTGCGCTACCTCGCCGACGGCAACGACGCGGCGGCTCTCGACCTGATCGAAGCCGCGGTCACCGACGGAACGACCGTCGTCGTGGAGGCCGCCGTCGACGCCTTCGAACGCATGCGCAGTGTCGCCGCCGTGGACCGCGCCCGCGGCTGGGCCCAGCGCCCCGACGCGCTCGGCGCCGCCGCCGGACGCATGCTCGCCTGCCGTGGCGGGGCTCGGGACAGCGACCTCGTCCTCGGCGCCCTGCGCGAGGCCGTACGCGGCGAGGGCCCCGACGCACCCACCCTGTGGACCCTCGTCGACGGCGCCGGGCGCCTCGGCATCGCCTGCGCGGCCCCCGTGCTGCGCCACGTCTACCGCGAGACGGCCTCCTCCCACCTCCGGGGCCGCGCCGCCCGGGCCCTGGCCGCGACGGACCCCTCCTTCGCCACCGGCTTCGCGGTCGAGTGCCTGTGGGACTGCGAGGAGACCACCCGCGAACTCGCCGCCCGGCACGCCGAGACCGGCGACGCCCGGGTGGTGGAGCGACTGCGCCGCCTGGCCGCCGATCCGGCCGAGGAGGCCGAGGTGCAGACCGCGGTGCGCAGCCGCTTCGAACCGGACATCCCCACCGGCTGACCCCCGTCCGCGCACACGGATCGGGCGGACGACCGCCCGCTGCGTGAACACCGGGTGACCCGCAGGTCAGGCGGCCATGACGGCCGTCTGACCTGCTCGGGTGTGCAGCCCAACGCTCATGGGACGTTCCCCGGGCGGAAAGATCGAAGTTGACGCGGCCACGTTCGGCGCGGCGACAACACCCCTATGCGTGTCGTCATCGTGACCGAATCCTTTCCCCCCGATGTGAACGGCGTGGCCCACTGCGCGCTCCAGACCGCCCGGCACCTCGTAGATCGCGGTCACTCCCCGCTCGTCGTCGCGCCGGCCCCCGCCCCCGGCAGCGCGCCGGACACGGACGCCCCGTGCCCGGTCGTCCGCGTCCCCTCCCTCCCCCTGCCCGGCTACCCCCAGGTCCGTGTCGCCCTCCCCAGCAGGCGGCTCGCCGCGGCCCTCCTCGACCACCGCGCCGACCTGATCCATCTCGCCAGCCCCTTCGTCCTCGGCGTCCGCGGCATGGCCGCCGCCGCCCGGCTCGGCATCCCCGCCGTCGCCGTCTACCAGACCGACCTCGCCGGTTACGCCCGCACCTACATGGGCGCCGGGGAGGCGGCGGCCTGGCGGCGGATCCGCTCCGTGCACTCCGCCGCCGACCGCACGCTGGCCCCGTCCAGCGCCGCCCTGAACGACCTGGAGACGCACGGCGTGCCCCGGGTGCGGCTGTGGCCGCGGGGCGTCGACACCGTACGTTTCCGGCCAGAGCTGCGGGACGAGGTCCTGCGCCGCGAACTCGCCCCCGACGGCGAACTGATCGTCGGCTACGTCGGCCGGCTCGCCCCCGAGAAGCACGTCGAGCTCCTCGCCGGCGTGTGCGGTCTGCCGGGTGTGCGGGTCGTGGTCGTCGGCGACGGGCCCAGCCACGCCCATCTCACCGAGGCCCTGCCCGGCGCCGTCTTCCTCGGCCGCCGCACCGGCGACGACCTGGCCCGGATCTTCGCCTCGCTGGACGTGTTCGCGCACACCGGCCCCTTCGAGACCTTCTGCCAGACCGTGCAGGAGGCCATGGCCGCCGGAGTCCCGGTGGTCGCCCCGGCCGCGGGCGGCCCCCTCGACCTGGTCGCCCACGGCCGCACCGGCCTGCTCGTGCCCCCGCGCGACGCCGACGCCGTACGGGAGGCCGTCCGCACCCTGGCGGCCGACCCCGGCCGGCGGGCCGCGTACGGCGCCGCCGCCCGCGTGATGGTGGAGGGCCGCACCTGGGCCGCCGTGGGCGACCAGCTGATCGCCCACTACGACGACGTCCTCGCGGCGCGGAGGACGGCGGTGGCGGCATGACCGGCCCGTCCCTGCGCATCGTCCGGCTCGCCAACTTCGTCGCCCCCGCCTCCGGCGGCCTGCGCACCGCCCTGCGCGAGCTGGGCAAGGGCTTCCGTGCGGCGGGCCACGAGCCGGTGCTGATCGTGCCGGGCGAACGGCACACCGACCGCGACACCGAGCAGGGCCGGGTCATCACCCTGCCCGGCCCGCTGCTGCCGGGCACCGGCGGCTACCGCGTCCTCACCGACAAGCGGCGCGTCGCGACCCTCCTGGAGGACCTGGCCCCCGACCGGCTGGAGGTGTCCGACCGCACGACCCTGCGCTGGACCGGCCGCTGGGCCCGCCGCGCGCGCGTGCCCGCCGTGATGGTCTCCCACGAGACCGCCGACGGCGTGCTGCGCACCTGGGGCCTGCCCGAGAACCTCTCCCGGCGCGCCGCCGACGCCCTCAACACCCGCACCGCGCACGTCTACTCGCGGGTGGTGTGCACCACCGAGTTCGCCGAGCGCGAGTTCGTCCGCATCGGCGCGCGCAACGTCGTACGCGCTCCCCTGGGCGTCGACCTGATGGAACGCCACCCGGTCCTGCGCGACCCGGGCCTGCGCGCACGGCACGCGCGCGGGAACGAGGCGCTGCTCGTGCTCTGCTCCCGGCTGTCCGTGGAGAAGCGGCCCGGTACGGCCCTGGACGCCCTGGAGGCGCTGCTGCGGCGCGGGCGGCCGGCGGTGCTGGTCGTGGCCGGGGACGGGCCGCTGCGGGCCCGGCTGGAGCAGCGCGCCCGGGAGCACGGGCTGCCGGTGACCTTCCTGGGCCACGTCTCCGACCGGACGGCGCTCGGTGCGCTGCAGGCGTCCGCGGACGTGTGTCTCGCGCCCGGGCCCGCCGAGACCTTCGGGCTGGCCGCCCTGGAGGCCATGGCGTGCGGTACGCCCGTGGTGGCGAGCGCGTCGTCCGCGCTGCCCGAGGTCATCGGCTCCGCAGGGGCGACCGCGGCCGGCAGCGGCGAGGCGTTCGCGGACGCCGTGGAGCTGCTCCTGGAGCGCCGTGAAACCGAGCGGCGGGAGGCGGCACGCGCGCGTGCCGAGTGCTTCGGATGGGGGGCGGCCGTGGAGGCGTTCCTCGCCGCGCACGACGCCCCGGTGACCGCCCCCCGGCGCGGTGTCGTCCCGGAGGGCGTGGCATGAGATCCGTCCGCTTCGTCGCCCTCGGGGACTCCCTGACCGAGGGCGTGGGCGACCCCACCGGGGACGGCTGGCGGGGCTGGGCCGCCCTGCTGGCCGCCTCGCTCGGCGAGGGCTCGGAGTTCACCAACCTCGCGGTCAGCGGGGCGCAGACGCGGGACGTGCTGGAGCGGCAGACCCCGGCCGCCCTCGACCTGCGTCCCGACCTGGTGTCCGTGGTCATCGGCATCAACGACACGCTGCGCGCCACCTTCGACATCCACGCCGTGGCCGCCCGGCTCGACCAGGTCTTCGCGTCCTTCGCCGGGCAGGGCGCCACCCTGCTCACCGCCTGCCTGCCCGACCCCGGCGCGATGCTCGGTCTGCCGGGCGCCCTGGCCCGCCCGCTCGCCCGCCGGCAGCGTGCGGTCAACACGGTCGTCCACGCCCTCTCCGACCGGTACGGCGCGGTCCACCTGCACGCGGCGGAGGGCGCCTGGATCACCGACCGGGCCCTGTGGAGCGCTGACCGGCTGCATCCGGGCGAGCGGGGGCACCGGCGGCTCGCCGCCTGCTTCCACGCCCTGCTCACCGAGGCCGGCCTGGTGGCGGGGGAGGCGCCGTCGCCGGAGCCGGAGTTCGCCGCACCGACCCGGGCCGCGCGCCTGCTGTGGCTCGCCACGGCCGGCACCGGCTGGGTGGCGCGGCGGTGCACCGATCTGCTGCCGCAGCTGCTGAGCCTCGCCGCCGACGAGCTGGGCCACCGCGCCCGGGGCACCAGCGCCCGCCTCGACCTGCGGGCGTCGGCGGCGGTGGCCGCAGCGCTCGCGGCCCTGTCGGACGGCACGGGGGACGGCGCCGTGGCTCAGCGGCGCCGCATGGCGACGAACCTCACCGGGGTGCCCGGCACCGCCGGTCCGCCTCCCGGGAGACCGGCGGTGCGGGCCACCGCGAGCACCGGGTAGTCGGCGGTCGCGGGCGGTCGGCCGCAGGAGGACCAGCGGCCGGCCGTCCGGCTCCGCCCCGGCCGAGGCCGGCGTCCGGTGTCGGTCTCCGTCGTGGGGTTCTCACGCCTGCCGTCTGTCGTCGGGCCGTCGGCCGGTCGGCCCGGCGGCTGGTCGACCCGAACGCCGGCCTCGGCGGGGCAGAGCCGGTCGGCCGGATCGTCGTCGGGCCGTCGGCTGGTCGGCCTCAGTCGATGCCGACCAGCCGGTACTGCTCGTCGCGGGCGTCGGTCAGGAACATCTGGCCCGGCGCATGGGTGATCGCGAACGGCGGCCGGGAGGCCATCACCGCCGCCTGCGGGGTCACGCCGCAGGCCCAGAACACCGGGATGTCGCCCTCGTCGGCCGTCACCGGGTCGCCGAAGTCGGGCCGGCCCAGATACTCGATGCCGAGTGCCGTCGGGTCACCGCAGTGCACCGGGCCTCCGTGCACGGCCGGCAGCAGGCTGCTCTCCCGGATCGCGGCCCCGAGGTGCTCCGGCGGCACCGGGCGCATCGACACCACCATCGGCCCGCGCAGCCGGCCCGCCGCGCGGCACTGGCGGCCGGTGACGTACATCGGCACGTTGCGGCCCTGCTCGACGTGCCGGATCGGCACGCCCGCGCGGGCCAGCGCCCACTCGAAGGTGAAGCTGCATCCGAGCAGGAACGACACCAGATCGTCCCGCCAGTACGCGCGCACGTCCGTGGGCTCCTCGACCAGCTCGCCGTCCTGCCACACCCGGTAGCGCGGCAGGTCGGTGCGCAGGTCGGCGCCCTCGGCGAGGACGGTCGTCGGCGAACCGGCGTCCGTGACGTCGAGCACCGGGCAGGGCTTGGGGTTGCGCTGGCAGAACAGCAGCATGTCGTAGGCCCAGTCGGCGGGCACCGCGATCAGGTTGGCCTGCGTGTGGCCCCGCGCCACACCGGCCGTGGGACCGGCCAGACCCTCCCGGAAGCGGGCCCGCGCGGTTTTCGGGCTCCACGCGTGCGCGTGGTCATCGGCGGTGGTGACGGGCCGGTCCTGCGTACGGGGTGTTCGCGTCACGCCAGTTCCTTTCCGCGGGTCTCCGGAAGTCCGAGCAGCGCGAGGGCCGCGAGTCCGTAGCCGATCGCGCCGAACACCAGCGCCCCGCCCACGCCCCAGCTGCCGGCGAGGAAGCCCACCAGGGTCGGGAACACCGCGCCCACCGCGCGGCCCGTGTTGTACGTGAAGCCCTGCCCGGTGCCGCGCACCGCCGTCGGGTACAGCTCGCTCAGATAGGAGCCGAAGCCGCTGAAGATGGCCGACATGCAGAAGCCGAGCGGGAAACCGAGCACCAGCAGCAGGGTGTCCGCGCCGTGCGGGATGTGGGCGTACGCCAGGATGCACACCGCCGACAGCAGCGCGAACAACCAGATGTTGTTGCGCCGGCCGAGCCGGTCGGTGAGGTGGCCGCCGGTCAGATAGCCGAGGAACGCGCCGGAGATCAGGAAGGTCAGATAGCCGCCGGTTCCGACGACCGACAGGCCGCGCTCGGACTTGAGGTACGTCGGTACCCAGGTCGCCAGCGTGTAGTAGCCGCCCTGCACGCCCGTGGAGAGCAGGCTCGCGAGGACGGTGGTGCGCAGCAGACCCGGGGTGCCGTCCCGGCCCGGCCGGAAGATCGCCGTGAACGAGCCCCGCGCCGCGTCCTGTTCGCGCGCCGCCGTCGCCGTGGGCGCGTCGTGCACCCGGCGGCGCAGCCACACCACGAGCAGCGCGGGCAGCGCGCCGGTCCAGAACATGATCCGCCAGGCCCAGTCGTCACCGGCGACGGAGAAGACCAGCGTGTAGACGATCGCCGCCAGCGCCCAGCCGACCGCCCAGGAGCTCTGGACCGCGCCGAGCGTACGGCCCCGGTGCCGGGCGGAGGCGTACTCGGCGACCAGGATCGCCCCGACCGCCCACTCGCCGCCGAAGCCGAGGCCCTGGAGGGCGCGGAAGACCAGCAGCGTCTCGTAGGTCGGCGCGAAGCCGCACGCCACGGTGAAGACGGCGTAGGCGGTCACCGTGATCATCAGCGCCCGGACCCTGCCGACCCGGTCCGCGACGACGCCCGCCACGGCGCCGCCGACCGCCGAGACCACCAGCGTGACGGTGGTGAACAGGCCGGCCCGGCCGTTGTCCAGGCCGAAGTACGCCGTGAGCGCGACCATGCTCAGCGGCAGCGTGAAGTAGTCGTAGGAATCCAGGGCGTAGCCGCCGAAAGCGCCGGCGAACGCGCGCCTGCCGTGCGGCCCGAGGGCACGCAGCCAGCCGAACGCGCCGTCCTCGGCGGTGTGTTCACCTCCGGCCGGCCGGACGCCCGAGACGGAGTGGGGTGGTGGGGTCGTGCTCATGGGCACCTCGCAGAAGGGGGACGGAGGGTGCTGGACAGTGAGCCGTGACGAGCACCGTAGAGGATCGTTCAACGATCCTTCAATACCCACGTTGTCTCGTTCCGTTGTCTGCGATTGAATTCCGGGCATGACAGAGCAGCTGACGGGACTGGCCGACGACCGTGCGCTCCTGGGGCGGACGAGCACGGCGGAGCGGGTCTCGGACATCCTCAGGAGCCGCATCTCGGAGGGCTACTTCCCGCCCGGCACCCGGCTGTCCGAGGACGGCATCGGCGGGGCCCTCGGCGTCTCCCGCAACACGCTGCGCGAGGCGTTCCGGCTGCTCACGCACGAACGCCTGCTGGTCCACGAGCTCAACCGGGGCGTGTTCGTGCGGGTCCTGACCGTCGAGGACGTCGAGGACATCTACCGCACGCGTGCCCTCGTCGAGTGCGCCGTCGTCCGTGGGCTCGGCGAGCCGCCGTACTCACTGCAGGGGCTGGCCGCGGCGGTCGCCGAGGGCGAGGCGGCGGCGGCCGGCCATGACTGGAAAGCGCTGGGCACCGCCAACATCCACTTCCACCGGGAACTCGTCGCCCTCGCCGGCAGCGAGCGCACCGACGAGCTGATGCGCAGCGTCTTCGCGGAGCTCCGGCTCGCCTTCCACGTCGTGGACGACCCGCGCCGGCTGCACGAGCCGTACCTCGCCCGCAACCGCCGGATCCTGCAGGCGCTGCAGACCGGCGACAGGCGCGAGGGCGAACGGCTGCTGGAGACCTACCTCGCGGACTCGCTGGAGCGGGTCGTCGAGGTGTACCGGCGCAGGGTCGGCGAGGAGAGCGCCTCGTAGGCGCCTGCGCCGACCAAACCGGCGGAGCCGCTCGTTTGGGTCGATGTCAGACCTAGGACCTAGTCTGTGCACCGTGACTTCGCCTGCATCGACGGACAGCGTTCCGCCCCAGCTCAGCGCGGGGCCGCGCCCGGCTCCGGGCCCGGCCGCCGACGAGGGGCTGGCGCGTCGGCTGCGCGCGCTCGCCTGCACCGCGCCGCTGCACGACCTCGACGCGCGCAAGGCCAACCTGGCCGGCGAGTACTCGGTGTACGGCATGGCCGAGGTGGCCCTGGCCGCCATCGACCTGGTCACGCTCAACATGGACTTCGACACCGGCGCCGACCACGAGCAGATCGTCGCCCGTCTCGTCCCGCGCATCGCCGCCCAGGCCCCGCACCGGCCCGGCGCGGAGCACGAGCGCGTGGCCCGCTGGGTGCTGGAGAACCTGATCAACGTCGGCAGCGTCGACCGCGGCTTCCGCGCGGTGTACGGCACCTTCGCGCCGGACGGCACGTACGTCCGCCGTGACTACGACTTCAAGCTGATCGAGGAGGTCCCCGGCCCCGGCGGCACGGTGTACCTGCGGACGACGGACGAAGCGGTCAACGTCCTCGTCGGTGCCCTCGACACCGATGTCACCAGCGCCCAGATCGCCGCCGAGGTCAAGCTGGAGGTGCTGATCAGCCGGGGGCGGCTCGCCGACGCCCAGCTCGCCGCCGAGCAGGCCCGCTACCGCACCGTGCAGTACTCCGAGACCCTGCGCCGCGCCCTCGACGCCACCCGGCGCAACGTCCGTGCGGTGGACTGGCTGGGCGCCGTGCCCGACATGATCGCCGAGGCCCTGGACCACGTGGCCGACCGCTACCGCCACGAGAACGCGATCCTCACCAACATCCGCAAGGCCCGCGACGAGACCGAGGAACCCGAGCACAAGCGCCGCGCCGCCGAGCTCGTCGACATCGTCAAGGACTGCATCCGCCGGCACACCCAGCTCCAGTCGCGCCTGCTGGAGGCCGGTCCGCTGTTCCGCGCCGAACAGGACCGGCAAGCCTTCGCCACACCGGTGACGACGTCCGGGATCGACCTCTACGGCCATCTGGTCGCCCCCGTCCTGCCGCTGCCCGCGGAGCAGGCCGTCCGGGTCACCGACGCGTTCTTCGCGAGCGGGACGGGACTGCGGACGCCGGTGTCGGTGCGGGTGGCGGATCTCGTGGACATACTGCTGACCCCGCCCGTGGAGCGCGAGCACCTGGGCGCGGAGATGCCGGAGCCCGACCTGATCGCCACGCCGGACGACAGCCGGTTCAGCGAGGAGCAGCTGGCCGCCGCCCTGGAGTTGCTGGACCTCCCGGCGGACGCTCCGCGCAGACTGTCCGGACTGCTGGCCGAGGCCCGGCGCACCGGTGACCCCGAGCTCGCGTACCTGGTCGCCCTGCTGGCCGTCCACGCGGCCAGTCCGGCCGTCGGCACCGCCTACCGGCAGGGCGAGGAGAAGCTGCTGTTCGCCGTGGACGACGGAACCGAGCTGGACGATCCCGAGTTCGGCGGGGCGGACCTGATCGTGGGGACCGCGCTGCTCGACGCCGCGGGGATGGCGGCGGACCGGACGGAAGCAGCATGAGTGAGCAACGACGCGACAAGGAGCCCAAGCCGTGACCGAGCACGTCGACTGGAGTGAGCCCGAGCCTGCCGCCGCGCCGGCGGGCTCCGTCGTCACCCCCGCCGACGCCGCCGACGCGGCGCGGCTCGTCGCCTTCGGGCTGCAGCCCAAGCTGCAGCCCGCACGCGACCAGGAGTACACGGAGCTGCTGCGCCGCTACCGCGAGGACCCGGCGTTCGCGCGCCTCGCGGACGCCGTCGCCGCCGGGCTCGGGCTCGTCGTGCTCGAGGTGTCCCCGCGCGCGGGGATGGCCGTCACCGCCGCCGAGGACTCGGTGTTCGCCGTCCGCATGGGCGACTACGCGCGTCGCACCACCGCCGACTCCGGCGACCGCTTCCTGCACGGACTAGCCCATCTCGCCGTCGCCGCACTGGCGTTCCCGCGCCCGGAGGACCTGGCCGACGACACCTACATCGGCCGCGTCACGGTCAACGGCGTCGACGCGTTCGTACGACAGGCCTGCCGTCGCCTGGAGGAGCGCGCCGAGGAACTGGGCGAGAACACCGACCCGGCGACCGACGCACCCGGCCTCGAGGCCGCCTGGCGGATCTGGGCCAGGCGCAGCGCCACCGGCGCCACCAAGGACGCCCGCCGCCCCGCCTCCTCGACCACCGGCATCGTGGCCAAGGCCCTGGCCTTCCTCACCGACTCGGGTTTCCTGCAGCGCACCGGCGACGACAGCGGCGGCACCTACCGCACCACGGCCCGCTACCAGCTCCAGGTCCGCGACATGGCCGGCGGCGCCGCCATGGCCGAACTGCTCGAGCTGGGCGTCGTCCCGGTGACCGACGGCACGGCCACGCTGCTGCCCGCCGAGGACACCGACGACCTGGAGCTGGTGGCCGACGCCGGTCTGCCGTTCCACTCCTGAACCTCCCGCACCTGCAAGAAGACTGACGAGAGTCCGCCATGTACGAGCTGTCCCGGGTCCGCCTCTACTCCATCGGGCCCGCCGGTGCGCGCTACGCCGACACCGTGCTTGACCTGCGGGGCGTGGGCGAGCCCGTGCCCGACCCGGCGCCCACGCAGGCGGAGTTCTTCGAGGAGGAGCCCGCCGGCCCGCCCCGCCGGCCCGCACCCGCGGGCGTGCTGTTCCTGGAGAACGGCGGCGGCAAGTCCGTGCTGCTCAAGCTGATCTTCTCGGTGATGCTGCCGGGCCACCGCAACACCCTCGGCGGCGCCAGCTCCGGCGTGCTGCGCAAGTTCCTGCTCGCCGACGACTGCGGACACGTGGCCCTGGAGTGGCAGCACGTGCAGACCGGCGAGTGCGTCGTCGTCGGCAAGGTCAGCGAGTGGCGCGGCCGGCAGGTCTCCAACGACCCGCGCAAGTTCGCCGAGGCCTGGTACTCCTTCCGGCCCGGCCCCGGACTCAGCCTGGACAACCTGCCCGTGGCCGAGTCCACGGCCGTACGGCCGCCCGTCGAGGGCAGCTCCGGCGCCCAGGGCCGCCGCCGCACCATGAAGGGCTTCCGCGACGCCCTCATGGAGGCCGGCAAGGCATATCCGCACCTGGAGGTGCACTGGGAGGAGATCCACGACCGCTGGATCGAGCACCTCGGCGACCTCGGCCTCGACCCCGAACTCTTCCGCTACCAGCGGGAGATGAACGCCGACGAGGGCGAGGCGGCCGGTCTCTTCGCGGTCAAGAAGGACTCCGACTTCACCGACCTATTGCTCCGCGCGGTCACCGACACCCGGGACACCGACGGCCTCGCCGACCTCGTCAGCGGCTTCGGCAACAAGCTCGGCCGGCGCGCCGAACTGATCGCCGAACGGGACTTCACCGCCGGCTCGGTCGACCTGCTCGGGCGCATCGTCGAGGCCGCCGACGCCCGTTCCCGCGCGCGTGACATCCACACCGGCGCGGAGCGCCGCACCCGCACGCTGGCCCGGCGGCTCTCCGCCCGGTCCGTGCGGGAGCGGGTGCGCGCCGCCGACCTCGCCCAGCGGGTCACGGCCGCCGCGTACGCCGTCACGCACTCCGAGGGCGCGCGCGAACGCAGCGCACTGATCGCCGCCGAACTGGCCTACCGGCACGCCTCCCTGGCCCTCGCCGCCGCCGAGAAGGCCGCCGCCGCGCAGAAGCGCGAGCTGGCCGACGCCCGCACCCTGCACTCCGCCTGGCAGGCCGCCGAGGCCGTGCTGCGCCACCGCGCCGCCGCCGACCGCGTCGCGCGCGTCTCCGCCGCCATCCAGGAGGCGGAGCGGGACGCCGCGCCCGCGCTCGCCGCCCGTGCCAAGGCCGCCGTGGACCTCGTACGGGCCCTGCACGCCGCCGCCGAGAGCGCCGAGACCCTGGCCAACGAGGAGGAGGAGCGCTCCGCCGCCCTCCAGGAGGTCAGCGACTCCGCCTACCGGGACTCCACCACCGCCGCCACCGAGGCGCAGCGCGCCCGCAGCGAGGCGGGTCACCTGCGCCAGCGGCTCACCGAGGTCGAGCAGGAGACCGCCGAGGCGGTCCGCGCCGGCTGGCTCGACGACAGCGCCCCCGACGCCGACCCGGCCCGTGCGGCGCTCGCCGCCAGCGACGCCGAGAAGACCGCCGTCGCCGCCTGGGACGCGGCCCGCGAGGCCGCCCGCAAGGCCACCGAGCACGCGCGCGAGGCGGCCTCCGCCGAGTCCCGCGCCGAGCTGACGGCCGCCCGCGCCGCCGACGCGGCGACCGCGGCCGAGCGGGCCCACGAGGCCGAGCGGCGCCTGGCCGAGTCGCTGGCCGCCGAGGAGCGGCTCGCGGAACTGCTGAGCCTGCCCGGGGCCCCCGGCAGGCCGCGCGTTCCCGGCCCGCGGACGGAGGCGGGCGACGCCCCGCGTGCGGGCACCGCCGCGGTGCCCGCGGTGCCCACAGAGGGCCCGCTCACCCCCGAGGAACTCGACCGCTTCGCCGACGAGTTGCGCGCACTCCTCGACGACGCCGTGTCGACCGCGGAACGGCAGCTGTTCGAGCTGCGTACGGCCGCCGCCGACGACGCCCGGATCCTCGGCGCCCTCGGTGACGGCGGACTGCTGCCGCCGGGCCCGGACGTGCTGGCCACCGTCGAGTTCCTCGGCGAACACGGCATCCCCGCCCTGCCCGGCTGGCGCTACCTCGCGCAGGCCGTCGACCCCGCCGACCACGCGCGCGTGCTCGCCGCCCGCCCCGAACTGGTCGACGGCGTGATCATCACCGACCCGGACACGCACGCGCGTGCCCGCGAGGCGCTGAGCGACGCCGCCCTGCTGCCGCGCTCCGCCGTGGCCGTCGGCACGGCCGCCGCCCTGCTGGCCCCGACCCCCGCCGCGGACGCCACGCCGGCGGACGTCTTCCTCGTGCCGCCGAACCCCGCCATGCACGACGAGCACGCCGCCGACGAGGAACGGCAGGCCCTGCGGGCCCGGACCGGTGAGCGCGACGAGGAGATCCGCACCCTGGCCGCCCGCCTCGGCAAGGACCGCGAACTGGCCGCCCGGCTCGCCTCCTGGCGCACCGGCTGCCCCGCCGGACGCCTCACCGAGTTGGCCGAGGCCGCCCAGGAGGCCCGTGCCTTCGCCGAGGAGTCCGAGGCCGAACTCGCCGAGGCACGCACCGCGCGCGCGGAGACCGACGAGGTCGCCGCGGAGGCCGGGCAGGTGCGCGACGAGCGGCAGGAGGCCGCGCAGAAGGCCCGCCGCGCCGCCGACGCCCTCGCCGGCCTCGCCTTCCGGCTCCGCGAGCGCGCCGGCTGGCAGGTCAAGCTCCGTGAACTCGCCGACGAGGGCGCGGAGTCCGAGGCCCGCGCCCAGGCCTGCCTGGAGCGCGCCCGCGCCGCCGACGAGGACCGCCGCGCCGCCCAGCGCGCCGCCGACGACGCCCGCCGCACCGCACGCGCCCTGCGCGCCGAGCGCGCCGAGATCGCCGGCGCCCCCGACGACGTACCGGTCGAGGACTCGGACGCACCGAAGGCGTCCCTGCCCGCGCTCCGCGAGGCCTACCGGGCCGCCTCCCAGGTCTACGAGAAGGTCGGCGTCGGTGCCGACCTGCGCGCCGAACAGGCCCGCGCCGAGAGCGACGACAGCGCGGCACTCGCGGAGCTGGACCGCCTGAGCAACAAGGTCCGTACGCGCGCGGAGCAGTTGCTGCAGTCACCCGACGGCTCGGACGGGCCCAGCCGCCAGGCGGCCGCCGCCCGCGCCGAGGAGCTGGTGCAGCTGCTGGAGACCCGTACGTCCAGCGCGAGCGAGCAGCTCGGCCGGCTGCGCGGCGAGGCGGAGCGGCACGCACCGCAGGACGGCGAGGCGCACACCGAGCTGCCCGAGGAACTCCTCCCGCGCGACGCCGAGCACGCCCAGGCGCTGCTGCGCACCGCCACGGGCGAACTCGCGGCCCGTACCGAGGCGCTGGCCGAGGCCCGCGACGCCCACGCGGAGCTGCTGGCGGCCCACCGCGCCGCGGAGGACGCAGCCGGCGGCTTCGACGAGGTCGCCGCGATGCTCCGCGACCTGCTGCGCGAACACGCCCCCGAGGAGGACCAGGAGGAGCCGGAGCCGTACCCCGGCAGCCTGGAGGAGGCCCGGCACTCCGCCGCCGAGGCCCGCCGCTCGCTGCGCGGCTGCGCCGCCGACCTGTCCGCCGCCGAGGCCGCGGTGCGCGAGGCCGGTGACGTCCTGGTCCGGCACGCCAACTCCACGCGCTACGAGCAGGTCCGGACCCCGGCCCGGCAGCAGATCCGCGAGCTGCCCGCCGCCGCTCTGCCCGAGCACGCCCAGAAGTGGGCGGACGCTTTCGCGCCCCGCCTGCGCGTGCTGACCGACGAACTGGCCCAGCTGGAGCGCAACCGCGACTCGATCGTGGACCGGCTGCGGGGCCTCGTGGAGTCGTCCCTGGCGACGCTGAGGTCCGCCCAGCGGCTCTCCCGGCTGCCCGAGGGGCTCGGCGAGTGGTCCGGGCAGGAGTTCCTGCGCATCCGCTTCGAGGAGCCCGACCAGGCCACGCTCACCGAACGGCTCGGCGAGGTCATCGACGACGCCACGCGCGCGGCCGTCAGGAAGAACTCCGACCTGCGCCGCGACGGCATGTCTCTGCTGCTGCGGGGCGTCGCCGCGGCCCTGCAGCCCAAGGGCGTCGCCGTCGAGATCCTCAAGCCGGACGCCGTACTGCGTGCCGAGCGGGTGCCCGTCGGCCAGATGGGTGACGTCTTCTCCGGCGGCCAGCTGCTCACCGCGGCCATCGCCCTGTACTGCACGATGGCAGCGCTGCGAAGCAACGACCGGGGCCGCGACAGGCACCGGCACGCGGGCACGCTGTTCCTCGACAACCCGATCGGCCGCGCCAACGCGACGTACCTGCTGGAGCTCCAGCGGGCCGTGTCCGACGCGCTCGGCGTGCAGCTGCTGTACACCACGGGTCTGTTCGACACGACCGCACTGGCCGAGTTCCCGCTGGTCATCCGCCTGCGCAACGACGCCGACCTGAGGGCCGGCCTGAAGTACATCAGCGTGGAGGAACACCTCCGGCCCGGCCTGCCGCAGCAACCCCAGGCCGGAGAGGTGGTGCACAGCGAGATCACGGCGACGCGCATGTTCAAACGCCCTGCCTCTGCAACCTCCTGAACGGGGGCACGGGATCGTGCCGGCAGGTGCAGCAGTGAGGAACTCCCGGCTCTCCGAGGTAAGTTCGGGCCCCACCCGTTGTCCGAAGAGAGGAACGCTGCCTTGCGCACGCCCTACCGTGGTCCGGCGACCGTTCTCGGGACCGCCGCGGCCTCCGCGGCGGTGTTGGTCCTGGGCATCGCCCCCGCCCAGGCCGACGGCACCATCTACCGGGCCTACAACGCACTCACCTCGCCCACCGCGGCGACCGAGTTCGCCGCGGACGGCGAGATCCTCACCGCCCTCGACATGCTGAAGGACGGTCACGGCACGGCCGCCCAGTGGCGCTACAACTCGAGCTCGCCCACCCACTCCTACTACAACGGCAACGGCTACGCCGTACCCCGGAACTGGGACCTGTCCTTCGCGGAGGGCACCACCCTGCAGATCCGCGCCTGCCTGCAGGACACGTCCAACGGCACGCCGTACAGCTGCGGCGGCTGGGAGTACGCCAAGGCCTGACGGCCGGAAGGCGGCGAAGGGGCGGGTCCTCGGGCGCGCCCCTTCGCGCTCGCGGGCGGGCCGGTCCTCAGGAGTGCGACAACTGCCCGGTGCCGCCCCTGCGGCGTATGCGCTCCTGCTCCCGCAGGCCGGCCCGCTCCAGACGCCGCCGGGCGCGCCGGTCCCGGCGCAGGGCCCGGGCCGTGCTGCTCGGTTCGGAGACCACGCCGTACCGCTGGCTCCACACCTGGCGGGTCACCCACACGTCCACCACCGCCCAGGTGGCCACCACCGTGCTCGCCACACTGCTGACCACCATGGGGAAGGCCAGCCACGACCCGGCCAGCGTGCACAGGAACGCCACCATCGCCTGGATCAGCGTCACCGCCGTGACCAGGACCGCCCGCACCGCCGCCGTACGCACCGGATCGGGCAGCGGGTGCCGGCGGGCGGGCTCCTCCACCCACAACGGCCGGTATTCCTGCAGCTGTTCGTCGGTCACGGACTCCCGGGTGCGCCCCGGACCCGGGATGTCGCGATCCGGTGCCTCGGTGCCCCGCCGCGCCTCCGGGCGCCCCCTCACACTCTGTCCGGGCGCCCCGCGCCGCTCCGCCGTCCCCATCACCGTGTCACTCCCCACCGCCAGCAGACCGCTCGCCTCGATGTCCGAAGACCCCGACTCCCCAGTGGCTGCCCGGCTTGCGCTGTTTTACGCCGCCGGGATGCGGGATGCGGCACCTGTGGCCCATTCCGCCCCCATCTCCCGCAGAGAAGGACGCGCGAGATCGCGGAAAGATTCCCCATCGGCGAAAAAATCCAGCCAACCGCCCGTCCACGAGGGCGAAATCGGGTCGTCCCCAGGTGCCCGGATCGCGGTGGCAATCTCCCGCAATGGCCGGACAGATCGCCATGTCTCGCCGCCGGTGCGGAAGTTCACCCTCCGGACATGTCTTCGAGTTATCTGTGGGGCGGTAGTAGGCTCGCGCCGTTTGTTGACGTACATGTGTACCCCCGGCCGGTGGGGGTCGAGCTGGGGGAGGCCATGCGCTTTCGCGGGAAGTCGATCCGCCGGAAGATCGTGGCGCTGCTTCTCGTGCCGCTGGTGTCCCTGACCGCCATCTGGGGCTTCGCCACGGTACTCACGGGACGTGACGTCGCCCAGCTGTTCCGCGTGTCCCGTGTCGTGCAGGACATCGGATACCCCACCGAGGACACCGTCCGTGTGCTCCAGCAGGAGCGCCGCCAGACCCTCGTCTACCTCGCCGACCCACGGGCCGCCGACGCCCTCGCCGCGCTGCACCGCACCCGCACCGCCACCGACCGGGCGGTCACCAAGATCCGCAAGAACGTCCGGCGCCACGACATCGTCGACGGCATGGACGGAAGCGACAGCGAGCGTCTCACCACCGTCCTGGACGCGTTCGACGGCCTGGACTCGCTGCGCCACGGCGTCGAGAACGGCACGATCACCCGCACCCAGGCCTTCAGCCAGTACAACCGCCTCGTCGACCCCTGCTACGCGTTGCTGGACGCCCTCGACGGCATCGACGACGTCGAGATGGACCAGCAGGGCCGCGCCCTGGTCAACGTCACCCGCGCGCGCGAGCTGCTCTCCCGCGAGGACGCCCTGCTCGGCTCCTCCCTCGTCGTCGGCCGGCTCACCCACGCGGAGACCCGCCAGATCTCCGACCTCGTGGCCCAGCGCACCCTCCTGTACGACATCAGCCTGCCGTTGCTGCCCGCCACGGAGCGCGGACGCTACGAACGCTTCTGGAACAGTGCCACCACCGCCCCGCTGCGCACGGCCGAACAGGCCGCCGTCGACGCGGACTCCGGGACCCCCCGCGGGGTGACCGCGCAGAGCTGGGACAGCGCCGCGGCGAACGCCCTGGACGAGCTCGGCACCCTCGACGACCGTGCGGGCGACCGTCTCCAGGAGCGCACCCGCCCCGTGGCCATGGGGGTCATCGTCCAGGCGGCCGTCGCGGGTCTGCTCGGTCTGATCGCCCTCCTGCTCTCCATCGTCCTGTCCGTCCGCGTCGGCCGCACCCTGATCCGCGACCTGCGGCAGCTGCGCCTGGAGGCGCACGAGGCCTCCGGCGTCCGGCTGCCCAGCGTGATGCGCCGCCTGTCCGTCGGTGAACAGGTCGACGTCGAGACCGAGGTGCCGCGCCTGGAGTACGACAAGAACGAGATCGGCGAGGTCGGCCAGGCCCTCAACACCCTGCAGCGCGCCGCCGTCGAGGCCGCCGTCAAGCAGGCCGAACTGCGGGCCGGAGTCTCCGAGGTCTTCGTCAACCTCGCCCGTCGCAGCCAGGTCCTGCTGCACAAGCAGCTCACCCTGCTCGACACGATGGAACGCCGGACCGAGGACACCGACGAACTCGCCGACCTGTTCCGCCTGGACCACCTCACCACCCGCATGCGCCGGCACGCCGAGGGTCTGGTGATCCTCTCCGGCGCCGCCCCCTCCCGGCAGTGGCGCCGCCCGGTACAGCTGATGGACATCGTCCGGGCCTCCGTCGCCGAGGTCGAGGACTACGAGCGCATCGAGGTACGCCGCCTGCCGCGGGTCGCCGTGACCGGACCGGCGGTCGCCGACCTCACCCACCTCGTGGCCGAACTCCTGGAGAACGCCACGGTGTTCTCGCCCCCGCACACGGCCGTCCAGGTCCTCGGCGAGCGGGTGGCCAACGGCTTCACCCTGGAGATCCACGACCGGGGCCTCGGCATGACGGCCGAGGCACTCCTGGACGCCAACCTGCGCCTGGCCGAGACTCCCGAGTTCGAACTGTCCGACACCGACCGGCTCGGACTGTTCGTGGTCAGCCGTCTCGCCCAGCGCCAGAACGTGCGGGTCTCGCTCCAGCCCTCGCCCTACGGCGGCACCACCGCCGTCGTGTTCATCCCGGACGCGCTGCTGTCCGACGACGTCCCGGACACCAACGGCATCGGCTTCCGCCTGGACCGGGAGCGCCCGGTGAAGGAAGGCGGCCGTCCGGCGAACCGTGCCGCCGGACGGTCCCCGGTCGCGGCGCAGCTGCCCGGCCTGCCCACCTCCCTGCTGGACGGCCCGGTCGAGCTGGAGGCACCCGTCGACCTCGACGCCCTCGACGACTTCCCCGGCGTCCTCACGGACCAGGACAGCGAGCGCGGCGGCCTGTTCCGCTCCCGCGGCCTCACCCGCGACGACGACCGTACGGCCTCCCCGTCGGCCGAGCGCCTGTCACGGGACGAGACCGCCGAGCTCGGGCCCGTACCGCTGCCGCGGCGGCAGACGCCCAAACTCGTCAGCTCGCACGGCAAGCCCGTCACCGACCAGCGCTCCCGCCGCGGCGAACCGGACGACGAGCAGCCCTCCGCCGCTCCGCGCCGCCCCGAGACGGGAGGCCTGGCCCCGCTGCCCGCCCGCCGCCGCGGCGCCTCCACCCGGCGCCCCGCCGGACCCACCGACCGGACCGACGGACGCGAGACGGCCCAGGCCGTCGGCGAGACACCCGACGTACCGGCACTGCCGAGGCGTACCCGGCCGACGGCACCCGCCGCGGAAGGCACCCCGGGCCCGCCCGACGGACCCGCGGCCCTGCCCGCCGGCGGGGCGGCCGGGGAACCGGGCACCGGCCCGCTGCCCCGACGAATACGTCAGGCCAGCCTGGCCCCCCAGCTCAAACAGGACACCGAGCGGCGCGCCGACAGCGCGGCGCCGCCCGCCGACCGTGACGCCGAGGAGGTCCGCAGCCGGATGGCCTCGCTGCAGCGCGGCTGGCAACGCGGCCGAGAGGAGAACGCCGCGGGCGACGGGGTCGACAACGGCACAGCACAAGGAACGACTAAGGGGGACGGTCGATGACCGCACCGAACGCGACCGGCCACACGGCGGCGAACAAGGGGGAGCTGAACTGGCTCCTGGACGATCTCGTCGACCGGGTCGCCAGCATCCGCAAGGCCGTCGTACTGTCCGGCGACGGCCTGGCCACGGGGGCGTCCAAGGACCTGACGCGGGAGGACAGCGAGCATCTGGCTGCCGTCGCGTCCGGCTTCCACAGCCTCGCCAAGGGCGTGGGCCGGCACTTCGAGGCGGGCAGCGTCCGGCAGACGGTGGTCGAGCTGGACGACGCCTTCCTGTTCGTCACCGCCGCCGGCGACGGCAGCTGCCTGGCCGTCCTCTCGGACGCCGACTCCGATGTCGGACAGGTCGCCTACGAGATGACGCTGCTGGTCAAGCGGGTCGGCGTGCACCTGGGCAGCGCCCCGCGCACCGATCTGTCCGCCGGTGGGTAGTGGGATGGCATGAGCGGAGACGGTCAGGGAAGAAACCACTGGTTCGACGACGAGGCCGGACCGGTGGTCCGTCCGTACGCCATGACGCGCGGCCGGACCTCCAGTCCGGCCCAGCATCGCCTCGACCTGATCGCGGTGGTCGTCACCGAGCCCGACGCGGGCGACCCGGAAGCGGACCCGACACTGTCCCCGGAGCACGTGGAGATCGTCGGCCTCTGCGGGGAAACTCCGCAGTCGGTCGCCGAACTCGCCGCGGAACTGGACCTGCCCATCGGTGTGGTCCGCGTCCTCATCGGCGACCTCGTGCACGCGGAACTCGTCCATGTGACCCGCCCGGTGCCACCGGCCGAGCTGCCGGACGAGAGCATCCTGCGCGACGTGATCAGCGGCCTCCGGGCGCTGTGACGGGCGCGGAAGCGGCAACCCTTATCTGGCAGGAGAAGAGATCGATGATCTTCGGGCGTTCTGAGCGCGGCAAGCCCCCGGTCGAGCCCGTCACGCTCAAGATCCTGGTGGCCGGCGGCTTCGGCGTGGGCAAGACGACCCTCGTCGGCGCGGTCAGCGAGATCAGGCCGCTGCGCACCGAGGAACTGCTCACCGAGGCCGGGCGGCCGGTCGACGACACCAGCGGTGTGGAGGGCAAGCACACCACCACCGTGGCCATGGACTTCGGCCGCATCACGCTGCGCGAGGACCTGGTTCTCTACCTGTTCGGCACGCCCGGGCAGGAACGGTTCTGGTTCATGTGGGACGAGCTGTCCGAGGGCGCTCTCGGCGCCGTGGTGCTCGCCGACACGCGCCGCCTGGAGGACTGCTTCGCCGCCGTCGACTATTTCGAACGGCGGTCCATCCCCTTCGTCGTCGGCGTCAACTGTTTCGAGGGAGCGGCCCGTTACCCGGTGGATTCCGTCCGCCAGGCCCTCGACCTGGACCCCGGAGTGCCCGTGCTGCTCTGTGACGCGCGCGACCGGGAGTCGGTCAAGGAGGTGCTCATCGGCGTCGTCCAGCATGCGATGGACTACGCCGCCGAGCACCGTCAGGCCGTCCTCGGCTGACCGGGGGCACGACGACGGCACGGCCCGTACCCCCGCCGACAGGGGTACGGGCCGTGGTCCTGGGCAGCCTCACGCGCGCGTACCGCTACTTCTGCACGCCGTCCTCCTCCAGCCAGTCGAAGCTCTTCTCCACGGCCTTGCGCCAGTTGCGGTACTCGCGGTCACGCACCGACGCCTCCATGGCCGGGGTCCACTCGGCGTCCTTGCGCCAGTGGGACTTCAGCTCGTCCAGGTCGTGCCACACGCCCGTCGCCAGACCGGCGGCGTAGGCGGCGCCCAGACAGGTCGTCTCCGACACCCGGGGCCGGATCACCGGCACGCCGAGTACATCAGCCTGGTGCTGCATCAGCAGGTTGTTCCCGGTCATGCCGCCGTCGACCTTGAGGGTGGTGATCCGCACCCCGGAGTCCTGGTACATGGCGTCCACGACCTCCCGGGTCTGCCAGCTCGTCGCCTCGAGCACCGCGCGCGCGAGGTGCGCCTTCGTGACGTAGCGGGTCAGGCCGGTGACGACCCCGCGCGCGTCGGAGCGCCAGTAGGGCGCGAACAGGCCCGAGAACGCGGGCACGATGTAGGCGCCGCCGTTGTCCTCGACGCTCGCCGCCAGGGGCTCGATCTCGTCGGCGGCGCGGATGATGCCGAGCTGGTCGCGGAACCACTGCACCAGCGCGCCCGTTATCGCTATGGATCCCTCCAGGCAGTACACCGGCGCCTCCCCGCCGATCTTGTAGCCCATCGTCGTCAGCAGCCCGCTCTTGGACGGCACCGGCCGGTTGCCGGTGTTCAGCAGCAGGAAGCTGCCGGTGCCGTAGGTGTTCTTCGCGGTGCCGACGTCGTAGCAGGCCTGCCCGAAGACGGCGGCCTGCTGGTCGCCCAGTGCGGAGGCCACGGGCACCCCGGCGAGCTGCCCGACCGCGGTGCCGTACACCTCGGCGGAGGACCTGATCTCGGGCAGGACCGTCTCGGGGATGTTCATGGCGGACAGGATGGAGGTGTCCCACTGGAGCGTTTCCAGGTTCATCAGCAGGGTGCGGCCGGCGTTCGTGACGTCGGTGACGTGCCGGCCGCCGTCGGTGCCGCCGGTGAGGTTCCAGATCAGCCACGAGTCGATCGTGCCGAAGGCGATCTCGCCGCGTTCGGCGCGCTCCCTCAGACCGGGCACGTGGTCCAGCAGCCAGGCCGCCTTGGGCCCGGAGAAGTAGCTGGCCAGGGGCAGTCCGGTCCGCTCGCGGAAACGGTCCTGGCCGTCCGTGCCGCCCAGTTCGTGGCAGAGGGCGGCGGTGCGGGTGTCCTGCCAGACGATCGCGTTGTGCACGGGCTTGCCGGTGGCGCGGTCCCACAGGACCGTCGTCTCGCGCTGGTTGGTGATGCCGAGCGCGCTCAGCTGGTCGGCGCGCAGCCCGGCCCTGGCCAGCGCTCCGGCCACCACGGCCTGCACCTTGGCCCAGATCTCGGTGGCGTCGTGCTCCACCCAGCCCGGCCTCGGGAAGATCTGGCGGTGCTCGCGCCGGTCGACGGCGACGATGGCGCCGTCGTGGTCGAAGACGATGCAGCGGCTGGACGTGGTGCCCTGGTCGATGGCGGCGACATACGTGTCGGCGGTGTCCGTCATGGCTGTCCCTGGGTCGCTGGGTCGGAAGGACGCGTGCGGGGGATGCGAGGGCGGCGTACGGGTCAGAAGGCCGCGTTGTAGATGACGCCGGCGAGCACCCCGCCGATCAGCGGGCCGGCGACCGGTATCCAGGCGTAACCCCAGTCGGACGTGCCCTTGTGGGGTATCGGCAGGAGCGTGTGCACGATGCGCGGCCCGAGGTCGCGGGCCGGGTTGATGGCATAGCCGGTGGGGCCGCCGAGGGAGAGCCCGATGCCGACGACGAGCAGCGAGACGATCAGCACGGTGGTGCCGGACTCCCCGAGCCCCTTCGTCAGCCCGAAGGCGAGGACGGGCAGCACGAGCGCGACGGTCGCGATGATCTCGGTGATCAGATTGGCGAGCGGATTCCGGATCTCCGGGACGGTCGAGAAGATGCCGAGGGTCGGCACCGGTTCCCCGGCCGTGCCCTCGGTGGTGCCTTCCGTGCGGACGTTGGCCTGGAACTGGGCGAGGTAGACCAGATAGGCCAGCACGGCGCCGAGCATCGCGCCGACGATCTGGCCCAGTAGATACACCCAGACCTTGCCCCACTTGCCGGTGTCCACGGCGATGCCGATGGTCACCGCGGGATTGAGCTGGCCGCCGGAGAGAGGAGCGGCGGTGTACGCGCCCGCGAGCACGCCGAACCCCCAGCCGAACGCGATGACGACCCACCCCGCGGCCCGCGCCTTGGAGTGTCTGAGGGTGACGGCGGCGCAGACGCCGGCACCGAACAGGATCAGGATCGCGGTGCCGATGACCTCGCCGACGAAAATGTGTCCGTTGCTCATGGCGGCTCCCTTGGCGCCGGTGGGGGCGATCGGCCCCCAGGCCCTCCGTGCAGGACGGTTCCTTGGCGACTTCAGCCGAAGGCAGGGAGGCCCGCGCCCCGCCCGGCATCCGTGACGAGCGTGCCGTCGCAGCCGGATCACCAGGCAGGGACGGGCCCGGAACAGGACGGACCCATGGCGCAGTGCCTGATAACGCCGAGAATGTACGGCGATGTCGGCTGACACCGGGAAGTGTTCACCGGCGTCCCGGGGCCGTCAAGGTTGCCGACGGCGCCGGTGTCCGCCGGCTCACCGGGCGGTCCGCCGGCCACGGCACACGACAACGGACGTATGCCGGAAGGCCGTTCACCACCCTGGCTCGGCGGCCGCGTATCCCGCCTGCGCCGGTGCAGCCCCCGCACCGCCACGCCGGACCTCGTGGCCGGGCAGCCCGGCGCGCCCCAGCACCCAGCTGGCGCCCCGCAGCGCCTTGGCCGCCTTCTTCAGCGGAGCGAGCTGGGCGGCGGCCTGGCGGTGGTCACGCACGCTGCCCGGGGCGCAGACGACCGTGGCGAGGGAGAGCGTGACCGGCCTGTCGCCCGCCGACCAGTACGCATCGAGCACCGTGCCGACCAGCGGATCGAGCGCCTCCTCCTCGGCCAGCACCAGGAAGTCGTCCCCGCCGATGTGCCCCACGTGCGCGTGCCCCACGACCGCCTGTTGCAGCGCCTGTCCGACCGACCGGATCAGCTCGTCGCCCGCGGCGAACCCGGCACCGTCGTTGACCTGCTTGAAGTGATCGATGTCCAGCCAGCTGAGCGCGAACGCCCGGCCGTCCTCGATCCACCGGTCCACCTCGCCGGTGATCGCGTCCGAACCGGGCAGCCGGGTCAGCGGGTTCAGCCCCGCCGCTTCCTCGACACGGCTCTCGGCCAGCGCCCGTACGAGGTCGGCGAGCCGTACGACGCCCACGCACCGGCCCTGTGCGTCGACCACCGCCACATCGTCCGAGGTCCGGTCCCGGCCGCCGACGGCGACCACGTCGAGCACCTCCCAGGCCGTGGCGTCCACGCCGACCGCGCGGGGCGCGTCACCCAGCTTCGCGGCCGGCCGGTCGGCGTACAGCGCGTGCCCGTAGCGGCCGGACATCGACAGCAGGAAGCGCGAGCGGTGCACCGACCGGACGGGCCGGCCGGCCTGGTCCACCAGCAGCACCCCGGACACGTCCGGCGACCCGGTCAGCAGTGCCCGCACCTGCCCCGCCGAAGCGGTCACCGGCAGGACGGCGGCGGGGCGCACGAACTCCCGCACCGACGGCCCGGACCGGGGCACGGCCACCATGCCGGGGGAGCGGGGCGGAACGTATACGTCCGCCGCGGGAATCCGGGCGGGCGGCGCGAACAGCTCGCCCTGGGCCAGCTGCGCGCCTGCCGACAGCGCCACCGCGCACTGCAGTTCGGTCTCCACACCCTCGACCGCCACCAGGGCGCCCAGCTCCTCGCACAGCGTCCGCATCGCCCGCACCGCGGCCGGCCGCGCCAGCAGCGAGGCGTCGAGCTTGACCAGGTCCGGGGAGAGGTCGGCGAGCAGCCTGAGGGGTACGTCGCCGTCCCCGATCCCGTCCGCGCTGATCCGGAACCCCTGCGCCCGCAGCGAGGCGACGGCCTCCAGCAGCGCCTGTTGCGGCACGTGGGTGTAGGGCGGGACGACGTCGAGGGTCACCTCCCAGGGCATGCGTCCGGCCGCGCGCACGGCGTCGTGCAGCGGTGTGAGACCACCGAGGTCGGCGAGCGTGGCCGCGAACACGTTGAGATGCAGCGGCAGCATCGTCTCCTGGCGTGTCGCCGCACGGAGGGCCAACACGGCCAGGCGGCCGTCCAGTTCGGGGTTGCGGCGGGCCTCGGCCAGGATGTCCCCGGTTTCCGGGCGGGCGAGCGTCTCCAGAGCGGCGACCACGCCGGTCCTCAGATTGACCACCGGCTGGAAGGCGAAGCGGAGAGTGTCCGTCCAGGAGTGCACGGGAGCATGATGGCGCTGCCCGCGTACGCCCAGGCGCAGTTCATGAGACGTTCACGCAGGATTCCGGGCTGATCACAGAGAGTGCAAAACTCATGGGTCCCGTGCGTCACACGGCCCCCTCCGGCCGAATTCTCACCGCACCGCGACCACCGACGATCCGTGCCCGAAAAGCCCCTGGTTGGCGGTGATGCCCACCCGCGCCCCGGCCACCTGGCGGTCGCCCGCCTCGCCCCGCAACTGCCAGGTCAGCTCGCACACCTGGGCAAGGGCCTGAGCCGGCACGGCCTCGCCGAACGAGGCGAGTCCGCCACTGGTGTTGACGGGTGTCCGGCCGCCCGGCGCGGTCACGCCCTCCCGCAGCAGCTTCGCGCCCTCGCCCTCGCCGCACAGCCCCAGGTCCTCGTACCACTGCAGCTCCAGCGCGGTGGACAGGTCGTACACCTCGGCCAGGGAGAGGTCCTCGGGGCCGATGCCCGCCTCCTCGTAGGCGGTCCGGGCGATGGACGCCCGGAAGGTCTCGGCCGATGGATCCATCGCCACCGCGGAGTCGGTGGCGATGTCCGGCAGGTCCAGCACCGTGTTCGGGAAGCGGGGGGTCACCGTCGACACCGCGCGGATCCGCACCGGCCGCGCCACCCCGTGCCGGTGCGCGAACTCCACGCTGGACAGCACCAGGGCCGCGCCGCCGTCGGAGGTGGCGCAGATGTCGAGCAGCCGCAGCGGATCGGCGACCACCGCGGAGGCGGCCACCTCCTCGACGGTGACCCGGGTGCGGTAGCGGGCATACGGATTCAGCGCCCCCAGTGCCGCGTTCTTCACCTTGACCAGCGCGAAGTCCTCCGGTGTGTCCCCGTGCACCGCCATCCGGCGCCGGGCGTACAGCCCGAAGTACGCCGGGTTCGTCGCACCCAGCACACGGAAGCGCAGCCAGTCCGGATCATCGGGACGGTCCCCGCCGGCCGGCCGGAAGAATCCCTTCGGCGCGGCGTCCGCACCCACCACGAGCACGACGTCCGCGAGCCCCGCCAGGATCTGCGCCCGGGCCGCGGCTATCGCCTGGGCCCCGGACGCGCAGGCCGCGTACACACTGGCGACCCGGGCCCCCTGCCAGCCCAGGGCCTTGGCGAACGTGGCTCCCGCCACGTATCCGGGATAGCCGCCACGCACCGTGTCCGCGCCCACGACGGAGCCGACGTCCCGCCAGTCCACTCCGGCGTCCGCGAGCGCCGCGCGGGCCGCCGCCGTCCCGTACTCGACGAAGCCGCGCCCCCATTTGCCCCAGGGATGCATGCCCACGCCGAGCACCGCCACATCCGCCGTCATGCCGTCACCCCCGTCGGCCGCCAGTGCCAGGTCGTCCAGGTCGTCTCCGCCTCCTCGTGCAGCACGCCGGGGACGACCTCCACCTCCATGCCCACCGCCAGCCCGGCGACGGTGACCCCGGGAGCCGCCTGCCCCAGCACCACGATCCGCTCGGCCTCCAGCTCCACAGCGATCAACGCGTACGGCTCCCACGGAAGTTCCGGATCGCTCACATAGGGTGACGGCGGACGGTACCGGCTGTCGGTGTACGACCAGACGCGGCCCGTCCGCGACAGCGGCACCTCCTCCAGTGCGCCGCCCGCGCAGCGCGGATTGCGGCAGTGGACGTCCTCGCGGGGGAAGAACACCGAGGTGCAGGCCGAACAGCGGGTGCCGAGGAGCCGGAAGCGGTCCCCCTCACCGGTGAACCAGCCGACGACGGCGGGTGTGCGTGTGTGCGGCAACGGGCCTCCTCAAGAAGCTGACGGAGCGTCAGGAGTGTGCCACGGGCGGCCGGAAAAGGGCAGGGTGCGTCGGTGAACCGAACGCGCGCCGCGGGCGTCGTGGTCCAGGAGGGGCGTCCGGGGCCGACGGGGGTGGTGCCGGCCGCCCCTCCCGCGCCCGGGGGAAATCTCATCCGATCGCTTCCCGGCCGGAACTCCCGCCTGGTAGATGCAGGGGGCATGACACGACTCACCAGCGCAGTCCGCGGTCTCGTCACCGCCCTCACCGCCCTGCTGGCCGTGACCACCGCCTCCGCCACGGCCCAGGCGAAGACGGAGCCCAAGGCGCCGAAGGACTTCGTGGCCCTGTCCGCCGTGGACCCGACGATCATCCAGGAGATCCGCTACTTCACCCCGCACAACTTCGTCGGCGAGCGCGTCGACGGCTACGAGCAACCGATCTGCATCCTCACCCGCCCCGCCGCACAAGCCCTCCACCAGGCCCAGCTGAAGCTGCTGCGCCAGGGCTACACCCTCAAGGTGTACGACTGCTACCGGCCGCAGCGGGCCGTGAACCACTTCGTCCGCTGGGCCGAGGACCTCGACGACCAGGCGATGAAGGGCGAGTTCTACCCGAACGTCGACAAGACCCGGCTGTTCGAGGACGGCTACATCGCGGAGAAATCGGGCCACAGCCGCGGCTCGACCATGGACCTCACCATCGTGAAGCTTCCCGCGAGGCCGACGCGGCCCTACCACCCCGGACAGCCGCTCGTTCCCTGCTACGCGCCCAAGGGCGAGCGTTTCCCTGACAATTCCGTGGACATGGGGACCGGATTCGACTGCTTCGACACCCTCGCCCACACCCTCGACCCCCGCATCCAGGGCGCACAACGCGCCAACCGCCTGCTGCTCAAAAACACCCTGGAGGGCCTCGGATTCGTGAACCTCGCCGAGGAGTGGTGGCACTACACCTACAAGCCCGAGCCCTATCCGGACACCTACTTCGACTTCCCCGTGTCCCGGAAGTCGCTCGTCAGCGCAGACTGAACCGCCTGCACAAGACGCCCCTCTTCTGATCGGATACAGTCCGCGCGTGTCCGAAACTCAACACCCAACTGACAACTTCGCACCGGACTCCCACTGTTCGAGCTGCGGAGCGCCCTATGGAGAGGGCGTCTCCGGCTGGCCCCGCACCTGCCCGTCCTGCGGGGCCGCCGCCTATCGCAACCCGCTCCCGGTCGCGATCGCGCTCCAGCCCGTGTACGACACCAAGGGCACCGCCCTGGTCGTCATCACCCGAACCATCGCCCCCGCGCGCGGAGGCACCGCCCTGCCCGGCGGCTACATCGACGACCGGGAGGACTGGAGGCAGGCCGTCGTACGCGAACTCAAGGAGGAGACCGGTATCGACGCGGCCGCCCGCGACGTCCGCCTCGTCGACGCCATGAGCTCGCCCGACGGGCACCTGCTGCTGTTCGGACTCCTCCCGGAACGGCCGGCCGAGGGCCTCCCACCCTCCGACCCCACGGACGAGACCGAGGGCTGGCACCTGCTCCGCCGGCCCGAGGAGCTCGCCTTCCCGCTGCACACCCTGGCCGTACGGGCCTGGTTCGAGGGCCGGTACTGAGCCGGGCCGCTCAGCCCAGCCCCCGTATGCGCACCGGATAGGGCGGCTCACCGACGCCGTCCTCCCGCTCCCGGGTGACCACCACCCGCCGGCCCTGCCAGCGGGCGACGTAGCGTTCGATCTCCGGCTCGTCCCAGCCGTCGCCCGTGTCCGGCACCACCAGGCCGCCCCCCGTGCGGCCTCGGGCGGGAGCCCACACCTCCAGCTCCACACCACCGTCGTCCGCGCGCACGGGAACCACCGCCCCCGCGCGCGCGAACACGGGAGTCCGGGACAGCGGCGCGTCCACCAGCACCTGCGCCGGCCCCTCGTACACCGCCTCCGTCACCGTGTCGTACCAGCGGCCCCGCGGCAGTTGCACCGCCCGCCGGTCCGCACCCGGGTCCAGGACCGGGGCCACCAGCAGGCAGTCGCCCAACAGGAACGCGTCCTCGCAGTCCCGCAGCGCCCGGTCCTCCGGCGCCCGCCACCACAGCGGCCGCACATAGGGCGCGCCGGTGCGCCGGGCCAGATGGGCCAGCGTCACGAAGTACGGCCGCAGCCGACGGCGCTCCAGCAGGGCCACGCGCGCGTGCTCCAGCACTTCGGCACCGAATTCCCAGGGCTCCCGCCGCCCCGCCCGCAGACCCGCGTGGGTGCGGAACAGCGGCAGATACGCGCCGAGCTGGAACCACCGCAGATAGAGCTCCGGCGACGGACTGCCGTCGAATCCGCCCACGTCCGGACCCGAGTACGGCACCCCGCACAGCCCGAGCCCCAGCACCAGCGACAGCGACGCCCGAAGCCCCGGCCAGCCTGTCGCCACGTCCCCGGACCAGGTGCCCCCGTACCGCTGCATCCCCGCCCAGCCGGACCGGGAGAACAGGAAGGGCCGCTCACCGGGCGACAGTTCGCGCAGTCCCTCGTAACCGGCCCGCGCCATGCACAGCCCGTACACGTTGTGCGCCTCCCTGTGGTCGCCACCGCGTCCCTCCAGGGCGTGCCGGGCCGAACGCGGCAAGGTCGGCTCGCCGAAGGCGTTGAACGACGTCGGCTCGTTCATGTCGTGCCAGAACCCCGCGAAGCCCTGCCCGAGGCGCTCCTCGTAGAGCCCGCCCCACCACTTGCGCACGCGCGCGTGCGTGAAGTCCGGATAGACCGACTCGCCGGGCCACACCACCCCCCGCACCGTCCGCCCCGAGGCGTCCCGCACGAACGCGTCCACGGCCGCACCCCCGTCGTACACCGCGTTTCCCGGCGCCGCCTTCACGGCCGCATCGACGATCGACACCAGCCGGACGCCCTCCCGCCGCAGCTCCTCGGCGAGCACCGGCAGCTTCGGGAACCGCTCCTGGTCGACGGTGAACACCTGGTGGTCGTCGTAGTGGTCGATGTCCAGATGGACCGCGTCCAGCGGCAGACCGCGCTCGTGGTAGCCGGCGACGATCCGGCGCACCTCCTGCTCACTGCCGAAGCCCCACCGCGCGTGATGATGACCGAGCGCCCACGCGGGCGGCAGCGCGGGCGCCCCGGTCAGCGAGGCCCACGTGTGCAGCACGCGCGCGGGAGTACCCACCATCACCCAGCAGCGCAGCGGACCGCCGTCCATCCGCACCTCACAGCGCCCCGACCGGTCGTGCCCGGACCCCGCGCCCTCCTCGCCCTCCCGCAGGACCACCGTTCCGTCCCACGTGGTGTCGTGGAACACCAGATGCGTGCCGGCGTCGGCGACCACCAGCTGCACCGGCATGGTCAGGTACAGCGGATCGTCGCCCGGCCCGAACGCACGCCCCGGATCGGTGTTCCACAGCCGGTACGAGCCGTCCCGCAGCCGGGGCCCGGACGACCGCCCGCCCAGACCGAAGAACCGGGCGTCCGCGGCCACCTCCGACCGCTGCATCCACCGTGCCGTGCCCCCGCCCACCGGCTCCCACCAGCGCGGCGGCAGATCCCGGCGCAGGGTCACCCCGCCCGGCGTGCACACCTCCACCGCGCCGTGCCGGGAGACGACGACCGTCACCCGCTCGGCGACCACCCGCCAGCCACCGTCCTTGTCCGGCTCCAGCACCGCCCGCGGATCCGGCTCGGGACAGCTCCCGGCGAGCGCGTACGACGGCTGCGGAGCCGCCCCGTCCCACCCCCAGAAGACCGCCCCGCTGACCGCGACCGTGATCCGCAGCTCGGACCGGCCGAACCGGATCAGCCCACCCCCCGGACCCGGCTCCACGTCCTGCATCTGCCCGGGGACGCGCGCCCGCTCGGGCCCCCGCTGCGGCAGCCCCGCGGAGTCGATACGCCTCCGCCGCCACGCGGCCCGTACGGTACGCAACCCCCGTGCCGCCCTTCCCGAACCGACCCCACTCACCGAACGCACCAGGTCACGACCGTCCATGCTGCTCACCCTGCCACTGAGCACCCCACGCGCGCGTGTCGTTCAATTGCCGTTCACCCAGGCCGGGGCCACATCTTCACGACACGGACTATGTGGGGCGCACCCTGGTGCAGAAGTCGATCACATGGCATCGTCCCTGTCAGCCGCGTCACGCGCACACCCCAGCCCGTGCGCGGACCGACGCACACGACGCGCACAGTCCGGGAGCCGCCCCATGTCGACCGCGAACCCCCAGCCGCTCTGGCAGCCCGATCCCCAGCGGATCGCCCAGGCCCGCATCACCCGGTTCCAGGCGTGGGCCGCCGAACACCACGGCGCCCCGGCCGAGGGTGGCTACCCGGCCCTGCACCGGTGGTCCGTCGACCAGCTGGACACGTTCTGGAAGGCCGTCACGGAGTGGTTCGACGTCCGCTTCTCGACCCCCTACGCGCGCGTGCTCGGCGACCGCTCGATGCCCGGCGCCCAGTGGTTCCCCGGAGCCGCCCTCAACTACGCCGAGCACGCCCTGCGTGCCGCGGCCGACCGCGCGGACGAGCCCGCCCTCCTCCACGTGGACGAGACCCACGAACCGCGCCCGGTGACCTGGTCCGAGCTGCGCCGCCAGGTCGGATCCCTCGCCGCCGAACTGCGCGCCCTCGGCGTGCTCCCCGGTGACCGCGTCAGCGGCTACCTCCCCAACATCCCCCAGGCCGTCGTCGCCCTCCTCGCCACGGCCGCCGTGGGCGCCGTCTGGACCTCCTGCGCACCCGACTTCGGCGCCCGCAGCGTCCTGGACCGCTTCCAGCAGGTCGAACCCGTCGTCCTGTTCACCGTCGACGGCTACCGCTACGGCGGCAAGGAGCACGACCGCCGCGAGATCGTCGCCGAGCTGCGCCGCGAGCTGCCCACCCTGCGCGCCGTCGTCCACATCCCGGTCCTCGGCAGCGAGGCACCCGAGGGCGCCCTGGAGTGGGCGGCCCTGACCGCGGCCGACACCGAACCCGTCTTCGAGCAGGTGCCGTTCGACCACCCCCTGTGGGTGCTGTACTCCTCCGGTACGACAGGCCTGCCCAAGGCCATCGTCCAGTCCCAGGGCGGCATCCTGGTCGAGCACCTCAAGCAGCTCGGACTGCACTGCGACCTCGGTCCCGAGGATCGTTTCTTCTGGTACACGTCGACCGGCTGGATGATGTGGAACTTCCTCGTCTCCGGTCTGCTCACGGGCACCACGATCGTCCTCTACGACGGCAGCCCCGGCTATCCGGACACGGGCGCCCAGTGGCGCGTCGCCGAACGCACCGGAGCCACCCTCTACGGCACCTCGGCCGCGTACGTCATGGCCTGCCGCAAGGCCGGCGTGCACCCGTCCCGCGACTTCGACCTGTCCAAGGTCGCCTGCGTGGCCACCACCGGCTCCCCGCTCCCGCCGGACGGCTTCCGCTGGCTGCACGACGAGGTCCGCGACGACCTGTGGATCGCCTCCGTCAGCGGTGGCACGGACGTCTGCTCCTGCTTCGCCGGAGCCGTACCGACCCTCCCCGTGTACACCGGAGAACTCCAGGCCCCCGGTCTCGGCACCGACCTGCAGGCCTGGGACCCGAGCGGCAAGCCCCTGGTCGACGAGGTCGGCGAGCTGGTCGTCACCAACCCCATGCCGTCCATGCCGATCCACTTCTGGAACGATCCCGACGGCAGCCGCTACCACGACAGCTACTTCGACACCTACGCCGGTGTCTGGCGCCACGGCGACTGGATCACGCTCACCCCACGCGGCTCCGTGATCATCCACGGCCGCTCCGACTCCACCCTGAACCGCCAGGGCGTGCGCATGGGCTCGGCCGACATCTACGAGGTGGTCGAGCGCCTGCCCGAGATCAAGGAGTCCCTGGTCATCGGCGTCGAGCAGCCCGACGGCGGCTACTGGATGCCGCTGTTCGTGCACCTCGCGCCCGGCGCCGTCCTCGACGAGGCACTGCTGAACCGGATCAAGCGGGCCATCCGCGAACAGCTCTCGCCGCGGCACGTACCCGACGAGATCATCGAGGTGCCCGGCGTCCCGCACACCCTGACCGGCAAACGCATCGAGGTCCCGGTCAAGCGCCTCCTGCAGGGCACCCCCATGGAGAAGGCGGTCAACCCGGGATCCATCGACAACCTCGCCCTGCTGGGGTTCTACGAGGAACTCGCCCGCAAGCGCGCCTGACGCCGCCGGGCCGCGTCACCCTCCGTAGGTGGCCTCGGACTCGCCCAGCACGGCGGCGAAGTCCGAGGCCAGCCGCGCGGCGTCGGCCGGATCCAGGCCCGCGCACGTGATCCGGACCCCCGGAGCCGCATCCAGCCGGAACCGCGCCCCGGCCCCGACCCACCAGCCGTACGACCGCAGCCCGTTCACCACCGCCGACTCGTCCCGCACGGGCACCCACACGTTCATCCCGCTCACGCCGTGCGACGCGATGCCCCGGACGGCCAGCTCGCCGGTCAGCGACGTACGGCGCAGCGCGTACGCCTCCCGCGCGCGTGTCACCAAAGCGCGCGTGACCTCGTCGGTCATCAGCCCGAGCACGGTCTCCTGCAACAGGTGACTGACCCAGCCCGAGGTCACCAGCAGCCGGCCGTCGTGCCGCGCGAGCGTGACCGGGTCACAGGCGGCGGCCGCCCACCGCAGGTCGGTCCCCAGGAACTTGCTCACCGTCCGCACATGCACCCAGCGGGCCAGTCCCGCGCCGGTCACCGTGTGCAGGGCCGCGTCGGCCACCTCGGAGGCGTGATCGTTCTCCACCACCAGCACATCGGACGCGTCGCGCAGCACCTCGGTCAGCGCATCCCGCCGCTCCCCGGAGAAACGGCCGCCGTACGGATTCTGCGCCCGCGGACTGAGCACCACCGCCCGCACCCCGGCCCGCAACGCCCCCCGCAGGGCCTCCGGACGCATCCCCTCGTCGTCCACCGCGACCGGGACGATGCGCAGACCCGACGCGGTGACCAGATCCAGCAGATGGTGATAGCCCGGATCCTCCATGGCCACGCCGTCCCCGGGCCGCAGCTCCACCGACAGCACCCGGCCGATCAGGTCCAGCGCCCCGTGCGCGAACGTCACGTGCTCCACGGGGACGCCGTCCGCCCCCAGCCAGTCGCGTACGGCGTCCTCGAGCCGCGCCAGCCGCGGGGCGGCGCGATGGGAGCGGGCGCCGGGGGAGAGCCGGGACGGCGGCACCAGAGCGGGCAGCAGCGCCGGATCGGGGTGCCCGCTCGCCAGGTCGCGCAGCCCCGCGGGAACCCTGGGCGGTCGCCGCGACGCCACCGCCGGGGCCGGCGCGACCACCGTGCCGCCCCGCCCTCGCGTGACGACGATGCCCCGCGTCCGCAACTCCCTGTAGGCGGTGGCGACCGTTCCCGGACTCACCCCCAGCTCGTCCGCGAGCCGCCGCACGGGCGGCAGCGCGGCTCCGGGCGCCAACCACCCCTCGGCGACACCTCGTTCGACCGATCCGGCAATTCCCTTGGCCGTCGTACCCCTGACCTCATATTGTGTTACCACGTTACCAATTATGTATCAGTACATAATTCCGGAGCAAGCTCCACCCGAGGGGGAACAGTGGACGCCAGGCACCGGGCCGCCAACCGGCCGCCGCGCATACCAGGAGGCCGCGACGGACGCCGGATGCTCCTCGTCACCTTCATCGACCGCATCGGCAGCGGCCTGTGGGCATCCGTCTCCGTCCTGTACTTCACCTACGTCTCCGGCCTCTCCCTCGCCCAGGTGGGCACCCTCGCCGCCGTCTCCGGCGCCGTCGGCATCGCGGGCGCGCCCCTGGGCGGCCGCATCGCCGACCGCTTCCCCCTCACCCGGATCCTGATCCCCCTCCAACTCCTGCGCGCCCTGGCCTCATTCGCCCTGCTCACCACCGACCACTACCTGCCGCTGCTCGCGATCTCCGCCGTCGGCAGCCTCGGCGACCGCGCCGCCAGCGTCCTCACCAAGCTCTACGCCGCACGCATCGCCGGCCCCGACCGCGTCCGCTACCAGGCCGTCAACCGCACCGCCTCCAACGCAGGCTGGGCCCTGGGCGGCCTCGCAGCCGCCGCCGCCGTCACCCTCGGCACCACCACCGCCTACCGCTGGCTCCTCACCGGCGACGCCCTCTCCTTCGTGGCGGTGGCCCTCCTCACGCTCACCTGCGCGGAACCACCGTCCGGCCACCGCGTCGCCATCGACGCCGGCAGCACACCCCCCGGCACCAGGCCCGCCACCCCCTGGCGCGACCGCACCTATCTCGCCTACGTCGCGACCGAGACGGTCCTCTTCCTCGACGACACCGTCTTCCAGGTCGGACTGCCTCTGTGGATCGCCCACAGCGAGGGAGTACCGCACGGCCTCGCACCCCTCCTGCTCGTCCTCAACAACGTCATGGTCGTCGCGCTCCAGGTGCCCCTCGCCCGTCACGGCACCACCACCGAGGCAGCCCGCAGGCTCCTCGGCCCGCTGTCCGCCGCCTTCGCCGCCGGCGGCATCACCATGGCCCTGTCCGCCACCGGCGGCACCCTCCAGGCCATCTGCATGCTCACCGCGTCCGCCGCCCTCTTCACCCTCGCCGAGATCCTGCACGCCGTCGTCTCCTGGGAACTCTCCCTGGCCCTGGCCCCGGACACCGCACAGGGCGCCTACCTGGGCGTCCACGGACTCGCCCAGTCCGGCCAGCGCACCATCGGCCCCCTCGTCGTCACCGCCGCCATCGCCACCGGACCCCTCGGCTGGGCCGCCTTCGGCACCACCATCGCCGTGACCTGCGCAATTCAGCACCGCCTGGTCCGCGACCGCCTCCAGCGACCCCCGTTGTCAGTGCCGCCGGTTACGGTGAGTGAGCATTGATCGACTGCGCACAGGGGGAAACATGGCGCACACCGACCACCAGACCATGCGACGCGTCCTGCGCCGCGAAATCGCCGGCACCATCGGTCTGCTCACCGACGAACACGACTTCCGCGCCATGCGGCGCTACCGCAGCTTCACCTTCGACGACCACACGACCTACCTCCGGCAGACCGAAGCCGTCCTCAAAGCCCGCGCCGCCCAGGGCGGCCACACCACCCTCGCCCTCTTCGACCCCGAGGAATACGCGGACTTCTGCGCCGACACCGGCCTCGACCCCGACCTCCCCGCCAGCCGGACCCGGTTCACCGCGGAACTCGCGGCCACCGGCCCCACCATCCCCTACGACGGCCGGCCTCTCGCCACACTCCTCACCGCACTCGTCGACGAGGCCGTCCGACAGGCCACCTGGGAGTACGCCGCCACGCTCCTGACCCGGCTCGGCCCCTGCCCGACGTGCGGCGAGGACATCGGCCGTGCGGCCTTCACCCGCGCCTCCGAACTCCTGGCCCGCATCCTCGACACCGCACAACCCGGCGACCGGCACCTCGTCTGCAGCGTCTGCGGCCCCCCGGACACCCTCGTCTCCGTCCTGCACGGCGACCAGGAACCCGAGGGCGACACCCGGCTCGACGAAGCAGAGGCCCTGGAATTCACCAGCGTCCTCGCCCTCGGCCTCGCGACCCGCAGCCCCGGCGGACTCGTCATGCGCACCAGCGCCCCCGGGACCACCGACCGCGTCTACGGCTGGCGACTGCGCGGCGGCGCCCTCGAACCACTCACCGCCGCCGAAGTCTTCGACGCCTACTGCACCGACGTCGAATCCGGCGATCTCATCTCCCCGGAGTCCGGCGTCAACTACTGCGAACCACCCGACCTGGGAGAGGAGAGCACCCCACCCGGCCACCACCACTGAAACACCTGGGAACCGGCCGGACGCACCAGGGGCGCCCCACCCGAAGGCAGGACGCCCCTGAAACGGCGCACCGGACCGTCCGGTACGACCACGCGCCGGACCTATTCGCCGGACAGCACCGCCTGAGCCGCGGCACGCGCCTCCTCGGCGCTGTCCGCCGCACGCGCGGCCGCCGCGGCCCGCTCGCACTGCGCCAGCGTGTACTTCGCCAGCGTCGCCCGCACATAAGGAATCGACGCCGCACCCATGGACAGAGAGGTGACACCCAGACCGGTCAGCACACAGGCCAGCAGCGGATCGGACGCGGCCTCACCGCACACACCGCAGCTCTTGCCCTCGGCCTTGGCCGCCTCGGCGGACAGCGCCACCAGGTCGAGCAGCGCCGGCTGCCACGGGTCCTGCAGTCGCGACACCGCACCGACCTGCCGGTCCGCCGCGAACGTGTACTGCGCGAGGTCATTGGTGCCCAGCGACAGGAACTCGACCTCCTGCAGGATCGAGCGCGCCCGCAGCGCGGCCGACGGGATCTCCACCATGGCCCCGAACTTGGCCTGCAGCCCCGCCTCACGGCAAGCGTCCGCGAACGCCTTCGCGTCCCTGCGGTCCGCCACCATGGGCGCCATGACCTCGAGGTACACGGGCAGCCCCTCGGCCGCCCTGGCCAGCGCGGTCAGCTGCGTACGCAGGACCTCGGGATGGTCGAGCAGCGTCCGCAGGCCCCGCACCCCGAGCGCCGGGTTCGGCTCGTCCGCCGGCGTCAGGAAGTCCAGCGGCTTGTCCGCCCCGGCGTCCAGCACCCGCACGACCACACGTCCCTCGGGGAAGGCCTCCAGCACCTGCCGGTAGGCCTCGACCTGCTTCTCCTCGGAAGGAGCGTTCTTGCTGTCGTCCAGGAACAGGAACTCGGTACGGAACAGACCGACGCCCTCGGCCCCGGCCTCCACCGAAGCCGGTACGTCAGCCGGCCCGCCCACGTTGGCCAGCAACGGCACCTTGTGCCCGTCCGCCGTCGCACCCGGCCCGCTCGAGGCGGCCAGCGCGGCCTTGCGCTCGGCGGCCGCGGCCTCCAGCTGTGCCTTCTTCTCCTCGCTCGGGTTCACGAAGATGTCGCCGGTGCTGCCGTCGACAGCGATCACCGTGCCCTCGGTCAGCTCACCGGCACCCGGCAGCGCCACCACGGCCGGCACACCCAGCGCACGCGCCAGAATCGCGCTGTGGCTGGTCGGCCCGCCCTCCTCCGTCACGAAACCGAGGACCAGCGAGGGGTCCAGCAGCGCCGTGTCGGCGGGAGCGAGGTCCCGCGCCACGAGTACATAGGGCTGGTCACTGTCCGGGACACCCGGCATCGGAACGCCCAGCAGCCGGGCGACGATACGATTCCGCACGTCATCCAGGTCGGCCACACGGCCGGCGAGGTACTCACCGGCACCGGCCAGCAGCTCCCGATACGCCGCGAACGCGTCGTACACCGCGCGCTCGGCCGTGCTGCCGACGGCGATCCGCCGGTCCACGTCCGCCATCAGCTCGGGGTCCTGGGCCATCATGGCCTGCGCCTCGAGCACCGCCTGGGCCTCGCCCCCCGCCAGGTTGCCGCGCGCCATCAGATCGGCGGCCACCGCATCCACGGCCTGGCGAGCGCGCCCCTGCTCCCGCTCCGCCTCTTCCTTGGGGATCTGCTTGGCCGGCGGCTCCAGCACCGCCGTGCCCATGTGCCGAACCTCGCCGATCGCCACACCATGGCTCACGCCGACGCCTCGCAGCGTTGTCTCCATCTCACCCGTCTCCGAGTAGTGCGGCGGGTCCCGCCGCCGCAGTGGATTTCCTGTTCGCCGTCCTAGGACGGCCGTGCCGTCAGTTCCAGGAGAACAGGCTGTCTCCGGCCTTCACGTCACCGCTGTCACGGAGGTCGGACAGGGCTTCGGCCGTGGCTTCCAGCGCGACGACCGGGCACACCGGCGACTTGCCGGCGGCCTCGACGGCGGCCGGGTTCCAGCGGACGATGACCTGGCCCCGAGTCACGGTGTCCCCCTTGTTCACAAGGAGCTCGAAGCCCTCGCCGTTGAGCTGCACGGTGTCGATGCCCAGATGCGTGAGCACGCCGTGCCCGCTCTCGTCCACCACGACGAACGCGTGCGGGTGCAGGGAGACGATCACGCCGTCCACGGGCGCCACGGCCTCGGAGGGCTCACGCACGGGGTCGATCGCGGTGCCCGGGCCGACCATGGCCCCGGAGAAGACCGGATCCGGCACTGCGGCCAGTCCGATGGCGCGTCCGGCGAGCGGGGACGTCACGGTGGTCATGGGAAGCCTCCCAAGGAATGGAGCTGCTCACGGGCCGTCACAGCCTGTCCCGAACGGCGCCTGAGCAGCAGGGTATGTCATGTGAAGTGGCGGTTCCGTATAGAAGTTACCAGTAAGTGGTCTAGACCACCAACCCCCCGGATTTGCACCCTCTTCGAGGCCGCGTGTACAGTCGTACTCCTGCTTGGGGCGGAGAGACGTGCGAACGTCGTCGCTCGAGCAGCATCCAAACTCGTCAGATCCTATCTCTGGGTCTCCTTCGGCATGTCCGCCGGGGGGTGGTCAGAGAGACGGAAAAAGCCTGATAGAGTTGGAAACACCGAAGGGAAGCCCGGAGGAAAGCCCGAGAGGGTGAGTACAAAGGAAGCGACCGTTCCTTGAGAACTCAACAGCGTGCCAAAAATCAA